>NZ_JAKGBA010000029.1:0-42967 GCF_021532495.1 Pseudoalteromonas sp. Cn5-37 | reverse complement strand
TATTCATGCTGTTGTGTGGTAACAAGCCTAATTGCACGTTCACGAAATTCTGATGTATAGCGATTTGATTTTTTCATAGTTCCAGTTTCTCAAGTTATTGAGTCTCTGGCAAACACGGGGCGATTCAGTAAACTTCTGTTATATGTGCTTTTACCTTCAACAGTGCTTTATTTTTCAACTTTCTATTTCTGGGTTTCAGAAACGTTAGAACAAAAATTGACGAATACTAAGCAAGCACTTGCCTTTCAAGCCAATCTTCTTTCACAAGAGCTTAATAAACAAAACTTTAGTGCGCTACAAATTGCCAAAACTATGGCAGATGCCCAGCATCATGGTCTTTTTGGCCGTCGAGAACAGAGTAGTGCCTTTGCCAAATCAATTATAATTAATAACGAATTCCTGGAAGCTGCTTACTTTGGTTACGAACCAGATGCTGATCAATTCGATTTAAGCTATTTGAAAGTAGCGCCCGAGGAGGTGCGTTTAGGTTTGTCAGAGACAGGACGATTCGTTCCATATTGGAAGCGGGATGAAAATTCTTCAATTAGTGAGCGACTTGAGCCTCTTGTTGATATTGAAAGCAGTGAATGCTATCTAGGCCCAAAAGCACTTGCTGCGCAAAATCAGAACGGACCTACCATAACAGAGCCTTACTGGTATGAAGGGGTTCAAATTGTCGAATTTACCTACCCTATTGTGATAGATGGTCAGTTCAAAGGTATCGCGGGCGTGGATATGGCCTTAAACGAAATACTAAACAAAGCGCTTAACATTGCTGCCGATAGAAGCATTTTTATACTCAGTAATAATGCCAATATTGTTGCTTCCACCGAATCCGAACTTATCACCAAGTCATTTATGCAAACACCTTATTCTGCCCTACTTTCCCGTTTCTCAGACAGTGAGTCAGAAACCGTCAACTTTCCATTGAACAATGGGCAAGAGTTGTTATTTACTCATGCTGAGATGCCCTTAAGTGGCTGGTTGGTAATTATAGGCGCTGAAAAGAACGAAATATTATCACCGATTTACAGACAAATTGCCGACATGATACTTATCAGTTTGGCAGGCTTTATTATCCTTTTAATCGTGGTATTGAGAATAGGTCGAAAATTTAATAGCCGATTTCAAAGAACTACAGAAGTGATAGATAGATTAGCATCGGGGGATAGTGCAACCCTACCTGTGAGTTTCGAGGATACAGACGATGAAGTTAGCAGAATGAATCGGCAATTAATGCATTTACATCAGGGGATTATAGTATAACCATCATTCCCAGAAGTGATAAAGATAATTTAGCGTTCGCCTTCAATCAGATGATGTTAAAACATCAAGCAGAAGTGTTGAGAAAAACTCAGCAACAGTTGATTCAATCAGAGAAAATGGCCAGCTTAGGAAACTTGGTCGCTGGTGTTGCCCATGAAGTCAATACACCTGTTGGTATATCACTCACAGCTGCTTCTCAAATAGACTATTTGATTGGAAATTTATTACTTAACATGGAGTCCGGTAAGATAACAAAAACTCGGCTGAAATCTTCGTTAGACGAGATTCGTAGCAATAACTGAACTTGTTTTATCTAGTATGCAGCGGGCCGCAAATCTCATTCAAGATTTCAAGCAAGTTGCAGTCGATCAACACATAGACGAGAGCAGGCCTTTGTTACTAAGTGAATATTTTCAAAAAATTCTCTCTAGCTATTCCCAACAATTGAAAAAGGGTCAAGTAACTGCGGAAGTCAAAATCACTGGAAAAGAACATGCTATCGTTACTGACCCTGAGACAATGGCACAGATATTTAGTAATTTAGTAAGTAATGCCCTAACCCATGCATTTCCCCGCAGTAGCGGCACTTTCAAGCTAATATGCGATATCGATACTCAGGGTGACTGGATAAACATTAAGTTAAGCGACAATGGCGTTGGCATGAGTGAAGACCAAATGAAAAGAATATTTGAACCATTTTATACTACTAACCGACATGGTGGTGGCAGTGGGCTAGGCCTTCACATTGTATACAACCTAGTGACTCACAAGCTCAACGGTGAAATTAAATGCAGCTCACAAGTTGGAAAAGGAACCCTGTTTACGATAGGGTTTCCCGCCACTAAACAAGATTCCATTTCTCGAATGGTATGACAGCGATGTGTCAGAGACTTTAACTAATTTTGTTTAACTGCTAATCACACATACTCTATTTAGAGTTTTGAATTGGCAGATGCAAATGAACAAAAAAAGTTAATTGAGTGTCGGGCTTTATTATTGAATTTAAGATGTGAAGCTATTGCTGTATGGCTATATTTCGCACAAAGCGTCTTTCGATTCTAACTCATAATTACCCATCAACGAGTTATAGCCATGACTCGCCTTCGCTCCAAAACAAATTAGGGCAAATGTACTATTGGCTGCTTTAGACGAGGAATATTCATCCTGCATAACTTGCCAATTTTCACTTGTAAGCAATAACCCAAAGGTTTTCAACTCCAAAAAGAAAGACCTCCCTTTGTCTTTCGTATTGATAGCCTATATAAACTAAGAGTCTTAAATTTAGTTTAGTCATTATTCGATTTTTCGGGTAGAAACTTATAACCATTGATCATTGCTGAAACCAGCCCTGATTTTTCTCTTTGTTCAGCAACGATAACACCTAGTATATGCAATGGAATAAGTATTATTAGGGCATAAAATGCGTATACATGAGCAGTGATAATGGGGGATCGAAATTCTCTAAGATCCTTATAACGTTCATCGTCAACGTTAACTTTTGAATAAGGCTTGATTACATCAAGTTGAGTATCGTCAACCGCAATGCTTTTAACAAAGTGCTGTCCTAACGGTGGGTAGTAAATATCAGTCCCTGCCAGAATTAAGCCCGTCGCCATTTGAATTGTCATTGCTATCAGCAAAGCTAATACCATGAGCTTCCCTATTGGATTATGGCCTTTGTACACTTGTTTGGGAGAGCGTCTGAATTTAGTTAGTTCCTTCTTATACCCTTTCATAAATGGCAGAGTTTGTGACCACATGTCATTCGACGAACCAATAAAACCCATAACCAGCCGAATGATAAGGTTTATGGCAAAAATGTAACCGATAGTAACATGTATGGTTTTAAGCATTATTTTGGCGTCCACCGTTACTCCAAGTGTTTTTCCATTAAAGATGATTAAGCCGATCACTATTAGTAAGCTAATTGTGATGACGTTTATCCAGTGAAAAAGCCTGATGCTTTTAGGCCACACATAAGTAAGTGTTCTAGTTTTGTTCATAACATTTCTCCTTTTCCAGAGATTGCGTAACTTATAAATGGCCTGTTTCGGTGATAGTTGTTGTCCAATACCTAATTTTTATGGTTGTAAATAGTAACTTTAGTTCTTCTTTAAGCTTTTCTAATTCACATTGCTCAATAACTACTTCAAACTTCAGCATATCTTTGTAGCCTCTAACTTGTTCCTCTAAGCTAAAAGCACTATGTTTCTTGCTGTATCCCATGATCGGGAAAATGTTGAAGCCGGATGCTATATCACTCAGCATTAATTGGTCGATAACATCATCCTTGTGCTTCTTAGGGACTATGAAGGTAAAAACTAATGATGAACTAAACATTGCGCTGCTCCAATAAACGATACCAGATTGGTAATAAATAGAGTGTTGTTGCCGTTGAAGTCAGTAAGCCTCCTATAACAACTATAGCAAGCGGTTTTTGTATCTCAGCTCCCGGACCTGAAGCAAACGCTAAAGGTATTAGGCCAAACATTGCAGTGGTCGCGGTCATAAGTACTGGACGCAGCCTTCTTCGAGAGCCATCTACTACACGTTCAGTGATATTAGATATAGTGGTTCTGCTCTGTTCGAAATAACTAACCATAACGATACCATTGAGTACTGCAACACCAAGTAATGCAATAAAGCCAACTGATGCAGGAATTGATAAATATTGTTTAGATATTAGTAACGCAAAAACCCCACCCATTAAGGCGAATGGGATGTTACAAAGAATCAAACTTGCTAAGGATACAGAGCGAAAAGTTGTAAATAAAATCACAAAAATTAAGATCAAAGCTAAAGGAACAACGATAATTAAGTTCTTCATTGCTCGTTGCTGATTTTCGAACTCACCACCAAAAGTTACGGAATAGCCGCTAGGAAGCGACAACTCAGAGTGAACTTTAGCTTGTAACTCTTCAACAAAACTTACCACATCTCTGTTTTCAACATTGGTTGTAATTGAGACAAAACGTTTACCTCGTTCTCTTTCGATCAGTAAAGGTTCTTGTTCTACCTTAATGTCAGCGACGCTCTCTAGAGGTAAAATGGTATTATCAGGCATTAAAACAGATACTTGTTTCAAATCATTTATTGAGCCAATCTGACTTGCTTTGTGCTTCGACGAAGCACCGAAAACAATAGGCGTAAATTTATTAACGGTAACTAGTTTAGATATTTGTGAGCCTTCAAGTTGTGGCTTTAGAAAATCAGTTAATGCTTTAGTGGTTAAACCAAATTGATGAGCTATTTCAGGTTTTAATGAAATGCGAATGTATTTTCCACCCTCTATCAATGCTGTTTGTATGTCTTGACTACCAGATACTTGGCTTACTAACACTTTCATTTTTTCAGCGATATTTGCTAATTCTTGGACTTTATCCCCAAAAACTTTTATTGATACATCGCCTGTAGTGCCAGTTAGCATTTCAGTTACCCGCATTTGAATAGGTTGAGTAAAATTCGTGTTCATACCGGGGTAATTTGATAATACGTTGCGTATATCTTCGATTAGCTGTTGCTTGGTATCAAAGCGCCACTCATTTTGAGGCTTCAACTCCATGAATATATCCGTTTCATTTAGGCCCATAGGATCTAGGCCAAGCTCATCTGATCCAGTTCTGGCTACAATTTGAAGTATTTCAGGTACTTGTTTTAGTAGTGCTTTCTCTACTTGGGTATCAATATTTAGAGAGGATTGCAGGGTAATAGATGGCGACTTTTCTAGTTGAACAATGATGTCTCCTTCATCCAACGTAGGCATAAAACTTTTCCCCAAACTTACAAAGGCAAAAATGCTTGTGATCAACACCAAAAAAGCTATCGATGATGCTGATTTAGGTGAATTAATAACGCTTAATAGCGACTTTTTGTACTGTATTTGTAATGATTTGATGAAGCTAGGCTCACTCGCTTCATTTGATTTCAGTATCATTGAAGCTAGCACCGGGATGCAAGTAAACGCTAAAACTAGCGCAGATAACATCGCAAAAACAATCGTCAATGCAACAGGCGTAAACAGCTTCCCTTCTAACCCTGAAAGAGTTAATAGAGGGGAAAAAACAATAACGACAATTAATGTTCCTGATACAGTTGGCACAGAAACTTCTTTACATGCTCTATAAATAACATGCAGCTTAGGAAGTTTGCTGTTTTCTGAAAGCCTATTTACAGTATTTTCAACAACGACAACAGATGAATCAACAAGCATACCAATAGCAATAACTAAGCCTCCTAAACTCATTAAATTTGCTGATATGGAAAAATGGCTCATTAATATAAAAGTAGCAAGAGCTGCCACCGGCAAGGATATAGAGACAATTAGTGCCGCTCTAAAGTTGCCAAGAAATAAGGCTAGCAATATGATAACGAGCACTACAGCTTGAACTAATGCATTTGTGATGGTTTCAATAGCAGTACTAATCAAATTAGATCTGTCATAAAAGACATTGATAGTAGTGCCACTAGGTAGTGAGCGCTCTAGTTCTAAAAGTTTTTCTTTAACTGAACTTACTACTTGGTCGGTATTACTGTTTTTTAGCGCAATAACTAAGCCTTGTACGGCCTCTTCACCATTATGTGTCACTGCACCATAACGTATTAAACTTCCTTCGTTGATTGCTGCAACATCGGCTAACCTGATTATTCCTTGTTGGTTGTTTTTTATAACTAACTGACGTATATCATCAATTTTTTCAAATTGTCCTTGTGTTCGAACAACAAAATTGTCGTTACCTTTGTTTATTCGGCCAAGTCCTCCATTTAAATTGTTAGCTATTACGGCTTGTTCAATATCACTAAAAGAAACGTCTAGTGATTTCATTTTCAAAGTAGTTGGTGTTATTTCATATGTTTTTACATAGCCGCCTAAACTGTTTACATCTGCGACGCCTTCAACTGTTCGAAGAATCGGTCTGATCTGCCAGTCCAAAATATCACGTCGCTGTTGAAGGCTTAAGTTTGGATTATCAACTGTAAACATAAAAATTTCACTTAGAGGCGTACTCATAGGAGCAAGACCACCAGAAATACCCTCTGGGAGTTCAGCCCAAATATTCATCAGCCTTTCATTTACTTGTTGTCTCGCCCAATAAATATCAGTGCCTTCTTCAAAATCAAGTGTAATATCAGTAATAGAATATTTTGTGGTTGAACGAAGAATCTTTTGAGATGGAATACCGAGTAACTCTGTTTCGACAATACGTGTAATTTGAGTTTCTATTTCCGAAGTTGTCATTCCCGGTGCTTTTAAGACGATTTTTACTTGGGTAGGAGAAATGTCGGGAAAAGCATCAATTGGCAAATTAAACCAAGCGTTGACTCCTGCAGCAGTCACGAGCAAAGTCAAAATAGTAATAAAAATTCGTTGAATAAGAGAAAACCTGATCACCGCACTTATCATCGTTTATTCTCCCAGCCCGAGAAATAGACCTTGGGCAATGCTAACAAAGGAGCTAAGTACTTCGGCTTGAGGTGTTAGATTGTCAGATTGAACAATGTAGCTATCATTCTCATTGCCAATAATAATGACCTTAACTATGTTTATTTCTTGTCCTCGTTTTACTGCAACATAGCTTTTGTTATTGAGTTCGAATAATGACTGGTGAGGGACTTTAATACCTTCAATTAAAACGATAGGTGTTAGTAACAGTTGTTGCCCGAGTTTAAGCTCACACGATGAGTCGAAACTACTCCATACTGTTTGCTTATAACGGCTGATTGTTTCGTCAACATTTTCTACTTTTAGTATGCAATTATCTTCAGTTTTAAATGAGTTAACATTTTTTACATTGCTAGCTAATAGCGAAGATTTTACAAAAACATTATGGGAAGGAATTATTTCAAAAAGGTATGGTGATTGTTCGTTCGTATACTCAAGTTGACCATTAGAAGGACTGATTATAAAAATATCGCCGTTCTTATCGATGGCTAATTGTTGTAGTGCATGGCTTAAGTGTTCAAAACTTAACTTTGCTTGAAGATAGGTTTTGTTGATGTCTAACCATTCAGCACTTTTTATCGTTTTCGAATTTGCATAATTTTTAACAGACTCAAGATGCTTCTTACTTTTTAAAAGTATTGATTTACTGGCATCTATTTCTTCTAAGAAGTGATTTACTTCTGGCCCTTCTATTCTAGCTACTTTTTGTCCTTTACTTACCTTAACACCCGGATTGTATAAAAAAGATATTTGTTGCGGTGTAAAAGGCAGTTGTACTTTGAAACTGGATTTAGGTTTGAAGGATACTTCTCCAAGCACTTGCTCTATCTCCATACTGTCAACCCGATGTACGGTTTGGAACTTATGTTTAAAATTTCCCAATTGTGAAATGGCGATCACTGAATTGGTGACTTGTTCAGCTTGAATATGCATGCTTAAAACAGTTAACAACATTGACGCTATTAATGAGAATAATCGATATGAGGTTGCTATCATTTGTTACTGACTCTTGTTAGGCTAACTGGGATAGTTGCCTTGAATGGTTTGTAAAGTGAAGTTACCTTACAAATAATGTTTAGTTTTTACGTCAGGCATGTGTTGTAGATTCATGAGACAAATGTCCCATAGACTTTTTAACTGGTTGATTTTAAATGAAAGATAAATCGATAGCGGTGCTTCTAGCTATAATAATGGTACTCAATTTTTTTGATGTAATTACTGATATTTCTTTAGGTGTTCCAACTTGGCATATTGTCGAAGAAAGCTTGATTGTTTTAGCTTCAGCGATTGGTTTTGTTTTTTTGGTTCGAGATATTTCAAACCGCACAAAGCGTATTAAACAGTTGAAAAGTGAATTAGATAAATCGGGCATTCAACTAAAAAATATTTCGGAAGAAATGAAGCGCGCTCGTATAAAGTACAGTGAAGTCATAAATGAACAGTTTAATCAGTGGAGACTGACAAAAAGTGAACAAGAAGTTGCTATGTTAATGCTGAAGGGATTGAGTTTTAGAGAAATTAGTGGTGTAAGAGATACCAAAGAAAAAACAGTTCGTCAGCAGGCTTCTAGTATATATGTCAAAGCGGATGTAGAGGGTCGGCATGAGTTTTCAGCTTGGTTTTTAGAAGACTTCATGGAGCCAGACAGTACACTAGAGTAGAGTAGTCATCCTTTATCTTACCTACTATTATCTAGAAGATAAGAACACTTTAGCTTATGTAAAGTTGAATAATCTAAAAGGCATAGGCTTAACTTGAAATAATGGCCGTTTTTGACAAAGAGCCGCAATTCGCCTCTGAAACGTTTTTGTCCAGAAACGTGTTACATCCCCATTAGCGGACACTCAATCTTGACACCAAGTGATCAAAAACCAATCGAATACGTTGTGGTACTGGACCACGTTGAGGGCGATAAATATATAAATCCCAAGGCACAGGCTCGATCTCTTCTAACACTCTCACAAGTTTCTCTTGGCGTAATAAGTCTTGGGCCAAAAAGTCAGGAATTTGAGCAAACCCCAGTCCATTTTGTATAGCCATTAATTCAGCTTCGGTGTCGGCACTTCGAAAACGTGTTATGGATGGCGTCCACTGTCTGTCCATGGAAAAAACCCATGGCCAAAGCTTTCCCGTATTGCGATCTACTAACCCTGTAACCGGCAAGTGGTTTAGTTCTTCAATAGACGCAGGCCTTCCCACTCTATTTATTAAGTCAGGCGAAGCCACGACATACATATTAATTTTGGTGAGCTGGCGGGCAATAAATCGACTATCTCTCATGAAGCCGATACGAATCCCAATATCTATTTTTTCGTCAACTACATCCACGCGCTCGTCACTGAGTGTCAGGTCTATATCTAGTTGAGGATGTATTGTTGAAAGTTCCAGTAACACAGGCATTAAGCACTTATGACCAAAACCAACAGGCGCTGCGATACGAACACGCCCTTGTAATTCATTACCCGAGTTAGGGGCGCTTGTTTGAAACAATTCATCTACAGCGCGCAGGCGTTCTTTTGCTATCAAAGCAAATTTTTCTCCAACTAGGGTCACTTGTATGTGTCGAGTATTTCGATGAAATAAAAGCTCCCCTTGCAATCGCTCTAACTCCTTCACTGCTCGCGTCACTGCCTGAGGAGAAATTCCCAGACGGTTAGCCGCTTCTTTAAAGCTGCGAGACTCAGCAGCAGTACAAAATATCCGGAGCATTTCCAATCTGTTAAGCATCACAGTCACATTCAGGTTTGAAATAAATACATAAATATTATTCCAAAATATGGAATTGTGAAATTAAAATATTTCCATTTATTGATTTTTGAAGGTAAGAGATACTTTGCTTGTTATTTAGACAACGTCATTCAACTTATTTGAGGATATTAACTATGAGCAGTGTTTTAGCAAATAACATCAGCGGTAAGGTCGTTGTTATCACTGGTGGTAGCAGCGGTTTAGGCGAGACCACGGCAAGACATTTAGCCAGCCTTGGCGCATCTGTTGTTTTAGGTGCCCGACGCATTGAGAAGCTTGAAGCTATTGCTGCTGACATACGTGCAGCGGGCGGAGAAGTTGCGGTTCAAGCGACAGATGTGACTAGCCAGGACGAAGTGAAGGCCCTTGTAAATCTTGCACAAGAGCGCTTCGGTAAAGTTGATGTGGTTATCAATAATGCAGGGTTAATGGCGATTGCACCGTTAGCTGAGACTCGAGTTGACGAATGGGATCGCATGATTGACATCAACGTTAAAGGTCTGCTGTATGGAGTAGCCGCAGCGCTTCCGATCTTTCAGGCTCAGGGAGCAGGCCACTTTATCAATATTTCTTCCGTAGCGGGTATCAAAGTATTCAGTCCCGGCGGCACGGTTTACAGCGGAACCAAATTCGCTGTTCGCGCTATTGCCGAAGGCTTACGCCATGAAGTTGGCGGTAAAATTCGTTCAACAATCATTTCACCAGGTGCAGTCGAATCTGAATTAAAACATGGAAGTTCAGATACTCAAGGTGCAGCCTTTGTAAAAGATTTTTATCAGCAAAATGAAATTCCATCTGAATCTGTTGCTCGTGCTATCGCATACGCAATTGAGCAGCCTGCGGATGTGGATATCAACGAGATTGTTCTGCGCCCAACTGTTCAAGAGTTTTAATTCGTTTAATAAAAGACCGATTAACCAGCGGGTGATTTAACCACCCGCTGAATATTCAGTTTGTGAGGTTATTGATGACAGCGTTAAACAGACAAATGCGTGGTTTGGTATTAGATAGCTATGAAGAGGATACAGTATTCCGGGATGCCCTGATTAACTTACCCTCTCCATCAGCAGGTCAGGTGCAAGTAAAAATATTTGCAAGTGGAGTCAATCCTATTGATTACAAGATCCGCCAAGGTATCGCTCCTTACGCCATGCCGGAATTGCCCGCAGTACTTGGCACCGATTTAGCTGGAGAAATTGTTGCTGTCGGCGACGGCGTCACCGACTTTGCAATAGGCGATGCCGTTTATGGTCTGACTGGCGGAGTGCGAGGATTGCAAGGATCATTGGCTGAATATGCCAACGTAGATGCTGAGTTACTTGCTCTCAAACCGAAAAATTTGTCCATGCGTGAAGCTGCGGCTTTACCTCTGGTTGCACTTACCGCTTGGGAAGGTTTGGTTGACAAGGCGAATGTTAAAGCGGGCCAGAAAGTCCTTATCCAAGGTGGAGTTGGCGGAGTTGGGCATGTAGCTGTGCAAATTGCTAAGGCCTTAGGTGCCGACGTTTATGCCACTGCGTCGACTGGAAAACAACAACTGCTCAAGGCGCTAGGTGCCACGCCAATTGATTATCACACTGCAAGCCCTGCTGAGTACGTGGACGCATACACCCAAGGCAAAGGATTCGATATCATTTACGACACTGTCGGTGGCTCTGTACTCGATGCTTCATTAGATATCATTGCACATTATGGACATATTTTAAGCTGTGCTGCATTCAGTTCACATAACCTGGCACCGTCGTCATTACGCTCTGCAACATTGTCAGCGATTTTTGTGTTACATCCACAGCTCAGCGGAGAGGGGCGCAAACATCATGGTGACATTCTGCGGCAAATTACGGCTCTTGTTGAAGCTGGACAAATTAAGCCACTACTCGATCCGTTACGCTTTTCCCTAGACACGGCAATGGATGCACATAATGCCGTAGAGTTGGGAGCCATGGGTAAAGTCGTTATTGATGTAATTACTTAAAAAGTCATTGTTGAGGATGCATATGAGCCCAAGAAAACTAATTCGAACTGTTCGTTTCCATGAATTAGGTGGCCCCGAGGTATTAACTATTGACTCGCTGGCGAGTCAAAGTTTGCAGGCCACTGATGTACGTATTGCGGTCAAAGTTGTTGGGCTCAATCGTGCTGATGCCATGTTTAGGCGAGGCAGCTATATAGAAAAGGCTGACTTCCCTTCGCGAATCGGCTATGAAGCATCCGGGATAGTCATTGAAGTCGGGGAAGAGGTAAATCATTTACGCCTTGGGGACGAGGTTTGTATTGTCCCTCAGATGGGGCTTTCTCAGAACGGCTGCTACGCAGAAGAGATTGTCGTACCAAGTGAATATGTGGCACTCAAACCAGCAGGGCTAACCTTTGCTGAAGGCGCAGCAGCTTGGATGCAGTACATGACAGCTTATGGCGCTTTGGTCGAAATTGCTAACGTGCAAAAAGGCGATGCAGTACTGATAACCGCCGCATCGAGCAGTGTTGGATTGGCTGCGATTCAAATTGTGAATGCTCTGGGGGGTATCCCAATCGCTACAACTCTAACAGGAGCTAAAAAGGCTGCTGTGCTCAAGGCTGGCGCGGCCCATGTGATTGCAACCCAAGAAGAACCGCTGCTGGATAGCTTGAGAAGTATCTTGGGAGAAAACAATTTAAAAATCGCATTTGATGCTGTCAGTGGGCCGCAGATAGCTGAAATTGCTGAAGCAATGAGCCCTGAAGGAACAATAATAGTTCACGGAGCATTAAGTCCCGAAACAACTCCTTTTCCCTTAAAAATAGCACTTCGTAAAAGTCTGACAGTTAGGGGGTATGTGTTTACTGAAGTTATAAAAGACATCGAGCGTTTTCGCAGAGCAAAGCAATTTATCCTCTCGGGTTTATCCGAGGGAACACTCAATCCTGTCATTGATCGAAGCTTTAAATTTGAAGAGATAGTAGCAGCGCATCACTATCTGGAGTCCAATCAGCAGATTGGTAAAATAGTGGTCGAACTTGATTAACAGTTCGTAGCTTACGCTAGTCTCTCAACTCAGTCAGTGCCTGATTATAATTAGCGTGGGCTTTTTTGCGGAAATCGAATGAACTAAATCAGAATCTTACGATCAGATCAGGGATATTCATTCACTAACTTTGATTACATGCCGAAGCCTCGCTAAAAACCACTAACTGGCGCAAGTACAATATTTCAGGCGTGACAGATGCGGAAGTACTCCCAAATTTACTCAAACGAACACGCCGATCCATCAAGGAAATTTCGGGAGAAGGCGCCTACGATACAAGGGAGTGCCACAGGGCGATTAGGGTTAAGAAAGCGATACCTCTACTAATCCCTCCACGTGAAGGAGCCGCCTTCTGGGAAAAAGGTCATCCACGTAATCTGGCGGTTGGTTGCCAAAAGCTCTATGGTTCGAACAAAAAGTGGAAACGAAAATATGGTTACCACAGGCGTTCATTGTCGGAGACCGCTAAGTATCGCGCAAAACAACTACTAGGCGCTTCACTCACGCTTCGAAATTACAATGCACAAGTTGGGGAGACATACGCCATGCTCAAAGCACTCAACAAGCTAACAGGGATAGGTATGCCCGAAACTCAGTATATCGTTTAAAATGCAAACGATTTTGCTAGGGCTGTTGATCTTTGTAGTACATATATCAATCAGCCCACATTGGTAGCCACATCATAGTAAATGCTAAAGCGAGCATTGAATGATAATTTCGTTCAAGCTTTTCATACCGCGTGGCTATCCCTTTATATTGCTTAATACGGCCAAATGCATTCTCAACCAAGTGCCGATATTTGTACATGCACCAGTCAATATCTTCATTGCCTACTAAACGGTTGCCCTTACGTGGAATAACGAGAGTAGCGTTATTATCACGAATAAACGCTCTCAGTTTTTCACTGTCGTAGCCTTTATCTGCGACAACCATATTACTTGTTGGGCAATTAGCTACGAGTGACTCTGCATGGACGATATCATGCGTATTTCCACAGGATAATTCATAATAAACAGGCAATCCTCCGCTATCGACTGCAAGATGAATTTTCGTAGAATTTCCACCTCGGCTCTTTCCAATTGATTCATTGTCAGCAGTTCTTGCACCGCAACTATGTTGATGAGCCCTGACAATACTGCCATCAATGAAGACCCAATCCATGTCCGCATCACGAGATAATGCGCGAAACAGTTCATTCAAAATCCCTTTTTTGGACCATAAATTAAACCGTCTGTAGATAGCACTCCAACGGCCAAAATCAGAAGGTAAATCTCGCCATGGAATACCTGTGCGCATCTTATACAGTATGCCTTCGAGCGTTTTTCTTTGGTCGGGCTTATTATAAATTCGACCACTTAAGTACATTACTTTTGATAAGACATTCCATGTCCCGTCTGTTAACATTAATCTTGGCATGTAGGTTCGGTGTAAAGTTTTCTGGCGAATTCAATTATACTTTATCTTCATGCTGTTTGTTCTTCATACCACAAAGATCAACACGCCCTAGTAATAAAGAATTTTCTATTATTTATTTAAATTATCTAACTCTTTTTCAAGATCTTTCATTGCTTTTTGGGCTTTAAACTCTTCGTAAAGAGCTTCGCGTGAACTTGGATCTAAACGCTTACCAGATTGAGCGACCAGGTTATTAAACGTTTCTTGTGTATTGCTCATTACAACGAATGTACAAAGCTGTTTTACACCATCTAATTTAGCAAAAGCAACTTCTTGCGGCACAGCACCCACAAGGCTTTGCTGTGCAACTTGCTTACTTACTTGCTCAAACGTTCCACCAACATTTAGCTCATCATTACTTTGCGCTTTACGTCGATATAGCTTGTCCATAACGCTTGCTTTAACCTGTATCTGTTGTGATAAATCGGCGCGAGCTGCTGCAATAGCTTGTGCTCTGTCGGTAGACATACTGCCAGACCAAGGTACGCATGATGATGAAGCTAACCCTTTATCCGACACAGGTAATAATACCCAGCTTGGCACTGAATCATTTTTTGCTAACGGCTCAGACTGTGTTTGTTGAGTGCTTGAACACGCACCTAAAGCTAAAGCGGCTATAACAGGTAATAACTTTTTCATTTTAAATTCCTTTCAATTGCTTTTGATAATAAGCGGTGCGTTTTACCACTTTTTGTAAGTAATTACGGGTTTCTTGCGCAGGTAAATTGTTAACCATTAAGGTATAAATTTTCTCTGCAGACATTGAATTAGCTGCAATACTTGCCTGATTAAGTGATTTAGAGCCACTTAGCGTTTTGGCTACGTTGCCAGGGCCAGTATTATAAGCAGCTATACTCATGTAAATTCTTGATTGCTCGTTACGTACATTTTTAAAGTAACGATTACTTAAAATATGCACATAAGTACTCCCTGCCTCTACGTTATTATCTGCCTGGAATAAATACTCAGGGCTTAGTAGTAATGGTTTACCTTGCAAAAAGTTACTCACGTCTTTACCCGCTGATGTAGGAACTATTTGCATCAAACCAAAGGCAGGTATGGGTGAGCGAGCTAATGGGTTAAAACTTGATTCAGTATGAATTATGGCTAATAACAATGCCGGCTCTATATTGTAGCGCCTTGCTTGTTGCTGAACCTCAGGTAAGTAACGTTTTGCTTGATTAGAGAGCGTATTAGCAGGCAGCTTATAACTAATTGTTACTCTGTCTTTTTGCTTAATTATTTTAGGCGCCTTGGCAGAAAGTACCTTTTCTACAATCTCGGTAGAAAGCACCGTTTGCTCGGCTATTTTTTTAGGTTGAATCGTTGTTAATGGCTTATTTCTTTCAATTTTTCTATTTAAAGACTGACCCGCAGAAGTGAAGCTCTTATTGTTAATGGTATTATTAGCTGCAATATATACCGGATCCTTTGCAAGTGTTTTATCAACCGAGACTTGAGCAAGTTCATTTAATTGCTCTTTTGCATATTCAACAGCTTGCTCGTTGTTTCGGCTATTTAATAGCTCAACCACCACTTCACCACTTTCAAAATTTACACTGGTGCGTTTATTTAAGTCATCACTGTATTTGACCCATACTTTTGAACTTGGCAGATTTGGGTCTTGCCATTTTGTAGTTACTTGTTTTAAATATGCATTTTGCGCATCATGCCAAGCACTTACAAACGCTTCAAATTCTTGCTTTTGTTGTTGCTCAAACTGGCTAAACTCACTCTGGCGCTTTTTTAGAAAAGCCTCAAATTCAGCCTCATTATTCGTTTGAGCTATGCTGGTAAAACCCATTGTTAAATTAGCGAATACGCCTATTTTTAGAAGAATTTTAGCTATTGGATGCATTTTTATATCCCAATAAAATTAAAAGTAGCTACTTAAATCATCAGCTGGTAGGTTATCAAAAGCAGTTTGAGCAGCTAAATTTAAACGCTTACAATCTAAACTTTTGCATTGCTGGGTTAGTGAAATAACTTGCTTGTAGCGCCTATTAACAAACCACGTTTGTGCAACTGACGCTTTAGCTTCATCGAGTATTAACTCACTCACTTTTAAATATTTATCGAGATAGCTTAAGCGTTGCTCTTCTGGTGATTGATCTGCAACTAATGCCACCGCATCAGACATTGTTGTAGGGTGGTTTAATGCTATTTGCAATAAAGAACGTAAGTTTGTTTTATCTTTTTGGCTACCAATCTGCCAAGCAGCTCTAACGGCAAGACCTGCTTCGTTAATATCATGCGCAGCAGGTATTACAACGCCAGTACAAGTTAACCATTCTTGCTGTTTTTCTTGCTTATAGCCCGCAATCTCAGCGTCAATAAAGCTTACCGATACTGGCAAAGTAATATTGAGCTTTTTAGCTAAAGTATTTTTAATAATACTGCGCTGGGGCAGGGTCAACGCATTTCGACATGCCTGCTCAAGCGCATTTTTTGCACTCGTTTTTAACGCCATTACTCGGGCGTATTGACCATTAGCCTGACTTTTAAAATAAGCAGTTTGCTTTTCAATTGTTTGCTCTGAGTCAAAGGTGCCCGAAGCCACCAATGTAAGCGCTAAAATAGGTGCTAACATTAAAGCTCCTTTTCACTCGCTACTTTACCTGATGCCCCCTGAGGATTAGCCGCTTTATCATTTAACCCACCATGAGCTTTAATTTTATGACCATAACGACTGACGCCGTTTACTGTTTGTCCATTATTACCAGCCATTTCTTTTGCAGCTTGGCGCGCTGTTGCCTCTAAACTTGGCGCGTAAACAGCAACACTGTACTGCCAGAAACCATCATCACTTGCAAAACTTTTGACGCTCACTCCCGGTGGTAATTTACCCTTTGCAACAGTTGAGTATTCATCTGATGTTTTTAATTGATTTAAAAAAGTACTGCGGTCTTCTTCAAGAATTTTTACTTGCTGTGGATCATTTAAATATGGGTCTTCGTATTCAAACTGCTTAGTGCCTTCCATTTGCTTTTCATTAAAGCTACCTTGCCAATACACTTGTTCACCTTGAATGGTGGCAAGCAACGCTGAACGGGCACGCGTTTGTGATTGAGATTTAGCAACACCTTTAAGCTTACGTGCAACCGTTTTATTTCGGTTTTGACGGGCAATGGCTGAGCCGTAACCTAATACAATTACTTCTCCCGTTTCTGCATTAGTTAGTACTTTAGCGCCTACAGGAGGTAAAACACCGCTTTTAACATCACCAATTACTTGTTGAAAAATAGCATTTGGCTCAGTAGTCACCGCTACGGCACCGCGGTTTTCTTTAATTTGAGCACGTGTTTTTGGTGTTGAAATCAGGCTTACTCGTACACCTTTTTCATCAACGTTGTCGTATACATCATAGGTAACAAAACCCGCTAGCGAACCAGATACAGACTCTTTACACGCTTCCATCATATTAGTCTGTTCATTTACAGTACTTTCGACGCCTGTATCGATAGAATCCATAATTGCAGACACGACATTGCTGCACTGATGCTCCACTCCCTTCATATTTTCAATTAATTGTTTTTTAGCAATTAGATACGCTTGATTATAAGCCCCGCGTTTAGAAAGTAACGATGCATTCATATTGTCGTAAGTGTTATAGCTAGCACTACCGATTGATAAAATACCGGTACCACTGCCAACCTGAATCATTTTTATGCCATCTTCGTTATCATCAATTAGTGCCTGATGCGCAACAGCCACTGCCACATTTGTATCTTTTGCAACCACTACATCGCCAGAAACTTGTGCTTGTTCAGCTCCCGCTACTTGCGCTCCAGGGCGAGCAGGTATCATGTCTGTTAGGCTAAACTCTTCAGTTGCAATTGCAGGCATAGCTAAAACCATTGCTAATGTTAATATTTTAAATTTCATCATCCATCCTTATTTGTACCTGAGTGTAAAATCGTCTTCGACTGTAATTTTCGAAAGGTTTTTTGCTGTTATTGTCATTAATGCTTGATCGAGCGCATTAGCAAGCTCACCGGTATCACCTTTAAACCTAAGGCTTGCTACAGTATATTTTTGTTGTCTGTGTATAGATACGTCGCTTACGCCACCTAATGTACTTAATACATCATGCAGTTTTTCTGGTTGGGTTAACTTATTACTTGGCAACATGACTTCACGAACTAACCCCCCCCTTGCAACAACTTGAGTAAATGCATTATTAAGCGTGCTATGAAGTGCTTTTGATTGTGACTCACTTGCTAAATGTACAGCCATTAAATCTTTTTCAACGTATGGGCCTTTAGGCAATGACATAAATGAAGGGTCGTTTTTCCATTGACCATAAATATTTCCAGCTAAGTCTCTAACGTCAGCAGTTAAATAAAGCTGCCTGTTGTTCCCTCGGCTAATCACTGTAGACTTCGCATAAATAGCTAAACTCGCTACGTTACCAACCTCAATACCCTGCTCGTTTAGCCAAACTTTAAGCTCTGTTTTTAATGGCTCTGGCGCAACAACTTGGACTCTAGGCGAACCAATCATGCTCAGTAATTTAGATGCTTTTTGAATGAGAGGTGCTTTTTCTACCACAGCCAAAATAGTAACTTCTACCCCCCCATTTTTGAGCTCTTTGGTTTGCAGCGTTTGCCACTCTTTAACAAGCCCTTCACTGTGACTCGAAAGCTGTTGACCTATCAGCTCTTGCATACTTGTTGACTCATTACCCTCAGCAATACTCATACTCGTGCTTGAAGATTGGGTATGTTGCTGAGTAAGCCATACACCTACCACTTGCGATACAGCACGTTGTAAAGCATCTTGCTCTGCTATGGTTAGTGCTGTTTTACCTTCTTTTTTCCAGCCTTGGCCTATTACTGTCACACTAAAATTTTGCGTGGTTTGCTGCCAGTTTTGCTGTAGTGGCTCTCCTAATTCCTGTGGATTGAGGCTTACAGTCATGCACGTGTCGTTACCGCTAAGCGTAGGCGTTGAGTAGTTTAAAGGAACAGCACCGGCACTCAACCCTTCCATCATCGTAGTTCGTTGCTGCTCATATAAGCTGGCCGCATCATCATCTAATCTGGATGTTAAATGTTGCTGTGCACCTTGTGTTGTTAGGCTTTTGTTACCTTTAATAAAACTTATAAGCTCGGCACTTGCCTGAGCTTTTGCACCAGAAATAGCCGTGCTACCTCGACCATAAGCACACGCCTGTGTTTGCAATGTGCCATCAGCCAAGACATCAACCTGGGCTTGTGCACTTAAAGAACACAAAGCTAATAGGCCAAGCTTTTTGATCATGTCCTATTCTCCAAAAAGTCTGCTGGCGTGCCAACCGATACAGCAAATATTTTGGCAACATTTGATGGACGGTAAATGCCATTTTCAGCTTTGTTTTTAACATCATCAGCTGCACGAGAGTCTTTCCAACGAATAATTTCACCATTAGCGCTACTTCGCGAAGGGTTTACATTTGCAACGCCAAGTGGCTCAACAAATCCAGCCTCATAGCTAAAAATGATCATCGTTTCGTTAGGCAGCACACCTGCATTTTGGCCTCTGTCTAAGCTAATCTTATTACCTTTAATACCTAACACTTGCGCTGTTGCTGGCATTTCACTCAACATACGAGTAAGTAAAATATCAATACCACGCGATCCCATGTCGCTAAGTACTGCATTTACATGAGCACTTTGATCAAAATGGAAACCCGCTGCATAGCGTCCGCTTACAGTTGTAAATTTCAACTCTGAGCGATCACGTACATCTTCCGATTTAACACGAATCTTTCCTAAATTTGGGTGCGATAGCTTTTCACGTGTTTGCGGGTTTATAACACCAGTTGTCAGCTCTAATGTGTAGTCGGCCCAATCCGTGATCGCCCCTTCAGTTTTTAGTGTCCTTAGTGAATCAATTTTCACGACAAAATCGGGAATTAATGCTTTAACTTCAGCGCGTTTAGCTGCTGTTGCTACACCTTGTTGTTGTAAAATTAACTGTTGTTCTTTTGAAATAGCATCATCATCACGCGTAACAATTCTAAATCGATTAATACCAGCAAATTGGTTTTCGAGCATAAGCAATAAATTTTGATTATCAAACTCACGCATTGCATCAACACCAATACCACTTCCGCTTACACCAGCTAAGTCAAAATACATACGTACAATAGGTTTTTTGAGTGGGCAACTATCGATTTCACTATTAATATCGAAGGTACAACGCTCTAAACCTTGAGTATCAAAATAGGCTGGCATTACAATATCAGCATCTTTAAATTCATAAGCACTTTTGGCGATTACTGTATTCGAAGCGTTGTTGCTCACTGTGCCAGATTGAGTCGTGCTTCCCTGTTTTGGGCTTGTGTTACAACCAGCCAATAAGGCAATAGTTAGTGCAGAAAGAGTTAAATTTTTGACTAATTTCATTGCTATTCCTAATTATCAAACAGCCACTGACTAGCAGGCGCTTTAATTTGTTTTACTAAATGATTAATCGCGTTTTGTTTTGCGATTTCTTGAGTGCTGGCACTTTCTTGGGCGGATATGTTGTGCTGTAACAGTACTTTAAATGGACTCACGCTTCGAGTAAGTACAATGGTTAGATTTGCTTTAGCGAGGTAGGCATTATCGCTTTGAGCATACTGCCATCGTAATTGTGGCCTTACCCATAAGCGAGTTGAACCACTATGCGGTAACGCATCATTTAGAGCGGACTTTATTTGGCTAATGTTATTAGCGCCTATCACATCGCAAGCGATAGCGCCTAACCCTATTGACTGTTCATTTAAAAGTTTATTTAAAATTTGTTTTATAAATGGCTTAGGGCCAGATAGGTGCTCTAACAAAGCGACTTTTTTTGAGGCAAGATTAAGCTCTTCACTTTTTTGAAGAGCCCATATAAATCGCTGTTCTACATTATTTTTGGGGATGGCTATACGCTCTAGTCCCTCTAAATCAGATTTAAGATTAGCGATTAAAGTCGCTTTTTTTATGCCCACTTTTAAAGCAAATAAATTATTTTGGTTAATCGAATTAAGCTCTTCAAGCCCCGTTAATGTAATAGGTAAACTAGTTAAGCTCGTTGTTTGTTCAAAATAGTTATTTACTCGATTATTTTGCTTTTTTAGCGTTTGTAATTGCTGTGTATTTACATTAACGCTTAACTGAGTCGTAATGTCGGCTAGAGCCGCTTGCTTTGCGGCTAAGCGACTTTCACCAATGCCGACTGCAGTAATGTATTTATCACTTTTATGGGATTTGGTTACCCAGTCAGGCCAACTTTGAGCTGAACAATTAAAAACACATCCTACTAAAAAAGCAAAAATGCTTGTTTTCATCTGCCTTTCTCTTCTTGCTCAAGCTGAAGCTCATTTATAGCTGTGATAGTTGCTTGCTCAAGTTCAATAATCTCGTTTGCTTCAAGTGCTAATGCAAGCTGATCTTTTGCTTTAACAAGTGCAGTGCCTATATCTTTTGGATCTTCTTCTTTTTCGGCGTTTTCTTCATCGCTTGATAACCAAGAGCTAACTACATCACCTCCCATTCGCAAAGCTGTAACTTTAGCTACTGCACTACTGTGCTGGCTCAAAATATAAGCAGACTTAGCTATTTCAATTGTTAAGTCTGTCGCAAGCTCTACATTTTGTTGGTAAATACCTTCATTAGCTAAATTATAAGCCGCAATTTTATGACCAATTTCTTCGTCTTTATTTTTAGCTCCTGCGTCAAATTCAATAATGGCAGCTTGTAATCGTTCAGGTGTAGAATTCTTATGAGCATATAAAAATGCTTGCACATCTCTATAGTTATCAGTTTGAGTGCGATACTCAGCCATAACCTTGCGTTGACGTTCTAAAATAATAGCGGACATATTTAAAAACTCATCTATCCCTGGTTGTACTTCAACTGGGTGAAAATAGCCGAGAGTGTCCATGCGAGTTGTTAACTCTGCAACGGCTGCACTTCTGTCTAGATTAGCAGATGTACTTGTGTCGGTTGTAGATACACAACCGGCGAAAAGGGGGGCGAAGATAATGGCAGATAAGCTAGCTTTTTTCATTAGGTTATTTCCCTATACTTATAAAAACACAAGAAAGCACAAAGCTAAGCTGTTGACTTGGTTCATTCTTCCTTGGATATTTTATTAAAATTACCGAAATTATGAAAAAATGCAACCCTACAAATTAAGAACTTTTTATTTACTTACCTTTCATTTTATTACAAATGTAACGCTGACAAGGCATTCAGCCAGCATTCATACTTTTATCTCATTTTATAAAAAATTTAATTTTTTTACTTAAATAGCATATACAGGCTTAGAATTAGGGGCTGTTGAACTTTCGTGATTAGTTTTTGAGCGGCATGGTAAAGCGTTATAATTTGCTTCGCCAAAAGTAAAATAACAACCCAATACCATGCCTAGACTAATGCTAACTGATACGCGGTGGCTAAAGCTACTTCAAGTAATGAAAAATACAGGCCGCATATACAACAAACCAGAACACAGAATGACGTTTGAAGGGATACTCTACCGGCTGAGAACGGGTATCCCATGGCGAGATTTACCCACAGAGTTTGGTGGTTGGAGCACCATTTATAGACGCTTCAATTTGTGGTCAAAGAAAGGGTTATTAAACCGGTTATTCAATGAGTTAGCAAAACTTTCTGATTACGATTGGGTCTTTGCTGACGGGTCGATTGTTAAAGCTCATCAACATAGCACTGGCGAAGCGACCTCAGACAATGAGTGCATAGGAAAGAGTCGAGGTGGTAACTCTACAAAAATCCATTTAGCCGTGGATAGCGGAGGGCTTCCCATTTATTTTGAACTATCGGAAGGCCAGAGAAATGACATAACTCGCGCTCAAAGCTTAGTTGACCATTTTGCGGGAAGTGAACATTTTCGTCGGCGACAAAGGGTATGATAGTGATATGTTGAGGGAATATATTGAAGCCAAAGGAGGCGCTTCAGTCATCCCCAAGCGGAATCATGGTCAAGATATAGACAAAAACAGTATCGATTGGTGTCTCTATAAATATCGCCACTTAGTTGAAAATGCCTTTGCGAGAATTAAACATTATCTTGCAATATCAACTAGATATGAAAAATTAGCACGGAACTATGTCAGCATGGTCTCACTGGCATTTTCAATGATGTGGTTGCCTATGTATTGCTGATTGAAATATGTACAGTAAAGTTCAACAGGCCCTAGCTTTCTTCAACAATTTCCAGCCAGTAAAGATGGATTTAACCCCAAGTTTGAAATTAAAAAACTCGCTTATGGCCGCTTTGCAGTAAATGATGAATGTTTTTCTGACGGATCAATTTAAAGTGCGTTCTGGGCTGGCTTTATTGCTGCAGATGGATGGGTTGATGGTGATAAACGTATTGGCCTTTCTCAACACATTAACAATGAGCTCATTTTGATCGATTTTGCTAAGTATTTAGATTTTGGGAACACCTTAAGTTACCGGTTTTCTGCAAGTAACGCGGTTATGGTTGAAGTTAGATTTACCTCTAAGGTAATTGCTAAACCACTAAAACAGTTTGGCATTGTACGTAAGAAAAGTTTAACTATAAGCCCACCTAAATTATCTCAATCAACTAATGTACTGGCATTTATTGCAGGCTATATTGAAGGTGATGAATGGGTTAGGAAATATTACCAAAGAAATAATAAATGCTTTTGTATTGGCTTGTGTAGTGGCTCACAAAAGTTCATTGAATGGGCTCATAATGAAATAAAGAGCTTGCTTGGAATTACTGGATCATTTAGCACCAAACAAAATACAGTATCATTAAAATATTCAAACTCGGCTAGCATTATCTTGTTAGATCGTTTATAACCTGTCTCTAACCAGAGTAGCAAGATTACAAAGCTTATTCAGAATTGGCACCTATAACTGGCCATGACAAACTTGAAATTTCATCGCGATTAAAATAAAGCTTTGTTCCATCACTTTTCAAAATGTAGCTTTCCAAAGATATTGGATCTGTTCTTAATGTACCTTTGATATGACATTCAACTGATGTACAACCTCGTAAAATTAATGTCGTATTTGGGGTACCATCACTGAGAAGAGCAACAACCCTATTTGTGACGTAGATATGCAAAAGATAAATTATATATAAAACAGCTATCACCATTTTCCAAAAGCTTCTAAGTTCTCTAGATTCCGCCATATTTTGCCTTCAGTTATTGATTTAACTCACCTATTATTCTAAGCGTACTTTTAATGAGTACCCTCTTTGCAATCTTCAATAAAAAGCGTCTTAACAAACAAATTTTCCGTATATTTGTTAAGGCGCTTTGACACAACAACTTAATCATACATGAGCATTAAACCCACCAGCTAATTTTAAATTACTTCATTGCCTGGGTAACCGCATATGGCGTAGCAACCAACTTCAAATCTTCACCTATTTTGTATCGCATTTTATCAAGATCATCATTGAGCTTATCCAGTGATTCGATATATGGTTTAGCAACAGCCCCTTTTAGTGATACACCTACAGATGAATTTGACTTGATGTTATGAAGCACTTCCTGAAGTACCGTTATTATTTGCTGAGCTACAGCTTCCTGCGCTGTCAATGATAATGTCTTTGCGGCCAACCGAGGGCTTTTTAAAGCGCTAACTAACTCTGTAGCATTTAAATCTGCAATAGCTTGTAGTGCTATTTCATCTGCCGTCTGAGCTACATTCAGTCTTTTATCAATTTTGGCAACGAGCTTTTCTGCTATATCATCAAAAATGTACTTTAAGCCTCTGCTTGAGATAGTTTGTTCAATAGGGTTTAAGCAATTTGGATCTGTGCTTTTACACTTCATTACTCTAATTGAGCCTGTATCAGACTCTTCGAAAATATCTCTTAATGAGACAGTTGCAGGTTTAGTTATTACATCAATCCCAGTATCGGTCGAGCTTGTGCTTCCAGACTTTCTAGAAATTGTTGTACCGGTTAACGACATGATCAGGTCTTTTAAGTTTGCACCACCCAAACCTGAGATTGAGGAATGGGTATAAGCACTGACATTTGCATTCACTAGAATATGATGAGCTGTATTAACTTCTACTTCGACACCATTTTTTTCTGCTTTAACAGCTGTATTATCTGTATCGCCTTTTGTAGCGTTTGCCTCACCTCTATCTGTTAACCAACCTGAAGCATCATTTGCGAGTCCTTCTAAAGCACCAAACTGCACTGAGCTCTTGAAAGTATCGACTGCATTTGTGCCGTCATCTAATTTCAGATCTCCCAAATATCCAACAGCCTTTTCGCAACCATTAGCTGTCATTTGATTAAATTCATCAAGTTTTGTTTGAAGGTCTGACATTAACTTACTACATGAGGGACAAACTGAAGTTAAAGCCAAGTTAAAGGCGTATGATGGTACACCTTGTGCAATCGCCCTTCCCATTTGCACTAATTGGTCGGAGTTTATTAAGCTAAAGCTTCCAGCAAAAAAATCGATGCCACCACAGCCTCCAGATATTTTCGGAGGTTGGAAATTAACGACATTCGCTCTTACCCCTTTTACTCTGTAAGAAGCCCCACCAAAACTAATACCGTTTCTTGTTGGTGTACTGAATGAAGTAGCAGTTGTCGTTTGAAATGTTACAGCTTCAGTAAAGACATCTTCCATCACAGTTGAAGCATGAATTGATGGAGACAAAGCGCTAAGTGCAATTAGCACTGTTAATTTATTAATTTTAAACATTACTGAGCCTTTGATGTCGTTGAAAGGTTAATCTCATTAAGCCGCTTTCTGAGTAGATCAGATAGAATTGAAGGGTTGTCTTCTAACTTTTGCTTTTCAACTACTAAAGGCTCCTTTGACACAAGAATGTCTTTCACTTCTTGTGTTTTAACGAATTGCTCCTCACTAATGAGGTTCATCCGTTTTGCTGCATAGAATGCTCTTTGAACAAGTTCACTACCTGATGCCATGCCATATTTAATTGTTTGAAAGTGCTGACCATCATTTGAGACAAGCATTGTTGTAGGGGTAATGCTCACTTGAAACTTTCGAGACAAAGTCATGTTAGGGTCGATGACATGCTTAACTCCCGGGAACTCTTTATCTAAAAGAATGCCATCCATTGAGATTGCTAACACATCAACCCCCATTATCTTAGCTAAGGACTCCATCGCAGGAAGTTGTTGGTGACAATACGGGCAGTCAGAACGATAGAACATCCACAGCCCAACTTTATCGAATAAAGAATTGAACACTTTGGTTTTATCTTTATTTGTTTTTACTTTATGAGCAAATAACGCATTACTTGAATTTGGTCGGCGGTTACTTTCAGAAAGTTGCTCTTCAAACATAAAAAATTCTTTTGTTTGATCGCTAAATGCATTCGCTTTGTCGATAGCTAAACGTTGTGCGTAATAATAGTTAGAAATGTTCTCTGTACTAGGATCATCAATAGCTATATTGAGTAATTTAGGAAGGTTTTCTTTTAACCATGCTGAATTAATTTCAACCATTTCTGGTTGTTTCTTGTCATTTGGCTGTGCAGAAGGAGGTTGCGCCTTTGGAACTTCTTGCTTTTCCTCATCTACAAGCTCAGGATCTTCGTAAAAGTGCCATCCTCTACTAGGCTTTTCTGTTCCAGAAACCGGTGAGCTTTTAGCAGACACAAAGCCAGCATTCATTACTCCCAATGCTACAATGGTTAAACTTAAATAGAATCTCATTCCTTTCAACCTACGAAATTTTAGCTACTTGCGTGTGTTGTACTCGAACTGATTGCTCTTGAACGAAATGATGGATATTTACTTTTTTAAGTTTTATTGTTTTCACTGATTTAGGATTAACACCACAACGGCACCAAGGACAAGAAGAAGTGAAGCTTTGGGTTGTTCTTAAATAAAAGCGGCCACATGAGCATCTATTTGGGTATAAGTCCTGCTTAGAAATTCCACAAAACAATGAATTAACTTGATTAATGTCAATTGGGTCGACCAAATCTTGGAATCGCTTATTAAAGCTTATACAAACATTAACAAGCATATCGGCAAAAACATTCTGATTATCAAAATCAAAATTAGGGTAAAGAGCTTTAGCTTCATTAAATAGTAGATTCGCTATCAAAAATCCTTCGCGGTTTGAATCAACCCATCCATACCCAACCGAATTTGCAATTTTCTTGAACTCAAATGGCTTAGAAGAAATAGTGTCTACTTCCCTTTTTATTTCTTTATAGCGTCCAATTTTGATATAAGGAAAGAGCTCAGCAACAAGAGCAGGTCTTGCATTAAGAGACATCAGCGAAACAATCAGTGAAATGTCCCTTGTTATATTATATGAAACACTTCTTCCATCCACTAAACCTATGAGTTCTGAACTAACTGCATTCATAATTAATTCCCTACCACAGCGATTGAGGTACTTGCAGCTAAGTTTTTAAGCTTGCCAAGTTTTGAATCATTATTCTCAGCACTTTTAATAGCATCTAGCATTTGTTTAATTCCATTCAGACCAAGCGATGCCGCGTTAATAACTGTTTTTTCTCTAGCAAGTCGTTGCAATGCCATTGTACTTGCATCACGTATAGCAACTACATCAGCTTCAGATTGAATACAGAAAAGGTGCGCAGCCAATTGAATATCTACAACTGCAGCATGTTTCACTAGAAGCAACGCACTAACTTGAATAGATATTGCTTCATCCAAAAATTGACTTCGATTTTCCATAACACAACCAATAAAAAATTATTAACAATGAAGCTACATTTTAAACAGAAGCTCACTAAATTGGCAACTATACAAAGTGTATAATTCACAATTAAAATTTATAGAAATTTTAAACGGTTGATTTTGTAAATTTTAATTTATTTATAAATCGCCACATTATGATTTAAAAAATAAACACAACCACAATCACTAATACTTTATAACCAGACATTTAAGTCGAGTACTGTTATCAAAAATCAAAGTTGGCCATTAACAATCCAAATGTAATACTCAATTCAGGTATAACTTTTAGGTCTTTAAATGAAATCTCTGTTTCACATTGCAAATAAAATTAATGAAATGCTCACAGAATATGAGCTGGGTAACCTTCAAGAATTGAGGAAAAATATTCATTCTTTATCAGGAGCTCCCTCAAAGTATGTATTTGACCAAAGGGGAGTAAAAAAATTGGGGAGCTCATTTCGGAGGTCGAGCCGAGCTTCAATTTAACATAGGCTTTGAAAATAATTCGTTTCGATATGGAGTAGCATTCTCCCTTCGCCCTAGTAGAGATCATCCAAACCTTAATGCTCTAATAGAGAAAATTAATTTATTCAATGAATACTTCAATGAATTCGGAACTGAGTTTTACGATTTAAGCATGTGGCACTATGATGTTGAGCATGACGGCTCTAGAAGTGAAGACTTTCAGCCAACCATAATCAAGTCAGAATGGTGCAAAACTAATGCTTTTATTTTCCTAGGTGAAAAACAAAATCGTGAAAGAATTGATTATCAGCGAAAATACCACCAGACAAAGTCCCTGTTCATATACGGAAGAATACTGGAAGCAGTTTTTCCATAGTGCGGAAATAACCAAACAGCAACGACATCCTTTAAGAGGAATAAGCTTAAGTTTACCATGGTTCATATGGCGGACTTTAAATGAGCCTATCTGAAGCTTCAAAGTACTTAAAACTCATAATGCATATGAAAGATGAGTTAAACATATAGCGAACAATTTAACCGCTTTGCGGAAAGTGATTTTTATCTTTTACTGGCTAACACTATCCACTATACGGATTGTGAGCACTTAACTTTAAAAGAGGGTTATTCAAGTTCTAGTTTTTAGGTAAGGCCCTTCACATTCTATAAAATCTAAAATTGCTATTCATGATAC
This sequence comes from Pseudoalteromonas sp. Cn5-37, assembly GCF_021532495.1. Taxonomy (NCBI): domain Bacteria; kingdom Pseudomonadati; phylum Pseudomonadota; class Gammaproteobacteria; order Alteromonadales; family Pseudoalteromonadaceae; genus Pseudoalteromonas; species Pseudoalteromonas sp. Cn5-37. Next base: position 14,226 of record NZ_JAKGBA010000029.1, on the reverse strand, counting down.
CAACGCTGCCTATAGCAACATGCTCATAAAATTATGGGTAACCCCTCTGTTAGCTAAGGCCAGGTTTTTCTAAGTAAATAAATCAACACACAAAAAGACGTAGAGTAGATTGATGATGTAAGCATCAAAGCCCTCAACTTTTAGATTTCAAATAATTTAAGTTTGTTTGCTACATATATGATTCAAAATTTCGTTTTATTGCAGTAACCGTAAATGATATTTTTTTCCTTAACTATCCTCTTTAGAACCGTTTAAAACAAGGTGACTTAAAGCTCACAGGTATTCCGTTGCATAGATTATGATGCAACCATTCAACATTTACAGTCGGTTTGGCTACATGTTAAACCTGCCGCAATTGCTCCCCAATTTATAAATACGGTTTTTCTGCGTAGTTATGATGCAGAAAAAAGTTAATTTAACCAATGTCATTCAATGACAAGTTTTTGCGTATCTATGATGCAAAAAACAATCCCCCTTCACAGTGTTCCTTGGCAGTTTCGCAACGCAGAAAACTTTTATTTGCATCTAAATAGAGCAAGCCTTTTTATTGCTCTAGATTTATTTCCCAGTTACACCCTTGAGGTTTAGTTCACTTCAACTTTCGGTTCGCCACATTTAAAAACGTGCTTTGGCTAATTTTTTTGAATATACGTTTGAAAATTCGACTTTAGCTATCTTTTTGCAAAGCATAATTAAGTCTCAATTAAAGTTCGGGGTTAAAGATGCTGTCTACAGAAATAGAAGTGCTGAAATTAGTTTTAGAGGCGATCGAGGATGCTGAAAAACCAATTGTAGAAAGTGCGCAAGATATTTGTGACCAACACAAAAAAAGGAGAGTTCTTATAGATCAAATTAATGGTGAGTCGGGCTATTTTAAAAAATCGACATTACAAGTAAAAGTTAGGCAGCGAAAAAACTCTGAAAAATTTTACATCACTTGGGTTTCTCATGAGTACTCACCTATCAAGAAAATTAATAGGCATTGGGGGAAAGAAATTCCACCAACAAAAAAAGGATATACCGAAAAACAACTGAGTAAAAATTGCGAGGATGGCCACGCAAAAATTAATTGGGAAACTGAAATGCAACTTGCTCCATTAAGGGAGTCACTTGAAGTTTTGCATTCATCCAGAGTTAGTTTGAAAAAGCAGATCTGCAAACTTTCTAAAACACTATTTATCGCTCCAGCTGAGGAAGAAAATCATGATCAATAATGACCAACTAATCCATAAAACATTTGTTACTAATATCCAGTTCAAATCACACACCATCCATAACTTTTGGAAAAACGAAGGTGACCGGACATTAAATATTTATGAACGCATTGGTTCATTATTAATGTTAACCACTACAGAAAATGAGCTCTATTCGAAAGTAAGCGCTTGGGAGTCAGAGCTTGCTGATTGGTTTAACCAAGAAATCGAAAGTATACAAAAACAAAAAGAAGCATTTATGGAAAATGCCGGTTTAGAAGAATCACCAGAAGTTATGACACCAAGCTCTTATGAATCAAGCGTACCAGTTTGCTATCCAGTCACTTGGAAGTTACTAAATTTAATTCAAACTTTAGATAATGAAGTAGCAGAATTAGAAAATCTTTGGTTAACCGGTTTTGTTACAGATTTAGGTCGTCATGAAAACAGCAATAGAGCGATTGGTCTATTACGAAAATTAGTAGCAAAAATTAGCAACGCTACATCACCTGGTAAAGACAGAAGTGGGGGTCGATTTAAATCCACCCAACTAATTTCGTTAATTCGAGGTGGTCTAGAATTGTATGTAGATGACAGTCTTATTTTAAAACAAAACGAAGAAATTAAAGCCAAAGCTTCAATTAAAAACAAAGAAAAAAAGACTGACTCAAAATCCACTTCATTGGATAGCCCTACTGCAGACTCTAAGAGCGAAACCGAACAGTCAAGCAACTCAAAAGTTAACGCAGCTTAAAATGACTAGGCGGGAAACCGCCTAATTTTTCCAGAGAGAAATATGAAGCTTTTACTTATTCCTTTTACTATTTTAATTAAGCTTTTTTTTAAAGTTCAGAAAAAGTATCTAATCGTTCAAAGTGAAAATGCCGCTCGCTTGATGAGAGATGACGCAAAGAAGTGCAATGTAGATCTTGATAGTTCGAATAGCCCAGAGTTAGTTAATCAGATCATTGATGATAATAAATATTTAATTGCTCAAACTCGCTACTGTTTTGGAAATTGCCATGATTGGGAAAAAGAGAACCTAACCTTTCAGGGTCTATTTATAGATACGATTAAAAACTACGCTAGATATTGTGGCAACCTTCCTGCTTCTGAAGGTTATCACCATGCTAAAGAGTTCGGCTTAATTGAACATAGTTTACAAGTAGCTGATTTGGCATTAAGGCAAGCAAAGTCTCAATTCCTCCCTCAAGAATTCCCTCTAGACATCGAGAGACAAAGAACAAAAAGATATCAGTACGCCGCATGGCTTTGCGGCTTAGTGCACGATGCCGGGAAGATGCAAACTGATATGGATATTTACGATAAAAGCAATCCAAATAATATCTGGATTCCAATTATAGAGGACCTTGTTAGTTGGAAAGAAAAAAACAAAATAACAAAAGTTGGCATTAGATGGAGAAAAGACAGAATTCATAAGGGGCATGAAGTTTCTCCGCAACCCATATTTCAACAAATCCTCACACCTGATGCAAAGAGGTACATAGGCACATGCCCTGGCAACTTACTTGAAGACATAAGCACCACCCTTGCAAACTATCAAGGTATAGATGGCTACTTACAAAGAGCGGTTCGCTCAGCTGACTATATTTCAACTGCCAAAGACATTCAAACAACTTGGGACAACGACCTTGGCGCAAGGAAGTCAGCATTACACGAGAAAATCCTTAAGCTAATGCAAGATAAAGCCAAAATATGGCTAACAGAAGGTAAAGCTATTGCTATTGATAACGAGATATACCTTCGGTGGCCTGAATGCTTCAATGAGTTAGCAAAGGAAATGCATCAATCAGATCCAACTGTTCCTAACAACCCAAGTCTTTTGCGTGAAAAAATGATGGATAGGGGCATTCTTCGTAAGCAAGAAAAAACTGATTACGCGCTCTTTTTTGAAACTGTTACTAACCTGTCTGAGGGTATTGATTTACTCATCAGTAAAAATCTTAAGGGCGGTATTGGCGTTATTCGTCTGGAGTGGCCTTTATTTTTGCTTAAAGGTGAAGTTATTCCACCAAACCGTTACGGCCTATTAAAACTCGACATGGGGCTAAACGCAGTCATCTACTCAAGTGAGGGTTACCGATACATAAGCGAAGAAAATGTTATTGCTCATGAGGCTGTGGCTCACTTAAAAGCTAATAGTGATTCTCTAGAAATGAAAGTTGAGCATTCGGCAACAAAAAGCCCGCAAAAAAACGGCAAGCCTAATACCAGTAAAGCCAAAGGAGAAGCTACTGCGGAAGAGCCCATTAAGCCTAACAATCCATCTGAAAAAGCAAAAGCAGCTCAAAAGGATAGCCCAAACAAAGATAAACCTAAAAAGGAAAAACCAAAGAACACTAATGGTGAGCTATTTGCTCCAACCAACCAACAAAGCGCAAAGGTACCGGAAAAGCAAAATAACGAAACAACACTTAAAAAAGCAGCCCCAAAACCTAAGAGTGGTATTAAGGTGACTTCAACGACCAAAGCCATTGAGTTCATAAAGACCTTAGAGCCGATTTTAATCGATGGGCAAAACTACTACCTTGTTGATGATAAATGGAAAGACAACCTTGACGACAATCTAGAAAACGAACTTGAAAAAGCGGGGCTTATCGAAAGAAAGCCACCAGCATTAATTCGTTACTTCATCATCAATAAGCGTAAATACGTTAAAGCGAAGTCGCTTGAACCAAGTCAAAACCAAAAAGCTGAAAAAAAGCCGAAATCAAATGAAAATCAGGATAGTTCAGATGTAACCGCAGCTGATAATACATCTCAGAAAGCAAAGTTAGATATTGAATCTCTGCTTGCTATTGGCTTAACCCTTAAGACTGCTGAATTATTATTTGGAAACATTATTCACGAAAAAGTTGAGTTAAGAGACGGCTTTTTAATTGCACCTATAAGAGATAAGAAAACTCTTGTTAATGCCGTCACAAACAGCAAAGCCAGCGAAACAAATATCTTGTCGAGTTCAATCGTACAAGATAAGAATGACATACATATTAAGGTGAAACATGACGCAGGAACGTAGTAACCCATTATTCCACGAAAATTTATACCGCCCTGTATATGAGTTAAATAAGGCTTACGCCTCTTTAGCCGCTGGTGTTGTAACCTTTACTTCAAGCGTTATTGAGAGTGAAGGCCATATCGGTATGGTGGGTTTTGGAATCACTACAATACTCACCGCTCAATGTGGACTCTACACTCTAAAGGCAATTCCACTAGTCAAACGCCAGTGCAAAATCTTCTTCAACAAGATTGAATTCGAGGATATAAAAGCAATACGTCAAGAGCACATGGCTAAAGAGAATATCCTAAATCCAAACAACAAAAAGAAGGGAAATAACAAGATATTCATTGGAAATGGATTTGAATGGGGCGTGGAGCATGCAAATCGCTCATATCAAATACAAGGATTATACTCTGACAAACAAGAGGTGAAGCTTCCACTATTTCTTAAACCATTCGTTAAAAAATGGCGTAAAGAAACGTTAAAGCTTGGCGGTAAGCCATGGATTGATGGTGTCGGGGATGCCGAAAGGCAATACGTAGATGCTGAAACGTTCTTTGGCCACTCTATGATTATGGGCAATGTTGGTACCGGTAAAACAACAATGTTCATTTTGCTTAGCCTCGCAATGATCCACAAAGGCTATACCGTCATTGTATTAGACCCAAAAAACGATTCATCGTGGCGCAAAGCTTTACAAGCGGAAATGGAGCATTTTGGTAAGGGCGAACACTTCCACTACTTTCACCCTTCGAAACCATCTACATCTTGCACAATAGATCCGATTAAAAACTGGAATAGACCGACTGAGATAGCTGAACGTATCGCATCCATTATGGTTGAGTCGGGTAAAGAAGATAGCTTCATTCGATTCAACTGGAACGTCATAAACTCAACAGTTAACGCGATGCTTTATGCGGGCATACAACCACAAATCAAATCGATTGCTCGTTATGTGACAACAGGCAAAACCGCCTTAACTCAAAAGTGCCTTGAAAGACACTACGCTAAATGCTTAGGGGAAGATTGGGAGACTCAACTTAGCGCCAAAATGAGCTCTTTCGGGAAAACTCGTTTAGAGCAAATGCTAAATTACTATCAACAAGTTATATCTCAACAACATCAATCACCAGAAGTGGATGGCATAATTCAGTTGCTTACGCACAACGCCGAGCATATGCAAAAGATGACAGCTAATTTACTTCCTATTTTTAGCGTCCTTACATCTACACCTATGGATGAGCTTATATCACCAGAAGAGGCGATAGCAGAAAGCTTAGATGCGCGTGATGAGGATACTAGATACGATACAGCTGAAAGTGAAAGTATAGATTACACATCAAATCACATTGAAGGTGTATCAAAGAAATCAGGGAAAATAAGAGAGAAAGACAGTCGTTATGTAGACACTTCAGACATCGTTGAAAATGGAGGACTACTTTACATGGCGCTTGATTCTCTCAGCGACACAAAGACAGCTGGTTATTTAAGTAAACTTGTTTTAGCTGACATTGCTGCTGTAGCAGGTTCACGATACAACTTCTCAGAAGGGAGAGGCCGTCGAGTAGCGGTGTTTGTGGATGAAGTACATGCAGCGATTGCTGGGAATGATGCTCTTTTGAACTTATTAGCTCAAGGTCGTGCAGCATTTATGCAAATGTTTATTGCAACCCAAACTAAAGCTGATATTGAAGCTAAAACAGACCCAGCTACTGCAAACCGTGTATTAGGTCTGTGCAACAACTTCTTCTCTATGAGAGCAAACGACACATCAACTCAAGAATATGCTTCCAGCCAATTTGGTGAAGTGCCAATAACCAGCCAACAAATCACTTTAGGTCAAAGTTCAGGGAACACAAACGACATGACTGACTTTGGTTCCTCATACGCTGAGAGGCTTACACAACAAAACGACAAAGCATTTAACGAAAGCCTACTTGGTTCGCTGCCTATTTTACAATATGTAGCACGACTTGCTGACGGCAGAACAATCAAAGCTAAAGTACCGGTAATACAACGATGAGCAGAGAAAAAGTATATAAAATTCAAAGTAGATGCTACAAAAAAAGCAATGTGAATAATTCACTTTCAGAAGATAACAAGCACATATACTCGATCATCTACAAGAAAGCACCTGCTGTGGAAGAAACACTTCGATATTTGTTAGATTTTATTGGGGATGAATTGAAGCATCCACAACAAGATGTAGATCTATTTAATCACATCATTAACAAAGCTGGTCAGCACTCTCTTGTACATAATTCACATCTGAGCCGAGCAGAGTTTTTTAAAGCCTTTCTCTTCACGGTTACAAGTGAACTTACAGCCGTACTCGATGTTATGGTCTACACAGGGGGCTCAGGCTCGTGTATTGCAGTATGGGACCCACTCTTAGAGACAATCAGCCAGTTTCTCATCACGCACAAGAACTCAGCAATACGCGCTAAACCAAACTTGATTGAAAAAGAGTTAAATCAAGAATCATTACTGATGATACAACACTTTCTACTGAGCAAGATTGTGAAGCGTTCACACCTGTTCTATTTCGGCATTCCTAATTTCGATGAAAGTAAAACCCTTACATTTAAGGAGGCGTTTTCGTCATGATTTATGAGAATGACAGCGAAGACCTGTATAAGGATAAGTCTGGAGAGCAAAATAGAAAAAAAGAATACTCAAAGTTATTCATCTTTATTCTATTTGCGTTGGCAGCACAAATTCTTGCTTTAAACCCCACCAGCTTTAACAGAATGCTAGAAAATGAAGTTAAAGCGAGCTACAAGGCCATCGGTGAAAAGAATTGGCTTAACCTTACAGATGCATCGTATAGGCATTACAACACAATCATTGTGAGGTCAGGATTTAAGCAGTATTTCTTAGACAAAGTAAATCGAGATACAGACGATAAAAACCCTTTAGCCAGGCTAACAGCAAAACTTTTGCCTTTAGTGAAAAGAGTAACAAACAACATACAAACGCTTACATACCAAATCTTACACAGAGCAAACCTTTTAATGATTTGGCTTTATATTTTAGTGCCTTTCGCACTTGCTCAACTAGTTATTGGTGTTTATAGCTGGAGAATTAGGGCTTATACATTCGGTAACAAAACAAAGACTCGTATGTTAGTTATTAAGAAACTAACCAAAGGTATTTTAGTAGGTGTCATAGTATATTTCGCCCTACCTAACTTTTACCCTACAGCTGGGGCATACATACCTTTTATTGCTTTATTGTTTGCATCATTCCTAACATCTAGATACATAGCAACACTGCAAAAGCATATTTAGGACCCTCGGCAACGAGGCTATAAAAAACTGACGCTGTTTACGTGTAAGAGGAATGAGTAACTCACGAACACAAGCTTGTTTAGGTAGCGTGCTGCAAAAGCCGAATGTCAGATCTTGTCTGAATTAATACAGTTTAAAGTGTTAACACCAAGCGACTTTGTCGTACTTTAATTACCAAGCGATTTTGTCGTAATCGCTAATTACCAAGGGAAATTGACGGTTATCTTTAACCGTGCTTTTTAAATATCTATTTGAGTATTTAAAAGGTCTAAGGATGATCATGATGAATTCCAAAGCTCAGTTGGCTGTTGATGTGATTGCCAAGGTAGCTGAAGGTCGTTTGACCATTGGTAATGCCACTAAACTTCTCAATAAATCTAGACGAACGATTGAACGGTATCTTCACCGATATCGTAAGGTTGGTGTTCAATTCATTATCCATGGCAACACAGGTAAAGCCCCTGTAAATAAAACGCCAGATAAATTAAAGCAAACCGTACAGCAACTCATTCGAGTGAAATATTATGATCTTAACCTCCTTCATCTTGCAGAGTTGCTAGAGGCCAATGAACATATTGTCGTTAAACGAGAAACTCTCAGGTGCTGGGCGCATGACATTCATCACGTAAAGCGAGCTAAACGTAGACGAAGTCGAGTTCATAAGCACAGAGAACGCATGGAAGCTGCTGGGTTAATGTTGCAAATGGATGGTAGCCCGCATCGTTGGTTTGGCAATAAGAAGTCTTGCCTCATAGCCGCCATAGATGATGCTACGAGTGAGCTATTTGCTGAGTTCTTTCCATCAGAAACCACTGCTGGTTGCTTAAAAGTCTTGCGCAGTATCATCGAGAAACGTGGTATTTTTAAAACGCTTTATGTGGATAGAGCAGGCATTTTTGGTGGGCCTAAACGTAGCAACTTCTCACAAATGCAACGTGCTTGTGAAGAGCTTGGTATTGAAATCATATTTGCCAGTTCACCACAAGGTAAAGGACGAATTGAGCGAGCCTTCGATACGTTACAAGACCGTTTAATACCAGAATTAAGGCTAAACAATATTAACGATATGGTTAGTGCCAATAGCTACCTACGGCACGTATTTATTCCCCAGTTCTGGCATAAAAAACTAACCGTAAAATCTAAGCTGAATAACTCGGAATATAAGCTATTGCCACCTCATGTTAATCTCGATGACATCTGCGTGATTAAACAATATCGCAAGATCCGTAATGACCATACCTTTAGCTATGGCAATAAGTTTTACTTCATTGAATCTCCGCTCAAGCATTCAATAGCTCATCAAAAGATTGAAATCCGAAGTAAATCACAAGGTAAATTCAGTGCTTACTTCGCTGGCCGTCAGTTAAAGATCAATGAAGTGGTTGAGCCAATCAAAACGTCAATGGAGGACATTGAAATACAGAAGAAATTAGATGTATTAGCATTAGCTGATAAGCTTGGGAATGTCTCTGAAGCCTCTCGGCTTAGCGGCGTATCAAGAGACACTATTTACCGCCATAGGCGGTTAATCAAGGAAGGCGGTATTGATGCGCTAAAACGCCAAGAAACGCCCAATCATCGTCACTTAAACCGAACAGATGATGAAGTAGAAAAGCTCGTCATCGAGTTCAGTCTACAAAACCCACATTTAGGGCAAGCTCAAGTATCTCGTCAACTAAAGACAAATTACTCTGTTGAAATAAGTCCTGCGGGTGTGCGCTATGTCTGGCTGAGAGAAAATATGAATACAGCTGCACTGAGGCTGGCTAAATTAGAGTTACTTCCCAAGTCGGCCTGAGTTGCCAACTTGGAGGGAGGCTGTTAGTGTTGCTACGACAAAGTCGCTTGGTAATTATACCGTCAGACTCCCTTGGTAATCACATTAATACAGTTTAAAGTTAATACAGTTTAAAGTTAATACAGTTTAAAGTATTTGCCCCGAAATCTTCTTCTAAATCGTTTTTGAAAAGTGAGTTAGAAAAGATTTAAATGATATCAAAGTATGCACTCAATCCGGTTTCTGCCATTTTCCTTTGCACGATATAAAGCTGAATCAGCACGTTCAATTACTGTCAACGTATTATCATCAATACGACTGACCGTCACTCCACAGCTGACTGACAATCTTTTTTCGTGAAAATAAATACCATTTATATCTGTAATAATGGTCGTTGCAATCTCTTTTGTTTCATCTAAGGTTGCCCCTTCAATGATGATTACAAACTCTTCGCCACCCCAACGAGCACATAACGCTTTACTTGGAGATACTGACTTTAATTTATTTGAAACAATGACAAGCGCTTTATCGCCTTCCAAGTGACCATAGGTATCGTTTATTTCTTTAAAATAATCAATGTCTAGTAGTATGAAACCAAAATTCGAGCTTTTTAGTAAACTTGAAAGCGTTCTATCTAGTTTTTCTCGATTAAACAATCCAGTGAGTTTATCGGTTTCAGCGAGTTTTTTAATAAGCTGATTTTTCTCAGCCAACGTATCATAAGCAGCAAACCGAGTTTTTTCATAGAAACGAAATAAGACAATGTGAGCAATGGCAACTTCAATAATATTAAAAACAGAGCCAAGGCCAATTTTAAGAGGTTCCGGATTCTGTGAGTGTTCATAAACTATAAAAGCACACACTGCAAAAGCAAACGCACTAAGTAAACTTCCCCAATTTCGACCTACTAAATAAAATGAAAATGGAGGAATTAATGTTGCCCAAAATAATGAATAGGCCGCGCCGTTAATTGAGATAATAAATGTCAGTATTAAACTGTTAATCAATAACACCACAGCCCATGAAACCGCTTTAATTTTTGAGCTTTTAATGAACCAAACATATAGTAAAATAGACAAAGTTAGCCCAACCGCATCAAGCAAAGCGAGTTCATAGCTGTTGAATTTAAAGATATTGATAACAGTCAGTACAAAGAAGTACACAGTACATATCAATAAAGAATGGGCGATCAAACGGCTTCGCCAAAATAGCTCAGGACTATTGTGGTGTGCTGGAATGTTTTTATACCAATATTTGAGCATAGTAAATTCTGTTTTTAAATTATTACACGCGAGCTATGCTCTCAAGCAAAGGCCCAGTCCTGTCACTCTATCATAGAGAAACGTGCTAGGACTGAGCGAGGTTTTTCATTATTTTTTATCGCCGTTTATTATGTGCAAATCACGTTGAGGGAACGGAATAGTAATCCCTTTGCTCTCCACTTTATCTTTAATTTTACGCTGTGTTTGCCAATATATATCCCAGTAATGTGGTGTAGCGACCCAAGCACGAAGCTGCAAGTTCACAGAGCTATCTGCTAATGTGTGGACTAAATACTGAGGGGCTGGCTCAATCAAAATTCGAGATTCTTCACTAACAAGCTCCCTTAATGCCGCAAGCCCATCTTCAATTGAATCACCATAAGAAATACCCACAGTGATATCCATGCGACGCTTTTCGTTTCTCGTAAAGTTTTTTATCGCATTTGCCCAAACCGTGCTATTTGGGATTGACACAAAAACACCATCGGCGGTTTCAAGGACAGTGGTAAATAGACCTAAATCTTTTACACTCCCTGTATAGCTTGACACTTCAACAAACTCTGCCTTTTTTAGAGGCTTTAAGAAAAGTAGCATGACCCCCGCAGCCACATTACTGAGCGTATCTTTTAGGGCTAGACCAATCGCTAAGCCTGCGGCACCGACGAGTGCGACAAGACTGGCCGTATTGACTCCAAATAAATCTAAAATAATCACAATTGCAATTAAATAAACCACATAGCCTGATAGCGTGGTAAGCAGCTTAGTAATGATTTCATCATGCTTGCTCAATCGGTAAACACCTTTATGTACAGCTCGTTTAAGTAGCTTTGAGCAAATACTAGCTCCTATTAAAATGAAAATAGTAAGCAATGTATTCTTGGCTATCGCTATGATTTGTAATTGGTGCTCAGAAAAAAAGTTTATGATGGTTTCCATCGGTGATTTCCCTTTAAATATAAATAATATACGCGTTTGTTTCTAAATGATTTGATAACGAAAGCTAGTTAATGATGCTGTTAACTAAGTAACCATTGTAAGCAATGTAAGAAGTAAGCAAGACACCACCTTCCCAACGGTTTACCCTGCCTTGTCGGCCAAAACCGTAAGCCATAACCAACAACATGACGGAAAGTACAAGCATCACACTCCAATCTCGGTAAAGTACGTCTGTAGAAATGTGAGGGATAGGCTCAATAATACCAGCGATACCAATTACAGCTAAGATGTTAAACATATTCGACCCCACAACATTGCCAATTGCGATGTCATGCTCTCCCTTTTTAGCGGCAATAATAGAAGCTGCAAGCTCTGGCAAAGATGTCCCTAATGCAACGATAGTTAAGCCGATAATAAGGTCACTGACACCGAGCGCAGTTGCAATTTCAACCGCTCCCCAAACAAGTATGCGAGAGCTAATAATGAGTAATGTTAAGCCCACGATGAGCCAGAAAATTGCTTTTCCTAAGGACATGGCGTGACTTTTAAGCTCAGTATCAAATTCTGTTTTAAGGGTATCACTCGGTGATTTCATACCTGAGTACACAGACCATGCTAAGAACAAGACTAATCCGCCCAGCAACAGACTTGCATCAACCACTGATAAAGCGCCGTCATACAGCAAATACCCCAAAAAAAGTACGACAACTAATAGTAAGGGAAGCTCATTTTTAACAATTTTAGACTGAACAGTGATAGGGGCAATGATGGCTGTTACACCAAGAATTAAGCTAATATTTACAATGTTGGACCCAAGTGCATTACCTAACGCTAAGTCAGGGTTTCCATCACTTGCAGCCATTGCTGATACAACCATTTCCGGAGCCGAAGTCCCAAAACCAACAATAACCATACCAATTAAAATTGAAGGCAAGCCAGCATGACCAGCTGTAGATGCCGCTCCTTCAACAAAGCGGTCTGCACTCCATACGAGTAAGATAAACCCCGCAATAATAGCTGTCATAGCTAAAACCATGACTGAGCCCCCTCTATAGCAATACCTGAAAGGCGTATGGCAGGTCTATTTACAAAATGAAGTGAGCTTTGGCAGTGACGTAGTTTCATTATTTACCCTTAGGGCAGACTGGAATAATAAGGCAATAAACCACCTCTGCCCGAAATGACCCATTGCCTTAAGTCTTGTCAAAACCTGATACGGTTCGAAACTGCCACGAGCGATGTTGCTCGGAGACTGTTGACAGTTTCCTTGCTAAATGCAAGAGACTACTCCCCTAAGTTTTTAAAGAATAATCTATCCCTAATAATAATACAATTAGCTTGGCTGCCTTTTTTAAAAAACGATGAATGTAAAGAATCATCAGAATAGGCCGATATGAAATTACATCACTAAATCAGGGACGTATTATGAAGGTTAATTCTGGAAGTTTACCGCAACCACTTAATAATCAAAATGTGACTTTAGAGTCACCTATAAATGGCAAGGCTCTTTTAGAAACTGAGCTTAAAAAATTGGCGGATGACGTATATCATGAAAGCGCGCCTCCAGAGCTAAACCAAACGTATACCAAACTGCTGACGATGACATCGAGCCAGATAGACATAACTAAAACAGTTGATGACTATATGCATGAGCTAGCTGTTGCTACTGGTGAATTATATTTGCCGGGAGGTAGTCTGCCTAAGGCGGTAGAAAAAATGCTGTCTCCCTATGACTCACTTCTTTCAGATGTAAATCGGCAGAACCCTTCATTGGCCAATAAAAATTGGGGAATCGCTATAAACCAATCTGGTGCTTTAGAAGCGACAGGCACAATTACAGATTTTGAAAAAGAATTCTTAGAAGAAAGGCTAAATAATTCAGAGGAATTGGTAAGCACTATAGCTGATTTTAAATCTAATTTTTTAAAATATATTGTGCCTGAAAACCGAGGTTATGGAAGGTATGATGTTACGGCTGATAATTTTTCAGATGTCTTCGATTTTAGAGAAATGCTTGAAAGTTCAAGAAGCGATGCAGACTTTAAAAAGACATGGGAATATGAAACTAATTGGTTAAAGTTGACTGACAACATTTTGTCACAACTAAAAAGAAACGCCCAAAGCTTTTAAAGGTTTTTAAGTATTACAATGAACTCACAGAGAATGTTACAGATCCATCGGCCCTAAAAGCACTGCATCAATCTCAACAATTAACTATGTGAACTACTCGCGCCTAAAGGCATCGAGCTTCCAAGATAATAGCCTAAGCTACTAACCTTTCTTTTTTGACGCTTCGTTGGACACCGCTAGTCGAGCTTTTTACTCGGCTAGTCTTACAATTGCCTCCACGTCCACTATCTGCCTGAGTTATTAGAACTCCATCGTCAGACAACACCGTTCCAGTGTCTAATATTAGGTTAATTGCCCGTTTCTTTATGACCTTTGATGCGTTGTTATCTGCATTGTCAGTATTGCCACAGTTACCGCACACAAATAGCTCTTGTGATTTACGGTTGTCGGGGTGAGTGTGATCGCATATAGCGCACTCCTGACTGGTATGCGGGGCGGGTATTTTGAAGACGGCTTTTCCTGCTTGGTAGGCCTTGTATTTGGTGTAAATCTCTATGATGTGCCAGCCAACGTTTAAAATAGACTTGTTTAGCCCAGCCTTTTGTTTGGCTTTGTTTGACACATACCGACCTTGTTCATCCTGCTTCGCCTTTGGCTTGCGCGTCATGCTTGAGGT
>NZ_JAKGBA010000028.1:0-44343 GCF_021532495.1 Pseudoalteromonas sp. Cn5-37 | reverse complement strand
TTTCTCATTCTTTTCTCTTTGTGAAAAAAATATTGAACCACAAAGTACACCGAGGCACTTCGCGCTACACAGAGAAAAACAGCATTTAAAAATAATATTCACAAAGAGGATAAGAGACGCTGCGCTTTAGAGGAAAAAACAAAATACTCTTTTGGTCTATCTCATTTATTTCTCATTCTTTTCTCTTTGTGAAAAAAATATTGAACCACAAAGTACACCGAGGCACTTCGCGCTACACAGAGAAAAACAGCATTTAAAAATAATATTCACAAAGAGGATAAGAGACGCTGCGCTTAAAAGGAAAAAACAAAATACTCTTTTGGTCTATCTCATTTATTTCTCATTCTCTTCTCTTTGTGCAAAACAAATTGAACCACAGGGTTCGGCGAAAAAACGCCTAAACTCGTATCTCGCAAACTTTTTCGTCTGATAGCTGACGGCTGAAAGCTGATAGCTCCTACCCCTAGCAACTCGCTAACTTGTTGGGCTTCGCTCAGCTCCACCCAACATACAATAAGAGCTACCCTTTATTCCCCCGCAAACTTTAACATTCGCGTTTGGTCGGTAAGTTCAATATCCACCAGCTCATATGGAGCTTTGGCTGCTTGAGTGACCGCAAAAGGCATGGTGAAACTACCATAGCTATCAATCTGTTTTGCTACTTCAACCGTTGCCAGTTTGATGCGCTCACCTTTATCACCTTTGCCAGTTAAGGTTGCACGAATGGCGTAGCGGCCTGAATCGGTCACTTGCACCGGTACTTTAGCTTGGTATTTGTTATTGCCAAGCGCAGTGACTTTTGCTTTATCCATACTGATGGTTTGTGAACTATGTACAAACGGCATTTTTATAGAGCGTTTTACCGTTTGGCCATTTACTTTAGTATCTATGCTGGCCTCAAGCTCATAGTAACCATTTGCGGCACCCAAAGTTTCAAGCGGGTAATTAAATACTGCTTCACCATTTTCGTAACGTACATCTAGTTTTTCGCCATCAGGACTTGAAAGCGTTAACTTCACATCACTATCTTTAAAGCGCTTTTTACCCATACTAAGCTGCATAGCAACACGCTGTTGCTGATCTTTCACTTTAAATTGCGATTTAGCATGCAAAGCATTGCTCGAGCCTTTTTCAATCACATGCAGCAAGTAGGAGTCATTATCGTTAAGCGCTTGGCTTGTTCTTAACATTGCTTTGCCATTTACCTGACCTAGCTTTAAGCCAACACTACCATCGCTAAATCCTGCATTTTCCATTTGCTCACGTGCAACCATAGCTTGCATTGGCATTTGTCTAAAGCTGTCATCTCGCACCGACAGTTTATCTAGCTGTAAGCCATGAGGCTTAAAGACTTCGCCACTATCAAAGCGTGCTTTTGGTGCAATGCGAATAAAGTTATCAGCTTGGTTTACAAAGACAGGCACGCCGCGCTTAAGCTCTTTACCCGAAACCTTCTGCCAATATTCAACACTGTTTTTTTCAAGTGTTTGCAGTTGAGCGCTCGATGCTGGTTGAACTTGAGGAAACTGATAAACCGTTTGCTCATTAGCATTTGCAGCTGTGCTTACAAGCACTATTGCAGCGGCTAGTGTGGTTAACTTATTAATCATAGCTGGCTCCTAAATTCGGTTTTTAAGCATGTTTGGCAAGCCAAAACAGTTGCGTCGACTTTGCTGATGACTCAAAGGTTCACCACCTTGGGTTCGTGATTTATCGGTAAACCACACCACCCCAGCTAACGACTGAGAACTGCAATTTAAAAAACCATCTGAACAGCTGTCTAACCAGTTTTGTGTTACTTCAAGGCCCACTTGATTTTGATAACCGCCACAATAGCTGTCGCTATCCCATACCGCTGATTCAACATCACTGCCCACCACGGTTTCGAATCGAGACGGTAAACTTGGGCGGTTCGGTGTGCCATACAGCCACTGTGCGTTATACGATTCCATCCAGGATACTTGCTGTTGTTTTACTGCATCGCTGCCGTAACCTAAAAGCCAACCCAAGCTTTGCTCAAACGAATTACCCGCAATAACCGCATCAGCCAACGGCGTACCACCACTTGAAGGAGCCAGAGCAATAGTACGCGTTACTTTGCTAATAATATTTGGATAACGGCTATCCCATGTTGGGTTAGATAAAATCCAACGCACCACATTGCCACCGTTAGAGTGAGTGATCAGAGTTAAATCTGTGATGTTTTTATTATTGATAAATGTAGTGAGCTGCCCTGCTAGACAGCCAGATGCCGCATCTGCCCACATGTACTGATCAAAGTCACAATTAATGACCGTGTAATTACTACTATTTGGCAAACCTTGACGAACCGTGTCGACAAAACTGCCTGTCCAATAGTCATTATACGCATCGCTTTGCTGGCCTGTACCGTGCACAAATGCGACTCCTTGCGCAGCAAAAGCACTGTGGCTGATACCCGCTGCCAACATTAAAGCTGGCACTAGTGAGAGTGTTTTTATTTTCATGTGTGTTCCTGTTGATTGTAATTTTATCTATCAGGTTGGAGGAGTGACCTCCGACCAAAAACATAGACCAAACAGGTACGAAAGCAAGATTTAATTTACATTAATTTAACTTTTGTGTGTTTTTTAAGTACAAATTATTAGATTTTTACTAGCAAAATGTGCTAGTTGAATATGTAGAATTGCAATACTAGGTAGATTTTAAGGCTAATCATTAGCTAGAAAAGCCCTAGATATTTTACTTTTATTTATAAATCTTTTTTTAATCCATATCTCTAAATTTACACACAGGATCTTTTACTGATTTATTTATAAGGGTAATTTGGCAATCTAAGTAATAACTAAATAGATCTAAAGTCACTGTGAAAGAACTTTCAGAAAAGGCGGGGGTCAAATAGTCGACTCCAACAACATCAGTCCTTACATCAACCGCATTCCCTTGTTGATCGGTAAAAATACATAACTGCTTTTGTTTATCCATTCTGTCCAATTTTAGTGTAATACAAGGTTGAACCTCAGTGTTATAGCGCAAATAAGTAACAGTCTCATTTTTTAACTGACCTTTGATTACCTGAATCGGCTGGATATTGTCAACCTTCTCTAAACTCGATTCCTGAGAACAAGCGAAACTGGTAAAAATAGAAAGGGATAGTGCCATTGTTTTAAGATTCATGGAGAAACCTGCATTGTCGATTGTTTTACCGATAAAGTACTTGCGAACTTACTTCTCATAGCAAACCTCTGATAAGGCACTGAACTCCACTTAGAGCGATCACTGAATATAAGCTTCAAAGCTTTAATATCTCCTTGCGCGAGTGGTTTTTGTAAGAACTTTCTTGTGGCTCCCGAATACTCGCCTCGATAAGTTAAATCAACAAAAAGTTCCAATAAAGAACTTGGTAATTGACCCCAATCAACAGCTCCATATGCAGCGACAGTATCTGCTTTTTGGCATATTCGCAAAACAACTTTTTCTTTCTCTGCATATGCAATATTAAATAAAGATAGCTGTACATTTGGACTAATTTCATAGTCCAATAAATCGTTCTTAATTATAAAAAGCTCTGCCGCCCTTCCTTTAAGCCTGAAGCTGAAGCTAATAGGTTTGCTTCTATTAAATTAATACCTGCTTTTACAAGTTGGGCTGAAATAAGGCTAGCAGATTTATCTCTCAGATCATAACCTCTCCCTAGTGTTAAACCCGAATTAGTGCTAGGAACAACTTGTTATGTGTACGGCATTCACAGCAGCCGATTATAGAATGAAAATGCCACCTACACCTACGTTCTCGGCCACTTTGGTTTGCAAACCGATACGTACGTAAAACAAGTGAGTTTGATTCAGTAGGTTTGAGTTAGCGAGATGGTAGCAACGATTTTATATCGCGTAGGAATGGTGCTAGGTGCTAACAGCGTAGTGTTAGTTGCGCCTCCCCTATGACTTTTTTCGGCGTTAAAACGCCTCCTACAACTCGCATCTCGCTAACTTTTCAATCTGATAGCTGACGGCTGAAAGCTGATAGCTCCTTTACCCTTTCCCCTTGTATCTCGCTAACTTGTTGGGTTTCTCTCCGCTCTAACCAACCTACCAGCTGATAGCTCTACGAACCATACAGCGCTTTCATCAATTGGCGCAGGTTCTTTTGATTAGTTTCCGTCTTAACCAGTGCTTTTAAACGGCTTTTCACCTCTGGTTTTGACTTCGCTTGTTGACTTAACGCCGATATAGCGGCACTGCGAATATCTTTCGGGTTACTAGCGTCAGCAAAGGCATAAATACTATCGACTTGTTCTGCGCCTAACTCATTATTACCCATTGCCTTTAATATCGCCCCTTGCGCTTTACTATCAGTTTCTTGATTTAGTTGATTACTCAAGTAATTCAAACTGGTTTTACTTGGCATTTTTGCCAGAGCCTCTGCCGCATTTAGGCGTAATCTTGCACTGTCGCCAGCTAAATAATCACCAATAAGCTGTTGATGATCATAGTCTCCACTATTACCCAGTGCGGTGATTAGGGCTGATGCTTTTTGCTCCGTTGCACTAGAGCTCAAAGAATCAGCTAATTTTTGGGTTAACTGAGTTGAAAACTCACTGCCCTGCTGATTTTTTGCAATCGCCCCCATTACCATTAAAGCACTGTGAG
The DNA here is from genome assembly GCF_021532495.1 of Pseudoalteromonas sp. Cn5-37. Lineage (NCBI taxonomy): Bacteria > Pseudomonadati > Pseudomonadota > Gammaproteobacteria > Alteromonadales > Pseudoalteromonadaceae > Pseudoalteromonas > Pseudoalteromonas sp. Cn5-37. The sequence continues at coordinate 39,715 of NZ_JAKGBA010000028.1, read as the reverse complement.
CCAGCTTAGAATTTTCTTCATCAAGACCATATGACATTGAATACTCAAAAATCGCCTCAACCTGTAAGTCAGTTAACGGCTTTTCACTGTATTTTAGTGCCATTAAACTTCTAAAGCGCTGATTTGGTGAAAATAAACCAGGCTCAACAAATACCTCTGTCAGTAATTGTTTTGAATTAACTGAGTCATGCTTACCTAGGTACATAAACAATTTACTTTCCAAAGGATCTGCAATTGATTTAGTTGATATAAGCTCTTTTAAGCTCAGCAAATACTGATCGTTATCATAAAGAAATTGCAAAAGCGTTTTTCGGTCTCCCTCTAGCCAATCCATACTTTTTAAAGCAGTGATAAACGCTTCAGTATTTTTTAATGGTTGAGGCGGCGCTTTAGGGTAAACCCAATCTGTGCTTAAATTTTTCCATTGATTAGGGTCTTCGGGTAATTGTAGTAACCTTGCATCATCGGGTATCGATTGATTTGAACGATTTAAACTTAACGTTTGCAGTACTTCAATATTCATATTTCCATCACTACTACTGACTTGAATATGACTATTTCCGAGGGTTTTTGTTAACCAGCACTTATCGTTTTCAAAGATAAACTCATCACTAATAATGTTCGCCGTTTCCAACTGCATTAGCTTTTTCACAGCATTAGCGCTTTGTCTAGTGTCAGTTGGTTCTATATAACTGAGTTTATTACGCTTTAGTTTGTTATCAGCTAAAACCGTGTAGAGTGATTTGTACTGACCGATATCATCTCGCTCTTTAATCCAGTACTTATCACCCTGTAAATTTTCAGGGGGTTTTGCACGGTGAAAGGCACGGTATAAAGCAATCAGCTTTTGTTGATCAGCCGCTTTTAATTTAGCGTTAAACCGATAATCTAAAACTTCACCTGAGTTATTGCTAACTTTCACAGCAAAAGGCACAGCATACTCATTGCTGGTACTCACTGTTTTATTCAACTTTGCTTGAGCTTGGTATAGCTCAAAACCCAACCAGTGAAATTTTTCTGCAACTAACAAAGGCCGATAAATTAACCGCCCTTGCAAGTCAAACTGGCTTTTTGAGGGGCTATTCATCGAAACAATATTCGTATCAGCTTTTGATTGAAGTTCACCCCAAACAGTACAATGAGGCACTGCATAAGCGGCCGAAGCATAGCCTAATAAAGTGCCAAAAAATAAACTCAGTTTAATTAAACGCATTATACCTTAGCCTTCATACTAATAGTTTAAGGTTGCTGATTCGTCTAAAATTGTCCAGCTTTTATCGTACAAGGTACTAGTATCGTAGATAGTTTGAGTTTTGGTTTTTGTCTTAACCGTGCAACACCACTTGTATTTAGGGTATTTCACATAAACATAAAATTCGCCGGAAATAGCCTCAATATCATTCGTTACATCAATCCCTAAGGTGATTTTAGAATCAGTGATAGCTTTAGCTAAATCTGCATAAAGTGTGGCATTAAATGTATCTGCAATAATCAAAAAATCTATACCAACACCGCCACTTGCAATACCTAAGTTTATTTCTGCAGTGGCATACGCATCCATGCTGGCAGTAACAATATCTCCCCCTAAGTCAATTCGGCTATTGCTGTAAGCTAAACCAACCCCTAAATCCAAGCTGCCACTGACACCTGCCTCCACTGTCACCGGAACAATTACAATGGTGAACGTCGTTTCAACCACTTTTTGCTCTTCGCTCCAGCTATATCCTAAAGACTTGTCTAAGGCCGTTAACGTGTCGCCCTCGTCAATTAAAGTGTCACCCAGCACACTAAAGTTTGCTGCATAAGTAATCTCACCATCACTTACATTTGCACTCGCTTCAGCACTGGCACTAACCAAACTCGCTGATTTATCAAAGAGGTAAAGATCTAGGTCTGCTTCAACTAGCCCCTCGGCTGAACCACCATTACTAGAAGAAACATTCATATAGCTATAAAAAGAAGGGCTGATTGCCACAGCATCGCTGTCACCATAGGTAGCACTCCAACTGCCAACTTTGGCTAACGTTGTTGCTGATGAAGCTGTAGTCTGCATCGCTGATGCTGACGCTATTGTTGTTTTATTACTATTTAGCTCTACCGATTCTGCAGTACTCACTTCATCATGATAAAGCGCATAAGGTACTTCAACGGTAATACTATTATTTTCGCTATGAGCTTCAATTTCATCAGAGTTGTCGTGGAAGGTAAATGTCATGCTAAAACTGTTTTCACCACCATCGTGATCAAAATCATCGTGTATCGCTTTTAGCAATACGCCATTTACTGCAACATCCCAAGGAAAGTAATGAGATTGCTCATGATCAGGAAACTTAATACGCATCGTCTCCATATAAGCTTGTGCTTGCTCATTCCATAAGTGAGCATGATAAGTCGTTTCGCCGATGGTTATTGTTGCACTGATGTCAGCCTCGTTGACTGAATTACCAAATTTGGTGGCATTAATAAAACCTATTAAATCAGGTACTTTCTGTGTTGGCTCACCTGTACCTGTGGTATCTCTTTTACCCGGGCCAGGAAAAATAGCAAAGCCGTCGCCCACTTTAAGTTTATCTAAAACAAAATCATGGTAATGACCATCGCTAATGGTTACTGAGCTATAGGTGCTTTCGTCACCAGATTCAATGCCACGGGATTTATTATCTGTAACATCAACTTCGTTTGAGATCACACCACTTGTGTCAACAAAAGCGGCAATAATAAATTCACCCGATACGAGATCTTCATTTGGTAAAATTAATGTTGCTGTATGATTTTGCTCGCCTTCTTGTAACTGCTCGATATAAAACTCACCCAAATCGTAGCCATCAGGCTCATCTTCAGTTTCGAGTTCAGCGACTTTACTTCTTTCAATTAAAATAAATGAAACACCAACGTGTTCATTCGTTAATAAGGTTGTTTCGGTACTGAAATCAACTGTGATCTGTTGTCCTGGTTGATAAACGTCATCGGAGACTGAGGTCATAGATTTCAAAGCGACATTAGCAACAGCTTCTTGTTCGGTAGAGTCATCATCAGAACACCCAACTATTGAAAGTAGGGATAAAGCCAACACAGCACTAATCCTTTTACACTGATTCATATTACGATTCCTAATTATTGATTGTAATTTCGACAAACTATTAATTAATAAAATGCTTACTTCTACTCAAAGTCCGACCGACTTCTTTTCGAAATGGTTAAGCTTTAACCCACCCAAATTGGGGTACAAAAGGTTCATATTTCAAAGGGTAAATCACAATAATGGATGAATTATGGAGGGATAAAAATTTTTAATAGGTGCGAGGGACGAGGAAGGAGATAATAGATATCAGTCGTTAGAAGTCAGATTAGATTGTGCCCGCACATAGTTAAATTGAAATGCTCATCCGTAGGCGTGAAATTTATTTCGCGCGATGAACATAAGAGCATCAGCTTGTAGGTTGGTTAGAGCGGAGCGAAACCCAACATTTGTAGCTATCAGATTACGAACACAAGTTTGCGAGTTAGAAAGAGTAAAGGGGAAAGAGGCGAAATTCGAGTCGTAGGAGGCGTTTTAACGCCGAAAAAAGAGTTATTAAATATCAGTCGTTAGAAGTCAGATTAGATTGTGCCTACGCATACTTAAATTGGAATGCTCATCCGTAGGCGTGAAATTTATTTCGCGCGAAATATATTTCACACCTACGGTATCGGGATTAGCCATAGCAAGGTACAGGCACAATCTAACCTAAACCTTATGGCTTAAAGCTCTTTTGTTTTAATCTGATAGGTGACGGCTGAAAGCTGATAGCTCCTTTCCCCTCGCTAACTTATTGAGCTTCGCAGTGCTCTGCCCAACACGCTGTTATTAATACCCTTCAAACCTTGTTGCACAACCTATGCCTATGCACTCAACACCACTGTCGAGTTCTAACAGCTCTAAATTATAGCTTTTGCTTACATCTACTTTTTTTAGTGGATTATTAAAAAGGCTGATATCTTCTAAATTTGCATGTTCACGTAAATCAATGTTTTTTAATTTGTTATTCGACAAAAAGAGCACTTGGAGCATGGGGTTTGCTGTTAAATCGATAGTGCTTAAGCGATTATTACTGGCGTAAAGTGCAGTTAACTTTTTATTATGGCTTATGTCTAAAGCGCTAAGCTGGTTGGCATCTAGGTTTAGTTCGCTGAGCATCTTGAACTTGCTTAAATCTATGTTTTTTAACTGATTATTTGCAAGCTCAAGGTTACGAATACCACTCGGTATATTTACTTTTGTGAGCTTATTGCCCGACAGGTTAAGTTGATATAGTTCAGAATTAACAAGCGTCAATTCACCTGTCAGCTTATTATCATTAAGATCAAGCCATGTAAGTTTACTGTTAGTGCTTACATCAAGCTTTGAAAGCTTATTACCACTCAGCATTAAAGTCTCTAACTCTTCGTTGTTACTTACATCAATACTCGTAAGGCTATTTTGGCTTAAATTAACATGGAAAAGCTGGCTGTTGTGGCTTATGTCGATTTCGGTCAGCTGGTTTGGCACTTTCTTATCGGCAGGTCTACTTGTAATGCCACCAATTTCACCAACTATGAAGCTATCCCCTTCATTACTGAGGATGAGTTTTGTTAAGTTACTAAAATGCTCAAGCCCTTTGGCTGAGGTAATACCGCGATCTCTGCAATGTATTTTTGTCACCTCACCCACAGTTTTATAGCCACTTTCTTGTAAACACGTTAAGAGATTAGCATCAGCAACCACACTCTCTATTGGTGTATCGTCATTAGCCGAAGCTCCAGCAACCCCAAGATTTAACACAAGCAAACCGGCCAAAGCCCTTTTAATGCGCACAAAGTTCCCTTTTAACATTCTTTCACCTTAAATTTTCAACAACATAATCAGGTGGTTAATTAAGAGGTTTCACCACCCAACAACAAAGCATGCATAATACAGGTTATTTGATGCTTGTACCCATATAAATACAAAAATTCTTCCGAAGTTGTTTTTTAATGGGATCGCGCGAAATAAATTTCACGCCTACAGTGCTAGGTGCTAGGTGCTAGGTGCTAACAGAATGGTTTTGGGTTGATGAAGGGGTTAGGCATAAAGAAAGACCTAATTCCTATTTTCTTAAATCATAAAACCAGTAAAAAGCCTATTAAGATCAGTCGTGATCAATTGCTTACTCCTCAATTTTCTCATACTATCATTTGTTCACATACAGAGATTAAACATGGCCAATGATATTTTGACCATTCAAGAGGTCGCAACCTACCTAAAGCTAAATGAAAAGACGACATATCGTCTTGCAAGTGAAGGCAAATTGCCCGGGTTCAAGGTGGGTGGAAGTTGGCGCTTTAAGCGCGTAGATTTGGAAAAGTGGATTGAAGAACAAAAGAGTCCTCAACCAAAAGAATAAATAAGGACGTTATATGATCCCTAGTTATCAAGAATTCATGCGCCCCTTTCTCGAAATAGCTCATCAAGCTGATGGCAAAGAAGTTAGGTTACGCGATGTGATAAATCAGTTAGCTGATAAGTTCTGTCTAACTGAAGCAGAACGTGAAGAGACACTGCCAAGCGGCAGACAATCTATTCTTGATAACCGTGTTGGTTGGGCTAGGACTTACCTAACCAAAGCAGGCTTGCTTGAAACAACACGACGAGCACATTTTGTGATCACCGCTCGTGGTATATCAGCTTTGCAAGATCCCAGTGTTAAAATTGACAATGACTATCTCAAGCAATTTGATGAATTTGTCGCATTTAAGCAAAAGACAAATGAATCAGATGCGCATAGCATTGATGTAGAGCCAGACAAAGACATTACCCCTGATGAAGCACTTAGAGCGGCTTACAAAAAGATTAACGATGCTTTAGCGCAAGATATTCTCGATAGAACCCGTAAAGTCACTCCAGCGTTTTTTGAAGATCTGTTGATTGAGCTACTCGTCGCCATGGGTTATGGCGGTACCGGTGAAGGTGCCGCACATGCGCTAGGTAAAACAGGTGACAATGGTGTAGACGGCGTTATAGACCAAGACCCACTTGGTGTTGATCAAATCTACATTCAGGCAAAGCGTTATGCCGAAGGCAATAACGTAAGTGCTGGTGACATCCGAGACTTCTTCGGAGCGCTAAATCTTAAAAAAGCGCAGAAAGGTATTTTTATTACTACTTCTGAGTTCACTGCATCAGCCATCGAGACAGCACAAAATTTAGGTACTCGCATTGTACTTATCAACGGCACTGAATTAGCGAAGCGCATGCTGCGATACAACATCGGCAGCCGTGACGAACAGGTATTACACCTGAAGAAAATAGACGAAGAACTTTTTGAAAATTAGGCCCTAACCTAACACAAAATCAATGGATAAATAGAAAATGATAGAACTTGGACAATTTAAAGAACACTGTAATAAGGTTTGGGAAATTGCGAATTTATTGCGTGGACCGTACAGACCACCTCAGTACCGCAGAGTAATGATCCCCCTTACAGTTTTAAAACGTTTAGATTCTGTTTTACTTGAAACCAAGCAGCAAGTTTTAGAGCAATATGAAAAGCTAGTAAAAGCCAACCAAGATGAAGATACTGTCGAACAAATCATCTTCCAAAAATTTGATCTTAAGTTTTATAACACTTCAAATTTCACCTTTAAAACTTTACTGGATGATCCCGATAAACTTGCTGCTAACCTCAATAAGTTCATTGCTGGTTTCTCAAAAAGAGCTCGTGACATCATTGAAAAATTCAGCTTTGCCGAAGAGATCGAAAAGTTAGACGATGCTAACCGCCTCTACGAGGTTGTTAAAGCAATGGCTGATGTAGATCTGCACCCAGATAGAGTACCAAACGATAAAATGGGTAATGTCTTTGAAGATCTCGTTAGACGATTCAATGAACAAGCTAACGAAGAAGCTGGTGATCACTACATAATGTCATCTTCATTTTTTACTAACGAATGCCACCTTCCAATAGCAGCATAAAGTGTTACCACTCAATAGGTGTTAAAGTCGATTTTAAATAAAGTGGATGAGCTGGTTCACCTGATTTATTGACTTTCAATACATTTAATTCTGGAATCAAGGCTCGAACATGTTTAGAGCGATTCAAAAACATACCATCATTTCCCCAAGCCCCAACAATTACTCCCGCATTTTTGGCAAGTAGGATAAGTGTCTCATCATTTTTATTACCGATAGGATCAGATGCTCTTTTCATGTCTTCAGGCTGAGTAGCTCGATAAGCAAAAAGGTTGGTCATACATAAGCCACCATAGCCCCACGTTTTAGCGAAATTAATACAGCGACGAATAGTAGGATCGTCTTCAGTTTCATCTGCTGTTGATGGATTAAGTCCTATGAACATCGCATAGGGTTTCGACTCGTCCCAAGTGCGCCAAAGTTCATAACGGTAAGTTCTACAATCGGACAGTTTTGCTGTTTTCTTCATATCAATCATCCACAACTTCAATCGTTACATGTTGAGCACCAAAGTACGTACCTTCATCCACTCCATAGCGCAAGGTTTCATCACAGTGTGGGCAATCAAAGCTTTCATTAGGCTCAATGCATTCATCTTCTAGCCAATCCCAGCTAATATACTTTTCACAAGTTGGGCATTTCATTCAGCAATCCTTATTCATTCAAATACATCTCCGCCATGTCATCCAATTTGGCTTTTACTTCTTTCCAGTTTGGCATTACTTGGGTTAATAAACGCCAGAAGCGCTCGCTGTGGTTATGTTCAGCAATGTGGCAAAGCTCATGTAGTATCACGTAATCAATGCATTCTTTCGGTGCTTTAACTAGGTGAGGATTGAGCATCAAGTTGCCTTTGGTTGAGCAACTTCCCCATTGCTTTTTCATTGCCATCACACGAAAAGAAGGAATGCCTGTTACCCAAGTGGCTTTCGGAAGTAGTTCGGATAGTCGCTCATGAAAAATTGCTTTTGCTTTGTGTTGATACCACTTGTCGATTAGTGGTTTAATTTTCATCAACCGATCATCATTATTTTTGCTAATGTCATACTTGATAGTGACGTTCAATTTTCCACGGCTTAGCTTCACATTGGGAACTTGCTCGGCATCATTGATGATCTTTAATACATAGCGTTTACCTAAGTAAAACTGCGTTTCGCCACTCACGTAACGCTTAGGTAAAACGGTATCTTTTTGCTTAGCAAACTCATCAATGCTTTGCCAAATCCATCTGGCACGCTTATGCATGGCATCTTGAATAGCATCATCACTTGCATCATGTGGAACAGTAGCTACAACACGCTGATCAGGGTGAACCTTAATAATGACCTTGCGTGCTGTTTTTTTAGCATTTTCAACAGGCTTGGTTTTACGAATAACATCATAGTGAATGGTGTCGTTACCATAGGTAAAAACACCACGTTCATTGGTTGTTGTTCGGATCTCAGCAGCTAATGTCAAATTAGACACTAAAAGTCACCTCTTGATAATCCTAACCTTGCTCGTTTTAACACTTCTTCAATCAGCTTTTGAGCGTTATTAAGGCCAAGATCAGCAAATAACAGCGGCAACAGCTTCATGTGAATAGCGTTTTCAATTTCCGCAGGGTTGATTGAATACTCTGCAACAGCGGTATTCACTACATCATCAATGCTAAACGCCAAGGCTACTAACTTGTCGTTATCCAGATTTTTTTCAGTCAAGAACTCAGCTTCAAATAGGTGCTTAAACAAACCAAAATAGGCTTGTGCATGTTTATTTAACTTGCCGGAGTCATCTACAAAGTCATTGGGAACATCAGCCACTTTGCGTTCTTTCACTTCTTGCTCAAAGTCAGCAAAAAGGATGTATTGTTTAACAGGCGCATCAAACATCGCTTTGGCATCTTCAATCGCCTTTTTCAGCATCTTAGAGAAATATTCCTGTGCATAAGGATCATCTGCTAAGTCTTGCTCAATTATCTTAGTGATTCGGCCTGTGATTTTATCAGTCTGGTTACGAGCCTCATCATCGCTCATATCCTGTGGCTTAACGTCTTTCCCTAAATTACCAACCAAGTACGCTCCGTCAGGCTCTTTCACTTCAATACCAGCTATGTGCTTGTCTAGAAGGCTGCGAATGTCTTCAGCGTATTCATCATAATTAATGGTTTCGTCAGCATCTTCACGCACTTGTTTTCGCAAATCGACAAAGGCTTTTAGATCACGTTTGTACAAGTCACGTTTGTTATCGAATGACTTATCTTCAAAGTAGGTCGCTGATTGCAATGCTACTTTCATACAGTTAGAAAATGCAGTTAGAGCAGAATAAAAGTCATCACGCTTTTTAAGATTCGTATCAACAAGCTTGCCATCAACTTCTTGCACTTTAGGCGCTAACGCTTGGCGAAGTGCTGGGCCATCTTGCTTGTTTTTAACACCTTCAAATATCGCCCATAAATCGCTATGCAGTCCCGGAAGCTTTTTGTATTCCGTATCCATGCGGTTGTACAAACCTTTCAGATCATCAATATCAAAGCCGCCTTGGGTACGCTCCGCAAGGTCTTGATATTTCTCAATGGTGGTATCAAGCTCTTTTAAAATGCCTCGATAATCGATTAAGTAACCAAACTGCTTTTTACTATGTAATCGGTTAACACGGGCAATTGCTTGTATTAGGTTGTGCTCCTTTAGAGGCTTATCGATGTAAAGCACAGTGTTCTTTGGCTCGTCAAAGCCTGTAAGGAGCTTATCAACAACGATCATGATGTCTGGGCCATCATCTCTACCAAAGTCTTCAATAATGGCTTTCGTGTAGGCTTTTTCGTCCATTTTATTAACGTTTGCCTTCCACCAATTTTGCACAATGTCCTTACTTTCTTGATCAACCGCCTCGTGACCCTCACGAGTATCTGGAGCCGACATCGCCACAACCGATGTTACTGTACCAATTTTGTCTAATGCCTTCTTATAACGAATTGCAGAGGCTTTGGAGTCACAAGCCAATTGGCCTTTTAAGCCTTGCTGTTTAAAGTTTTGGAAGTGGTCGGCAATATCATAAGCAATCAGATCAATTCGACTTTCAGTTTGGTAGATTTGACCTTTTTGAGAAAACTTCTTCTTTAGGTCGGTCTTTTGCTTATCACTTAGTTTGCTAGTGCTGCGTTCAAACCATGCATCAATAGCTTTGTCATTAACGTTCAACTCTGGAATGCGTTCTTCGTATAACAGAGGGGTAACGGTTTTATCTTCAACCGCTTGTTGCATGGTGTAAGAGTGGATGATCTTACCAAATTTGTTTTCGGTCTTATCGTCTTTTAACAGTGGTGTACCCGTAAAAGCAATATAGGCGGCTTTAGGCAGCGTCTGCTGCATACGGATATTATTTTCACCGTTCTGGCTACGGTGGCCTTCATCAACAAGTACAATAATGTTTGGGCTATCGTTGTAGCATTCTTTATATTTGATCGCTGAGCCAAACTTATTAATGATCGAGAAGATAACTCGCTCATTCCCTTTACCAATTTGTTCAGCTAAACGCTTACCAGTGGTCGCCATTGCATCTTTTTTATCTCGGTCAGTTAATACACCGCCAGATGCAAAGGTACGGCTTAGTTGATCTTCCAAGTCTACACGGTCTGTGACTATGATCACCCTGCATTGCGCAAGCTCTTCAAGCCAAATAAGTGCTTTGGATAAGAACACCATCGTAAATGACTTACCGCTGCCTGTTGTGTGCCAAATAACACCACCTTCACGAGCGCCTGTGTCATCAAACGTATTAATACGCTCTATCAGAGCCTTAATACCAAACACCTGCTGATATCGAGCGACAATCTTGCCTGCTTTTTTATCGAACAAGGTAAACAAGCGAGTCATATCCAATAGGCGCTCAGGACGCAGTAAGCTGACAATAAGCCTATCTTGATCGGTAACAGTTAAGTCACCCGCAGCAACCAATGACAGGTAGGCATCTTTAGCTTTGGCAGGACGATGATTAAACAGCTCATTTAATTGTTCATCGCTCAACTTATGATTTTTTAGCCTGACAAATTCCGCTTCTGGTATTTGTTCTTCCTTCCACTTCGCCCAGAACTTTTCAGGGGTGCCGCATGTGGCATATAAGCCTACATGCCCATTTACTGCTAGTAGCAATTGGCTATAGGCATACAAGTGAGGAATTTCAGCCTGACCTTGATTACGAATGTGCTGAGAAATCGCCTCAGTGTTGGTCGATTTCCCTTCTTTATTTGAATCCGGGCGTTTCGCCTCGATAACCACTAATGGCAAGCCATTCAAAAAACACACAATATCGGGAATGCGGTTGCCAGTACCTTCGGCATTTTGAACCACTAGCTCTTCAGTAAAATGGAATTGGTTATTATCAATATTATGCCAATCAATAAGTTTAATGGTGGGGGAGGCTTTTTTTCCATCTATAAATTCAGTAACGCTCACGCCATACATTAAAGCATTGTAAATTTTCTCATTAGCCGCTTTTAACCCTAAGTTCATGGCAGGGTTTAGCTCATGCAAGACTTTATCAATAGCTGCTTCTGATAATGTGTGTTGCTTACCCGCAAACGAGAACGTTTGCTTTGCTAAAAAAGCACGCATTAGAGGCAATAAAATAACCTGATGAGTACTTTTCTTTTCACTCGCTAGGGCATTGCCACGTAGCGCTTCGCATTCACTTGGTTGAATGAAGTTGTAGCCTAAATTTGTAAGCAACGAAAGCGCAGGAATTTTAGCGCTGAATTCTTCTTGGAAGTTAACTCTGACTGTCATTTTAGCCTTTCCCTGTTTTTTTCGTATCCATCCATCGCTGTCCTTGCACTGATATTCCTAAAAGGTGCGACAATTGTTGTTTCTCTTTATAGTCCACAGGGAAAAGGTAAATATGCTGAATTACCATTTCTTTCAAAATTCTAAGGCAGACTTGATTGTCTTTAAGTTGTTTAACGCAGCTAGAAATGTGTTCAATATTTATAGATTTATTGAACTGAAGTTCGATTGCTTGTCGTATCAAATGGAAAGCAGGTGTACCAACATTTGTTTCCATTTCTCTGTAAACTTCCAAAGCTTCTTTCGAGCCTACAGAAGATGCAATTTTCCTTGTGATACCATTTATTACGCCATAAGTAAGATGTAGGTACGCATTTTCTGCTTGTTTTTCAATCTCTCTATTTGTCAAATTTGGGTGTTCAGATAAGTGAGTTGATATCAACTTAACGATTTCTTTTTTCGCTGTATCAGAGATCTTAATAAAATATTCCAAAAACCTTAAACCAGCATTCGCTCCTGTTTTAGCTAATTCTTCCATTGCATCACGAGTAAGTGTTGCATGTCGATTGCGAATAATCTGTCCCGCAATCTCCATACCTTTAAAGGTTTTGTTGATATTGGCTAATATATCCAGCTCAACTTCATCTTTATCATCAGAATTTCGTTCCATTTGATCTAAACGTTCATTTTGCTTGTCACGTTCATTTTGAATTTCACGTTGTTCAATAATTAATTCAGGGATAGCCTTCATAAACTCAGACATAAATGAAAGCTGCTCCTTATCTAAAGTAGCTTCCTTTTGATCATCAAATAATGAAGTTAATATCGACTTTATTTCATTTAAAACCCACGAATCTTTTGTGTGGTGCGTAATAAAGATTAGAATATTTGCAAAGTCTTCTCTATGGAGTCTTTCTAATAAATCTTGAATTTTGGCTTGGGTTTCTTCGCTATCTCTATATGATTCGGCAATTTTTTTGCCAACAAAGAAGTAGTAAATATAAGGGTATTTAAAGCCAACATTAATACCGTTGCTTGATAAAATTGAGTGTCCAACAAGCTTTCTTAGTACTTTTTCTTTATCAACATGCAAATAGACTTCGCTGTAATTTTTAAAAAATTCTTCAATCTGATGAATGTTGAGATCGGAGCCATGTTGAAAAATTTCCCAAGCCAATTCCGTTAGTACATTGAGGTATTTATCAAAATCTTGTTTATCAATATTCGCTTTATCAAATGATTGGTAAATTAACTGCTGATAGCAATGACCATATGATGTTAAGTCTAAGTTAAGTTGCGCATTTGCTTCAAACATCTGCAATAGCATCAAGACGTATATTGGCTTTGGCGGGACAATATTTTTTTTGATGACAATATTAAGTCGAGCCTTAAGTTCATCACATTTAGCGTAAAGTTCACCTTCTTCAATGCTTTCTTCAACACCAAGAGAAATCCATTTTTGAACTAATTCCTCTCTTTTTTTGTTCCCAAGCCCCATCAATTCGATTCGGTCATGTTCATCTAGAGCGGGAATATCACCATAAATAAACGTATATGAACTATGACAAGTTATAAAAGTGTTGTCGGTTGTTTGATTTATCTCTTCAAGAAATTTGCTTTTGAATTTTTTATTTAGGCCAATTTCATCAATGTTATCGATGAGAACGACAGCTTTTTCATTTTTATTAAAGCCTTCAAACGTGAGATTTTCATATTGCTCGGTTAATGCCCTCGATATTTCTTGCTCAGCGGACGCTTTTTTTATGTTTAATGCATCAAGATAGACTGGAAGAAATGATAGTTTCAGTAACTCTTTGTATAGATATTTTAGAAGCGAAGTTTTACCTTGTTGCTCTTCGCCAGATATAATGTGATGACCAAGATTTTGTAATAAATGTTTTGCTGGCTTTATGTCTACTAAATCATTGGAGCTATCTAATTCAACATCTGGAACAACATAAATATCATCTAAACTTACTTGGTTAACTTTACGATGTGTGAGCACTATTTCGGTATCACTGAGCCAAGAACTCGCTTTATCAGTTAATTGCACTCCTTGTGCTTTAGCTTTTTTAATTGGGTGTAATTTAGGCTTAAACTCTTGGATGTGCTTTTTAACACCTCCAATAACATTCACCCAAGCTTCATCTTCGTTACCCCAAGATGCAATAGGTACAGCATCTTTTGGCAACCCTTGTATTTTCGAAAGCTCTGAATCAGACCAATCAACAGCTCTAATAACTATAGGAATTAGTTGTGCTCTGCCTTCCTTATGCATTGAAAGTGCTTTTTGCACTTCAACGCCCATACAATAGTCAGAATTCATAAAAGAAGAGCTAATTAAAAATAAAATTATTTCTGACGAGGCTAAGTTTTCAGAAATCTCGTCACTCCAATCTTGACCGGGTACTATTTTTCTATCATTCCATTCACTTACAACATTCGCTCTAACTAACCCAGACATGTGCTCGACTAAACTGTCTTTAAATTGCTCATCTTTGTGTGCATAACTTATAAATACTTTTACTGCCATTATTCTTCCTTAAATTAATACTCGTTTTTTGCCAGTTAACAATTGCTGCATCAAGGCTTTCTTTTCTTGTTTTAAGTCAGCAAGCTGTTGTTGCAATGCATCGATTTCACGATCAGCATTCAGTAATACTGCTGCTATCTTTTTCTGCTCCTGATATTCGGGAACATAAAAGTACAGTCCTTCAAAAGCACTCTTGGAAAGCTCCAAGAACGTTGAGCCACTCGCTTTGCTAATTAGTTTATGCTTATAGAAATTTAAAAGGTAATACACAAACTCAATATTTGTATTCTCATTTGGAACGATGTTTTTAAAACCTTGGTTGGTGCTCATTTCATGACTTGCAATTGCCATTTCACCTATCGTTGCACGAGTACAAACAAGCAGTGTGCCCTTAGGGAGAAGTTTTGCAGAGCTGTTTTTAATACCGTCCATAGAGACTAGCCGAGCAGTTGACTCAATATAAATACTATCTTGCTTAGTAATATCGGTAGGTGTAACCCAATTAATATCACCATCCCAGTATTCAGGCTTTGCTGTACTCGGTGTTCCACCAGAGTAAATATCCCCTAATTCTGAAAGGCGTTTTTCTTCCCACTCACCCTCAAACGGTTTACCTGAATCATCAAGTAGGCGCTTTCGTTGGGTATGAGCGCCTGTGAGCAGTTGTTGCATGAGTGCTTTTTTCTGCTGTGTGCTATTGTCGATTAGGCGCTCAGTGGTGCTAATTGCTTTATCCCAAGTAGATAGGATTTTGGAGATTTTGCGTTGTTCAGGAAGAGGAGGCTTAACAATATTTAACTTTTTTAATTCAGTTGTGCTAATAAATGGTTGATCAGAGCCAATCGCTTTATGAGAAACAAACCTATAGATGGCTGTATCAAGTAGATAAAGATAAAAATCTTTTTCTAAGTCATTTGTTTTGAAATCGATACGACCAACTCTTTGATAAAGAATACTAGGTACATCACTCTTAGTTAATTTAACAAGCTTAAGCTTTCCTTGGGTAATTGGTCTATTTAAAGCAAGTAACAAGTCACCTTCTTTCAATAAAATATCTGAATAGTCTTCTCGATAGCTATCAGGTAAATAGCTAACATTGTTCCATTTTACATATCCGTGAGATACGTTATCTATTTTTATTAAAGGTGTACCTGAATCTGCGTATTCAGAGTGTTTAAAGCCAAAACCTGATTTTACATTAAAGAGATCACCAAATTTTTTTACTTCCCATCCATTAGGCACCATAACCCAACTCCTTTAAGTAGCCTTCCATCTCTACTTCGAGAGTTTGCAGCTCATTTTTAAGCTGAACACGCTCGGTGCGCACTGTTACTAAATCAATCTCTGCTTCTTCTTCAAAGGTATCAACGTAGCGTGGGATGTTGAGGTTAAAATCGTTTTCTTTGATTTCATCAAAACTGGCAAGGTATGCGTACTTGTCAACGCTTTCACGAGCCTTGTAGGTGTCGATGATCTTTTGAATGTTTTCGTCAGTTAATTGGTTTTGGTTTTTGCCTGATTTGAACTCACGACTGGCATCAATGAACAATACGTTGTTGTCGGTCTTGTGCTTTTTAAATATCAAAATAGCGGCTGGGATACCTGTGCCAAAGAACAGCTTTTCAGGTAGGCCAATAACGGTATCAAGCAAGTTTTCTTCAATCAGCTGCTTACGAATTTTACCTTCGCTAGATGCTCTAAATAACACACCATGTGGCACTACCACGCCCATGCGACCCGTTTCTGGTTTTAGGGTCTCAATCATATGACTGATAAACGCATAGTCACCTTTAGTTTTTGGCGGAATACCACGTCTAAAGCGCCCATAAGGGTCGTTGCTGGCATCATCATGTCCCCACTTATCAAGTGAAAATGGAGGGTTGGCTGTCACCACATCAAAGTGCAGTAAGCCGTTTCCGTCTTTTTCTTTTAGTAGTGGGTTACGTATGGTGTCGCCCCATTCAATACGGTGGTTATCTTCACCGTGAAGAAACATGTTCATTTTGGCGAGCGCCCAAGTTGAACCTATCGCTTCTTGTCCAAATAATGCGTATTTTTTAGAGCCAGAGTTTTTGCGCACCATTGCACCGCATTTTAAAAGCAGCGAGCCACTTCCTGTACATGGATCGCAGATTTGGTCGCCCTCAATTGGCTCTAAAACCGTTGCTAAAAGGGTTGAGACCTCTGGCGGGGTATAGTATTCACCAGCGGTAGCACCACTGCCAGCCGCAAAGTGTTTGATAAGGTATTCGTAGGCATTACCGATGATGTCTAAGCTACCCACACGCTCTGAGCTTAAATCTAAAATGTCTTTCCCAAAGTCTTCTAACAAGTGACGAAGTAAATCGTTCTTTTGTTTTTCTTGGCCTAAGCGGTCAGTGTTAAAACTGATGTCTTGGAATACGTTTTTAAGCTTACTGCCGTTGGCTTCTTCAATAGCGTGTAAGGCTTTATCGATTCGCTCACCGTTGCCTGCTTCATAACGCTTTTCATATAGATCCCAAAAACTTGCGCCTTCTGGCAGTACAAAGCGCTGTTTCGACATCATGGCGTGAATAAGCTCAGGGTTATCACCATACTGCGCAACTAATTTGTTGTATTCGTCTTTATAAACATCAGAGATGTACTTTAAAAACAGCATGGTGAGGATGAAGTCTTTATAAGTATCGGCACTGATCACACCACGGAAGGTGTCGCAGGCGTTCCACACCGCTTTGTTAATATCGTCCTGATTGATTTGATTTATAGTTGTTTCCATAGTCGTGACATACCTTAATTTAGTTAATTATAAACATCTTAATTCAGTAAATTTAATGCAATTGCTGCTTGTTCTTTATCTTTATTTTCAATCAGTTGAAGTAATGCTGAGCGCTCTTTAATAGCGCACTTATGCATATTTGCGATAAGTTGTTGGTCTTTAATATCTAGCAGCTTTAGCGGGGTGTTCTCTAGTACTTGCCTACGCACACTTAAATGCAACGACCCCTCAGCGGTGGTTCTGAAATAGCGCTGAGCTGGTAGCTGATTTAATTGCCAACAGATAAACTCAGGTTTCACTCGATTTTGATACTCAGGTTTTACTCGTATCAAAAAAAAGTGTGGGGAGCAGACTGTTTTTACTGGCAAGTCTTCAACTAAAGCAGAAAAATGCTTTACACCTTTAGCAACAAACAGCACATCACCGGAACGTAGCCAATTTGGCGCCTTTTTACCGGGAAGTATTACTTTAATCATTTCATCCTGAAAAACTTCTCCTGTAGCGCGTGTATCTCTAACTTGGATTACGTGCACATCCCCATTTTCATCAGAAGGAATAGTTCCTCTAAAGGGATAGCCAGCAAACACATCAGCAACCTCGCAAAGTATTGTAAACATTGGAGCTGATACCTTTTTATAAAATATATAAACCACTTATTTAGTTGCTAAAGCACGAATGTTTTAGCTTAGTTTTTAGATTTAAGCATATTCATACAAAAAAAGATAACTTATAACTAAAATTTTTTGCGATATACAAATGGTGCAATTCATGCGGTATGAATATGATGCATTATTTCCATTAATTTTGATTGACATTCAATTGTATCTTGTTATTTTTTATGCATCATTGAAATGGAGTGAGTTTGTGTTCGTTAAACCGAGAGTTGTACGCAGAAGTGTGAATGTAGGATGTCTCCCTTATTTTCTTAATGCTGATGGGGGTGGGTTACATACTGTAGCTTTTCATGAAGATCATATTGTGAAACGCTTCCCTAGAGTGTTATCGCTATTGCGAATTCAGGACGCTCTCGAAATCAATTTATTCCTAGAGCACAGATATAAAGGGCTTTTTATGCCGCCTAAACGTGGCGGTAAAAAGAACCCTCTTGGTGGCGTGTCGCTTACGACAGTGCAGTCATTAGCAAATTCGATGAGTTTGTTTTTGCAATGGGTTGAGAAGAATAACGTGGACTGGCATGAGGTTTATGCCGTAAGTGACAGTGATAAAGCGAAATATTGGCTTCCTGTGTACCGCTATCGCAAGCACCTTATAGAACAAGTTATAGCAAAGGATATAGACCGAGATACGGCAAACCTATACATCAACCATGTTAGGCAGTTTTACGAGTGGGCAAGAAAGCAACGCAGAATTGATAAAGTGCCATTCAAATATAAAACCAAAGTCATTAAGAAAAAGCGCAAAGATGGCGGTTTAGATTTGCTATTTACCGACTACGGGAGTGAGGAAAAAGGCTTTACCATTACCACGACTGATTTGCTGATCCCTAAAAAGTATAAGCAAAAGAAATCAGGCGATGAAGGTTTATCACCTTACAGCCAAGATGAATTGAATCTGCTCTATGCCAGCAAGGAACTGACAAAGCAAGGTGCTAAATTGCGAGTAGATTTAGCCGTGCAATGCGGCTTGCGTGCGGAAGAAATTGCCACTTTTACTGCCAGTCATGTTGTTGATCCTGCCTTGGATAATAAAGCAATTTATTACGTAACTATAATCGGCAAGTACGACAAAGAGCGCACGATAATGGTGTCAAAAGGCTTGATGACATCACTTTGGCAGTATCGTAACGGCAAAGAACACCAAGACAGATTAGCTAAGTGGCAGCTTGAACATGGTAACTGTGATGATGCACCGCTGTTTCTTAATCGCTCTGGTGATTTTATGTCTCGTAAATCTATCGGCAATGTGATCTCAAAAGTGCGTAAGGAATTAGTGCCATTCGGGAAAACACTAAAGCGTGATTTTCATGATTTACGTTCAACTTTTGCAACAAACCTTGCTGGTTTCCTAATCCATAAGAATCTGCCCATTGGCTTTGTGCAATACAAGTTGATGCAGTTGATGGGTCATGCGGATTTTTCAACAACTCAGAAGTACATCAATTTCGCTCGATCACTGACATTCGATAAGCAAATGGCGAGTTGGGTAGATAAATTGTTTGGTGAGTTTGTTGCTCCACTACAAGAAGATGCATTTCTTGCTGAGCAATCAGGAGGTGCAGATGCTTGATACCGTGCTTGATTTGTCACAGTTGGAAGAGCAGCTAGGCAGATGTGTAACTGACGAAAACTGTAAACGGATTAAATTACACATTAGCTTTCTAAAACGGCTTTTGCTGCGTTATTCAGTGTTGCGAAGCCATTGCCAAAGTTTAATACAAGATTTTAACTCGCTATTTCGAGACGACTATTGGCTCAAACTAGAGATACAGGCACAACATATCGAACCAGAAGATGATGTGTTATTCAGGCGTTGCTTATTTCATTTTGCAACCGCATTAACCAAGATCAATTCAAGACCTAGCACCGTTTTAGTTTTTGATAAAAATATTGATTTATTGCATTGGTATCGGAAAAGCTTTCGCTTAGGTAAAGAGCTTAACGATGCCATAGGTGCGTGGGATAAGCGGTCAACGCTTGCAAGAAGCACCACACTCTTTTACGCACAAATGGCGCAAAAATGTTTACAACTGTTGTGTGAAGCATCTCCTTCAGTCGCTGAGCAGCTTAATGAGTATGGTTTGCTATGGTTTAACTCAACCATGCACTTTAGACAGGTTTTTAACGAATACCCGATTAAAGATAAACACTGCGTACTTCAGCCGGCATTACTCTCGGTGCTTAGCGCATTTAAGCCAGATCATTTTCAAGTTATTCGGATCACTATTAATGATAAATGCATAGACGTTACTGATTTAAACGATATTGAGCCACTGTTGGTTGAACAGCTCCAAGCGCTTGCTAACTCAGATAAATTTAGGGGGAAGCTAGAGCATGATGTTGTGTCAATAACTAGGCGCTTTATTGCTGTTATGAGTAGCATTCGAATAGTCGCTGGCAAGAATAAGTGTGCTTTTGTTGATGAAGGGCTTGATAGCTTCAAGAAAGATGAATTTGCTTTACTTAAAGAAGCTAAGACATCACTAAGAAGAGATCAATTCACTGAGTTGCTTTTACTGCTAGAGCTGCACTTTGGGCATGAGATTCATCGCCATGATTACGTTGATCATTTGCTGCCTTTTTATTTTGAAAAAGAGAAGATGTTTAGACACATTAATTACTTTGAATTAGTGAAGCAGTGTCCTGAAATTGAGAGCGAGCTATTAGAAATCCATCAATCTGAAACCGAACTTTTGCCAGAGAAGAACTATGGCATGGTTACTTTACATGGTCGCTTCATCAGACTTAATCGAATTTTGGTGAAATTTGTATTACCTGATTATACAGAGCAACTTAAAAAGCATGGTTTTAAATGCCTTAGCTTAAACAAAAACCAAATACAAAAAAGTGTGTTTCAACGCATTCAGTCTGGTGTTAAAGGGCAAACCATAAGCTTAAGAACGGGAGCATCTTATTTTGAAATAATAAGATGGGTAATGGCAATTACAGGTCAGACCGTTGTTGAAGCTTTCAAACTGTCATTTAAACGGCATCAACGTCACGCCAGAAGAATGAAAATCGAAGATTTATACAATGATCAAGAATTGCGAGAACTGATTTTTTACATTGAAAAAGGGATCAAAGAAACGGATAACGTAAAGCAATTAATCGCATTGTACTTTGCTCGTATCCAAGTAAAAAGTTGTTGGAATACGTCACCTATGACGGACATAGAGCTCAATGATATCACGGAAGTTTCTCTGCCAACCGCTAAAAAAAGTATTACAGTGTTGATCCAAAAACCGAGAAAAGGTTATGACACCGACACCTATTCATTAGATGGGCGAACTGTAAATAGTGTGATGCGTGACATAGTTCATGTAAGAGATACTCTGACCAACAACTATCGCCACCTTGCAGATGGACATACACGGCAATATCTATTTATCTCCAAAGAAAAAACGAATGTAAGTCGTGTATTGGCAGGCAATATCATTGCTTATATCAAAACTATTTTAAAGCGACTTGGTTGCACAGTTGATTATGATTCGATGCGCATTCGCAAGAATGGTGCAAATCACCTTTACCGTGAAGTAGCAAAGCAAATGCGTGCTTATGAATCAGCAAAACTTCACACCTTCGACACGTTCATCAAGCACTACCAACGAGTGAGTGAAGAAAAAACACAACAAACTTTGCACACCGCAGTAGATGTGATGCAGCGTTATTTTACAGGTAGAGAAATTGACCCGGAAATTAAGGTGTTAATGGTTGATGACGGTAGCACTCAAAAAACGCCCTCAGGCGAGTGTGCATCGCAAGGTAACGATGCAGAAGCTTCACAATACGGTAAAGAACATCGGCACCTATCAGGCAGTAAGGAAAATGGATGGTGTAGTGACTTTTTGGCTTGTGTGTGGTGCAGGCACTTCAGAACAGTCGCTGATCCAGAGCATGTTTGGCAGTTGCTTAGCTATCGAGATTATGTGCTGGCAGATATGTCGGCCAGTATTTCTGATATTGAAAATAATGAATTTCAGCAAGAAGCGATTACGGCACTGCATCAGCGAGTTGATGACATATTAGAGCAAGTAGCAATTAAAAACCCGAAGGCAGTGACTAAGGGAAAAGAGCTGATGGCGGAAAAAGGAATGCATCCGTTTTGGGCATTTGCAGTAACGTCAGTAGAGAATGTGGGAGATATTTTATGACAGGAATTTCAACTGCTGTAGATGCCTGTTTAAAGATTGATGGACTTATCAACATCAACCCCTATAGTTCATCGATTGATGCCGAACTCACACCGTTGGTGCTTTGGCAATATATCCGCTCTAATAAAAAACAGATCACATTGTTCGGGGATAATTCTTGGTATTCGCAAGGCAACAATTTATCCGTAACCTTTAACGGTGTTGGGCCGAAGTATCAATACCAACTTAAGGCCCTAGCACTTGGTATGTATACGCAAGGCTCAGGACAAGGCATGGAGCCGCTTGCATGGACTACGATACGTAGTAATATTGCTAACCTTAAGCGCCTTGCTAAGTGGCTTGAACGTTATGGTATTGAGAGCTTTGGTGACTTAGACAAACTGCCAGAATTGCGTTTGCGCAATATCATATTGGACTGGGTGCAAGCGTCTGATGTAAAGAAGCATCCATCTTATGCACAGTCACTTCTATCAGCTATCTATTGGTTGAAGCTTTATTCAGTAGTTAAAAGCGAGCCGTTTTTTGATTTAATGAATGAATATTTTTTCCCATTTACATTATTAAAAAAAGAACGCAGAAACAAACATTCAGTCATTCCGATTCAAATAATGAAGCAAGTTCTCAAGGCAAGCGAAGAACATGTTAATACCGTTGAGAAGATCATCGATAAGTGGCAAAGCCTACAAACAAAACTCAATGACGGTGTTGAATACGCACCGAAAAAGTACCTTAAAAACTCGACATACGTTGATGGATTAAATGAGTCAGAATCTGCTGAATTAGACGAGTATTATGAGCTGATTAAAAATCTTCGCAGATATACCTTTGTGCTTGTGGTTAGTTATACAGGTATGCGTTATAGCGAAGCAATGACACTAACTGATGATTCAGCTATTGAGCGAAACGGTAAATACTTTATCAAGACGTTGTTGTCTAAAACAACAGATGAAACCCAAAGCTTAGAATGGGTCACGAATGAAGTCACCTACCGGGCGGTAAAACTGCTCACAAGAGTTTGTTCTGTTTACCGTGAGCGTGCAGCTTTGCTACTAAAGTATCACAGCGATTTATTGCCACGAAAGCGGAAGTTGAATTTAGAGTTTGGTTTGAGTAATCGAACTTTGTTTGGTGTGTCACCCCATAAAAAGTCCTGCGAGTTTTCATTAAATACTAAGTCCACTAAAAATAGCTTTAACAACATAAACAAAATGTTTTCGATTAGAGTTACTGAGCATGATATTGCCGATCTTGAGCGCATGGGGTGCAATTGCCAATCCGTCAGCTCAAATCATAAAAAGTTTAAGAAACCATACAAAGTAGGCGATTTCTTTAATTTTACCGCCCATCAATTTAGACATACCTTTGCTTGGTTTATGGTCGCAAATCGATTGGGTGATTTAGACGATATTAAGTATCAGTACAAACATTTAGAGAACATGATGTCGTTGGTTTACAGCCAACGAGGATATGAGTCTATGGAGGAGTTAATTGGACTAACTGAAAGCTTCTCTGAGTTTATGATCTCGCAAGCAATGGAAGATATGGTGAGCGCTGCACAAGACGGCACACTAGCAGGAAAAGGCGGACAAAAATTTATCGCCAAATTGACTGAGATTCTGGCAGATGATCTTACTACCGGAAGCACACCTCACTTCAAAAATATGGAAGAGTTGATCACGTTTGCTGCTAAACATACCAACAACTTTAGAGGCGTGTCACATGGTTACTGTACCAAGGGGGCAGAGTGTAAAGTTCGTAATGTAGCAGATCCAAGCCACTGTGTATGGTGCGATAGCTACATTGCAACACCTCGACATTTACCACACTGGCTGGTTGTTAAAAAGCGATGTGAATCGCAATTAGCAGCATTTGAAAAATTTCCGTCAGAGATAAAGCTGCGGTTAAAAGCATTTAGTACGGCATTAAACGACAACCTTGAAGCCGCCAATATCATCATTGACCAGTTAACGATAAAAGTGAAGGAAGCCTAATATGAGCGAATCAGTTGAGATCACAATGGCAGACAAAATTGATACGGCCTTGTCTGAAATGGCAGCAAATAATGAAAAAATCAACGTTAGCCAAGTTGCGAAACGATTAGGAATTTCAAATTCTGCAATCTACAAGTTTAACCCTGAAAAGATCCCAGATATTCAGACTGCGCAAAAGCGTCAGAAACACAAGGCTGAGTCTATTGCTGTTGGTACTGAAAATGAGCAGCTTAAGAAAGAAGTTGAATCGTTAAAAAAATCGAACGTTGATTATAAGGAGCTAGCTGACGATTTGAGAACGCAAAATGAGTCGTTGTGGGAGCATATTCAGCAGGTTTACAACATGTACGATGAAGTATTGGCAGAGCGTAATGGTTTTGCTGAACGGCTAAAACACGGACTCTAAATTTTCATAATTTAATTAACAACCATGAGGTATTTACTATGAGTAAAAACACAAAGAAAACATCCCAAAGCGTGGCATCTAAGGCAGCTAAAACATTAACCGATCCTAATGCCTCTAAGACAGCCAAAAAATTAGCTGGTTCTGCCTTGTCGCAAAAAGGAACTAGTAAGCAAACAGGTGCTGACATGGAAGACTTCGCATCAAAGGTACTACAAAGCGACAAATACAATAAAGATACAAAAGAACTTGCAGGATCAGTGTTATCACAATCCAATAAAAAGCGTTAGAAATAGTAACAAAACTGTATTTTCCCGCCTCAATTTACTCCTGTTTTTAGAGTAAATTCCTCAAAAACTGTTACCACTCTTTAAGTCAATAAATACGGGGTGGTAACAATTTTTCATTTGTCGAAAACGACATTATTTCGACACCTAGAGAAGTGGTTAAATTGATGGTTAATTTGCTTTTCGCTGGGGAAGAACAAATCCATAAAGCCGGTAAAGTAATTAAAATTTACGATCCAGCATGTGGTACTGGTGGCATATTATCTGAAGCAGAACGCACTATCCTCGAAGACCTCAATAGCGACGCTAACGTTGAGTTGTTTGGTCAAGAATACAATGCTGAGTCATATGCAATTTGTGGCTCTGATTTGATGATCAAAGGTGAAGATGTCAACAATGTTGTATACGGAAACACGTTAGGCACTGGGAAGTTTAAAGAAGGTTTTGCAGATGGTGATGGCCACCCTGATGAAAAGTTTCATTACATGGCTGCAAACCCTCCTTTTGGCGTGGAGTGGAAACCAGAGAAAGACAACGTAACAAAAGAGCACAATCAATTTGGTTTCAACGGAAGGTTTGGTCCTGGCTTACCACGCATTAATGATGGCGCATTGCTATTTTTGATGCACATGATGTCAAAAATGGAACGTCCACCAAAGTCATACAAGCTACCTGCACCAGGCGGTGTTGAAGGCGGCAGAGGCTCACGCATAGCCGTTATATTTAACGGTTCACCAATGTTTACAGGGGATGCCGGTGGCGGTGAGAGTAATATCAGACGCTACATTATTGAAAATGACATGCTAGAAGCCATTGTCGGCATGCCTGACCAAATGTTCTATAACACTGGTATTTATACCTATATCTGGATTGTAACTAACCGTAAAGAAGCTCGAAGAAAAGGTAAAGTTCAGCTAATCAATGCCACAGATTATGCGTGGAAGATGAAAAAAAGCTTGGGTGACAAGCGTAAGAAAATTGGCGAAGGTCCAGTAAATGGAGACGTAAACGAACCCGATCATATCTCTGAAATCACAAAGCTCTATGCCAACTTTGAAGATGGTGTAACCCGAACTTTAAATCAAATAGGAACTAACTTAGATAGCCCGAAAGATAAAAAGCGTGATAAAGATAGAGATATTTTTGTTTCAAAAATATTTAATAATCAAGACTTTGGCTATTTTAAAGTTACTGTAGAAAGACCACTAAGATTAAACTTTATTGTTAATGATGAGCGTATTGAACGAGTCAAAAACTCTGACTTTTTCTTAAACTTAGCTACTTCAGCTAAACGCAAAGATAAAGCAGCTATAGCTGATGAAATTGCTGCTGGAAAGGCTGACCAAGAAGAACTGCTAAGAATTTTAATTGAAGCCCAAAAACTATACGCAAATGGTGAGTTAGTAAAAGATAGAAAAGTTATTGAGAACCAACTTAAAAAACTGTTTGCTGGCTCAGAAATAAAATTCGATGCGGCAATGAAAAAGGCACTACTTTCTAATGGTGCGTTAGCAGAAAAAGACCCGACTGCTCAACCTTGTTTAGATTCTAAGGGGCAACCTGAGCCTGATTCTGATTTAAGAGATTACGAGAATATCCCATTTCCAGGTGGCATATTAATTAATGGCAAACGAGATGAAGTGAACCCATTAATTGATTTACCACTTCCGCTTGATTACGAAACCAAAAAGAACAAAGGCAAAGTAGACATTTCTAAACTATTGGAGCTAGCCAAAGATCATTGCGAAAAGTTTTTAGCAAAAGAGGTTCTGCCATATAGATATGATGCTTGGATAGACTACTCCAAAATAAAAGTAGGCTATGAAGTTTCATTCAGTCGCCACTTTTATACCTATGAAGAACCTGGAGACTTAGAGCTTCTTGAAAGAGAAATTAAGGCTTTAGAGCAAGACGTTATAGCTATGATAAACAAGGGATTGTAATGGAACAAATCAAATATGATGATAAGAAGGAGTCCGGGGTACACTGGCTTCCTACAATCCCTTCTCATTGGGATATGATAAAAATAAGTCATATGGCGATTTTGAAAAGTGGTGTAAATATTACAGCCGTAGAAATGGACCCTTCAGGTGACTATCTTGTGTACGGAGGAAATGGCACGCGTGGACGTTTTCATAGCTTTACTCATGATGGTGATTTTGTACTAATTGGCCGACAGGGGGCATTGTGTGGAAATATTAATTATGCCTCAGGAAAGTTCTGGGCTTCTGAACACGCGATTGTAGTAACCCCAGATCGTGAGGTTAACACATTCTGGTTAGGTGAAACGTTACGCGTAATGAACCTTGGAAATTTGTCTACAGCAGCCGCACAACCAGGAATATCTGTCGAAGTTATTAACCAGCAGAAATTACCTTACCCACCTCTCCAAGAACAAAATAAAATAGCTTCTTTTATTCAAAAAAAGTCGGCCAAAATTGATAATTTGATCAAGAAAAAGAAAGAAATTATAGGAATATTAAAGAAGCAACGTGAAGCATTAATATATCATTCAGTAACTAAAGGATTAGATTCAGAAGTTCGACTAAAAGAATCTGACACCCACTTTTTAGGTAAAATTCCCGCACATTGGGAAGTGAAACGATTGAAATTCATGTCCAGTATTAAAAATGGCACTGACTATAAGCATGTTGAAATTCAAGACTATGAAGATGGTCACCCAGTTTATGGTTCTGGAGGTGTATTTAGAAAGGCTAATAAATATCTTCATGATGGTCCATCGGTACTTTATGGACGTAAAGGAACTATTGATAAACCACTCTTGGTTTATGGAAAATTTTGGACAGTAGATACAATGTTCTATTCCGTTCCAGAAAAAAATGTCTCCCCTGAATATATGTACTACTTTTCATTGACCATCCAATATCGGTATCTATCTACACAGACAGCATTGCCAAGTATTACTCAGAGCGATTTAGAAAACTACTTTTGTTGCTGTCCTCCATATCATGAACAGTTAGCAATCAAAGATTATCTAGATACCAAAGTATCAGCAATTGATAAAGTGATAGCTCAACATGAGAACGCAATATCCAAGCTTATAGATTATCGCTCAGCTTCAATCATTGCGGCCATAACAGGACAGATTGATGTAAGAAAGGAAGATTGACCATATGGCAGTGGATGCAAATAAATATTTCAGGGGATTGAAGGCCTACTTAAACACCAATGCCTATGAAATAACTAAACGAGACGGTGGCCGTGTTGTTTTAGAAGAAAAAATCTTCCTTGCAGGTGGTGCAGAACGTAAGCAAAAAGTGCGTTTGGCATTTAGCGGTGAAATACTTGCGCTCAAACTGGATTTGAAAAATCAAAAAGGCAATACAGATCCCCTATTCCACTTTTTAGAGGACGATGCTAGGCCTTGGTCTAAACGATGTGACTTTGTTATTTTCCAGCTTTATCGCAATAAATTGTCGGTGTATTGTATTGAGTTTAAATCGGCTTCTTTACCTGAAAGCTTGGTTGACCAGCTTTCAGCGACAGAATCTTGGTGCAAAGCCGTTCAGGCAATTATCAGTTTATATACTAATGAAAAGAAGCGCCTTCATCTGAAAAAGTTTGTATTTTCAACAATGGATGATCCCAGTCGTTTTGTTGATGATGAAGGTTATATTATTAGAGATCATAGTATTCGCCATTACCACTACGATGAATTGAATGGTATGAAATTAGAAGAATTAGACAATCAATGCCCTGTGCTAGTTGGGTAAGGAAGTACGATGAAAAAACATACGGAAGCTCGATTTGAAGACGCAATAGAAGCCTGCCTACTAGAAAAACATTTCTACGAACAAGGCATTAGCAATGAGTTTGATACTGAAAAATCACTTGAACCACAACGAGTTGTTCGCTTTGTTCAAACTACACAACCAAAGGTATGGTCTGCGCTAGAAAAAATACATGGTGAAGGTACACCTAATTTAATCGTCGATACACTGGCCAAAGAGTTAAATACCCGAGGTACGCTAAAAGTTCTTCGACATGGTTTTAAGTGTTACGGCAAGAAAATTAAAATGGCGTTTTTTGCGCCAAATAACAACAAAAATGAAGAAACTTGGGCTTTATACAAAAACAATATTTTAAGTGTTACACGCCAGCTTTATTACTCTAACTTACACAGAAACTCATTGGATGTCGTTCTATTCCTCAACGGTGTGCCAATTGTCACTATGGAGCTTAAAAACGAGCTTTCAGGGCAGGACGTTGAACACGCTAAGCGACAATACAAGCATGATCGTGATCCTAAAGAGCTAATTTTCGAATTTAAAAAACGCACCTTGGTCCACTTCGCTGTTGATACCCAGCTTGTTTTTATGGCAACAAGGCTTAATGGTGATAAAACGTTCTTTTTACCCTTTAATAAAGGCTGTAACCACGGAGCTGGTAATCCTGAGAGCCAAAATGATTCTTATAAGACATCTTACCTGTGGGAGTAAACACTTAGCAAAGACAGCATATTAGATATTCTTGGTCGCTTTATGCATCTTCAAGTTGAGGAAAAGCGAGTTCTCACCGATAAAGGCATTAAGAAAGTCACTAAAGAAACCATGATTTTCCCCCGTTACCACCAATTGGATGCGGTTAGGAGCTTAATAAAACATGCTTACCAAGTTGGGCCAGGCCATAACTACCTAGTTGAACACTCGGCAGGTTCAGGTAAATCTAATTCAATTGCTTGGTTAGCACACCGTTTAAGTAGTTTACATAACGAAGAAGAGAATAGAATTTTTGATTCGGTTATTGTGGTTACTGATAGACGAGTTTTAGATCAGCAGTTACAAAACACCATATATCAATTTGAACATAAACAAGGTGTTGTTGAGAAAATAGATGAAGATACACGCCAGCTTGTAAATGCATTGGTTAATGGAACACCGATAATCATAACAACTTTACAGAAATTCCCTTTTGTTACAGAAACAATTGAAAAGCTGAATGAAGAAAACCAGCTAGATGGGGCGTTACAATTTAGTACTGCTGGTAAAAATTTTGCCGTAATTGTTGATGAAGCTCATAGCTCACAGACTGGCGAAACAGCTATGGAACTAAAAGGTGTTTTAAATAAAGACGGTATTGCACAAGAAGCGGCTATATACGCGGTAGAGCATGATGTAGATGACGAGGATATCGACAACTTTGAAGACGTTTGTCGAGAGATGATGAAACGCGGCAAACAGCCTAACATTAGTTTCTTTGCTTTCACTGCAACTCCGAAATACAAAACAAAACATGTCTTTAATGAACCTAGCCCAGTTACTGGAGAAGTACCCTTCCACAAGTATTCAATGAGGCAAGCAATAGAGGAGAAGTTCATCCTCGATGTTCTTAAAAATTACACGACATATACAGCATATTTCGGTATCGCTAAATCGTCCGAAAACGACCCTCATGTAGAGAGAAAAAAAGCAGCCAAAGCACTGGCCAGAAACTTAAATAGTCACCCGACCAACTTATACCAAAAAACTGAAGTGATGGTTGAACACTTCAGACAGCATGTAAGGCATAAAATTGGTGGCAGAGCAAAAGCAATGGTCGTAACAAGTTCTCGTTTACAAGCCGTCGAATACAAGAAAATGTTTGACCAATATATTCAAGAAAAAGGATATGACGATGTAAAGTCATTAGTCGCTTTTTCGGGCACAGTTAGTGATCCAAAAGTTCCAGGCAAAGAGTATACTGAAGTAGGTTTAAATGGGGGTATTAAAGAAAGCGAACTGCCAGAGCAATTTGATACCGACGACTATCAATTGCTGTTAGTAGCGGAAAAATATCAAACTGGCTTTGATCAACCTTTGCTTCACACAATGTATGTGGACAAGAAGTTGTCAGGTATACAAGCTGTTCAAACTCTTTCTCGCCTAAATAGAATGTGTGCAGGCAAAGAAGACACTTTTGTATTAGATTTCCAAAATAAAAGGGAAGATATTTTCAGAGCGTTTAAAGACTTCTATGAAGAGGTAAAAGCTGAAGAATTGACCGACCCTCAACACCTGTATCGTCTTCAAGATCAAATTAATGAGACTGGTATTATTTTTCAAGAAGAAGTAGCTCAATTCTGTGCTGTTTACTTCCAGCCAAGAAGGCAAGAAACGAAAACAGATCATGCGAAATTCAACAATATTCTTGATAAAGCCGTTGAGCGCTTTAAAGAATTAGATGAGGATGAGCAATCTGAGTTTAAAGGGTTACTAGTTGATTTTCGTAACATGTATGCCTTTATGTCACAGGTTATTCCTTACCAAGACTCAGACTTAGAGCAGTTATATACATACGCCCGCTTTCTTTTAACTAAACTTCCCAGAAAAGCAAGCGGTCCAGATTATCACGTTGAAGATGATGTTGAATTACAGTACTACCGATTACAAAAAATTAGCGAAGGTCAAATAAACCTCAATACTGGCGAAGCTAAGCCCCTTAAAGGCCCTTCAGATGTAGGAACAGGTCAACAAGGCGAAGATATGATTCGTTTGTCTGAACTTGTTGATTTGCTTAATGATCGTTTTGGAACTGATTTCACTCAAGCTGATCAATTGTTTTTCGACCAGATTCAGCAAGAAGCTGTAGAAAGTGAAAAATTACAGCTTGCTGCGCAAGCAAACAATATAGATGACTTCAGGTACGTATTTAATAAGGCTTTTAGCAGCCTTGTTATAGAACGAATGGATGGCAATGAAGAAATTTTTAATAAACTAATGGGAGACGCTGAATTCAGGGGGCTAGCCTCTGAACACCTCCTCCACAAAGTTTATAATTATTTGAAATCAAGTAAGTCCGAATCAAAAGAGCCATTACCTCTTCAGTTTGGGAATAAAAGTCTCTATCGTACGCATCAGATAATGTCACTGCACAATGTAACAAAGTTGGCGTCAATCACTATAACAACTGATATCCCATATATTGATGATGTTGTGGGATTAAGTGTTCTTGGCAATTACCAAGAATTGAAAGAAATTGGCGTATCAACACCAAAGCATTTAGAAGCATATTTTGAGTTAACAAGCGAACTTAAATCATGCTTCGATGATACTGATTTTAGCGATATTGAGGAATCTAATGGGGATTCTTCTCTCATTTGGTCGCTAAGTTCTGTCAGCGAAGGTAGCTCTATTTTTGAAATCGCAATAAGCCTTTATCAGCCAGCTTTGGAAGTTGGTAAAGTGGCTTTAGACATTGGCTCGACTGCTATCGGTGTGGCTGAAAAAGGTTTGACGATAGCTGGTGCAATTTCACTTTTACAGAAGCCTTATAAAGCAATGAAAGAAAGACTAAGCCGAAAAATGCTAGACGCAGAAATCGAAGAAGAAAATTTAGGGGATACTCCTCCTTCACTAGTAATTACTGAATTCAATTTTCAAGATGAGTTAAAGAATAGAGGTAAATGACTTCGTAAGAGAGTCGAATCCAATTTGAAATTGTTATAAGGATCGTAATGACACTAGTAGTAGCTGGTTATAAACAAAATAAATTCACATGGGGCAAAAAAAATACATTTATTCCTGATAGACGTTCCGGAATTTTTATGGTTGCTGACAGTATTATTAGTACTGTAACTGCCACTGGAAGAAAACCTCTGGTATCTGAATTTAGGAAAATTGTGGAAGTTCCGATTCATGTTTGGGAACCGCACTTTATCGGTGAAAACTTTCACGACTACATTAAAGTATTCACCACATATAAATGTTTAATTGCATTTGCAGGAAGCACCCTTACAGCTCAGCACATTATCAATAACATTACTGGGCATTTGGGGAAATTGAGAATTGATTATGAATCTGGTAATGAATTTAAATGTATTGTTAGAAAAAACTGTGACGCAAATAACTTGATATCAAATGGAAGATCCAGCGTTTATGATGACGATATCTTTATCCCTGAGCGAGACTATCAAAACTTGCTAACTGCCGAGTTTGTTTCAGATGTTGTAGAGCATTCCATAAATAAAGCACTTGAATCCAAAATGAAACATGTAATAGACCAACAAGCTTTAGATGCAATGCGAACGGAAATTATGCTTGGTCTTACTTGCCCTGTACAAAGGGTGGATCATCTTTACAAATACTCATTTAGAACTAGAAATTTATTGGAAGGTGGAATTGAAGCCTTCTGCCAAAAAGAGCTAATTCAAGCAAACGATATTGGTGTTTTGGGGATGGTTAATACCTACGGGGCTCAAGCTAATGCGGTCGCTCAAAATGCGATTAATACCGGTAATACATTGAAAGAAGACATTACAGACTATGTAGTTCAGTCTGTTAGAAACGATTCTACCTATGAGATAGGGCTTCCAGTCGCAATTAAAACAATTGATGGCAATATGGTGACTTTTGCTACTGTCAAAGAGTAACGAACAACTGAAGAAATTATAATGTTGAACGTTGGGCTCGTAAGCTCCAAACAGTTAAAAAAAGCGAACCATCTCTGCTTCGCTTTTTTATTTTACTTACCTCAAAATCCAACTATCGGTTGCAAACTTTATTTGAGTTGCAAACTTAATTCCGATAGTTGCATTCTTTATTCGAGCTCGACAATCAAACCTTAGTCACGGTATGTCTCAACCGCTGGGCATGAACAAACTAGGTTACGGTCGCCGTATACGTCATCGATACGGGTTACTGTAGGCCAGAATTTGTCTTTTGCTACGCTTGGTACTGGGAATGCTGCGTAGAAACGGTCGTATGCACGATCCCACTCATTGCCTAGTACGTCTGCTTGTGTGTGCGGTGCAAACACTAGCGGGTTGTTTTCAATTGACCATTCGCCAGATGCGATACGGTCGATTTCTGACTTGATTGACACCATTGCTTCGATGAAACGGTCGATCTCAACTTTAGACTCAGACTCAGTTGGCTCAATCATTAGTGTGCCAGCTACTGGGAATGACATAGTTGGTGAATGGAAGCCGTAGTCTTGTAGACGTTTAGCTACGTCCATTTCTGTTACGCCTGTTTGCTCTTTGATTGGGCGTAGGTCAACAATACACTCGTGCGCAACGCGGTTGTTACGGCCACGGTATAAAATTGGGTAGTGCTCGCTTAGCTTCTCAGATAAGTAGTTAGCGTTCACGATAGCCATTTCTGTTGCTTGTTTTAAGCCTTCAGAGCCCATCATAGCAATGTATGCCCACGAGATTGGTAAAATAGCTGCTGAGCCGTAAGGAGCAGCAGAAACCGCACCGTTACCGATGTTTGTGCCAGCAACATTAATTACGCTGTGGTTAGGCATAAATGGCGCTAGGTGAGATTTAACACCGATAGGGCCAACACCTGGACCACCACCACCGTGTGGAATACAGAATGTTTTGTGTAGGTTAAGGTGCGATACGTCAGAACCGATTGAACCTGGGCTTGTAACTCCAACTTGCGCGTTCATGTTTGCGCCGTCCATGTACACTTGACCGCCGTGCTGGTGCACGATGTCACAGATTTCACGAATTGTTTCTTCGTAAACACCGTGTGTAGATGGGTAAGTGATCATGATACAAGATAGGTTTTCAGATACCTCTTCGGCTTTCGCTTTAAGGTCTGCCATATCAACGTTACCGTTTTTATCACAGTCAACAACCACGATTTTCATGCTTGCCATTTGTGCAGACGCTGGGTTTGTACCGTGCGCTGAACTTGGGATCAAACATACGTTACGGTGACCTTCACCGCGTGACTCATGGTATTTACGAATCGCGATTAAGCCTGCGTATTCACCTTGTGCACCTGAGTTAGGTTGTAGTGAAACTGCATCGTAACCTGTGATGTTTACTAACCAATCATGTAACTCAGTCATCATGATTTGGTAACCCGCTGCCTGATCAAGTGGGCAGAATGGGTGTAAGTTTGCAAACTCAGGCCAAGTGATTGGGATCATCTCAGCTGTCGCATTAAGTTTCATCGTACATGAACCTAATGAGATCATTGAGTGGTTAAGCGCTAAGTCTTTGTTCTCTAGGCGCTTGATGTAACGCAACATTTCAGTCTCGCTGTGGTACGAGTTGAAGTTAGGGTGCGTTAAAATTTCGTCATCGCGTACTAGGCTTGCAGGAATTGAGTTGCTGCCATTTACTTCGATTTCGTTTGCTAATGCATCAACGCTTAGGCCGTGATCTTCACCTAAGATGATGTCGAATAACTCAGCTACGTCTGCACGCGTTGTTGTTTCTGATACAGAAATTGAGTATTCACCTGCGCGGTTAGACGCAAAGTTAACGCCGTGTGCTACTGCACGTGCAACGATTTCGTCTTTGTTATCTGCAACAACAGTCAGTGTATCGAACCATGTGTCGTGCTTAAGGTTTACACCTTTCGCTTTTAAGCCTGCCGCTAAGATATCTGCAAAACGGTGGATACGCTCAGCGATAGTTTTAAGGCCCTGTGGACCGTGGTAAACCGCGTAGAACGCTGCCATGTTCGCTAGTAATACTTGCGCTGTACAGATGTTTGAGTTGGCTTTTTCACGACGAATATGTTGTTCACGTGTTTGCATTGCCATACGTAGTGCGTCGTTACCTAAACGGTCTTTAGAAACACCGATAATACGACCTGGTAGTGAACGCTTATACTTGTCGCGTGTTGCGAAGAATGCAGCGTGTGGACCACCGTAACCCATAGGTACACCAAAACGCTGTGCTGAACCAAGTACTACGTCTGCACCTAGTTTACCTGGTGCTTTAAGCATTAATAAGCTCATGATGTCTGCAGCAACACAGGCAATCGCTTTTTTGTCTTGTACTTGTGCGATTAGGTCAGTTACGTCAGTGATTTCACCGGTTGTTGATGGGTATTGGAATAATGCACCAAAAATCTCATGATTAGCCGCTTCGCTTGCAGGACCAACTACTACTTCAAAACCAAACTGGTCTGCACGTGTAGCAACAACGTCGATTGTTTGTGTGTGTACGTCATCAGCAATAAAGAAGATGTTTGCTTTTTTAGCTTTAGCAACACGCTTTGCAAGGCCCATTGCTTCTGCCGCAGCCGTTGACTCGTCAAGTAATGACGCGCTTGCTAGGTCAAGACCTGTTAGGTCTAGGGTCATAGTCTGGAAGTTTAATAATGATTCTAAACGACCTTGTGCAATCTCTGGTTGGTATGGTGTATACGCAGTGTACCAGCCTGGATTCTCAAGTACGTTACGTAAAATTACGTGTGGTACGTGAGTTGGGTGGTAGCCTTGACCGATGTATGATTTGAACACTTTATTTTTGCTTGCTACTGATTTTAAGTAGCTTAGTGTTTCAACTTCAGTGCGGCTTTCGCCAATTGATAAACCTTGCTCTAAGCGAATGCTTGCAGGTACCGTTTGACCGATCAGCTCTTCAACACTCGATACTCCAAGAGCGCTTAGCATGTCGCTTACTTGCGCTGGGCTTGGCCCAATGTGACGGCGAATAAAATCTTGCTTTTGCTCTAATTGTTCAAGAGATTTGGCGTTTGACATTTGTCCAGATTCCTATGATCCAAAAAAAAGTGGTTACTGCCAATGGGTAACTGGCAATAACTTAAAAACAGGTTGATTCAGTAACTTACAGCGTATGGAAAAGTAAGCTATAAAATCATAAAAGCCCCTGTGAAACCCAAGCAGCGCATTTAATTAGCTGGGGATCTAGACGGGGCTTTTAGTCGGCGTGACTAATTAATTAGTCTTCGTCGATTGTGTTAGCGTAGCCTTCAGCGTCTAACAGGTTATCAAGCTCTGATGTGTCAGATGCTTTGATACGGAATAACCAACCGTCAGTGTACGGGTCGTTATTTACTGTTTCAGGCGAATCTTCAAGCTCTTCGTTGATTGCAACGATTTCACCGCCGATTGGTGCGTAGATGTCTGATGCTGCTTTTACAGACTCAGCTACTGCGCAGTCTTCACCCGCGTCAACTTCATCACCAACTTCTGGTAATTCAACGAATACCATGTCGCCAAGAAGTTCTTGTGCGTGCTCAGTGATACCTACAGTAAACGTACCGTCACCTTCGTCGCGAACCCACTCGTGTGAAGTAGCATATTTTAATTCGCTTGGGATATTGCTCATCTTTTTGTTCCTTTGGTTTATATTGGGTGATAACACCAAATTTTTTATAGTTTAGATAACTGATTTGCCGTTACGTACAAAGCAAGGTTTAACAACCTTAACGTTAACCAGTTTTTTACGCATCTCTACTTGGGCTGTTTCGCCAGTTGAACGCGGAACGCGTGCTAGCGCAACACTGTGACCAAGGGTTGGTGAGAATGTACCAGAGGTAATCACCCCTTCACCACCTTCTACGATGACTTTTAAACCGCTACGCAATACGCCTTTTTCTTCAAGCACTAAACCAACTAGTTTGTCTGTGCTCTTGTCAGCGCGTTGCTGTTCTAATACTTCACGACCGATAAACTTACGATCTTCTGGCTCCCATGCGATTGTCCACGCCATGTTTGCAGCAAGTGGAGAAACACTTTCGTCCATATCTAGGCCGTAAAGGTTCATACCCGCTTCAAGACGTAACGTATCACGCGCACCTAGACCCGCTGGCGCTACGCCTGCGTCTAGAAGTTGTTGCCATAAATCAGCAGCTTGATCGTTAGGTACTACGATTTCATAACCATCTTCGCCAGTATAGCCTGTTGTCGCAATAAATAAATCACCTGCTTGCACACCAAAGAAAGGCTTCATACCTTCAACAGCAGCTTGTTGCTCTGCGTTAAGTACTGTTGCTGTTTTAGCACGTGCATTAGGGCCTTGAACGGCAATCATTGCAAACTCTGGACGCTCAGTAACCGTTACGGCGAAATCAGCCGAAACTTTAGCTAAATGCGCTAAATCTTTTTCACGTGTTGCTGAGTTAACTACTAAACGGTAGTTCGTTTCTGAGAAGAAGTAGATGATTAGGTCGTCGATTACGCCGCCTTCTTCGTTAAGCATACCTGTGTAAAGTGCTTTACCCGGTACAGTTAACTTAGCAACGTCGTTTGCAACTAGCTTACGTAAGAACGCTTGCGCTTGCTCGCCTTGAATATCGACAATAGTCATGTGAGATACGTCAAACATACCTGCATCTGTGCGAACCGCATTATGCTCTTCGATTTGTGAGCCGTAGTTGATTGGCATTTCCCAGCCGTGGAAATCAACCATTTTTGCGCCAGCTTCAAGGTGCTTAGCATGTAAAACTGTTTTAGAAGTCATAATATTCCTTCACTTTTAAATTAACCCACAAGTTGTGGGGCGTGGCCTCAATTTAATGAGGGGGAATAACATGGGCGGCGATTATACATTAGTTGCACAGTTGTCACACCCAAATTGCGATTTTGTAACTAAAAAACAGCTAAACACCCAAGTGCGTAGCTGTTTTAAAAATTTTATGTTTTAAGCAACGTTGGCTAAGGCTAAATCAAAGCCGAGCTGCTGTAAGTGCGTTTGCCATTTATCAAGCTCTGCTTGGCGCGCCACCAGCTGAAATTGCTGTGTTGCTTGGTTATCTATGGCGGTAATAAATACCTCACCGCTTTGTGCACCATAACAACTGTGCATGTCTGATAAACGCAGCCCCGGCGTTAGCTTAAAGCTGTCAACCAAAGCATCAAACGCTTGCTCACCACTTAGGGTTAGTGCGCTTAAATCGTC
The DNA here is from genome assembly GCF_021532495.1 of Pseudoalteromonas sp. Cn5-37. Taxonomy (NCBI): domain Bacteria; kingdom Pseudomonadati; phylum Pseudomonadota; class Gammaproteobacteria; order Alteromonadales; family Pseudoalteromonadaceae; genus Pseudoalteromonas; species Pseudoalteromonas sp. Cn5-37. The sequence goes on along the minus strand of NZ_JAKGBA010000028.1, from coordinate 1,576 downwards.
ACGCATTACATAATCAATGTCGTAACGTAGTTGTTGCTCACTAATAAGCGACTGTAATTGCACGCTGGCATCTTTACCTAGCACAAAACGAAATGCAGTTTCGTTAAAGTAATACAGGGCATAAGCGTAGCTGCTTGTTAGGTCATCGTCTAATGAACTACGTAAGCCTAAACCGCAGGCGGTTAGCTTATTAATATCAAGACCTAAAATAGCCGTTAAAAATGGGATTGCTTCAGTGCCACTAAAATCCATAATGGCAGTATCGCTATTAGCTTGTAGCACGTTGTCTACTGGGGTCTCAGCTTGGCTGTGGCGAGCAAACATTATTGGCGTAAAAGTCATATGTGACACCTATCAATCATTAATGGCTGAAGTATATTGCGCCGTGCTAGCAACAACAAATTGTAATTATTTATCAATTGATAAATAATGCTTATATATACAGCCCTATAAATAGAATTTTTTAATGAAAAACATTTCTACCGATAGTTTACGTACTTTAGTCACTGTTGTTGAAGTTGGCGGGTTTGCCAAAGCGGGTGAATTATTAGGGCTATCGCAACCGGCTGTGAGCTTACAAATAAAGCGCCTTGAAGACATGCTGGGCCATAAGCTGTTTAAAAAGCAAGGTCAGCGCCAAGTGCTTAATCAATATGGCGAACTGCTCATGCCATTAGCAAAGCAAATGCTGCAACAAAACGATGCCATTTTGCAGCAGTTCACCAGCGAAAACGTGACCGGTAAAGTGCGTTTGGGGATCCCCAGTGAATTTGCTGCACGTATTCTACCTTCGATCATAGGTGACTTTGTGGCCCTCTACCCTGACGTATCGCTCGAAGTGCGTTCTCGTTTGAGTAAGCATTTATTGTCGGTCTCGCGCCAAGATCAATTCGATTTAGTACTGGCATTAAACGAAGAGCTAGAATCTGCCAAGTTCCCTATTTTTATGCAAGACCAACTAGTATGGGTGGGCGATTTAAACCTTGCACAGAACGATGTGGTAACGCTTGTAACCGCCCCCGAGGGATGTATTTATCGCCGCCGCGCAATCGAGGCGCTACAAAGTGCGGGTATTAAATACCGCATTGCCTACAGTAATGCCGACTTAACTGGCCTAACTGCGGCGTTAAAAGAAGGCTTAGGCATTACGGTACTCGCAAAAAGCACCGTACCGAATGAGCTTAACTACCAAATACAAACCAAAGACCTCCCTGAGCTTGGTCAAATCGGTATTAGCTTAATTAAACGCACCGACGACCCCGGCACCGCCGTAGATAAACTCGCTGAGTTCATCGCCCTACGTTTGACGTAGGTGCGAGTTGCAAGATTGTAGCCGCGATTTTATATCGCGTAGTAAATAAAATATGTAGTCGTTCTGCTTACATGACACGTTTTAAATAGATCATCGCGCGAAATAAATTTCACGCCTACAGTGCTAGGTGCTAGGTGCTAGTACCCTTTCACATATATTTTGATCAGTTGCCCTTACTTAAATTCAGGTAACTGATCTTTTCCAATCAATAATTCAATACTCCTGCTTTTTCCAGTAACTGATGTTATAAATTTCTTCTTCTTA
>NZ_JAKGBA010000027.1:0-44430 GCF_021532495.1 Pseudoalteromonas sp. Cn5-37 | reverse complement strand
ATATAGAACGTGCGCTAAACGCCAGACCTAGAAAGTGCCTAGGTTACAAACAGCCTGTCGTTGTGTTTAACGAATTACGCAATGCGGCCTAATTTAGCGAGTGGTGCACTTCGGGGTTGAATTCGCGCGTAATAAAACCACTCTCTGAGACAAGCTTTTATTATCAAACAAATTAAGTCTATTTTTATCAAAAAGTGTATAAATCAATAGAGTGAATTATGAGCTCATTTAAAAAATATAGATTAAAGAACTCTCGGTTTGGGTTGAAAAGTTTTGGTTTAATAGCACTATTTGTATCTTTAACAGGGTATGCCACCGAGCAGCAAATACAGCAGCAAGTTGATGCGTTTATTCAAAACCAATATAAAGATCATTTTCCAGAGTTAGTCTCTGATGATGAAGTTGGCCGGTTAAAGCGTTTTTATGAGCATATTGATGGCAGAGTCTCTATATTTTGGACTTATCAATCAGGCAATGTTTGGTTAGAGAAGCTGACTCTTATTGAGGTTCAAAATGACGGTTATAACGAGTTGTCGTCTATTTCTTTTAACGGAGTTGTAGAAAGTACAAATAAGGTAGGCGAAGAGCTTGTCATACAATTACGTACATATGATGAAAATGATCCTCGTTGCTGCCCCAGCAAGAAAACCACGTTACGCTACAGTATTTATAATGGTGAGCTAATTGAGTTATAGCCTGATAATTTGTCACCAGGCTATAAATCAAGAATTAGCAAATATGATATTCACCACGTGGTTTGTTGCTGAACATAAAGGCCTGTAACTCAGATTTGAGTACTTCGATAATATCAGTTGTAAAGGGCGTTCTGATTTCGCCAGAGTCTAAATATCTAAGCAGATCAGTTTCATGCTTGAGTGCCGATTGAATAGAGTAGCTAATAGGATAAGTCACTTTAAACTGTTTGCGCGATATCACGTTATCGTGGTTTTCAATATCAACATAAAAAGTTAACTGTTCGTCTTCTTCGCAAATATCACTGCAGGTGCCTTGTTCGCGAATACAATCTAAGACAATATTTCTGATGAAAATATCAAATTCGTTCATATTAATCCTTTAATCTTTGCCCTTCCATTGGGTACAAATAAAACTAGCAAAAAGTAATTAATTTAGCCAATCCAATTTTGCATCTTTTGGATTAACTCTTTCTGAATGGGTTGATTTAATAGTATTAGGGGGTGGGCAGTAGTTAGTTGATAGAGGATAGGATGCGCGATACACGTTTCACGCCTACGTTGTAGCAGCGGCTTTATGCTGTGGCATTGATAAATTTTTACGAGAAACGAGAAACGAGAAACGAGAAACGAGAAACGAGGGGTGATGGGTGAGGTAAAACGCGATGTGAAATCGCTGCTACACAAGCAGGTTCAGACTAAATTTAAAATCTGACGGGCTAAAGCCCGACCTACCATGTAGGTCGCTATTTATGGCGACAAGGCTCGAGGGAGATGCGCACCTCGCCTCTCGAACCTCGCACCTCGCAACTTTCCTCTTTCACCTAGTAACTCGCTAACTACCTCTAGAACCTAGCTTCTCGCCCCTAAAACCTCGCCTCTTACAATCTCTGCACCTTTACTTAGCGCACTGAGTTTGGCGCTTGCTATGTGGCGAGGGAGGGGAGCCATACCGCAGTTTGTGCATGGGTAAAGCTTGTTGGCATCAACGTATTTCAGAGCTTCGCGTAATGTGTGTGCGACCTCTTCAGGGGTTTCAATTTCATTGCTCGCTACATCAATGGCGCCAACCATCACTTTTTTTCCACGTATGAGTGCTAATAGCTCAATGGGCACGCGAGAGTTGTGGCACTCAAGTGAAATAATATCGATATTCGATTTTTGAAGTTTTGGGAATACTTCTTCATATTGACGCCATTCATTGCCCAGTGTTTGTTTCCAATCAGTGTTGGCTTTGATGCCATAGCCGTAGCAAATGTGCACGGCGGTTTCGCATTTTAAGCCTTCGATTGCTCTTTCGAGGCACTTAATGCCCCAGTCATTAACATCATCGAAAAACACATTAAACGCAGGCTCATCAAATTGAATAATATCAACACCCGCAGCTTCGAGTTCTTTCGCCTCTTGATTGAGGATTTTGGCAAATTCCCATGCTAGTTGTTCACGGCTTTGATAGTGGGCGTCATACAAGGTGTCAATCATGGTCATAGGCCCTGGCAACGCCCATTTTATAGGTTGCTTGGTTTGCGAACGTAAAAACTTGGCGTCTTCAACAAACACGGGTTTGCTGCGTGATACCGGGCCAATCACACTTGGTACACTGGCTTCGTAACGATTACGAATGGTCACTGTTTTACGGTTCTCAAAATCAACGCCATTTAAGTGTTCGATAAAGGTCGTTACAAAGTGTTGGCGGGTTTGCTCGCCGTCGCTCACGATATCAACGCCAGCTTGTTGCTGCTCTTGTAAGGCAACACGCAGTGCGTCTTGTTTGCCGTCAATAAGTTCTGTTCCTTGCAATTTCCAAGGTGACCATAAGGTTTCAGGCTCAGCAAGCCAAGCTGGTTTTGGTAAGCTGCCAGCTGTTGATGTTGGTAATAATTTTTTCATTTTTAATCTCATTAAATTGCGTAGTTGGCAGACCATTTTTCAAGTACTGATTGATAAGGCTTAATAAAGTGTTGCTCTGTAAATTTACCTTGTGCAATCGCTAGTTGACTGCGCTCTTCACGGTCGTAAACAATTTGCGTAATAGAGTGATCGGCGTTTCTTAAATTGGGTTGATAGCAACTACCCGCCACGGCATTGGCGTTATAAATTTCTGGACGGTAGATTTTTTGGAATGTTTCCATAGTGCTAATCGTGCTGATCAACTCTAAGTTGGTGTAATCGTTCAGCAAGTCACCAAAGAAATAAAACGCCAGCGGAGCAACTGTGTTTGGTGGCATAAAATAGCGCACCTGCAAGCCCATTTTTTTAAAGTATTGCTCGGTTAATGAGGACTCATTTGGTTGGTACTCAACACCTAAAATTGGGTGTTGGTTTTCTGTGCGGTGGTACGTTTTGTTATCAGACACGCTTAAACAAATAACCGGTGGCTTTTTAAAGTGCTGTTTGTAAGTTTCTGAGTCAATAAAGTATTTAAATAGTTTACCGTGTAAGTCACCAAAGTTTTCGGGAATGCTAAATTCGCTTTTTGCTTTGTTATGATCAAGCAGCAGGACGCTAAAATCATAATCGCGCACGTAAGATGAAAAGTTATTACCAACAATACCTTCGATACGTTCATTAGTTTGGTGATCAATGATATTCGTTTTTAGTACTTCAATTGACGGGAATGCCTCTGCGCTTTGTGCAATTTCTAAATCAACAGAAATGATCTCAAGCTCTACTGAGTAGCGGTTGCCTTGCGGGTTATCCCAGTTTGCTAGCGCATTAAAGCGACTATCAATCATTTTTAAGGCGTTACGTAAATTCTGCTGGCGACTTTCACCGCGAGCTAGGTTCGCAAAGTTTGTGGTAAGTCGTGTGCTATTTGACGGATGATAATTTTCGTCGAGGCAAATACTTTTAATTGTAAATCTGAAATCGTTGTTCATGGCAATGTATCCAAAAGTCCTGAGATAAATGATTGCTGCTCACCTTCCTTAAATCGCTAGGTCATTAACCTTAGGTTGCTCTGCAGCGCTAATAAATTTATACGTTCTTACTATCATGAAGAAAAACGTTTTTATTTCAGGTAAAACATGAGGCAGATTCATGCTGCTTTGTTGTCTTAGTTCTAAAAACAGCAACTGGGAATGAAAAAATGCTTTAAAGTTATTTTGGACGTCTAGATTTCTAAAGTCATATGTTGAAGTTGCAGTAATTTCATATAAAACGTGAGTAATATTCACTAGTTAACAGGACTTTTGAGAGCAACCCCGTACTTTATTGTTGTTATACTCGGTTTCACAAATCAACAACACAGACAAATACAATGAATGAATTAATCGTGCTTATTATCGCTTGCGCCATACTTGGTAGCGGGGTTGGCTTTTTAGCTGGGCTGTTAGGAATTGGTGGAGGCCTAGTGATCGTGCCTATATTAAGCATGATCTTGCTGTATTTTCAGGTGTTACCCGCAGAGCAAGTGGTGCTGGTGGCGATTGCTACATCGCTCGCCTCAATTCTTTTTACTTCAACGTCATCAGCTATCGCTCACCACAAAAATGGTAATGTGCCTTGGCAATTGGCTCCGTGGGTAATGACAGGTGTTGCACTAGGCGCACTTATCAGTGGCTTTTTGGCTTCGCTATTACCCGCAAATGTGGTGCGAATTGTATTCGCTGTGAGTGTGGTGCTTATTGCATTAAAAATGATTTTCAGCAGTAAAAACGACAGCCAAACATCACGAACGCTACCTAATAAAGGCCTTTTGACACTTTATACATCCATCACAGGGGGTCTATCTGCCATGATAGGTATTGGCGGTGGTGCGGTACTTGTGCCGCTACTGACGTTTTTCTCGGTTGATATGAAAAAAGCCATTGGCTGTGCTTCGGCGTGCGGTATTGTCATTGCGCTATTTGGCTCTGTGGGTTACATCAGCTCAGGCAGTCAGTACTTTACATTAAAAGAGGGCTTTGCTGGATTTGTTTATTTGCCAGCCTTGTTTGGCATTGTGTGTACTTCGTGGTTTACCGCACCATTAGGTGCAAAAGCAACGCATCATTTACCCGTCTCTACTATTAAAAAAATATTTGCTGGGCTGTTGGTTATTATGGCTGTGAATATGCTTACAAAATAGTGTTAACTTATTAATTCGACAACGCAAAAACGGTTTGTTAATGTCAGTTAAGTAGTAATTAGGCTGCTTAACTGCGCGCTTATTTTGGCTTTAGGCGCTAATAAAGGATTCATTTTTTAAGGAACCTGTTATGGATCGTCGGTGCTCTCTAGCAAGTAAAAAAACGCTAAGCTCTTTATTTGTTGCTCTATCAATGTTGGCTTTGCCAGTGACTGCTGAGCCTACAAAGCCACTCGAAACTCACCACGCTTTAATGGGCCAAGTTCTCAATGCACACCAACAAGCTCCCCTTACAGGTTTTGCACTTCATGTGATTGTTGATGATGGACATACTTTTTCAACGGTAAAGCAAAGTAAAGAAAATGCGCCGCAAGTTATTAACCCCAACAGTTTATTTAGAATTGCCAGCGTGACTAAAACCTTCACTGCAGCAACGGTGCTACGTTTGCATGAAGAAGGTAAATTAAATCTTGATACAACACTTGATAAGTTAATTTCTGACGACTTTTTTGCGCTTCTTGAAAGCGATGGCTATGTCCTTGATAAAATGACGCTTAAGCAAGTGCTGAGTCATACAGCAGGGCTATACGATCACGCTCAAAGCGATCAGTATTTAGCTGGCATAATGGCAAATCCGCAGCAAGATATTACGATGCGCGAGCAAATTAAAGGGTGTGTAGAGTGGGGCGACCCAGTTGGCAAACCTGGCGAGCTTTTTTCATATTCAGATACCGGATATGTGTTACTCGGCCATATTATTGAAAGAGTGACAGATTTACCCTTGCCTGAAGCGGTTCGAAAGTACTTAGGTTTTGACAAAAATCATATCGAAAATGTGGTCTGGGAACGTGGTGATTCAGTTGCTGTGGATGATTCGCGACGCGTGCATCAATACTTGCACGGCACCGACACCTTTAATTGGAGTCCAACTGTCGATTTATATGGTGGCGGTGGGCTTGTTGCCAGTCCAATCGGTATGGCTAAATTTTATCAGGCTTTATTTTCAGGTAAGGTCTTCAAACACCCAGAAACGCTCAAACTGATGCTCTCTAATAAAGGCTTACCTGCAGGTAGCCCTTATCGTTTAGGTGTATTTGCAAAAGAATATAACGGCACTTTGGTTTATCAACATGGTGGCTTTTGGGGCACTTTGGTGATGTATGAACCAACGACGCAGGTGGTGGTAGCAGGAGCTGTTACTCAGCAAAAAGACTATGCCCAGCTTGAAAAAGTGATGAGTGATTACTTAACATTACAAGCAAAATAAGCGCAATGAGTGTTACAATGACCCGTAACTTATTTCAGATTTAAATTAAATGTCTAAGCTTTGTTCAACTTGGTTGGTGATAATGTGTGTTTTGCTCTCTTTTGTAGGGCAGGTTATTGCGTCGCCGTCTGAGTTACCTTGTGAAAGTGAAGATATTTATCAGCTCGCTGCACTTGATAGCGCAACCATCCAAATCAGCCTGAGTGAAACTAATGATTGCTGCAATATCGATTGCTGTGAATTAGGGTGTTCTTGCATAGCAAGTTTATGCTCACCAATCTTGTATTTAGACCTTGAAGTTAAAAAAATTAAGTTGCCCTATTTTGCTGGTTTTCGGTTCATTGATCAGCAACACCCCCCCAACTTAATTGCACGGCAATTATATCGCCCACCCATTTTTACCTCTTAACCAAAACCTATAAGTTGGCATTTGCTCGCCTATAGGTGCTGGTTAATGAAAATTTATTTGTCATTACAATAAGCATTCTAAGAGGTAAAAATGCGTCAAAGACTATTTAAATTAGCCGCGGTTACACTGCTATTGCCATCGGCTGGTTATACAAGTGCACATGAAGATGAACATCATCATGAAGAAAAAAGTATCGAGCGAATTCAGGTCAGAGCGTCACGTTTAGGGCGTATTGTGACAGAGTCAGCTACTCGCACTGAGATTATTAACGGTGAAGAAGTTCAAGAAAAGGCATTAATGCGGCCTGGAAATATTTCGATGTTAGTTGCTGAAACAGGGGGGGTTAGGGTGCAAACAACATCACCGTCACTAGGCAGCGCGAATATTCGTTTGCAAGGTTTGTATGGTCGATATACCCAGTTACTAAGCGATGGCTTGCCACTTTATGGTGGGCAAACGGCTGCGATTGGCCTTTTACAAATTCCACCTACTGATCTTGCAAATGTTGAGATAATTAAAGGTTCTGCCTCATCTTTATATGGTGGTTCAGCACTTGGTGGTGTAATTAACTTAATTTCGCGAACACCTGCCGACGAGTTTGGCGGCGAGGTATTGCTTAATGCGACATCTAAAGATGGCCAAGATGTAACAACCTATTTATCGGCCCCGATCAATGAGTCGTTCGCAAGCTCTTTGACGGCGGGCATTCATCATCAAGCAAAACAGGATCTGGATGATGATGGTTGGATAGATATGGCACAGTATGAACGGGTCACTGCAAGGCCTAGGCTTTACTATCAAGGCGAAAATGGAGAAAACCTCTACTTAACTCTTGGAGGGATGAAAGAAAAGCGTAAAGGTGGCACTGAAGCTGGGGCTTTAATGCCTGATGGTCTGCCATTTGTGCAGCAGCAAGATACACTCAGAACAGACTTAGGTTTTGTTTATGATCAAGCATTAGCTGAAGAACTTGATTTAAATGTTCGTGGCTCAGTAATGGAACAAGATCATGATCACCAGTACGGTCAGGTATTTGAACAAGATAAGCATAATAGTTATTTACTTGAGTCGAGTGTGTCAGGTTATTTGCACAATACTGCTTGGTTGGTAGGTGTTGCTTATCAAACAGAGCAGTTTTCCTCACAGACATTTTCGGCGTTTGATTATCGTTATGAGGTGCCAGGACTGTTTTCACAAATTGATTACCAAGCAACGGATGATTTATCAATGTCAGTGAGTGCTCGTGCAGATGATCACAGTGAGTATGGCAATCAATTTAGTCCCCGACTTTCTGTACTCTATAATCCAGAAAACTGGCTATTTAGAGGTGCATACGGTAAAGGGTATTTTGCACCAACCCCTTTTATTGAAGAGATTGATGAGGTCGGTTTATCACAGCTTGAGCCCATTGATGACTTACAAGCAGAGCAAGCAGATACAGCTTCATTCGATATTAGCTACATTGCTGGTGATTTAGAAACCAGCATAACGTTATTTTCATCAAATATTGAGCATGTTACAGAGCTTGAATCCTCTCAAGTTGGCAGTGAAAAAGCCGTTCGACTTGTAAACAGCCAAGGGCAAACACAAATCAGAGGCGCAGAGTTTTTAATGCGCTATCGCTGGCATGATATTAAGTTTACCGGCAGCTATTTATATACCGATGCAACGAAGCAAAATCAGGCAGGGGATGGTCGCGAAAAACTCACACTAACACCAGAGCACTCGGCTGGACTTGTTGTAATGTGGGAGGAGCATGGCAGTCATCTAGTTGGTTTTGAAGCCTATTATACTGGTACTCAGCGTCTTGAAGACAACCCTTACCTTGAACGAAGCAAACCATATTGGCATTTGGGGTTGTTAGGTCAAATAACCACGGGTAACGTAAGCTGGTTTGTAAACGCAGAGAACTTACTTAACGTTCGTCAAACAAAAGAACATCCGCTCACCTTGCCTGAGCAAGCTGCAAGTGGACGCTGGACAACTGATATATGGTCTCGAAATGACGGTTTTACCGTTAATGCAGGCATGCGAATTCAATTTGGTGGTTAATTAATAAATACCCAAGCCGCTCATACTTTGTTGGGCGGCTTACTTATTTTTAAACCAACACTCAAAAAACTCTATAAACGCTTTCACTTGCCGAGGTTGAAATTGCCTGCTCGGATATATCACCTGTAGGCCGACACTTTTTTTATCGCTGTGGCTAAAGCCTCGAACATACTCATCTAGTATCAAAATAAGGTCGCCTGTTTTGAGGTCATTTTTGATATCAATGTATGATTTTAAGGCTATGCCATGGCCTTGATTTGCCCAGCGTCTGATCACCTCACCGTCTGAGCATGAAAGGTGGGGAGCTACTTTAATAGAAAAGTGCGTGTTATCTACCTCAAAATGCCAGTCATTTAGCGGTTGCCCAAGTCGCTCAAGTACAAGGCAACGATGATTTTTTAAATCTTCGGGATGCCTTGGCAAGCCAAACGATTTTATATAGCTAGGTGAGGCGCATAGCACACGGCGGTTATTACATAGCGGGCGGCTAATCAAGTTACTATCAGGCAAATTGCCGAATCTAAATGCCAGATCAATACCTTCCTCAACAATATTGGTGACCCCATCTGTCAGTACTAAATGCGGTTTAACATTTGGGTGATTATTGATGAATTCTGCTAATGCGGGTGCAACAAACTGGCGACCAAAGTCAGATGTTGCAGAGAGTTTTAGCTGGCCTCTTAGGCTTTGCTGTGACTCTTGAAGTATGTTTTCAGTATTTTCGACTTCTGCTAATACTCTTAAACAGCCACTATAAAAACGTTCGCCTGCATCTGTTAAGGCAATACTGCGCGTATTACGCGTTAATAATCGCGTATCGTAATTTTGCTCAATTTTATTAATTCGTGCTGTCATGCTTGCAGGCGAAAGCCCCAATTTTCTTCCCGCAGCGGCTAACCCTCCCGCTTTTACAACGTGAACAAAAAGCGCCATATCATCAATTTTTGACATTATTCTTCAGTTTTAATGAATACTGATTTAACTCTAAGGCTAATTATAAATTTAGTCAAAATAGTTAAACTCATTTCATCACTTGAAGGAGATAGAAATGCAGCTTAATCACGCTCTGCTTTTAGCAACGAATATCCAGCACATGGCTCAGTTTTTAGAGTCGTCGTTAGGCCTTAAAAAGGGGCCAAGGCCAGCATTTGGTTTTGATGGTGTTTGGTTATATGACGACTTGGATACGCCATGCATTCATATAGCAGCTAAGTTTGGCATAAATGAATCGCAATCTGATTACTTAAGCCAAGCTTCGGTATCAACAGAAGCAGTTGGCTTATCAACGGTTGACCACCTTGCTTTCTTTGCAACTGATTATCAAGAAGTTAAAGCACGGCTAAAAGCAACTTCAATACCATTCGTTGAGCGGGAAGTGCCGGCAGCGAATGAGCATCAAGTGTTTATTCAAGGGCCTGATGGCTTAAAAATAGAAATTTTATTTAAACGCAGCGAGCTTATTTAAAAGGTACACACATGAAAAATAGAGTATTTAATCCAGACCAAATTGGTCATCATAAAACCGCAAATAAAATAGTAATGGCTCCTATGACCCGTTCACGTACGGCTCAACCAGGTGATATTCCGACAAGTCTAATGGCAGAATATTATGCGCAACGAGCCAGTGCGGGTTTTATAGTATCAGAGGCGACGCAAATTTCTGCACAAGGAAAGGGCTACTCATTTACCCCCGGGATTTATACTGAAGAGCAAATCAACGGATGGCGCAAAGTAACGCAAGCCGTTCATCAGCACAATGGACTCATTTTTTCTCAGTTATGGCATGTTGGCAGAATGTCGCATAGTGTCTTTCATCCAGACGGCTTGCCGGTTGCGCCAAGTGCTATTGCCCCAAATGCGCAAGTGTGGGTGGTTGATGAAAATGGCGAAGGCCAAATGCTTGATTGTCCTACACCACGTGAATTATCGACCAATGAAATAAAGGGCATCGTTCAAGACTATAAACAAGCTGCTTTAAATGCGATTGAAGCAGGGTTTGATGGCGTTGAGGTACATGCAGGTAATGGCTATTTAATTGATCAATTTCTAAGACAAACATCAAATAAACGTAGTGACGAATACGGTGGTAATATTGAAAATAGAGCAAAGTTCGCGCTGCAAATCATTACTGCAATTAGTCAAGCTATCGGCCCAGAAAAAACGGCTATTCGATTAGCACCTTTTATTACACAAAGAGGCATGGATGATCCGCAAGCAATCGATGTCATTCTATATTTAGCTAAAAAGTTTGATGAACTTGGCATTGCTTATCTGCATTTAGCGGAAGCTGATTGGGATGATGCTCCCCTCGTAACCGATGAGTTTAGAGTTAAATTACGTGAAATCTTTAATGGAAAAATTGTGGTGGCAGGAAACTACACATTAGCAAAGGCCGATAAACTCATTGGTGAAGGCTTAGTTGACTATGTTGCATTTGGCAGAAAGTTTATTGCAAATCCAGATTTACCTTATCGCTTAGAGCACAATTTACCTCTAAATGAAATATCAGATCCTACTACTTTATTTGGTGGTGATGAGCAAGGTTACACAGACTATCCAGTATTTCAGGGGGAATAAATGATGAAATTTTTAAAGCCAATTTTAATTGCGTCGGTATTTGTTTTAAGTTGCTTAGGTGTTGCTCAGGCTAAGGAGGCAACATCTGCATTTTGGCCTGATGATGCTCAACTTGTGATCTCTATTTCGATGCAGTTTGAGGCCACAGCGCAAGACCAATCAGATCCGGGCCCGTTTCCACCGCAAGAGGTTGGGTATCCTGACACCATTTCGCCTTCTTGGTACCAATACGGCATGAACGAGGGCATTCCTAGGCTGCTAGATTTATGGGATAAGCATGATATTAAAGTCACCTCTCACATGGTTGGCAGAGCTGTTGAGTTAAACCCTGAGTTAGCAAAAGAAGTGGTTCAACGCGGGCATGAAGCATCAGGGCACGGACAAACATGGACCCCTCAATACTCTATGAGTGAAGAGCAAGAGCGACAGTCATACATAAAAAGTGCAAATATCATTGAAAAAGTAACAGGGCAGCGGCCTGTGGGCTTTAACGCTTTTTGGATGAGGCATTCAAAAAATACCCTCAAAATTCTTAAAGAATTAGGTTTTATTTACCACATAGACGATTTATCTCGTGATGAGCCATCGCTAACACCTGTTGGAAGTGACGACATTGTTGTTGTTCCATACACGTTTAGAAACAACGATATAGTTCGTTACACTGGCAGCACAGCCATGACTGGTAAGGCATATTTACAAGAGCTTAAAGACGAGTTTGATGTGCTCTACAAAGAAGGCAAACAACGTAGAAGGATGATGTCTATCAGTGCTCACGATAGATTAGCGGGCACTCCCGCCAGAGTGAAAGCGTTGGACGACTTTATAACCTATGCAAAGCAGCACAAAGGGGTTAAGTTTATGCGTAAAGATGACATAGCAAAATGGATGTTACGCCAAGACAATGTGCCAAAAAATCAGCCCCGTACTTTTACAGAGGATTTGTTATGAAATACACAGTAACCTTTATTGCACTACTTTTATCTGGTTGCGCCTCACAGCAGCAAACGGGTGAGTTTGAGGATGTAGTAATCGCAGATCATCACTGCCCAGGGGAAATAGATCGAAGCTATAACACCACGATTTATAGCTCTGATGAACCTGAAAAAGTTGGCAAAACTGAAGTTATAACGCGTTGCAATCCAGTTAAAACAGAAACTGAATTTGGGAGAGATTTAAAGCAGAAACATTAGCTTTTACGTATCGGTTATGGTGTGTCCAGTAAGGCTGCTATTGTTAAGCAGCCTTTAGCTAGGCTTTTAGTTGGCTTAACAAAAAAACTAGTGTCTCACTTGTGTGCGCTTATGGGCGGGAGAAACGCCCGTCCAGCTAATGTAAGCGCGAACAAACGAATTTGTTTCGCTAAAACCGAGTAAAAAGGCGATTTCGATAATTGGTAACTCAGTTTGCATTAAGTAGTGCTGCGCAAGGTCTTCTCGTACTTGTTGTAAGACTTTTTGATAACTTTGCTTTTCAGCTGTTAGTTTTCGTTGTAGAGAGCGTTTGCTGAGTGCTAGCTCTGAGGCAACATGTTCAATGTTACTTTGCCCTTGAGGTAGGGATTTAAACAAAATACTTGATACCTTGTCAGTAAGGCTTTGTTCGCTGATAACATCTTGCAGCTTACGTTTTAAATCTCCCTCAAAGCACGACAACATTACTTGATTACTAGTTAAAAATGGCGCTTTTGCATCTTCTGCTAAAAATGTCACGCTAGGGGTATTCCCCACTCTCAGCGGGCAACCAAAGTAGGCTTCGTATTCCATGAGCTTTTCAGGTAGCTCTGGCACAATAACCGTAACAGGGTTAATTTGTTTTCGAGTAGCAAGGCGAGTGAGTTGTGTAAAAAATACCAGCTCTGCCAAGCTGTAGCACTTGGGCAGCGTATCAATAAAACCATAACAGCTTACTTGGGCTTTTGTATGAGTGTTGGTAATTTCAAGTGCTAGCTCCATAGGGCCAATTAGTGGTTTGTACTGTTGTAACCTCGCTAAAGCAGCATTTAAGTTTGGGCTACAAATCGCGGCAAAAATTGGTACGTCAAATGATTCTATTGTCATGACTTCGGCAAGTTTTAAGGGTAACTCAATGCCGTTTGCTGCTGTCTCTACACCCTGCCATAATTGGAAGTATTGAGCGGGCGTTAAGTATACTTTATCTTGAGAGAATAAACCTGAAGGCAACTGGGCATAAGCCAGTGCCTCTTCTAGGTTGATTTCTAAATCATTGAGTAATACTTGCCAGTTGGGAGGGATCAAAAACTTGCTGGCTCGTTTCATATTAGTTTCCGCTTTTTTCCATAAACTGACGAGAAATTTTTAACACAGTTTTGCGAGGCAATAAAGGGATCACCCAATTGAGCATAAATTTAAGCGGCGCTTCATTAAAAGCAATTAACTGACCTTTTTGCATTGCCTTGTAACCACACAGTGCCACAGAATGCGCTGATTTAGCATTCTTCCAAGCATCTACCCCTTGTAGATCACCTGCTTCAACAAAGCCTGTTGCTACTGTTCCTGGGCATAACGCGGTGACCGTAATGTTTTTATCTTTTACTTCTTCTGCAATTGCTTGACTGAATGAAGTCACAAACGCTTTCGTTGCATAATATACCGCTTGCAGTGGGCCGGGCATAAAGGAAGCTGTAGACGAAATATTTAAAATTTTGCCACGATTTCGCTCAACCATGCCTTGTAAGTAATAGTGGCTTAGGTCTGTTAATGTCACAATATTAAGTTGCATCATCGTTTGTTCTGCACTGAGATCACGCTCATGAAACTTGCCATGTCCGCCAATGCCGGCATTATTCACCAAAATATCTATGTGCAAACCAAGTGCCTCAGTACGTGTAAAAACATACTCAGCTGAATCTGGCTTAGATAAATCGGCAGCAATAACCGTAACCTTTACGTTGTGTTTTGATTCAAGCTGTTGTTTAAGATCATTCAGTTTGTCTTTTGAACGAGCTACCAGCACTAAATTATCGCCATGCTGTGCGTGAATATGCGCAAGTTCTAAACCAATCCCGTTTGAGGCGCCAGTGATCAATGCTGTTGATGTCATGTTTGTACTCCATTAATTTGAGCTGTTGTTTTGTTATATGCATGGTAGGCCATCTTTTGGTGCCACATGACATCAGATCGCGCCATCGTTATTGCAAAACGCGCCATTTATAAAATTCAGCTTGCAAATGGTATATAACAAAAATATTATATAATGAAATTGTTATGGAGTAAGCCGTGAAAGTCCTCTTTTTATGTACAGAAAATTCAGCCCGTTCAATTATGGCTGAAGCATTGCTTAAACATCATGGTAAAGGTGAGTTTGAGGTATTTAGTGCGGGCACAGAACCTTATGCGGTAGACCCTCGTACGCTTGCTACGATTGAGCATTTTGGCCTAAAAACCGATGACTTACACTCAAAGCACTTAAATGATGTAACTAACCTGCATTTTGATTATGTCATTACATTGTGCGACAAGGCAGCTAAAGAATGTGCAAATCGTGTTGATGGCACACATTGTTTAGGCTGGGACTTTGTTGATCCAAAAACTCGCCCTGAACCTCATGCCTTTGAAAAAACCTTGCAAGAGATCAATGAGCGAATTAAGCAGTTTGTGCAATCCCATAACAAAGAAAAACCAGTATCGATTTCGCCAACTACATTTTATAAAGCGCTTGCAGATGATATTCGTTTAAAAAGCTTATTGCTTATCGCTGTTGAGCAAGAGGTTTGCGTATGCGAACTAATGACGGCACTTAACGAGCAGAGCCAACCAAAGGTTTCAAGGCATTTAGCGCAACTTAAAAAGCAGGGCATTTTGTCGGATAGAAAACACCAGCAGTGGGTGTTTTACTCTTTAAACCCGACTTTACCTATGTGGATGAAACAAACAATTACCTCGACCGTGGTAAACGAACCAAATTTCATAGAAAACGAGTTAGCAAGGCTAAATGCGATGGGCGATGATCGCCCAACCCGTGTTGCTCGTTGCTGCAATTAAGGACTAAAAATGGGTGTTTTTGAACGATATTTATCTGTATGGGTTGCTGCTGCTATCGCCATTGGTGTGGCGCTAGGGGTGATGTTTCCGCCTTTATTTGAGCTAATAGCGAAAGCCGAAGTGGCGCATGTAAACATTGTTGTTGCACTGTTTATTTGGGTAATGATCTACCCGATGATGGTGCAAGTTGATTTTTCAACGATTAAAGAAGTCGGTAAGAATCCAAAAGGGCTGATGCTCACTCTAATCATTAACTGGCTTATCAAACCGTTTTCAATGGCCGCGTTAGGTTGGTTATTTTTTGAAGGGTTATTTGCTGATTTTGTTAGCCCTGAAACGGCGCAAGAATATATTGCAGGGATGATTTTACTCGGTGTTGCACCTTGTACGGCAATGGTGTTTGTGTGGTCACAACTAACCAAAGGCGATGCAAATTATACCTTAGTGCAAGTATCTGTGAACGACATCATTATGATTTTTGCTTTTGCACCTATTGCGGGGTTATTGCTGGGTGTATCTGATATTCATGTGCCTTGGCTTACACTGATGATTTCGGTTGTGTTGTATGTATTACTGCCACTTATTGCTGGTGTATTAACACGAAAAGCTCTTAATAATTCAGCGCAAAATGAAGCTGCTGTGCAGTCATTTTTAGAGAAAGTTAAACCTTACTCAGTTATTGGTTTACTGGCCACTGTGGTCTTGCTATTTGGGTTTCAGGCCAACACGATTTTAGCCCAACCGCTTAACATTGTACTGATTGCCATTCCGCTTGTTTTGCAAACCTACGGTATTTTTGTAATCACTTATTTCATTGCGTTAAAGCTCAGGCTTAAGCACAACATTGCAGGGCCTGCATGTTTAATTGGTACTTCTAATTTTTTTGAGTTAGCGGTCGCAGTGGCTATTTCATTATTTGGTTTGCACTCGGGTGCAGCATTAGCAACCGTTGTTGGGGTGTTGGTCGAAGTACCTGTGATGCTGTCGTTGGTTGCAATCGTTAATAAAACAACACATTGGTTTAAAGAGTAATTGGGGAATCATAATGCAATCACATCCATTTGATATTTTACAGCTAGAAACTGGGGCATTTATTTTTACCCCTTGCCCTGGCACAAAAGGCGTTGGCTTATCACACTCTGTTGCTGAGTTAAAAGCGGCAGGTGCAAAAGCCATTATTACGCTAATGTACGATGAAGAGCTTGTTAAAAATGGGGCGCAGCAGCTTGCAATCGAATGTGAGCAAGCCGGCCTTAGCTGGTTTCAGTTACCTATTTTGGATGATGACGCGCCAAACGAAGCGTTTAGTCTCGCTTTCAACAAACACCTTAAAGACATTCTTGCCATCATAAAAAGTGGTGGTAGCGTGGCTGTACATTGTAAAGGCGGCTCAGGCCGTACAGGCTTAGTTATTGGTTTATTAATGCATGAGCTTGGCTATGCTAAAAATGACATAGTTACTCAAGTGCAGGCTATTCGCCCTAAATCTTTGCATAACCCAGTACAACGTTCATTTTTCGACAATTTTCAAAAAGTAGGAGCTTAACAATGGCAATTAAAGTAGGCATTAATGGTTTTGGCCGTATGGGTCGTTTATCGCTAAGAGCAGCGTTTGCATGGGACGACGTTGAGTTTGTGCAAATTAATGACCCAGCGGGTGATGCAGCTACACTGGCTCACTTACTAAAGTATGATTCGGTACACGGTATTTGGCTTCATGAGGTTGAAAGTAACGACAATGCTGTGATTATCGATGGCCACGAAATTAACGTTACGCAAAATAAAGCGATTGCAGACACTGATTGGTCTGGTTGCGATATCGTTATTGAAGCCTCAGGTAAAATGAAAAAAACCGAATTACTGCAAGCCTACCTTGATCAAGGTGTGAAAAAAGTTGTTGTCACTGCGCCTGTAAAAGAAGACGGCGTGTTGAACGTTGTAATGGGTGTAAACGATGATTTATATGATGTACAGCAGCACGATATTGTGACTGCGGCATCATGCACTACCAACTGTTTAGCGCCTGTGGTTAAAGTATTGCAAGAAAAAATTGGTATCAAACATGGTTCAATGACGACCATTCACGATATCACTAACACGCAAACTATCTTAGATGCGCCGCATAAAGATTTACGCCGTGCTCGCGCATGTGGCATGAGCTTAATTCCAACTACAACCGGCTCTGCAACGGCGATTACACATATTTTCCCTGAACTTAAAGGCAAATTAAACGGCCACGCAGTTCGTGTGCCATTAGCAAATGCATCAATCACTGACTGTGTGTTTGAAGTTGAAAAGCCGACCACTGCTGAGCAAATTAACCAATGGATGCAAGAAGCCGCAGAGGGCGAGCTAAAAGGCATTTTGGGCTATGAAGAAAAGCCACTTGTTTCTATCGATTACAAAACTGATCCACGCTCAAGCATTGTTGATGCGTTATCAACCATGGTTGTCAACGAGACTCAAGTTAAGCTGTATGTTTGGTACGATAACGAATGGGGTTATGCAAACCGCACCGCCGAACTTGCCCGTAAAGTTGCGCGATCACTACAAGGTTAAAAGTAATGACGCGTTTGGCTAATCTTCCCGCTGATATAAAGCAGTACTTAATTGTCACCGGGAATTACTGGGCATTTACGCTAACAGATGGCGCATTGAGAATGTTGGTGGTACTGCATTTTCATGCGCTTGGCTACTCGCCTTTGAGTATTGCCATGCTGTTTTTGTTTTATGAGATTTTTGGTGTTGTCACTAACTTAGTGGGCGGCTATTTAGGCGCAAGGCTTGGTTTAAACAAGACCATGAACATTGGCCTTGCCATACAGGTTGCAGCCTTGTTCATGTTGGCAGTCCCCCCTGAATGGCTGAGTGTTACCTATGTGATGCTGGCGCAAGCACTGTCGGGCATTGCAAAAGATCTCAATAAAATGAGCGCTAAAAGCTCAATTAAAATGCTGGTTGCTAGTGGCCAAGAAGGCACCTTGTTTAAATGGGTAGCGATACTAACAGGCTCTAAAAACGCATTAAAAGGTGTGGGCTTCTTTTTAGGTGGCTTACTACTGACATTAATGTCGTTTAAAGGCGCAATGCTAACCATGGCTGCCACCTTGCTGGTGGTGTGGTGTTTTAGTATTTATGCAATTAAAAATGATTTAGGCAAAGCTAAAAACAAACCTAAGTTTAACGAGATATTTTCAAAGAGTAGTTCAATCAATATCTTGTCGGCCGCGAGGTTGTTTTTGTTTGGTGCGCGTGATGTTTGGTTTGTAGTTGCACTTCCGGTGTTTTTATCACAAGCCTTTGATTGGGATCACTGGACTGTGGGTGCCTTCTTAGCTAGTTGGGTCATTGGTTATGGGGCTGTGCAATCTTTTGCTCCTAAAATCATTAAGCTCAATAAGCAAACATCACCAAGCGCAGAAACAGTTAAGTGGGCATCCTTGCTTGCTGTAGTCACCTTAGCCATTGCCCTTGCTATTGGCTTTGAGTGGGCTGTAAAACCAATGCTGATAGGCGGGTTGATGTTATTTGGTGTGTTATTCGCGATTAACTCATCTTTGCACAGCTACTTGATTGTGAGCATGGCTGACGCCGATGGCGTATCACTTGATGTTGGGTTTTACTATATGGCTAATGCCATGGGTCGCTTAATTGGCACTGTGTTGTCGGGCTTAGTGTTTCAACTTTATGGCTTAGCAGCTTGTTTAGCTATCTCACTGTTATTTATTGTAATTACCGCCCTTATATCGACTAAATTACCAAAACAAATTTAGTTAAAACTTAAGGAGTCTAAGTGAACTTTTCAATTTACGAACAGAGCCAAAAAAACGAGATTATTGCGCTTTACTTGGCAACATTTAGTGCATCAGAGTCAAAACAAGAAGGCGAGCAAGTTGCCCGTTTAGTCACTGACTTTTTAGCTGAGCCATTTCCATCAACTGATTTATATGTGTTTGTCGCGACAGATGAGCAACGGATCGTGGGCGCGATTGTGCTGTCGCGTTTACTGTTTGCGCACGCTAAAGAGGTGTTTTTACTCTCACCTGTTGCAGTGGCAACGGATTGGCAGGGACAAGGCATAGGACAAAAGCTGATACAATTTGGCTGCGATAAGTTAGCTGAACAAAATGTCAGCCTAGTGATGACCTATGGTGATATCAACTTTTATGGAAAAGTCGGGTTTTCCGTTGTGAGTGAAGAAATTATTCAAGCACCTCATAACTTATCTTACCCAAAAGGTTGGCTTACTAAACCGGTTTTAGATGATGAAATTTTGCCAATAACGGGTAAGCCAAGTTGCCTAAAACCACTCGATAATCCAACGCTTTGGTAAACACTATGCAAACACCATCACTGATAGAATTAGGCATGCGACCTTTCTTTCAACAACAGTTGAGTTTAGATGAGCTGGAAACAGCCATTTAGGGCGTGTGGTTGAGCATCACAAAACAGAGGTCGTTTTCAAAAATGGTAAATACTGTTCAAAAGCAAAATAGGTCAATTAAAAAGACTCAAGAGTGACCGCTAGTTGGTTGTTGCTAAGCGTGTTTTTGCAACGAAAATAATGAGCCAAATAGCAACAACGGTTTCTAGCCAAATTAATACATGCATTGCGGTTGTCATAACGTTATCGCTATCAACCGCATAATGCAGTACCGATAACATGTTCATCGCAGTATAAAGATAGAGCAGCCACATGGCGTGTTTAATGCGTTGTTTAGCTAAACAGAGCAGCGCATATAAGCCAACAAAAGTCATGATAAACCAAAAGTAGTCGACCACGTTTGCTGCAAGCCAATCAGGTTCAGGATAGTGCTCAAAATACATAATATTGTGCACATAATGTAAAATACTGGCGAGAAAGTTCGCGAGCACAATAAAGAGTAAACGAGCATGTTGTTTAAATAGTACTGCTTTGTTTTGCATTATGAGTCTCATTTAACGCGGTTAATATGTCATGCCAAATTGCTTGATTATGTTTTCTGAAATAGCCAAAGTGGCCTACTTTTTTAGCGGGTAATTGTGCAGATTGATAGCGCTTAAAAGCAATTGGGTGTTTGCTGGTTACATTGCGCCAAAAGTTATGTACGTTTTGCTCGGTACATATTTCATCGTCGTCAGCGGTAAAGACATAGGTCGGAATATCAAAGTTTTTATAGGTACCTTCGGCAATCGATTTACCGTAAAACTTATTCGAGAAAAACAACTGCTTTTCTCTACACCACGCCGACCATTCACGCGTAAACCCAACGGGTAAGTCTTCCATAAAATTCATTTTTTTAGCGGGCACGTATTTAAATAATGCCCCCGTAATCGGTGAAAATAAACGAAAGAAGAAGTTAGCTTTAATACGGTAACCAGTTGGCATATAACCAAAGTATCCGGCAGAAACAGCAACAGCAACAAGGGCATCAAGCTTTTGGTAATTGGCAGCTAAACCTATTTGCTGACCGCCAGCACTGTGACCAACGCAATAAAGTGGCAGAGTCGAATTGATGCTTTTAGCTTTATCAATCATGGCAGGCATATCAAAGCGGCCAATGTCTGAATATTGATAACTACAGCCTTTTAACTGGCTTGTTTTCGATTCGCAAAAGCCTCGGTAATTCCAAACAACCACATCGAAACCTTGGCTGACTAAGAACTCCGCAAACGGTAAATAGTAGGTGGTTTTTGTTGCTGTCCCGGGGTTTAATAGCACCGTTGCTTTAGGGTTGTTGGCCGCAAAATGAGTGCCATTTAAAGTGACGTTATCGGCTGTTGTAGTACTAATCAATGTATTCATTTTTATATTAGTATTGATAGAAGAATGCGTTGAGCATAAACTGTGGAGCTTACTCTATAGTCAAGCGTGTTTTTATGAAAACCAAGCAAGTTACACAATTAACCGGCCTCACAAAAGACACCATTCGTTTTTATGAAAAAGAGCAGTTGATCCCGCCACCTTCAAGAGATGTGAATGGCTACCGTATTTATAGTGAGAAAACAGTTGAGCAGCTCAACATGATCACAATGGCTAAAAACCTAGGCTTCACTTTAAAAGAGATTAAAGATCTCACGCAGCTACTTGGCAAAAACAACTTAACTCAGCAAGCCATGGCCACCAAATTGATTGAAAAAAGTAAAGAAATAGACGCCAAAATCACTGAGCTTATGAACATAAAAACCTTAATCGACCATGCTTTAAAAGGCATGTGTGAGTATAAAGATAAGTTAAGCTAATCACGTTTTGGCATATAACTAGATTTAAATAAGATAGTTTTTAATTGGTCTTTATTGTTGGTGTAGACAAATTATTAAATGTAAAAGCAATTATATCTACGCGATATAAAATCGCTGCTACAATTTTGCTCACTTGCTCACTTGCTCACTTGCTCACTTGCTCACTTGCTAACTCGCTACAAATTCATTTTTTAGCCATGCGATCAATTGTTGAATGCTGGTATGTTTTAATTTGTCAGCTTTGCAGGCATAGAAAAATGACTGCTGTGGATGGATTACTGCACTACCTAGCTGTACTAATTCGCCATATTCGAGCTTTTCTAAAACAAATTGCTTATGGGTAACCAGTAGGCCAAGTTCTCTTGTTACAGCTTGCAATGCTTGAGCTGTGGTTTCAAAAGAGCGGTTTTTTTGTGCTTTAGGGCAGGCAATGTGGTTATGATCTGCCCAAATCTGCCAGTTATTGTTTCTGCGGGCATTGAGTACCTGGATGGCTGGAAAGCGGTTTAATAGTTCATTGATGTTGTTTGTAGTTTCTGACTTTAATAATGACGGGCTGCAAACTAAAACAAGCTCATCATCTGCTAATTTCTCACAGTGGTACTTTTGCCAGTTTTGCGGATCGCCCTGAAAAATAGCCATGTCGATGTTGCGCCTTTCGAGGTCAACATCACCAACAAAGTTTGATAAGCGAATATCTAATTCAGCATAACTATTTTGTAGCTTATCAACCCGGGGTATCCACCAATGTAATGCCAAAGAGTTCACCATGTTGAGTGAAATAGAATGATGATCTTTGTCTTTATTTTTAACTTCTTCGCTTGCCGAAATAATGGCCTGAACGGCGGGCGAAACGCGCTGATAATATAGTTTTCCAGCATCATTTAAATACACTTGTCTGCCAACCCTATCGAACAGTTTTACCTCAAGCTGTTGTTCAAGAGACTTGATCGCTTGGCTGATAGCCGAGTGACTAACGTGAATTGAATCTGCGGCTTTAACCATGCTGCCAGTCTCTGCAACAGCAATGAAACTGTATAAGGATTTGAGCGGGATATTGTGTTTCATATGTTAGTTTTTCTTACATATTAATGCGATTTTATTCGCTTTTTTATAATGTCAGCAGAGCGTATCGTGAGTGTCATCTACTCGCTTTATAAACAATGTAAATGAATATTAGTCATCGCTCTAGTGCCTTAATGCTGTTGTCTACCCTCACTCTAGCACTGAATGGACTGGTTACCCAGCTGTTAACCCCCATGTTGCCAATTATTTTACTGTTATTTTTAAGGTTGCTATTACCTGGTTGTTTAATGTTAGCAACAGCGCGAGCACGGTTTTGGCATTATGTTAGCTTTTCTGCATTAAAAAATGTGATGCTACGCGCTATTTTTATCACCTTGTGCCAAGGTTTTTTTATTTTGGGGCTTTACAAACTTACGTTAATTGAGGCGGTTGTGTTGTTTAGCACTGGGCCTTTGTTTATGCCACTGCTTGAAAGTGTGGTGTATAAGCGAGAAATCGACTTATTTGTCGTGCCGACTATATTGTTAATGATGATAGGGTTGATCATTCAAAGTATGACCGACCAAGGGGTTACGTTACGTTGGGAGCTATTAATTGGTCTGGCGGCTGGCTTTTTTAATGCTTGTTCGCAATTGTGTTTATTTCAAATTAGTAAAGAGAAAACCCCGGTTCTGGTTGCCAATGGTTTTTGCTTTTTAATTGCAGCACTATTCAGTACGCTATTTTTTATTCTGCCGCTGTTTGTTGGAGGGCTAAATGCTGAGCTCGCAGCAGGCAGCTTGGTGTTTGAGAGTGCTTGGTTATTATTAGGCTTATTAGTGTTATTAGCGGTATTTAGTAGTGCTACGCAATACTTTAGAAGCTCTGCATATAAACTAGTTACTACCGGCTCTGAACTAGCGCCGCTGATTTATACGTCAGTGGTGTTTTCATACCTTCTTCAGTTAACCATTCTAGATAGCCCGGTAAATGGGCAGCAATTAGTTGGGATTAGTTTTATTGTTATTGCTTGTTTAATGCAAACAAAGCGAAACCGCAGTTAAGTTTCGCTTTCATCACTGTTTTCTTGTAACTTACTGAGCAACAAAAATAATAAGTAGGTTGTTATGTCTGGGTATGCTTTTGTTAGGCAAGGAGTAAAGCCATTTTTAATTGTGGTTTTGGTATTGTTGTTCGTTATTTATATATATTCTTCACGAGAAGCTGCAATCTTTGCAACCAATTCAGAGTCATCAAATGATACAACAGCTTCGCAGCACGTTGAGGCACAAGTAAACATATCAGCCACAAAGCCTGATACGAGTTTGTTAGCTGATGAATCTGCTGAGCAAGTGAGTGAAGCCAATGATAGCCGTGAATTTATTATCAAAAATGCACCGAAATGGCGTTTTGATGGTGTGTTTATTGACCATTTTACTGAGCTAAAGCAACGCGCTAAGCAAGGTGATGCTGAGGCTAACTATCTCATCGCACAAAATCTTAAGTATTGTTTTAATGCTCCTTTAGATGCTGAGGCGCTTGAGGCAACATTAGCCGAAAGCTATGAGTTTAGCGATGCTGGTGATACGCAAAACCGTGTTTTAGAAAAATATGAGTATTGCGAAGGGGTTGATTTAGCAACGCGGCGGTCTTTTTACCGTTATTTGGCAATGGCAGCAGAACAGGGCTCTGCCTTTGCGCAGCAAACGTTTGCTGGGCTAACTCCCGAATTTTACATGAAGTCGCAATTTCCTGAGAAGTTGTCACGTGCCGAGTTCATCAAAAATCGTGATGGTTTTAAAGAGCGTAAAACCGTATTTTTAGAGCAAGCTGCGAAGCAGGGCAGTGAACAAGCGCTGATGAGTTTAGCGAGCATGTATTACAGCGAACAAGTTGGTGAGCATAGTGCAGCAAAAGCCTACGCTATAAATCGACTCATCATGGAAATCACGCAAAATAACGATGTGTATAATCGTTATGCGTGGTTTGAGCAAAGACAATACCCGACACTTTCAGATGAAGAGCTGAGTATCGCGAACAATTTGTTTGATCAATGGCTTTTGCAAATAAAGCAAAATGGTACATTATATCTAAAGCACTGAGTACCCAAAGAATTAATAACCCAAAGCAAGGATGGCAATGATGTTTGAACCAAACTATGCAAGTTACACTCTTGAAGAGCTGTGAACATTGTGAAGTTACAGGGATTGTTGTAGAACATTTGAGCTTCTAAATAACAAGTAAAAAAGGAACAAATAGAGCTTTAATTGTATGACTTTTAGTTATATAGTCTTTACCTAACCTTAGGGGAGTAGTCTCTTAGATTAAGATGAACGTCAACAGTCTCCGAACCAATGTTCGTGGCGTTCATGTCCGCAAGCCGGATTGACAAGACCTAAGGCACGTATTGGGTTCAATGGGCGACCTTGATGCGTGTCTTATAGTTCTTCGCCCTAAGGAACCGTCTCGTGCTTGTTACATTTCTAGACCATTTATATGGTTATTTCTGTCCTCTTAAATCGGTTTATTTATCACATTTTGCTTTGCAACCCTTCTGTTGGAGAGCACTATGACCTTATTTATCCTTGCCATTTTAGTTGGTTTTGTATTGCTGATTTGGAGCGCCGATCGCTTTGTTGATGGTGCAGCTGTAAGCGCAAAATATGCAGGTATGCCTAGTTTACTCATTGGTATGATTGTGGTTGGGTTTGGTACGTCAGCTCCTGAGATGTTGGTATCGGCCATGGCTGCTGCTGATGGCAGCCCAGAGCTTGCTTTAGGTAATGCGCTGGGGTCAAACATTGTCAATATTGGGCTTATACTAGGGATAACAGCGCTGATTGCCCCGATTGCTGTTCACTCTAATATCGTTAAAAAAGAACTCCCATTATTGCTTGTGGTGAGTGTGCTATTTGCATTACTGATTGTTGATGGTGGCTTATCACGTTTTGACGCAGGTGTATTGTTACTTGGATTTTTTAGTTTTATGGGGTGGAGTATTTATTCTGGCCTTAAAAGCAAAAATGACAGCTTAGCAACAGATGTTGAGCAAGAACTTAACGTGCAAACAATGTCACTTAAAGCAGCTATTGTTTGGCTGGTAGTTGGGCTTGTTGTACTCATTATTAGCTCAAGGCTATTGGTATGGGGGGCAGTCAGTATTGCTGAGATTATGGGTATTAGCGACCTCATTATCGGTCTCACAATTGTGGCACTTGGCACTTCGCTCCCTGAACTTGCAGCTTCAATTGCCGCAGCCAGAAAAGGTGAACACGACATTGCCATTGGTAATGTGATTGGCTCAAACATATTTAATATCTTGGCCGTCACAGGTATTGCAGGGATGATAGCGCCAGCTGTTAACCTTTCACCGGATCTATTATCGCGAGATTGGCTGGCGATGCTCTCTCTTTCAATTTTTTTATTAATTTTTGCTTATGGGCACCGAGGTATTGGCAGGGTAAATCGCGCTGAAGGTATTGGTTTATTACTGATTTTTATTGCCTATAACGCATGGCTTTTATTTTCAATTTATCAATAAATGCAATTTCGAATTTAAAAAAAATCAAGGATTTTTATGAAACAAACCCTCAATGAATTTTGGCTCAATAACTCAGAAACAATCATAGCGCTAGGGTATAAATTGATACTCGCAATTGTTATTTTAATTGCCAGTGCAGTGCTTGCTAAGTCAGTGAAAAAGGCTATAAAAAACTCCAACGCGACGCTTAAAAAAGTTGATAATACCTTGCTGCCTATTTTGTCGTCTGTGGCAGGCTATGTGGTGTATATTATTGGCGGGGTATTTATTTTAGATATCTTTGGCGTGAATACGGCAAGCCTTATTGCCCTAATGGGGGCAGCAGGTTTGGCGATAGGTTTAGCCCTTAAAGACACCTTAAGTAATATTGCAGCGGGCATGATGTTGCTTATATTAAGGCCATTTAAAGTTGGTGACTTTGTTGAGATAGGCTCGATGCAAGGTACTGTCTCTGAGGTAAACCTATTCACCAGTGTTTTTCAAACGATTGATGGTCTTTATATTGCGTCACCTAATGGCATAGTGTGGGGTAACAATATTAAAAATTTCACCCGAAATGGCAAACGCCGAATGGATATTGTTGTGGGTATTTCATATGCCGATTCAATCGATGATGGCTTTGCGGTGCTAAAAGATATTGCCGCGAACGAAAGCCGTTTACTTAGTGAACCGGCGGCGCAAGTGATGGTGACAGCCATGGCTGAGAGCTCGGTGAATATTCAGCTAAGAGCATGGGCTAAAAATGAAGACTATTGGCAAACCTATTGGGATTTAAACAAACGTGTCAAAGAGTCAATCGAGAAAGCTGGCCTGACAATTCCTTTCCCACAACGTACTTTACACATACCTGAAGGCGTGGTGACAAAGAAGTAACTTTACTAATGTTAGTAAGTAAATCTGGTTAGTCGATTTACTTACTATACTTCTTTAAGCTTTTTTAACAAACTTAGCGGTTACCATCATTTCACCAACGCCATCGACTTTACAGTCTAATTCGTGGTCTTTTTTATCTAGCACACGGCGGATCACGGCTTTGGTGCCAATTTTAATAACTTGCGAGCTGCCTTTAATTTTTAAATCTTTCGCAACAGTCACTTTGTCGCCATCAGCCAATAAAGTGCCATTAGCATCTTTCACATTGATCACATCATCGGTATCAACCGCATTGGGGTCCCACTCGTGAGCACACTCTGGGCAAACTAAACTGTTTTGATCTTCATACACGTATTCAGAGTTACATTGTGGGCAAGGAGGAAAAGACATAAATGGCACCATGGTTAATTATAAAAGCGTATTTTAATGGCTTATTCACAGCATTGCGAGTTTATCTAAAGCACCTCATAGAAAGTAAGTATGTGCAAACTCGCAATTGTAATGCTGGAGTGTTTTCGATAATTTGGTTATTGTGAGTTAATTAGAACAAAGAGCACTCACAATGAAAAAAGTTATTTATTTCGTTACCTTATTATTCTCATCATTCACATTTGCAACGACGTCGCCGTACAGTGGGGAAATTACCGCTGAGGATTTACTCGCACAGTATCCTGCTTTTGCTAAAGAGTATAAAAACTATTCACCATCTGAGGATGATTTAAACACGATTAAAACGCTCAGTGGTAAACAAGTATTAGTATTTTTAGGTACGTGGTGTCATGACTCTAAGCGTGAAGTGCCTCGTTTACTAAAGTTACTTGATGGTTCGGGTGTAAAGCTGAAATCACTCCAATTAATTGCGGTTGGTTACGATAAGCTTGACCCTGATGGTTTAGCTAAGCAGTACGACCTTCGTTATACCCCAACGTTTATTGTAAGCTCTAACGGCAAAGAGTTACTTCGAATGATTGAAAAGCCTAAGCACAGCATCGCGATGGACCTTACTCGTTTGTAATAGAGTTGTTTGCTTGAGCAAAGTAGCTAAAGTAGTTGTTGCTCATTATAATCATGGCTATAAACCACTTAGAGAATGTTATATGTCTCAAACTGTTATAGAAGCCATAGATGCAGCGAATGCTGCAGATCCCAATCGTGTTAAGCATGCTGGGCAAGCGTTAGCTAAAGAATCTTTATATTCAATGCGTATGACCGATATGCTTAACCGTTTTAATCCGCAAGCCGATGAACTAATGCATATTGCTGCACGGGGCCAACATATTGAACGCTGGCGCTCTCCTCGCAGTAACTTCCCTGTGGGTAAGCAAGGTTATTATCAATGGCGCACTGCTTTATATGATTTTCATGCCGAGCGTGTAACAGCCCTTATGAAAACCGCTGGTTACTCAACGGGTGAATGTGAGCGCGTATACGCAGCCGTGGCTAAAAAGAATATAAAGCGAAACCCTGATAGCCAATTGATTGAAGATATCGCAAGCCTTGTATTTATTGAGCATTACATGCTTGATTTTGCAACTAGCAAGCCTGATTACGATGAGCAAAAATGGTTGGGTATTATTCGTAAAACTTGGCAAAAAATGTCAAACGAAGCACATGAATTTGTGTTAGCTGGTAACATCAGCTTACCTGAGCCGCTTAAACCGATAATTACAAAAGCGCTAAGTTAAATTTAAAACAAGGAAGGTCTATGTTTTGCCCGCGTACTAAAACAGCACTTGAAGCAGTGAGCATTGGCGATGTTAACGTGTATTTATCAAAAAGCGGTGGTGTATTTTTTGATAATCGACAAATATTCCACTTTAGCGATCCAAGTTTAAAACCAGCGCAAGTACTGGTGGCTCATTTACAAACACTGCCAACAGAATGCGTTGATTTAGCAAAGCGAATTAATTGCCCGAAGTGCCCAGACGTGGTGATGATGCGACGCTTTTTCACCCCACTAAAAGTGGTTGAAATAGACGAATGTCCAAACTGTGCTGCTATTTGGCTTGATCACGGTGAGCTTGAAAAAATACATGAAAATCATTTAACGCCAAAAGAGCGTGAAATGCTACGTATTGATATGGCCAATAACCATGGTTTTATTCAAGTTAAAATCCCAAAAAGGCGCTACTCAGTCCATGCTAAAAAGCCTGAGTCTAATGCAACGTCACCTTTAGAAAAACTAGCAGAACTTGCATATTTATCGATTTTGAATGACTGATAATTTATATAAAACGCCTGAAGCTGAGCTCACTCGCAAACCTGTCTATCTCTCGAAACCTCGAGATTTAGAGTTTTTTGATGTGATGTTCTCTTTTCATGGTCGCCTAAATCGAAAACAGTTTTGGTTCGTGCATGGGTTTTATCTTGTGATCCAAATAATTGCTCTAGTTGATATATTTTTATTTATTGGCATATTTATTTTATTTCAATGGCCACTAATGGCTTCTCAAGTCAAACGCTGGCACGATATTGGAAAGTCAGGCTGGAATTGCTTAATTTGGTTTGTACCTTTTGTTGGTTTAATTATGACACTATTTGAAGCAGGGTTAAGCAAAGGTCATTTGCTCAGGAATCAATATGGTAGTTCGCTTTACAGGGCAGAGTAAGTAAATTAGCGGGTTGTGAATTTTGTTTGATGGCATACACTTTAAACCTAACTAAATAAATTGATCAGGTAACCTATGCTAATAACAATAATATTGGTTTCAGTGTGGGCGCTGTTAATGCTGCAAGAGCTGAGTATAAATACTATCAATCGGTTAAAACTATAGAGCCGGAACTGTGGCAACAACTAGGTGCGCCGCGATTTTTAAAAGTACCTATGGTGTTCGTATCTAAAAAGGGCTTAGCACTTTTAAATTCCACGGAGAACGAAACTGTGCGAGCGAATGCAAAAAAACATCGCCAAGCTGGGATTTTGTTTCTTTCCTATGTGGGGTTGGTGCTTGTATCGGCAATCGTATTTTTTAAACTTGCTTAATTTGAAGCCTGTACCAAATAAGATACAGGCTTAATTAGTTATTAAGCGTTAAAGCTTAACCAGCATTTTTCCTTTATTTCTACCTTCGAATAGACCAAGAAATGCATCAACGGCGTTTTCGATGCCGTGGTATACCGTTTCTTCAGATTTAACTTTACCTTCGCCGATCCACGCGCCCATTTGTTCAATAAACTCAGGGAACTGATCAAAATAATCAATCACGATAAAGCCTTGCATGGTGAGCTTTTTCGAGTTGATATAAAAGAGGTTGCTTGGCCCTGGCTGTGCAGTGTCGTTATTGTAACCTGAGATCATGCCACATACAGGAATACGGCCGTAATCGTTCATTACATTGAGTGCAACTTAAAGTTGATGCTGAAGAATTAACGGCTAAGTTAATGTCACGCTCAAATATGAGTTTGGAGCGAATCGAGTTATTACGCGAGTTAACCCTTGAGCTGCATACTGACCTAACAAAAACGGACCTTACAAAAAGCTAATCTTCTACTAAACACACTAAAGTGCCCTCAATAGCCCGAACATACGCATAATGCTGGGCGTCTTTTTTAGTTGGCGGGCACAATGGCTCAGCGCCAGCAAGCACAGCTTTATCGTAACTTTCGACTAAATTATGGCAGCTGAATCTTAGCTCAAAACCAAGAGCAGGCTGCTTAGGGTGGGCGCGAATATACCCTTGCTTGAAATATGCTTGCGCATGCGGGTGGGTCGCAAAGGCAAGTTTAACGGAACCTGTAACAAGCTCACCGTATTCGGCATCGTCACTGATATGGTTGGTATTTAAACCAAATGCTTGATAGTAAAAGTCGAGTACTTCTTCTACGTTATCGACGTAAATAACCTGACTTAAAAAGTCCATTTATGCTGCTCTATTTATTATTCGTTTATTAAATAAAGCATAGTTTCAGCAATAAAAAAACCTTGTAAGTCATACTTACAAGGTTTTTGCAATACTTAAAGCTTAGTCGTAGTAACTAAGACTTGTTGCGGTTTTCCTTCGCAAATGCACGAATCTTACGTTTTTGCGATAAAGTCACTTTATTAGTGCGACCCGCGTACGGGTTGTCGCCTTCTCTAAATTCAATTTTGATTGGCGTGCCCATAATACCTAATGCTTTACGGTAGTAGTTCATTAGGTAGCGCTTGTAGCTATCTGGTAAGTCATGAACTTGGTTACCGTGGATCACGATACGTGGAGGGTTATAACCACCTGCGTGAGCATATTTAAGTTTTACACGACGACCGCGAACAAGTGGCGGTTGGTGATCGGCCTGTGCCATATCCATGATACGACGCAGCATCGCTGTGCTAATACGTTTAGTGGCTGATTCGTACGCTTCGTCTACTGATTCAAATAAATGACCCACACCGGTGCCATGTAAAGCAGAGATAAAGTGTAAACGTGCGAAATCGATGAAACCTAAACGACGGTCAAGTTCTGACTTAATACGTTCTTTAACGTAATCGTCTAGGCCGTCCCATTTGTTAACAGCCACAACCAATGAACGACCTGCGTTTAAGGCAAAACCTAGTAAGCTCAAATCTTGATCAGAAATACCTTCGCGCGCATCAACCACAAGCAATACCACGTTAGCATCTTCAATCGCTTTAAGGGTTTTGATCACAGAGAATTTTTCTACAACATCGCTTACTTTCTTACGTTTACGAACACCTGCGGTATCAATAAGAATGTACTCTTTGTCGTTACGTGTCATCGGAATATAGATAGAATCACGGGTTGTACCCGGCATATCGTAAACGATTACACGTTCTTCGCCTAAGATACGGTTTGTAAGTGTTGACTTACCAACGTTAGGACGACCGATAATTGCAAGCTTTACTGGCTTATCAGCAAAGGCTTGCTGGTTGTCTTCGCCTTCTTCATCTTCGCTGTAAAGATCAACTAATTCGTCATCACTTTCTTCAAGCTCTTCAGCTTCGCCTGCAAGTTCGGCAATGACTGGCTGTAAAGTTGTTTCAAGTAGCTGCGTGATACCACGGCCGTGAGCCGCTGCAATGTGATGTACGTCACCTAAGCTTAACTGGTAGAACTCAGCACAGTACGAGTCTGCATCAATACCATCGACTTTGTTTGCCACAACAAAACATTTCTTTTGTTGTTTACGAAGGTGATTCGCAATTGCTTGGTCAGCGGCGGTCATACCTGCGCGGGCATCAACTAAAAATAACACGATATCGGCTTCTTCAATTGCCAGAAGCGATTGCTCAGCCATTTCAGTTTCGATACCTTGCTCAGAACCGTCAATACCACCCGTGTCTACCACGATAAATTCATAGCCATCGTAATCAGCTTGGCCATATTTTCTATCTCGTGTTAAGCCTGGAAAGTCGGCTACGAGGGCGTCACGAGTACGTGTTAAACGGTTAAATAATGTGGATTTGCCCACATTGGGTCGCCCAACAAGAGCGATCACGGGAAGCATAAACTACCTCTTAAAAAAACAACAAAAGGCTTCGCCAAGCGAAGCCTTAGAAAAATAACGTTTACTATTAGTAAGTTAGTTTGGAATTTTAACCGCGCTAACTTCACCATCTCGGGTGTATAAAATTAATTTGTCACCGGCAACAACAGGCTCAATAAAGAAACCTGAGCTGTCAAAGTCTTCGCGCGATACAAGCTCGCCCGTTTCTTTGTCTAACCAGTGTAGGTTACCTTCTTGGTCACCTAGTGCTAAATATTTACCAGCCACAGTCGGGCCTGTTAAGTACCAGCCGCGCAGTGCTGGTTGGCTCCAGCGCTCAATACCTGATGTTTTATCTAGACCGTAAATAACACCATCGCTATCAACAACATAGATAGACTGGCTATCCATCGATAAATCACGGTAGCTGCTATATTCACGTTTCCAAACAACATTACCTGAACGAATATCAACGGCTGCTAAGTTACCATTATAAGCGATTGCATAGGCGTATGGGCCGCTAATTAATGCTTGTGTATCTACATCAACTAAACGTTCAAACTCAGATGCACCCTTTGGAGAGGCAATTTCAGCATTCCATGCAGAGTAGCCGTTTTCTGAAATTAATACGCTCAGTTTACCTGTTTCAAGACCTAGTAATACACCGCCGTTTGCCACAGTTGGTGAACTTTGACCACGTAATGTCAGTGGTGGTACTTCTTGTTCGAAGCGCCAACGTTCTTCACCTGTATCTGGGTGCACTGCTAATAATTTACCAGAGCCTAGGTTTACAAAAATTAAGCCGTCGCCTGCAGCAGGTTTAGCAAGTACTTCGCCAGGCATCGTTTTACGCCAAACAATTTCACCTGTTTCACGGTCTAGCGCGGTTAAGTAACCATGCTCAGAACCAACAAAAATTTTGCCGTAAGCTTGTAATATACCACCCGATAACTTGGCACTTTCTGTGGTTTCCCAAGGCCAAAAGGCAGGGTTTTCACGCACATCGGTTTGCCATAGCGTATCGCCATTTTCAAGCGATAAGGCTTCAACTTCACCTTCGCGGTTTGCTACATACACAACATCGTTATGAATAGCCGGCGTTAAGCGCGAGAAATAATGCTGAACACCGTCACCAATTGATTCTTGCCATACTACGTCTGTCTCAAACTGATTAACAATTTCAGGCAGTACCAGTTCTTCTTCGTCATCACTTGACGAACACCCAGTTAGGGTTGCGATACACAGAGCAAGTGTTGCCGCTGTTAACTTCTTCATCTTAACCCCTTACGCCGCTGGGCTAGTTTGTGCTAAGTCATCAAGTTTAATTTGTAATAACGGGTTGTTTTCAAGGCCGCCATTATCCGCAGCAGCTTGGTATTGGCTGCGTGCTTCTGCTTTATCGCCTTGTGCAGCATAAACATCGCCTTTTAATTCAGCGACTGCAGCAGTAAATGATGCTGGAAGCTGGGCGTTTAGCGTTGTTAACGCTTGCTCATATTGCTTTTGCGCAAGGTGAACACGAGCAAGGCGCGTTGTTGCCGTTGCTTTAAGCTCAGGGTTTTGCTCGTTGGTGATGATCCAGTTAAGCTTTTCGCTTGCCGCATCAAGGTCATTCTTTTCTACGGCTTCTTTTGCCGCAACAAATGCTGTTAGCGTGCTGTAGCTTGACTCGTTATTTTCTTTAATAAACGTATCCGCTTTTTCTAGCACGGCACCGCTTTCAACAAGTTGTGTGAAAGAGTCAGATGCTTTCTCAGCTGTGGTGATTTGGTTTTGGTTATAAGCTTTCCAACCATATAAACCACCTAAACCTGCAACAATACCAATTGCAAGTGCTAAACCATTTTCACGGAAAAAGCGTTTGATCGCTTCTTCTTGTTGTTCTTCTGTTGAATAAATTTCCATGCTTACCTCTGTTGCTAGCTGGGCTTAAATAAGTTCAGC
Source organism: Pseudoalteromonas sp. Cn5-37 (assembly GCF_021532495.1). Taxonomy (NCBI): domain Bacteria; kingdom Pseudomonadati; phylum Pseudomonadota; class Gammaproteobacteria; order Alteromonadales; family Pseudoalteromonadaceae; genus Pseudoalteromonas; species Pseudoalteromonas sp. Cn5-37. The sequence goes on along the minus strand of NZ_JAKGBA010000027.1, from coordinate 10,354 downwards.
TAGTAGCGTTTTCGCTTCTTCTAGTTTTAAGGTGACTTGTTCTTTACGCTCACGTAAGTACTTAATAGTCACAACGCCTTGTTCTAATTCATCTTCGCCGATAATAACTGCGACTAGCGCATCGCTTTTATCTGCGCGTTTTAATTGCTTTTTAAAGTTGCCACCGCCTGCGTGCACCATAACACGAAGACCTGCAACATCTTTACGTAACTGAGCGGCAATGATAGGCGCTTGAATGCTGGCTTTATCGCCCATGGCTGCCAAATATACATCAGCACTACGGCGGATGTCACCTACACTTTCTAGTGCTTGAAGTAATAACACTAAACGCTCAAGACCCATTGCAAAACCTACCGCTGGTGTTGCTTTACCGCCAAGTTGTTCAACTAGGCCATCGTAACGACCACCGGCACAAACGGTTCCTTGTGCGCCTAGGCTATCGGTTACCCACTCAAAAACGGTGCGGTTGTAATAGTCAAGGCCACGTACAAGCTTTTCATTTACCGTGTATTCGACGCCAGCAGCGTCTAAACGTTCACATAAATTTTCAAAATGTTCTTTTGATTCAGCATCTAAGTGCTCAGATAGTTTAGGCGCATCAGTTAAAATGGCTTGTACATCAGGGTTTTTGCTATCTAACACACGTAAAGGGTTGGTGTGCATACGACGCTTAGAGTCTTCATCAAGTACATCGACGTGTTGCTCTAAGTAAGCAACAAGTGCATCACGGTAGTCTGCACGCGCTTCATTTGAACCCAATGAGTTAAGCTCAAGACGAACGTGCTCACTGATACCAAACTCTTTCCATAATTGGGCTGTCAGCAAAATAACTTCTGCATCAATATCAGCAGTGGCAATGCCGAATGTTTCTAAACCAAATTGGTGGAATTGACGGTAACGGCCTTTTTGTGGACGCTCGTGACGGAACATCGGGCCCATGTACCATAAACGTTGTTCTTGGTTATACAGTAAACCGTTTTGATTACCTGCACGTACACACACTGCGGTACCTTCAGGGCGAAGAGTTAAGTTATCGCCATTACGGTCTGCAAAGGTGTACATTTCTTTTTCGACGATATCGGTTACTTCACCGATAGAGCGTTTGAATAGGTCGGTTGATTCAACAATTGGAAAACGAATTTCTTGATAACCAAACGATGAAACTGTTTCACGTAAAATGTCTTCTACTTTCTGCCAAATTTGCGTATCGCCTGGCAGACAATCGTTCATACCACGAACTGCCTGAATTTGTTTTGCCACTGATAAATCCTAAATACTGTACGTGCGCTGAAAAAATCGCGCCTCAAGAAAAACTAAAAATTGACCCGCTATTATACCGTTTGGGCTCTAAAGGTAAACGGCAAACCCAAGGGTTTGCCGAGTATATGCGAATTATTCAACGATTTTGATGTCGATTGGCGTTTCTTTCTCTTTTTTAGCGATAAAGTCACGCACATAGCCTTCAAGTTGGTCAACAATATTATCGTTATCGATACGTGCTTTTTGGCGCTCACCATTGATATATAAGCCAGAGCGACGGTTCGCACCAGCAAGGCCGATATCACTAACCAGCGCTTCGCCAGGACCATTTACTACACAACCAATCACCGACACTGACATAGGCTCAACCACGTCTTCAAGGCGCTCTTCAAGTTGGTTCATGGTGCTTACCACATCAAACTCTTGGCGTGAGCAGCTAGGGCAGGCAATAAAGTTAATGCCGCGTGAGCGAATGCGTAATGATTTTAAAATATCAAAACCCACTTTGATCTCTTGTACCGGATCGGCAGCAAGTGATACGCGTAATGTGTCACCAATGCCTTCGGCAAGTAGCATACCTAAACCAACAGCCGATTTAACAGAACCTGAGCGCATGCCGCCTGCTTCGGTAATACCTAAATGCAGAGGCTGGTCGATTTCTTTGGCAAGTAAACGATATGCACCAACCGCTAAAAATACATCTGACGCTTTAACGGATACTTTAAATTGGTCAAAGTCTAAACGTTGTAAGATCTCAACGTGGCGCATAGCTGATTCAAGTAAAGCTTCTGGCGTTGGTTCACCGTATTTTTCTTGTAAGTCGCGCTCTAATGAACCGCCATTAACACCAATACGAATAGGGATGTTATGCTCACGGGCTGAGTCTACAACGGCACGAATACGCTCTTCGCTACCGATGTTACCCGGGTTAATACGCAAACAATCCGCACCATACTGAGCCACTTTTAACGCAATACGGTAATCAAAGTGAATATCTGTTACTAGTGGAATTGTGACTTGTTCTTTAATGCTTTTAAATGCTTCAGCTGCTTCCATGGTTGGTACAGACACACGCACAATGTCGGCGCCGGCATCTTGAATAGCTTGAATTTGTGCAACCGTTGCATCGATATCTAGGGTGTTGGTGTTAGTCATCGACTGAACGGCAATTGGTGCACCATCACCAATTGGCACATTACCTACGTTAATACGGGTCGATTTTCTACGTTTAATAGGAGATTCTGAAAACATTGCGGTTACTCTGATAACGGTAAAGTAAATTTAGCTAAGCGATTTTTGGCAAAATGTGAGGTATCGACAGCTTGACCTTGAAAAGTAATATCGACTACTTGGTGTTTGCCGAGTACCACACTAAATGGCTGTGGGCCGGTTACTGTCATCACGTAACCTGCTTTTTTAACACCAAAAGCAATACGATCGCCGTTGCCATCGTGAATTTCTACCCAGCTATCTTCATTGAAGTGCATCACCACTTCGCTGTGCTCAGGATCAGCTTTTTTGGTTTGCGGCTGAGCAGTTAATTGGCTTTGTGATGCAGCCTGATTTGCTGCTTCGTTGTTAGTTATTGGCACAGTTTCTTGTGGCTCAATAACTTCTTTGTCTTCTGTAGGCAATTGAACTGTTTCTTCAACTGGCGCTTCGTCTGCCATATTAGTGGTTAGCTCATTACTTTCAAGCTGATTTGGCATCGTCGTTGTTACCGGCTCTTCGATACTTTGATTACTATTTTGCCACCACCAAACGACCGATGAGCCTATAATGACAGCTAAAATAAAATAACTGAACAGCATTAAACGGCTATCGTTTGCTTCTTTTTCGGTGCGACGAGAGAAGCTCTGCATATTAGATTTTTTAGCTGGCTCAACATGCTCAGGTAACAATTCAAGCATGGCTTGGCTATCTATTTTTAGCTCGCGACAATAGCTTCTGATATAACCTTTTACGAAGGTTGCAGGGCCTAGTAACTCATGTTCGTCGTTTTCTAATCGTTGTAATTGTAAAACTGATAATTTTAATGCACCAGCAAGCTGCTCAAGGCTCATTCCTGCATCTTCGCGGCGTTTTTTTAGCGCCTGGCCGAGCGTTTCTTGTGGTTGTTCTAAATTGTTTTCTTCATTCATAATGCGTATGAGTCTGGATCTACCAATAAAAGTCTATGCCCAGGCTTAAGGGCAACATCTGGGCTCAATTTGTTCCAGCGCATTAATTGATCGATTAATACGCTATGCTGCGTGGCAATGTCGTACAAAGTATCACCAGCATTAATGTCGTGATAAATATTCGGATCATTTAAATAGATGCGAGTACCGTTTTGTACGCGATCCGATTCTTTTAAGCCATTCCACAGCAAAATCTTCTGTAGTTTAACATTGTATCGCACTGAAATGCTAAATAGGTTTTCACCATTTTCAATAATATGGTAGGGGATATTCAGCGCAGGTACACGTGGGTTGAGCATGGGTAATTGTATTTGTTCAGAAGTCACTGAGTACGAGGTTTGACTCGTTTGGCCTGCATAGTTGGATTCTTCGCTAAAGACATTTTCATCTTTTTCAGGCTGATAAAATATCACTGTGCTTTCATTTTTGCTGACAGCTTTTGCAGAAGTTGAAGTTTGTTGCTTAATCTCAGGAGATGTGGGTGCCCCAAAAGATACAATAGTGACTTCATCGTTAGCAGCTTTAGGTGTTGATATACTTTTCTTTTGTTCTGGTGTTTTTATCGCAAGCGCATTAACAACAGCTTCAGTATCGACAGGCTTAGTTGCAGTTGATGCTATTTTTTTTGACGATTCAGTCTTAAAACCCGAAGCTTCGGGCTGAATCTTTGCTTGCTCTACAACTAGGGCTGGCATGTTTGCAACAGATTGGGTTGATTCGACAGTTTCTTGTTCATTAATTGCAGGCACTTCTGACTTTTGCTGATTCGTAGCATATACTTCTTTTGCATTAGAAGTTTGTACATCTGTCTTATCTACAATTACTGTTTCATTCGCCTTTGTTGGGGCTTTTCTTTTTACGATTCGGATCTTTGGTTGGTCCTTGCTAACCGATGAGTTATCGCTTGAAATCTGGAGCTCTTCGAGTTGAGCTTGACGATATTTTTCTCGTAATATTTCAAACTCTGAACGTTTAACCTGCCCAGAAGAAATGGCTTTAGCTTCGTTTGAGCCGGGGTAAGTTTGTAAAATGATACCTGCAGTTGCTTCGGCTTTTTCTATGTGTCCCATACGTTGCTGGATAAGATAGCTGAGCATAAGTGCACGAGGTGTTACGCGGCCTGTTGATTCGTATTTTTCAATAATATCTTCAGCTTTATGTAGATCGCTTTTTGCGTAATACAAACCAGCCAAGCTTATCATTGAAGAAGGGCGCTGCGAGCTGTGATTAAGTGCTGATTTTAGGTATTTTTCCGCATTTTCGAAGTCATCAAATTCAATCGCACATAAAGCTAAGTTTTCGTAACTTTCAGCTACACGGATATAGCTAGGAATTGAAATCGCTTTAAGAAGCTCTTCTGCAGCGCGGTCATACTCACCAATGCCACACAAAAATACACCATAATTGTTTAAGGTGTTTGGATCATTAGGGGCAATTTTTAATGCGCGCTGATAGGCTTTATCGGCAAGTTCTGGTTCATCAACTTGTTGATAGTAATAAGCTAAAGAGTAATGAACTTCAGGGAGGTCAGGTGCAAAATCTGCAGCGCGTTCTAAATTATATTTTGCTTGTGAGTTATTGCCTGTTTTTAAGTACTGTAACGCAAGGGCGATACGGGTACGGGCAGCACCGGTATTGTTAACTTGTTTTTCAACAACGGGTCTGTCGCTACCTTCGTAGCTGTTTTCTGTAACACACCCTGTTAATGCAAATGCACTAACAGTAATGGCAAGTATAGAACGCATTACCTAATCTCTTCTTTGATTCCGTATGCCTATCTTACCGAAAAGCCTTTGTGTTGCATCTATTATTTTAAAAATAACGAGTTTGCCACAAAGGCTTAACTTCAAAAGTTACGCTTATGCTTGGTGAATGTTTACCGCAATTGCGTTATCTTCGCGCATTTTCTTTTTCGCTAAACGTTTAGTACGGTCAACGACATCACCCACTAATTGACCACAAGCTGCATCAATATCATCACCACGAGTACGGCGAACGATACAGGTAATACCTGCTGCTTGTAATACTTTAGAGAAGCGGTCGATACGGCTGTTACTCGAACGGCCATATTCATTACCCGGGAATGGATTAAACGGGATCAGGTTCACTTTTGAAGGTGTACCTTTAAGTGTTTTAACCAATTCGTGGGCTTGATCGGTACTGTCGTTCACACCTTGTAGCATAACGTATTCGATAGTCACATCTTTGTTTGCTTTAGAACCATCGATATATCGACGACATGCGGCTAAAAACTCTTCAATTGGGTACTTTTTATTAATTGGTACTAGTACATCTCGCAGCTCATTGTTTGGCGCATGCAGTGAAATAGCCAATGCTACGTCAATCTTCTCTTTTAATAGATCAAGCGCAGGAACCACACCTGAGGTACTTAATGTAACGCGACGTTTTGATAAACCAAAACCCCAATCGTCCATCATAAGTTCCATTGCTGGTACGACGTTTTTAAGGTTAAGTAATGGCTCACCCATACCCATCATTACAACGTTAGTTACAGGGCGCTTAGTACTGTCGCCGTCTAAACCAATATCTTTCGCGACACGCCAAACTTGGCCGATGATCTCAGACACCGCTAAGTTACGGTTAAAGCCTTGTTGAGCCGTAGAGCAGAAGGTACATTCAAGGGCACAACCTACCTGTGATGAAACACATAAAGTTGCACGGTCTTTTTCTGGGATCCAAACAGCTTCTACTTCTTGGCCACCTTGTAGCATCAGGGCGTATTTAATAGTGCCATCAGTCGCTACTTGTTTAACTGAGATTTCAGGAGCAACAATTTCACATTCAGCTTTTAGTTTTTCTTTTAGCTTTTTGTTGACGTTTGTCATGTCGTCAAAATTGTCTACACCAAAATGATAAATCCATTTCATCACCTGATCGCCACGGAATGGCTTTTCACCGAATGATACAAAAAGCTCACGCATTGCATCTCGGTTTAAATCTAATAAATTAATCTTTTTTTCAGTGGTCATGAAACAACCTCAATCAGTGACGGTGGTAAGTAGTTCGGGTGCGCGATTGTACATTATTTAATCGACTTAGTCATTAGCTAAACATATTTACAATAAGCTTAGCTAATGACTAAAAAAGGGCCCGAAAGCCCTTTTTCTTCTGCATCACAGACTTAGCTGTGAACTCGAAATTAACGAGTACGTGGGCAGATTTCTTCGTCAGCGAAGAAGTATGCGATTTCACGTGCAGCTGATTCAACAGCGTCAGAACCGTGAACAGCATTTTCGTCGATGCTGTCTGCGTAGTCAGCACGTAAAGTACCAGCTAGTGCTTCAGCAGGGTTAGTAGCACCCATGATTTCACGGTTTTTAAGTACTGCGTTCTCACCTTCAAGAACAGTAACCATTACTGGACCAGATGTCATGAACTCAACTAAAGCACCGAAGAAAGGACGCTCGCTGTGCTCAGCGTAGAAACCTTCAGCTTTTTCTTTTGAAAGGTGAACCATTTTAGCTGCAACGATTTTAAGACCAGCAGTTTCGAAACGGTTGTAGATAGCACCGATGTGGTTTTTAGCAACTGCATCAGGTTTTACGATTGAAAAAGTACGCTCTAAAGCCATCTTTATGCTCCAATAATTTTAAATTTAAAAGGTTAAATATTAACGGGCGCGAATTATACGCGCTTTACGTGAAAATTCCTAATTTAATTAAATAGTCATTTGATGGCATTTTCATGAATCTAAAAATGTTCAGCGAAATGAGTATGAAATGCGAACACCTTTTACAGTTAAGCACTTGTTTCCACAATGAACTCAGCGTGGTTACGAGTATACATAGCGTGTGTGATATCACAGAAGTGTTTGTTAATGATTTTGATTATTACAGTGATGGCAACTATGCCTGTGTAGAGGACTTCGCAAGCGTATTACCCATTACAGCCCCTATATTTATTGAACTAAACCTAACCAAGCTCCTGAAGTTGGAAGTAGTCATATTTTTTAAATCGCTATTCGTTTTGCAAACGGCAAAACCTTTGCGCTTGAAACTGAAGAAGTGCTGTTGTTGTAGTTTTTGTAATCAAAAAATCACATTTAGCATATAATATAACTACATAATTATTAAAGAATATATGTTGTAGCTTTTTGGGCTGTTAACATTAGCAATTCCAAACCAATTACCCTGGATAGTTAATTGAGTTTGATCTAAAAAGGTGGCCATTGGATTGGTCACCTTTTTTCTTTTTATAGGCTCACAGTTGGTTTGCTAAGTTTCTATCAAGCATGATCTAGATCAATAAAATTACTGGGCAGGTTATTATACTGCCGCGCTTCATTATCGTATTAATTCATGCAACCGACTTGTACTCGGTTCGATGTGTGGAGCTTTCATGTCGTCACCTATTTTGACCCCTCGTCCTTTTACGCCTGAGTTGTTATCACCTGCGGGTAGTTTAAAGAATATGCGTTATGCCTTTGCTTATGGTGCAGATGCCGTTTACGCTGGCCAACCTCGTTATAGCCTTCGTGTTCGTAACAATGAGTTTGACCTAGATAACCTGCAAATCGGTATTAACGAAGCCCATGCGCAAAATAAAAAATTGTATGTGGTGTCGAACATTGCTCCTCACAATGCCAAGGTAAAATCGTACTTACGCGACATTGAGCCAGTTATTGAGATGCAGCCAGATGCCCTGATCATGTCTGATCCTGGGCTTATCATGTTAGTGCGTGAAAAATGGCCAGATATGCCAATTCACTTATCTGTGCAGGCCAATGCGGTGAACTATGCCACAGTGAACTTTTGGGCTCAGCAGGGTATTGAACGAGTCATTTTATCGCGCGAATTATCCCTTGAAGAAATCGCTGAAATTCGTGGGCTATGCCCAAATACAGAACTTGAAGTGTTTGTTCACGGTGCGCTTTGCATGGCGTATTCTGGCCGTTGTTTGTTATCGGGTTATATTAATAAACGCGATCCAAACCAAGGAACGTGCACTAATGCATGTCGGTGGAACTACGATGTGAAACCGGGCACTGAAAATGAAACCGGCGAAATGGTACATAAAATCGACCCTAAAGCGGTGATCCCAACTCTAGGAGATGGTGCCCCAAGTAACGAAGTATTTATGCTTGAAGAGCAGGGCCGTCCTGGTGAGTATATGCCTGCTTTTGAAGACGAGCATGGTACTTACATAATGAACTCAAAAGATTTACGTGCAGTTCAATATGTTGATCAACTAACGAAAATGGGCGTGCATAGTTTAAAAATTGAAGGCCGCACTAAGTCTTTCTACTATGTTGCACGTACTGCGCAAGTGTATCGTAAAGCCATTGATGATGCCGTTGCTGGTCGTCCATTTGACGCAAACTTATTTAAAACCCTCGAAAACTTAGCGCACCGAGGCTATACAGAAGGATTTTTAAAGCGCCACGCACATCAAGACTATCAAAACTATGAGTATGGTCATTCGGTGTCAGATAAACAGCAGTTTGTGGGTGAAGTATTAGGCCGCAACGATAATGGCTTAGTTGAAATTGATGTGAAGAATAAGTTCTGTACTGGTCATTCACTTGAGCTTATGACGCCAAAAGGGAATATTAACTTCAAGCTAGATTTTATGGAAAACAAAAAAGGCGAAGCCATTAGCGATGCAAAAGGTTCGGGCCATATTGTTAAAATCCCTCTGCCAGAAGATATCGATTTAGATCACGCAATCTTAATGCGTAATCTAGATGCCGACCAAGATACCCGTAATCCATTTAATAAAGCTTAATTGAAGATGCGCTAAGTCATACTTAGCGCAATTATCTCTTATAACTGTTGTTGCCTTAGCCTTTGCATATCTTTTTGCGGTGGCAGGCCAAATAAACGGCTGTACTCGCGACTAAATTGCGAAGGGCTTTCGTAACCAACCACACCACTTGCTTGACCAGCATCAAGACCATTGATCAGCATTTGATCGCGAGCCTCTTGTAAGCGTAAGGTTTTTAAATACTGCAATGGGCTGGTGCCAGTAATGGTTTTAAAGTGCTGGCGAAATGTTGATGAGCTCATATGCGCTTGTTTTGCTAACTCGTCAATTTGTACTGGGCGCATAAAGTTGGTTTTAAGCCAGCTCACAACTCTGACAATATGACTACTTGGTGACCCCTCTGATGCCAGTTTTCTAAGGTGAGGCCCGTGAGGTCCCTGTAAAAGGCGAATAACAATTTCTTTCATGAGTAATGGCTGTAAGCCGTCGCGAAGTGCAGGGTTATATTCAAGCTCAAATAACCGAGTGAGTGCATCAGTGAGTCCTGCATCGATATTATGAATAGAAATCGGCGCAAACGTTTCGTTGCGTGATTGTTTTGGCAGCTTAAGTTCTGCGGCCGTTTGCAAAATTAAGTTGTAATCAAGCTTTAGCACCATGGCAACAAATGGCTGGTGGCGTGTTGCTTCGGTCACATGGGATACCACAGGTAAGTCGAAAGTTGTTAACATGGTTTGCCCACCAGAGCAGGGCAGTACACTGTTTTCGACTGAAAGCATTTTTGCACCTTGTAGCACCACTGCAAGGCTTAATGTGTAAATACAATGCAAGGGGTCGGTTGGTGCGTTACGAATGTGCAATGTGAGCTCTGGCGTATGAGAGGTAATATCACCCGCTTTATTAGCGAATAACATAATCTTTTGCGCGAGTGGTTTAGCAATCTCTTGATGGTTGGTGTCTATCATGTTTAAAACTCACGGTTAGTTATCTTGGCTGTCAAATTTATTGAGCATATCTTGGCTACTAATTTGAGAGCCCATACGGCCACGATTCACGTACCTGTGGGCCTTGTTGATCAAATGCAGCTCTCTAATAAACTCACTTAACTTACTGATATTTAGGCAGACCAAGGGTGTTGATCTTATTTAGCGCCTTCACTTTGATCATCGCTTCAACCAGTTGGCGATTGT
>NZ_JAKGBA010000026.1:0-44505 GCF_021532495.1 Pseudoalteromonas sp. Cn5-37 | reverse complement strand
TAACGAGGGCTTGATTATAGTGAGACCAGTTTGTGATTTTGCTCATTGTTGTTGCACGGGCTAGTAGGATATAGATGATCTGATCACAGGCTGGCAAGATAGTTCAAACTTTTAGGAAACAACGCCGCAATGAGCATGATTCAGCTGTAAATGTAATAGTAAAGAAAAAGACACTATCAGTTAAGAAGGTGCATTCTAATGAATTTAAAAAAAAGAAAAAAAGCAGCTCTCATGCTGAGCCAAACCGTAAGAATGGAAGAATAATCTTTAAAAACAGCTCACAAATAAAGATAAAATCTAGTAGTGGTATTTTTACTACTTTAAGGAAAGATGTTAAGAAACAATCTTGGGATAAGCTGAGGGTAGATTTGAATGTTTGGTTTAGTGTTAAGAATAATGAAGATGCTCAAGTAATGAGAGCTTCCTCTATAAGTATTATGCCTAAACCTTAATTTTTTAAATTATGTAAAGGCTAATTAAAAGTGCGAGAAGTTTAAATGTTTTTTAATTCGGAAACACAGCTTAATCACTAATTCTTATAAAAGTGGCTTTTTACAGAATATCTTCTGTGATTAAGAAAAGCCACCCCACCCAATATTCAAAATGAATCATCATTCTTTGTTCTTTAATCTCGATTGCCCCTTTAAGTTGTTTAACCATTCTCTGCAATCTAGGAATATTTATTAGGCTTACTAAGAAAGTCACTCATTATCATAACGGCTTGTTCTTCATATCCTTTAAGTCTGATTTACTTTTGCTTAAAGGATTGAAAGTGAGTGTTATTGAGGGCAGTACTAAGGAATTTGGCAATACGACTATTCTACTTCATAGCTTGGGTTCTTCTTGTTATAGAATCGAATGGTATAGCCGGATGACGGGCGCATCGACGAGTTTAGCGAGACTCACGCAAGGCAAGTACGTTGTTATTCGTAAATGGGCGCAAGTTAAAAATATGGCCGATGTTTCGAGTGAATTTAGTAGTCGAAATAGTGCGTTGATACACTTTTTAAATAACGTTGATATTGTTAAATCCCATGATGACTGGATCAGTGCCGCTAAGCAGCATTGTCTAAATTTGTTTGTTGAAAATGAAGGGCTAAAACCAGTTACTAAAGCGAGTTTCCCTAAACCGAGGTTGCAAGGAGCAATAGGAAAAGAAGTTGTTGTGAAATCGAAATTGGGTGAAAGGGAAATTGCTCAGGGCTTACTATTGCAGCTTGTTGGTAACCAGGCCGAAATTCAATTAACTAACTCAAAAAAGAAATACTTTTCAAATCAAGTGTATATAAGGTAGGTATTAAGCTGGTAGTTAAACTACCAGCTAATAAAGCTTGAACTACAACCAAATCTTTTGTAACTCTGGCCACTGCTTTTCAAATTGTGCACTGGGTTTTGCTTTAAAGTCGCTGCGCACGAATTGGTTCATCTTACCTTCTACATAGGCGAGTAAGAAGTTGGCTAGGGTGCTTTCGTCTGACTGGAATGCTTTACCTTCGCGCAGTTTGCGCTCGCGTAGCACTTGCTTGAACTGAGTTTCTAGCTTTTCAAATAAGCCTTGTACACGTTCACGTAAACGCTCTTGTTCACCTTGTAAGGCATCACCGGTCAAAATGCGGGTAATGCCCGGGTTTTTCTCGGCGAAGGCTAACAATAACAGCAAAATATTGTAGACACGTGTTTGGCTTTCTTTCTCATTTTCTAAAATGAGGTTAATGCGTGATAACAGGGTATCTTCAATAAACTCGATTAGGCCCTCAAACATCCGTGCTTTACTCGGAAAATGACGATATAACGCAGCTTCAGACACACCGACCTCAGCCGCGAGTTTTGCGGTTGTGATACGTTGACCTGGGCTGGTTTCTAACATTTGTGCGAGTGCTTGCAGAATCTGCTCTTTGCGATTACTTCTTTTTGTCGCAGGCATGACCATTCCTTTCTTATAATTTATTACTTGCGCTGTTGGGAGTCAGACAAGCCATTTTTTGTGCAAATGAGTGGCTTATGTTAATGTTTTATTCAGTTTCTTTCCAGCATTTTTACAAACGCTTGGCAAGCTCAGTCATTACGCTCATGGCTAAATCTTTTTTACTTCCCATTGCTAAATCTAGCTGCTCATTGTGCCAGAAGAGTGTTAAAGCATTATGATCAGAATTAAAGCCAAGGCCTTCTTTTGATACGTCATTTGCGCAGATCATATCGAGATTTTTGTTCTTTAACTTACCTTGTGCATAGCTTGCAACATCTTGAGTTTCTGCCGCAAAGCCAACGGTATAAGGGCGGTTTTCGCTAAGTGCTGCGACATTAGCGATGACATCTGGGTTCTTAACTAAAGTAAGGGTTAGTTCATCGCCTTGCTTTTTCATCTTTTGCTCATGAATTGCAGCTGCACGGTAATCAGCCACTGCTGCACAGCCGATAAAAGCATCCGATTGCGCGGCCAGTTCCATTGAGGCGGTAAGTAATTGCTCAGCACTTTCTATATTAGTAAGCAGGGCATTAGCAGGTGCTTTAATTGTTACGGGGCCTGAAATCAGATTTACCTTTGCACCTAGCGCAAGTGCAGCTTCTGCAAGGGCATAACCCATTTTGCCTGAGCTGTGGTTAGAGATATAACGAACCGGGTCGAGGGCTTCTCGGGTTGGTCCTGCAGTAATCGTGATGGTTTTGCCTGCAAGTAATGGCTCTACTTCAGGTTGTGTACAAAGCGCGACTAACTCATGAGGCTCTAACATGCGTCCTGCGCCTACATCACCACAGGCTTGCTCGCCTTTACCTGGGCCCCAAATAGCCACGCCACGCTCATTAAGTGTGGCAAGGTTTGCTTGTGTAGCAGGGTGGGCATACATTTGTTGGTTCATGGCAGGTGCAACCGCCACTTTTGCAGGGGTAGCCAGTAGTAGGGTCGTCAGTAAGTCATCTGCAATACCCATGGCCATTTTCGCTAAAATATTACTGGTTGCAGGGGCGACTAAAATAAGGTCTGCCCATTTGGCAAATTCGATATGACCCATTGCGGCTTCTGCTGCTGGGTCGAGTAATGAATCAGAAACAATCTCACCGCTTACCGCTTGCATTGTTAAAGGAGTAATAAAGTGTTTGGCTGAGTCGGTCATGACGACTTTTACTTCACAGCCTTGATCTTTTAAACGGCGAACAAGTTCTGCGCATTTATAGGCTGCAATACCACCACTCATACCTAACAGGATTTTTTTATTTACTGATTTTGTCATTACGTGAAATTTAACCTTTGTCGATATGGGCTAACGATAGCAAATCTTTACCGATAGCATGAAGTTTTCTTTTCTACAGACAGGAAAAAACTAAATTTTATAGTACAGTTTAATATATGGAATAGTTGTTTTAAGGATGAAGCAATGCCATTAACCGATTTACCTTTATCAGCAAGGCCGCGGGAGAAGTTACTTGCCCAAGGTGCCAAAGCACTCTCTGATGCAGAGTTATTAGCAATATTCCTACGAACCGGTGTGCCGGGCATGAATGCCATTGAACTGGCTGAGCATCTGCTCGATATTAATAGTACGCTGCATGACTTATTTAATGCATCTGAACAAGAGTTTTGCGCTCAAAAGGGTTTAGGGGCTGCTAAGTATGTGCAGCTTCAAGCAGTGCTTGAATTAAGCCGGCGCTATATGCTTGAGCAATGTAAGCGCGAGGCGTTATTTACTTCGCCACAAGCCGTGTATGACTATTTAACTATTCAGTTACGTGGCTTACAGCAGGAAGTATTTATGGTGCTGTACTTAGATAGTCAAAACCAGTTGATTAAAGACGAAGTACTTTTTTACGGCACTATTAATGCCGCGTCTGTGTACCCCCGTGAAGTGGTTAAAGCAGCGCTGCGTAATAATGCGGCGGCACTAATACTTGCTCATAACCACCCAAGTGGGGTGGCTGAGCCTAGTCAGGCCGATAAATTGATCACCACTAAATTGCAGCAAGCTTTAGCCTTAGTCGATATAAATGTGCTGGATCACATCATAGTGGGTGGTGAAAATTGTGTTTCGTTTGCCGAAAGAGGGCTTATATAGAGCCAACTGTATTAGAGAGTGTGTTAAAAATGAGCAGTTTAGGGCGATTTTAGAAATTAGTTTAATTTAAATGCAGTTTTTACTTTCCCTAAGGGCATTCGATCTTTATAATTAGCCGCTATCAAATTTACACATGAGCTGATTGGATAAGATCTGTTACTTGATCTTTGCCTGTATAAGCTGTATAAAGAGCGCCCTTCGATTTATCCCGGGGCACAAATACTGGCCTAAGGGAAAATTAAGCTCGAGCGAAGTTATTGGAGATATATAGACATGTCTAAAGTATGTCAAGTTACAGGTAAGCGTCCAGCGGTTGGTAACCACCGTTCACACGCGAGAAACGCGACTAAACGTCGTTTCCTACCTAACCTACAAACTCACCGTTTTTGGGTTGAAAGTGAAAAACGTTTTGTAACACTACGCACTACTACTAAAGGTATGCGTATTATCGATAAAAAAGGCATCGACGCGGTTCTTACAGAAATCCGTGCTCGTGGCGAAAAAGTTTAAGGAACTGAATCATGCGCGATAAGATCCGTTTAGTTTCAACTGCTGGTACTGGTTTTTTCTACACTACCGACAAGAACAAGCGTAACATGCCTGAAAAAATGGAAATCAAAAAATACGATCCTAAAGCTCGTAAACACGTGATTTTCAAAGAAGCTAAAATCAAGTAATTTTAGTTTTCAGAATTCAAAAACCCAGCCTCGGCTGGGTTTTTTGTTTTTAGCGTTTAGAAAATCTTAATAGAGCACAATAATCTAGCTTGGCTTGCTGTTTTATCTTGCTTAATTATCAATCTAAGCGTAAAATGCGCGCTCATTTCGGCTTATTAAATTTAATTCCTTGCCTTAAACCGACTGGCCGAAACGGTAGAAGGCTCTATTAACCGTAAGGAATATCCATGCGTCATTACGAAATCGTATTCATGGTTCACCCTGATCAGAGTGAGCAAGTACCTGGTATGATCGAACGTTATACTGGTTCTATCACTGAAGCTGGTGGTACTATCCACCGTCTTGAAGACTGGGGCCGTCGTCAATTGGCTTACCCAATCGACAAGCTTCACAAAGCTCATTATGTTCTTATGAACGTTGAAGCACCTACTGAAGTAATCAGCGAGCTAGAAACTACTTTCCGCTACAACGATGCAGTGCTTCGTAACTTAGTTATGCGTACTAAAGACGCTGTAACTGAAGCATCTCCTCTTGCGAAAGAAGAGAAGAAAGAAGCACCAGCTGCTTAATCGTTTTGAGTTCAAGCATGGCGCTTGCAGTTGAGACAAAAAGATGAGCCAACCGCTTAATCCTTATATGAATCAGCTGACACTATCTGGGGTTGTTTGTAAAACACCTAAATATAGTCAAAGCCCTGCTGGTATACCGCATTGTATTTTTGTTCTTGAACATAAATCGATGCAAGTTGAAGCAGACCTTAACCGTAATAGTTATGTCAGGCTTCAAGTTGTTGCCAGCGGCACGCCAATGCAACAACAAACTCAACAATTGCACGTTGGGCAACAAGTGCAAGTGACGGGGTTTTTAAATCGTCACGAAGGCCGAAACGGCTTAAGCCAATTGGTCTTGCATGCTCAACATATAGAAAGAATTTTTTGAGGAATTTTACTCATGGCACGTTATTTCAGACGTCGTAAGTTCTGCCGCTTCAAAGCGGAAGGCGTACAACAAATCGATTATAAAGATCTAGCTACTCTTAGAAACTATGTTACAGAAAGTGGCAAAATCGTACCTAGCCGTATCACAGGTACTAGCGCTAAATATCAGCGTCAGCTAGCAACTGCTATCAAGCGTGCTCGCTACTTAGCCCTTCTTCCATACACTGACTTACATAAGTAAGCAGCGGATTAACAGTTTTTAAAAGGTGTAGAGACATGCAAGTTATTCTACTAGACAAGATCGCAAACCTAGGTGGCCTAGGTGACCAGGTTGTAGTTAAATCTGGCTTCGCACGTAACTTCCTTTTCCCACAAGGTAAGGCAGTTCCTGCAACTAAAGCTAACATCGAAACTTTCGAAGCACGTCGTGCTGATTTAGAAGCTAAGATCGCTGAAGATCTAGCTGCTGCTCAAGCTCGCGCTGACAAGTTAGAAGCATTAGCTGAAGTTACACTAGTTTCTAAAGCTGGTGACGAAGGCAAGTTATTCGGTTCTATCGGTACTCGCGACATCGCTGAAGCTATTTCAGCTGTTGGCGTTGAAGTTGCTAAATCAGAAGTTCGTTTACCTCTAGGTACTATCCGTGAGACTGGCGAATTTGACGTAGCAATCGCAGTACACTCAGACGTATCGGCTACTATCAAAGTAATCGTTATCGCTGAAGCTTAATAGCAATATTAAGTAAAAAAAGCCGCACTTAGGTGCGGCTTTTTTGTGCCTGAAATTTATAAATTGTAGCATTTTGTACCGCTATTGCTTCTTCAGTTGTCATCCAATAGTATTGGTTTCTATATTTTAAACATACAAATGCTAATCCTATAATCTTACATATTTCACAAACATACGTTCTTTTTTCTTAATTTTATTTTTCTTATTAGTATAATCGAATGAGTAAAAGTAAATTGGTTAAAATTGACACTGACAACGCTGTCATTTATATTGTGCTGGTTAAAAAGTATTAAGGGGTTGAGGTTGAAAAGTGCATTAGTACCACATGGAATAGGTAAACAAACAGGATTTACATTAGTAGAAATTCTTATCGTGATCGCTATTTTAGGGATTCTGTATAGCGTAGCACTGCCTGCTTACACTGAGCACATGCAACGTAGTCGCCGTGCTGATATTCAACAAGAGTTACTGCAATACAGCGCCAGTCTTGAACGAATTTATTCACGAAATGGCGGCTACCCCAATGCATTTGCAACTCAAAATACTGACTATTACACCCTTACTTACACAGCAACAGATAAAGTATCAGGTGCTGTAAGCGATTTTAAAAATCGTGGCTACAGTTTAAAAGCCGCTCCTAAATCGGGTTCGGCGCAAGCGAGTGATCGCTGTGGTGACTTAACCGTTAAACATGATGGTAGTTATAGCGCTTCATTTAGTGATTGCTGGGAGTAACACAATTGCGTCGAATTGCAGGGTTTACCTTAATTGAGTTAATGGTTGTGCTGAGTGTTATTGGCATTATGGCAGCCCTTGCTTTCCCGTCTTTTAGTCAGCAAATTTTGCAAGATCGCGTCGTAACTACTGCAAATCAATTAAATAGTGCTTATAAATTTGCACGCAGTGAAGCGGTCAAACGCGACAAACCTATTAACCTAGTTGTTAGTAATAATAGTTGGCAAGTGACCCTCAACGAGGGCGGCGTAGACACGGTTTTAAAAGAATTTTCGGTCACAAAAAGCGGCGTTGCCGTCAATTTAGTCGCATTGGCCATTAGTGCCAGTGGCGAAGTTGATAAACAAGCTGAAATTTTAGTGAAAGATGAGCACACAAATACCACTGATTACGTGATGTGTGTGCTTAAAAGTGGCCAAAACTGGTTAGTAGAAAATTCACAGCGAGGATGTGCATGAATAAGCAGGCAGGCTTTTCATTATTAGAAGTGATGATTTCAGTGGTGATCGCTGGCATCGCATTATTAGGCTTGGCGGCAGCGCAGCTAAAATCGCTGCAATATGCAACCAATAGTTTTGATTACACTGTGTCACTTATTCAAGGGCAAAACACCATTGAGCGTTTGTGGCCACGCATTTGTGAAATTCAAAAAACTAATACCGCACTTTTTCAAGACGCGACATTTAGAGCTTCGCTCGCGCCACAAGTGAGTGATTATCAGCTGACGATCCCAGCTACTTACAGTGATGACATGCAAATTAATGTGACTTGGGTTGATAAACGCATGACAGACAATGCAGAAAATCAAATTAGTCTAAATGCCAGTTTTCCTGATTTAACGGCGGTGTGCTCATGAATAAACGCGTTCAGGGTTTTACCTTAGTTGAACTGATGGTGGCATTGGCAGCTGGCGCTTTTTTATTAGCGGGAGTGAGCTTGTCTTACTCGGCGATTAAAAGCACCATTGAGGTGAGTAAAGAGCTAGAAAACGCTCAAGAAGTGATTCGCTATACCAGTAAAGTATTCAACCGCAGCATAAAGCAAACACAACTAACACCCACCATCAGTGCAGATAAAAGCACAATTACTATTACTCAGCCAAGTGGTGTCATTGCCTGTGATGGCTCTGCAACAACTACGCAGGTGGTTGAAGTATATAGCTTAAATGGTAGCAACTTAATGTGTTCACTCGATGGCGCTGCCTCAGAGCGATTACTGACAGGAATCGAAGCTTTGTCATTTGATATCGCCGGTGAGCTTGTAACCGTTACTGTAAAGCCAAATGATTTACCAGCTCAGTTCGGTAATGGTATTAACATTGATATTGCCTTAACTAATGCAATATTAGTCAAAGCATACGGAGCTGGCAGTGTATAACAAGCAAAATGGTTTTACCCTAATTACAGTGTTGATCTTGACCAGTATGGCTAGCATAGTGGTGCTTAGTTCGCTACGTGAAAACGTTGTTCAAGAACGTTTAAGTGGCAACTTTCAAAAGAAATTAAACAGCCGCTTAATGGCTGAAAAAGGTGTGTTTGAACAAGCTAAGTTATTGCAACAAACCTTGAATGAGGAAGGTGTATTAGCGGTTGAAGATTTGATCAGTAAAACCAGTAACGCATCGGGCTCTGGTGTTATTGCTGATGATGCCATTTTTAATGCCAGTTTAAGTCAAAACGCTGCTGGTGAGCTTGAAATTGCAAGCTTGGGGCAACGATTTGATGGTGACGCGCAAAGTAACTTAGTCGCCCGTTTTGCAGTACAAGGCGCGAAAGGTAGTTCTGTTTTCACTAATGCGATGGTGGGCTGTAAGGGAGTCGATTTATCGGGCAGTGGTAGTATCGACAGCTATGATTCGAGTAAAGGCAGCTACGAAGAAACAAAGTCGAATGATGGTGATGTTTCAACCATTGCTGGCGATTCAGATGTAGTGCTATCGGGTCATTCACCGATAAAGGGCGATGTAAAAGCGACCGGAGTTATTTACTTAAATGGCTCATCACCAATTATTGGTAATATCCATTCGAACTCTGGTGTTTATATCTCTCCTGGCAGTGGTTTACGTGTAGACGGTAATGTCTATACCCGTGGTTATTATACCCATCGTGGCGGGACTGTTTCGGGGGTTGTGCGAGCCAATGGTGATGCAAAAATGCAGTGGTCAACATTCATCACGAATAGCCAAGGCGAAGCGTTGGATATTATGTATGGCGGTTCAGGCGATTTTAAAGATACCAGCAATAACCAGCAAGATGGTGTGCATTATAGTGATCGTAAATTTAACGTGAACCCGAATGTTGAACCGGTAACTGTAGCCGATCCAGCTGCACCTGATTATGACCCTACAAACCCAGATACCAGTTGCGACCCGTTAATTTTGCCAGAGAAAATGACAGGCATCACAGATCAAGTAAGCAGTTACAGCTCTATTTCTGTAGGTCCTACGCAACAATTTAAGCTTAATACTGAAAAGGGCTATTTTAGTAGCGGTGGTAGCCAAGTTATTATGCCAAGCCTTGCTGATGTTTTCTTGTTTAATTCTAAAGCGCAAAACCAAGCTAATGGTAGCAATAGCAAAGAGTATATTTTTGCAGTTGATAGACTCAAAATGACCAGTGACGGCAAAATGGAAGTTTCTGGTGGTGATGTTATTTTACTGATTGATGGTGACTTTTCGATGGCGGGGAGCACAACACTGACTATTAAAAAAGACAGTAGTTTAACTGTGTTATTAACCGGAAAAGTCAATATTGGCGCAGGCGCAAAAGTTATTACTGAGCAAGAAGGATTAACTACTAGTGGTCATCCGTCGTTATCATTCTACTCATCATTTAATGGTGTAAATGGCGTGCAATTTAGCGGTGCTGCGAATTTATATGCGGCTATTTATGCCCCTTTGACAACGGTGAAGCTATCGGGAAGTGGTGAGCTGTTTGGTAGTGTACGTGGCTCTACAATTACCGCAACAGGGGGCAGTGGTGCTCACTATGATGCGGGTTTATTACAAGTACAAAATGGCGGCACGCCTGCTTCTTCGGCACGTATCGTATTTTTAGGTTGGAGCTACAAAACCGCAGAAACAACTGAAGAAGAAAGCGAAGCATCACCTGCCGAATAACGTAAATCCCCAAATAAAATTGTGTAAGCTCAATTATTTGTAGCTTACACAAAAAATTTTAATTTCATTTAAACCTTTTGAATCCCTCCTTACGTCTAATACACTAAATTCACAACAATAATCATAAAGGACAACATCCAGGATGTTGATAGATGCAGAACAAGCGTTCGCCCAGCAAAGTGAGCATGCCTTGATAGAGCGCGTAAAAAGCGGTGATCAAGCAGCCTATGCAACACTTTATGAGTTGCATGTGAAGCGGGTTTATAGCCTTTGTTTGCGATTACTTGCGGACAAAGAGCACGCAGAAGATGCAACACAAGAAGTGTTTGTACAGTTGTGGCACAAAATCGCGAACTTTGATGGACGCTCACAATTTTCGACTTGGTTACACAGTGTTACTAGCAATATTGCGATTAGCTACATTCGCAAACATAAAAGCTGGTTTCAAAAAGTAGTGAGTTTTGAACAAAGCGGTATGGATGAGCAAAGCGCAGCAGATTGCGACGGCTTTAACGGCCTTGACAAATTAGTACTGAGACTACCTGAGCGAGCACGTATGGTGTTTGTACTTCATGCAATTGAAGGCTATCGCCATGAAGAGATAGCAAGCATGCTTGATATGGCAGTCGGTTCAAGTAAATCGCAATTTCACCGTGCAAGGCAGTTATTAAAAGAGTGGTATGAAAATGAGTAAGCCAGAATTTGAACAATTTTTAAATGACTCGCTTAACCATAAGCAAGATATTAGCCCAGACAAAGATCTCTGGCCCGGTGTTGAGCGAGCAATTGCAACAGGGCAACCAGAGCAAACTGAGAAGCCAAACCATGGCTGGAATAAACTCGCTGCAGTTGCCGCTTGTTGTATTGCCGCACTATTGACCGTACAGCTTTTTGTTGGCCAAGGTGAGCCAAATAGCATGATGGCAATGAGCGATTATTTTACTAAGCAAAAGCAAGGCTTGTTGGTGCAGTATCAAAATCAACCTGCGTTAACCGATAACTGGCAGCAGCAACTAAAAGAGTTAGAAGAAGCCGAAAGTGCCATTAAGCAAGCACTTGAGAATGAACCGGAAAACCCTGCTTTATTACAAATGCTGTCGCAGGTTTATCAGCAACAACTGGACTTAATTAACAAGGTGCATGCACCGAAGTGGCAAACGATTTAGGAGTGACAATTATGAAATTACTAGCCTTAACTTTAGGATTACTGCCACTGATGGCAATGGCAGGACAAACCATTAATGAACAAATTGATGTACCTGCAAATAAACGCATTTTTATTGAAAACCAACGTGGTGATGTACGCATTGAAGGGTGGGATAAACCACAACTTAAAATCGAAGGTGAGCTTGACGATAAAGCACAAGGCTATCGTTTAGAGGTTGAAGGCAGCCGTGTTGAATTTATCGTAAAAATGCCGCGTAACTTAGGTGGCTGGAATAGTGGTGACGGTTCTCGTTTAACCATTTACATGCCAAAAAGCAGTGAGCTTGAATTTGCTGGGGTGAATGTCACAGTTAGTGCTAAAGAGCTTGAAGCGGGCGCAGAGATTGATACCGTCAACGGTGATATCACAGTGCAAGATATTCGCGGCAACATGAGCTTTGAAACGGTCAATGGCGATGTAAATGCCCACGACTTAAACGGTGATATTCGCTTTGAAACCGTTAATGGTGAAATTAACGATAAAAACTCACAAGGTGCTTTACGCTTTACCGCGGTGAATGGCGACATTAAGTCAAAGACCAAAGCGCAAGATGTGCGTCTTGAAAACGTAAACGGTGATATCGACTTTGCATTTGATGCAATTAAAAAACTGCGTATTAATACCGTTAACGGTGAAGCTGAAGTTCACATCAATAAGCTGCTTGAAGATGCCAATATTCGTTTTGAATCAGTCAGTGGAGACGCCGAGTTTTACTTCCCAGCTGATGTATCGGCAAAGTTTGAAATTGAAGCTTATGCTAACGGCAAAATCGTTAATGAGCTAAGCGATGACAAAGCAGTGAAGGCGAAATACGGCCCATCTAGCGACTTAGAATTTAGTATTAACGGTGGGGATGCTGATATCGAAATGGATACCATTAGCGGACGCATTGAACTTCGTAAACAGAAATAACGATTACAGTTCACTCAATTACAATATTTCACTCAATTACAATAAAGCGGGAAGACTTCCCGCTCATACCAATCGTGTTAAGTTGTTGGTCTTAAATAGCGACAGATAAATGAAGTGATAACAAGGCAGAAATTTTGACATGTAGTTACTCTACTTTAGACATTTCTAACGCAGTTAGCGCTTTATTTAGCACGCTAGATTGACCAAATATTTAAGTCGATTGGTATTAACTATTTGCAGAGCCATTGCAAGTCGATAGAATAGAGCTATTCAATTTTAGTTTTGTGATGTTATGGCCAAACCAGATAAGCAAGTCGATACGTTAAAAGTCCCTCCCCATTCAATAGAAGCTGAGCAATCTGTTTTAGGTGGTTTAATGCTTGATAATCAAGCGTTTGACCGTGTTGCTGAGTTAGTGGTTGCACAGGATTTTTATACCCGCACCCATAAGCTAATTTTTGAAGCGATGGTGAATCTTGCTGAAGGGGGGGATCCAATCGATTTGATCACTATTTCTGAGAGCTTAGAGAAAAACAATCAGTTAAGTAGTGTTGGTGGCTTTGCTTACCTTGCTGAAATTGCCAAGAACACGCCAAGTGCGGCGAACATTGATGCTTACGCGAATATCGTACGAGAGCGCGCTGTTATTCGTGAAATGATTGGTGTTGCCAACGAAATTGCAGAAGCGGGTTTTAGCCCAGAAGGGCGTACCAGCCATGACCTGCTCGACTTTGCTGAAAGTAAAGTATTCAAAATTGCTGAGCAGCGCAGTAAAAGCACTGAAGGTCCACAAAGCTTACACAGTATCTTAGAAAAAACCGTTGATAAGATTGAAGAACTTTACCAGTCGCCGCAAGATGGTGTGACCGGCGTAAGCACGGGTTATACCGATCTAGATAAAATGACGGCGGGTATGCAGCCTTCTGACCTTATCATTGTAGCGGCACGTCCATCGATGGGTAAAACGACCTTTGCGATGAACTTAGCCGAACACGCAGCTATGACACAAGATAAGCCTGTACTCATTTACTCACTAGAGATGCCTTCAGAGCAAATCATGATGAGGATGCTGGCATCACTAGGTCGTATTAACCAAACTAAGGTGCGTACCGGTCAGCTAGATGATGACGATTGGGCGCGTCTGTCGTCAACCATGGGCTTGTTGATGGAAAAAGGTAAGATGTATGTTGATGATGCATCAGGCTTAACACCAACAGATGTGCGTTCGCGTGCACGTCGTATTGCCCGCGACCATGGCGGTATTAGTATGATCATGGTCGACTACTTGCAGTTAATGCGTGTGCCAAGCTTGTCGGATAACCGTACCTTAGAGATTGCTGAAATCTCTCGTTCATTAAAGGCACTGGCAAAAGAGCTGCAGTGTCCGGTTATTGCACTATCGCAGCTTAACCGTACCCTAGAGCAACGTGCCGATAAACGCCCAATCAACTCCGACTTACGTGAATCAGGCTCAATCGAGCAGGATGCTGACTTAATCATGTTTATTTACCGTGATGAAGTGTATAACGAAGACAGTACAGAAAAAGGCGTGGCCGAAATCATCATAGGTAAGCAACGTAACGGTCCAATCGGTAAAGTACGCTTAACCTTCCAAGGTCAATTCTCGCGTTTTGATAACTACGCGGGTCCAGCTATGGACGACGAATACTAATGCGCTTAGCCATTGCCGAAATCAACCTAAAAGCACTTGCTCATAATTTAGCGCAAGTGAAGCGCTTTGCGCCTGGTTGCAAAGTAATGGCAGTGCTTAAAGCCAACGCCTATGGCCATGGCTTAGTAAAAATTGCCCAATACCTTAATGATGCGGATGCTTTTGCGGTTGCGCGAATAGACGAAGCGTTAGCGCTACGTGCAGGTGGACTGACAAAACCGATTGTATTGCTTGAAGGTTTTTTTCATAAAGATGATTTACCTATCTTGCTTGCCAATAACTTTCAAACCATTATTCATGATGAAAATCAGCTCGCAACGCTTGAAAAAACAAGCCTTGATGCACCAATTGCATGCTGGTTAAAGGTGAATACGGGGATGCATCGACTGGGTATTGCACCATCGCAATTTGAGTCTTTCTACAGTCGCTTAAAAGCAAGCCCAAATGCCCGTGATGACATTAAGTTAATGACGCATTTCTCGTGCGCCGATGACATCAATGATGAAAAGACCGCTCAGCAAATTGCCTTATTTGATTCACTGGCAGATGGCAAAAGTGAGCAGCATTGCCTTGCAAACTCTGCTGGTATTATTGCATGGCCAAAAGGTCATGGTGAGTGGGTGCGTCCTGGCTTGATGCTTTATGGCGTATCGCCAATGCTTAATGGTGTAGGGCAGCAGCACGGACTGGAGCCTGTTATGCGTTTGACTACGCGAGTTATCGCGATACGCGATGTCGATGCCGATCAGTGTGTTGGCTATGGCGGACGCTGGCATAGCGATAAACCGACTAAGCTTGCGGTGGTTGCGATGGGCTATGGGGATGGTTATCCACGCCATGCCGAGCAGGGTACACCTGTGGTTATCAAATCACAACGCTATGGTATTGTTGGCAGTGTGGCGATGGACATGATCACGGTGGATATTGGTGATAACCGCGACAACATAAAAGTGGGTGATGAGGTGATCATGTGGGGGCCAGAGCTTCCCGTTGAAGAGATTGCCCAGTGCGCAACAACTATTCCTTACGAATTACTCTGTAATATCACCCCACGAGTCAGCTACGAGTATCAAGAGTAACTTTGTTACTCTTTAATAAAATACACGTCACTGAAACCCATTCGTGCGAATTCTTGGTCACGAAAGTTACGTACCGCCGCAGAGCCTTTTGAAGTCATTTCGACTTGTTGTTCCATCTTTAAGTAATTAGTTAAATCAATGCCTTCAGCCGCTGCGATCGCATGGTACATATCGCGGTATTTATCTTTTGCAAAATTGATTTCGCGAGGCTGGTTTTTAAATTTGTAAGTGATGCGGCGTGCCATAATGAATCCTCAATGTTTATCGGGGCTGATTTTACACTAAAAAATAACCATAGCCATGACTTGTTAGTACAAGCGGGTTACAATGCAATACTTTTTAAAGACTCGGTAACTCATAATGAAACTTTCAGTAGAGATCAGTAAGTACCCACTACATCAAGACTACATTCCGTTTATCAAAGGTTTTATTGACCGTGTAAACAGTTATGAAGGGCTTAAAGTGATCACCAACACCCTATCTACTCAGATTTTTGGTGACTATGATTTAGTGATGTCTGTACTTAATACTGAAATCAAACGTTCTTATGAAGAGTTTGGTAAAGCTATTTTCGTCTGTAAATTCTTACATGGTGACTTGTCGCCTAGCGAAGACTAAAACCTAAAGTAGCGCGAGTTATGGAATTTTTAAGCGAAACCTTCTCTGGCTTTACTGCCATGT
This sequence comes from Pseudoalteromonas sp. Cn5-37, assembly GCF_021532495.1. Classification (NCBI taxonomy): domain Bacteria; kingdom Pseudomonadati; phylum Pseudomonadota; class Gammaproteobacteria; order Alteromonadales; family Pseudoalteromonadaceae; genus Pseudoalteromonas; species Pseudoalteromonas sp. Cn5-37. The sequence continues at coordinate 28,708 of NZ_JAKGBA010000026.1, read as the reverse complement.
CGCATTGGGAATATATTGCCGTTGCCCTATCGATGGCGTATTTACTGTTAGCGATTAAAGAAAGCTTATGGTGTTGGCCAGCCGCGTTTGTGAGCACCTTTATTTATACCGTAATGTACTGGAATGGCGCACTGTTGATGGAGTCGCTACTTAATTTTTACTACATGTATATGGCGGTATATGGTTGGGTGGTTTGGCGCAGGGGCATGAATAATAAAGATCATCTGCCCATTATTTCATGGTCATTAAAGCGCCATGCGGTGATTTTGCTTGCCACCTCACTGGCCTCAGTTGCCATTGGTTTTGTGATGACCAATTACACTCACGCTGATTTTGCTTATCTAGACAGCTTTACCACCTGTTTTGCGGTGGTGACAACCTACCTTGTTGCCAAGAAGGTGCTGGAAAACTGGTTGTACTGGATTGTAATTGATGCAGCATCTATGTATCTGTACTTTGAAAAAGGGTATTACCCAACCTTAGTACTTTTCGTGTTTTACACCATTATGGCCGCATGGGGCTTTAAAACTTGGTATGAAGAATACGAGCAGCATCAGGCTAAGCCGCTTGCACAGCTATAGATGAAAACTGAGCAACAAATTCACGCGCTTTTTACGCGCTTCAACTCACGTTTAGTTATCACCTCAATCAGTCCACTGGTTGAGGGGTTAAGCAATGATAACTACCTAGTAAAAACAGCAAGCCAAGATTTTTTGGTTAAGCACTATCGCGACCACTGGCCGGCGATTGGTCTTGCAGCGCAAGCGCATTTTGCAAAGCAAAGCTGCTGCCCAGCCCCACTTTGGTTAGAACAAGCAACCGACACGGCTATTTTCGAATACGTGGCAGGTAGTATTGCCAGCGGTGAATTTTGTAGTAGCTTATTGCCCGACTTAGTTAATTTACACCGTTACCCTGTGCTAACTGAGCCGATGAATATTGCTTATGAAATTAACTACTACCAGCAAACAGCGCGATACCAGCAACACACAGAGCTAATTAAGCAGTCACTGGCTTATATTGATAGTGCACCTAAAGACATGGGCTTTTGTCATAATGATTTAGTGAAAGAAAATATCATTGTGAATGAGACGGGTATGTTTTTAATCGACTTTGAATATGCCAAAAGCAACGATGTTTACTTTGACTTAGCTGCGCTGGTGGTGAGCTTTGCGTTAAATGATGAGCAGCAACTGGCGTTACTTAAACATTACCAAGCGTTAGTGTGCGAACATCACGAGTTTTACTTATCAGTTGAAAAGCTCGCGGCATTTCATGCGCTGTTTTTACTTTTATGTATTTGTTGGTATGAACAACGTGGTGCGATGGATAAAGTGGCGCCACTGCTAACACAGCTTAACCACTTCATAGAAAAAGCTAAAAATTAAAGACCGCCAATTCGCTCAGCAAGTTCTTTATATTTTTTTACATCTTCTTGTTCAAACAAAGGCTCCCCTTTGTCATCTTGTGATTTCGATATCAGTAAATGTTCGCGAGCAAGGCGCTTTACGCGTTCAACTTTTACACCCAAAAATTCCGCGACTTGCTCTGTAGACATTAAACTCATGATCAAATTCCCCTTACATGGCAATACTGCCACCTTGTTATTAATTTTATTAAGTATACGTTAATACCTTGGTTCTGCACGAAAGTGAAGTGTTTTAATGCAAATTGCTGAATTTGTGTGCATATAAAGGCCTTGATGCTAGCATTTAGCGCAAGATGCCATTATCATTGCCGGGTTGTCATGCTGATATCGCGAGTCAGTATTGATAACGACAAATGTGCTCTCGTGGTGAAATGGATATCACGTGGCCCTCCGGAGGCTAAGTTGCAGGTTCGATCCCTGCCGAGAGCGCCATTTGCTCTTCACTTTAATATCTTCTAAGCTCGATTTATTCCTTCAGCAGTCTCAAAAGCCAATGACTTATCAACCCATCGCCTGTGGCGACTACGATAAATATATATTATGGTGCATGCATAACTCTTTATTACGCATTACCTTAGAATCTGGTGAGCAGTTAGAAGGTAAGGCAAAGACCTTGAAGATACTCAACTCCGGTGGCGAGCACCTGATTTTGGCAACAAAAAAAGGCGAACATGCCGTCCGCCTTGATTTAATTAAAAAGGTTGTCGAGCTATAGCCATTTTTTATTTTTAAAGTAAATGCCAATCCCAACGGTTAGCACCACCAAGAAAATAATAAACAAGCTAAATGCGTAAGGGCTTTCAGTGCCCGGAATACCGCCTACGTTTACACCTAATAAGCCTGTTAAGAAGCCAAGTGGTAAAAACAATGCAGCAACCACCGACATCACATACATGCGCTGATTTAGTTGCTCAGATACTTGGCTAGTAATTGCTTGTTGAATAATTTGCGCGCGTTCAATTGAGCTATCTAGCTCTTCTAAATAACGGATCAACATATTAGTTGTTTCGTTTAAGCGTGCCTTATCGTCTTCATCTAACCACTTATACTTGTTGTTTAACAAAGTAATAAGTGCTTCTTTTTGTGGCCGTAGATAACGTTTTAACGCGATTGTCTGGCGGCGAATTTGTGCTAATGATTGATGATCAAAGCCTTTGTTTGGTTCATCAATTTCATCTTCAAATCCATCGAGTGTGTCATCTAAATTGTCGATAACAGCTTGCATACGCGAGGTTAGGTTTTGCGCTAATTGGCACACTAACTCAGAAATTGTGCAAGGACCATTGCTGCCATCGAACGATTCAACAATATCTTGCACCGATAATAAACGGCGCTTACGTGTTGTGACCACAATGTTTTCGTTAATAAACAAGCGTAGCGAGACCATGTCTTCTGGACTTTGCGCTGGGTTTAAGTTAACTCCACGTAAAAACAGCATATTACCATTAGTGACTTTACTTAAACGCGGGCGTGTTTCATCGGCAATCAGCGACTCAAGTTCGTAATCAGTTAATAAATTACTTTGCTCAAGCCATTCAACGGCTTCAGCTTGACTGTAGTCCATGTGCACCCAAAGTTTTCCGTGTTCGGGTTGCCAATTTTGCAGCTCAGTACTATTTTCAATAGCACGTGCGCCGCCTTGTTCGTCTAAGATTAAGACATGAAGTAACCCATTGATCATATTGAACTCTCGTTTTACAAATAGTGGGATATAGTTGATTATAGTTTAGCCTACGTCAATTAAATCGATTTATCGAGGGGATAAATATATTTCGTTGGTGTTTCTAGCTCTGTAGCGTATAAGACACTTTTTTATAGAGGGCACATTAATGAGCGCAAAAATTATTGTTGGCTGGCGAGAATGGCTTGGCCTGCCTGAACTGGGAATAGAAAAAATCAAAGCAAAAGTTGATACCGGAGCAAGAACTTCATGTATTCATGCTTTTGACATTGAGGAATTTTCAGAAAATGGCGAAGCATGGGTGAAATTTACTACCCATCCTCTACAAGACGATGTAGAAACAACGGTAGAGTGTCGCGCCAAAGTAGTTGAGCGTAAGTATGTGACCAGTTCAAGCGGTCAGCGTGAGCTACGCTACTTTATTGAAACAAAATTAGTCGCAGGAACCCAAAGCTGGCCTGTAAGGGTGACTTTAAGTAACCGTTCAACAATGAAGTTTAGAATGTTGTTAGGGCGTACAGCAATGGAAAATCGCATAGTCGTTGATCCGGCTTTATCTCATTTATTATAGGAAAAGGACTTATCACACGTTGTTACGTGTATGAGTTTATCAGTTAAGGTTTTTAACTATGAAACTTGGTATTTTATCTCGCAACCAAAATTTATATTCAACACGTCGCTTAATTGAAGCAGCAGAGCAACGTGGTCACGAAGTGAAAGTAATTGATGCACTTCGTTGTTATATGAACATCAATTCAGAGCAGCCTGAAATCCATTACCGCGGTGAAAATTTAAAAGATTTTGACGCTATCGTACCGCGTATTGGTTCATCAGTGACCTTTTATGGCTGTGCGGTATTACGTCAGTTTGAAATGATGGGGGTATTCCCTGTCAATGAATCAGTGGCGATCACTCGCTCGCGCGATAAGTTACGTTCATTACAGCTACTTTCACGTAAAGGTGTGGGTATGCCAGTAACAGGCTTTGCAAGTAAACCTGATGATGTAAAAGATTTATTAAGCATGGTGGGTGGCACACCAGTGGTTATTAAGCTACTTGAAGGTACCCAAGGTATTGGTGTGGTATTAGCTGAAACACGTAAAGCTGCAGAAAGTGTAATTGAAGCGTTTATGGGCTTAAAAGCCAATATTATGGTGCAAGAGTACATCAAAGAAGCCGGTGGTGCAGACATTCGTTGTTTCGTTTTAGGCGACAAAGTAATTGCTGCGATGAAGCGTCAAGCGCAAGAAGGTGAATTCCGCTCTAATTTACACCGAGGTGGTAGTGCGACATTGGTTCGTATTACTCCAGAAGAGAGAAGAACAGCGGTTGCAGCTGCTAAAGCGATGGGTTTAAACGTAGCGGGTGTTGATTTACTTCGCTCTGCACGTGGTCCATTGGTGATGGAGGTTAACTCTTCACCTGGTCTTGAAGGTATTGAAGTTGCAACCGGCAAAGACATTGCAGGCATGATTGTTGAGTTTATTGAAAAAACAGCGGCATCAAAAAGAACTGCAACGCGTGGTAAAGGTTAAGCCTTTACCCATAGGAAAATAAGCGCTCTATTAAAAGGAAAAGTGCGTGGCTAAGGTTAAGAAAAATACACCGTTTTCAATTTTAGGCGATACGGTTGGTGTTGGCGAACGTAAAACATTTGCGATTGAAGCTGCCAAGCTTTACACCCACTCGCCGTTAAATATTCCAATTGAAGTCGTCAATGGTGTGCAGCAAGGGCCTGTATTAATGGTATGTGCTGCAATTCACGGTGATGAGCTCAATGGTGTTGAGGTTGTTAGGCAGTTGCTTGCTAAAATCGATCCGGAGCAATTGCGCGGTACTATTATTGCGGTACCGATTGTGAATGTGTTTGGCTTTATTCACAAGTCACGCTATTTACCAGACCGCCGTGACATGAACCGCAGTTTTCCGGGCTCAACACGAGGCTCGTTAGCAGGGCGAATGGCGAATGCGTTTTTTACTCAGGTGGCAATGCATTGTACGCATATTATTGATTTGCACACAGGTGCAATTCACCGAACTAACTTGCCACAAATTCGTGCCAATTTGAGCGACCCTGCAACGGCGGCTATGGCAAAAGCGTTTGGTACTCCAGCGGTGATTGACGCGTCACTTCGTAATGGCTCATTGCGCAGTGAAGCGGCCAATTTAGGAATACCCGTTATTACCTATGAAGCCGGCGAAGCGCTACGCTTTGATCCAATAGCCATTGCAGCTGGTGTGCAAGGTGTTGACTATGTCATGCGCCATTTAAAAATGGTGCGTGGCAAGCGTGCTAAAAAGTTACCAGAGCCGATTATTGCAAGCTCGACGAGTTGGGTACGCGCTGAAGTTGACGGTATTGTTCGTGCACAAGTGTCACTCGGTGAGCGAGTAATGAAAGGGCAGGTTCTAGCTTATATTAGCAGCCCTCTTGGTGATGCTGAGCTTGAGTTACTAGCGCCGCGCAGCGGTATTGTCATTGGTCAACAAACCATGCCGCTGGTAAACGAGGGGGATGCCGTGTTCCATCTTGCTTACTTTGCTCACGCAAACAGCTTAGTTGAACAACAGCTCGAAAACTTTATTGATGAAATAAGTGATATTGAAGACGAGTTAAAAACCGCAGAATTAAATAACTAATACCCTATTCTGTAATTCAAAAAGCCAAACTACCTGTTTGGCTTTTTTGTATCCGCCTGCCCCCATCTAATACATGACCTTAGAGCAAGTACAAGGTTTATAGTTTTTTTACTTACTTAATTGTCGTAAGAATGACTAAAGGATCAAAGATGAAAATTTTTCTATTTTATACAGGCTTATGCACGCTTGCTATTTCACTTACGCACGGCTTTTTTACTGAGCAAAGTGTTGTTCACATTGTGTTATTTCACCCTTTAGTCATTTTATTTAGTTTTATATTAATCGCCTATGGAAGCAGAAAAAAAACACCTCTTTAGCAAGCATCTCGTTAACTTTAAGTCGTTACTTTTTTGGACCTAAAATACGTTTTATGGTTGGCGCTTTGGTTGCCGTAGGTGGGTTTTTTAGGACCATCACAGGGCGGGTAACAAAGATGTTGTTTGGGTAAATCACTTTGTGACCATCAACGTGTTCAAGTACCACGTTCATTAGTCCCATTTCGATAATGCGGCCTTCTAAGAAGTTTGCACCATCAATTACTCTCACCCAAAAGCCAACGCGGCAGTCGTTTTGAATAAACATCAACAAGAAGGCTGTTAGGTTACTTAGTAACGACCAGGCTGCAAAAAGCGCGACACCTAGCATGGCAAAAATGGATGAGCCAAGTACTAGTAAGCCGCGTAGCTCTATACCCCAAAAAACCAATACTAAACACAGCATGACAATGGCAAGAATGATATTGAGCAACAGCTCAGCACGGTATTCACGATGCGGATCAGCTTTGCCTTTAATTGCTTTTAACAGCAGTTTTTTGGTGGTTTTACGAAGCAGCGGGTAAAGCAAAACTGCGATGACAGTCACGATTAAATGATATTGCTCGTTAAAGAATTCGACGAAGTCCAAAAGGGTTCCTAAGTTAATATTTTACGTTTCGATTTTAGCTTTTTAGCTAAACAATAACACTACTTTAAAAGGTATTTTTAACCGTTACTAGCCACTGCACAGAGTCGATATCATCATCTTGTTTGTTAATTGGTGCGGCAATATCTAGGTGAATTACCGTACCGGCATTGGCACGGCTTGGCGCTAAGCGAAGGCCCACTCCCACATTTTGCAGCACGTTACCGTTATCGCCATTATCTTTGTTGTTATACCAAGCTCTACCAATATCATAAAACGCGGCACCACCCACTTTAAACAATTGCAGTAAGTCATATTCCCAGTAGTAGCGCTTCTCTAAAGTCACTAAAAAGCTGCGGTCGCCAACTTGGTAGTCAAGCGGGTATCCACGCAGGCCATTCTCCCCACCAATCGTGAGTTGCTTATCAGCAGTGAGATTTTCTGCATATTGTAGGCGGGCTTTGGCATACCAGCTTTGTCTTAGTGTGGTATTGAGGTAATACTGTAACTGCGTGCTGGCAAACAGGTTTTCGACGTCATCGGTTTCTTCATTCCAGTAGCCATCAAGGTCTGCTTTAAAGCGCCACAATTGGTTGTCTCCAGAGTAATGCGCCTTTGATAAAGATAACGAGTAAATAGTACGGCTGGCATCGTCGCTAAAATCTTTACTCGAATAACCGAGTAAAGCGCGGATATTCCAACCGAGGTTTAAATCTTCTGTTCGGTAGATACTATCGAAATTTCTTACCTTAACGTAATGATCTTCAAACCACTGTGCACTAACATAGGGGTAGTTGAGCGTTCGGTCTTCAGCAATAGGTAAATTCGTTAATGATATGGCCTTGAAAGTATCTTTACGACTTTCTACCCCGAGTTTGATACGCTGAGTCCAGCTATTGCCAAGTTGTGATGAGTGACCAAAGTAAGCACGGTTTAAAATGGTCTTTTGCTCAAATTCGCTAACTACATCGCCGCGATAGTAAAGTGACTCTCGGCGTTGATCAGAGTAACTTGTCACACCGTAGCTGTAGGGCGTATCAATCGAGAAAAACGGATAGCTTACATCGAGATAATGACGTTTACCGTCATCGTTGTCTGAATATTCTAAACGGCCTTGATAACGGCTAGAGAATATATGTGGATCGTCATACACAAATAGGTAACCTGTGCGATCAGCATCACGGGTGCGGCTAAATGACACTCGTTTACCCCAGCCTAAAAAGTTTGACTCGCGAAAGCCGATACTCGACTCATTCTCACCGCCGCTACGGCTAAAGCTTATTTCTGGTAATAAAGTCCACAGATCGCGCGTAATGACTTTTACATGGACGTTGCCATCACAATCGAGCTTTGCGTTGATACGTGCATCATATAAATAGCCTTGTTTACGCAGTAACCGCTCTGACTCTAGTAATTTACGTGGATTGTAAACATCACCTTCTTCGAACAATAAAACGCTGTGTATTACCTCTGGCTCAGTCGTCATGTGAGCGCGATTGGCAAACCGGAATAAAAAGTTATTTTCTTCTTCTAGCTTAGTGTTAAAGACGTTTAGCTGTTCAAGTTCAATGGCGACTATTTTACGGTTATTAGCAGCATCGGGAAATGGATTATCTGCATCGAGTTGGCGGCGTAAGTTATTATCTTGCGATTTAAGCGTGCGCTGGTTTTGACAATAATTATTATCGTCAGTGAATTGCTGCTCTGCATGAACATTGGCTGCTATGCAGATTGGTAATAGTGTTATTAGCCTAGCAACAAAGTGCGACTGCTTAAATCCCATTTACACCCTTAGTTGAGTATGTCCTGTGCAACTACTACATACTAAGCGTGGAAAAAAGTCTAGCTTATTATTGTAATTGCATGACTAAATATTGATAAAGTTGCGGTAAAACTGCACTGGCCTCAATGCCTTCAGCATTAATCCAAATACTTTCACTGTAATGTTCAAAGTTTAGATTAAAACTATGATCTGTAAAGTGAAAGCGTAATTGATGACGATCAGCGCCAGCATCAAAGTCGGCGGTTGTTATTGCTGGAGCGTGTAAGAAAAGGGTTGCCCAAAGTTCAAAGTCTTCGTCGTGTGGAAGCTCACTTGACGTTATGAGAATGATTTCATGCTCAGCATCATAGCTTAGTTCAGTCATAGCAGTCCTAATTAGCGGCAAGATAGTCGCGAATGGTATTTAAAAACGGTTCGCCGTACTTATTGAGCTTAGTGAAACCAACTCCTGATACCTTCAAAAACTCACTGTCATTGGTTGGCATGAGCTGCGCCATTTCAGCGAGAGTTTTATCATTGAATACCACATAAGGTGGTACATCATCAGCATCTGCCAACTCTTTACGTAAGGCACGTAATTTTGCAAACAGCTTTTTATCGTAATTAAACTGAGCAAGTTTATCTTGGTAAACGTGCTTAGCTTGTAGGCGAGGTTCAGCAAGTTGCAGTGCATACTCACTTTTAAGCACCGCACGGGCGGCTTCGGTTAAGCGTAATGAAGAGCCTTGGGTAATATCTTGGCTTAATAACCCTTGATGGATAAGCTGCCTTAAAATACTTAGCCAGAACTCCACACTATGCTCTTTTCCTATGCCATAGGTGCTTAGCTGGTGGTGATTGTTATCACGAATACGGCTAGTGTTTGCGCCGCGCAGTAACTCAACAATATAGCCAATACCAAAACGTTGTTCTGCACGATACACACACGAGAGAGCTTGTTGTGCGACAAGTGTGCCATCAAAGCTAGTCGGTGGGTTTAAGCAAATATCACAGTTACCACAGGTTTCGCGCTTATATTCACTAAAGTAATTTAGCAAAATTTGTCTGCGGCATGTTTGTGCTTCGGCAAAGCTGGCCATAGCATTAAAGCGTTGCTCTTCAACACGACGCCGTTGCTCGTCTTCAATATCTTCAAAAAAGCGGCGTACGCGACCAATATCGGCCGGATCAAAATACATTATCGCTTCTGCAGCCAGACCATCACGACCTGCTCGACCGGTCTCTTGGTAGTAAGCCTCAATGCTTTTTGGAATATCGTAATGCACCACAAAACGTACGTTTGGTTTATTAATCCCCATGCCAAAGGCAACGGTCGCAACCACAATTTGAATATCGTCACGGGCAAAGCCCGATTGCACAAATTGGCGTTGTTCATTGCTCATACCTGCATGGTAGGCGGCGGCATTAAACCCTGCGTCAGCAAGTTTTTCGGCTACATCATCAACCCGTTTGCGGCTGGTGCAATAAATAATGCCGCTTTGATTTTGCTGCTCTTTTAAATATCGAAGCAGCTGTACCATAGGTTTGAATTTTTCTTCTATGGTGTAACGAATGTTAGGTCTATCGAAGCTACCAGTGTGCACGTAAGGGTGGTTAAGCTGAAGCTGTTCAATAATATCGTAACGAGTTGCTTTATCTGCCGTTGCTGTAAGGGCCATCATGGGCACGTGCATAAAGCGTTGCTTTAACTCGTTGAGCCGACAGTAATGCGGCCTAAAGTCATGCCCCCAATGCGACACACAGTGAGCTTCATCAATAGCAAAAAGTGCGAGTTTAAGATGACTCAAGCGCTCTAAAAATTCGTGTTGTAATACTTTTTCTGGTGCAACATATAACAGCTTAATTTGGCCGTAGTGTAATTGTTGATAGACAGCTTGTTGCTCTTCAAAAGGCAGGCTGTTATTGATGTAGGCCGCTTGCACGCCGAGCGCTCTTAGTTGGGCAACTTGGTCTTGCATCAAGGATATAAGCGGCGAGATAACCACAGTAACACCATCGAGGATCAAAGCGGGTACTTGATAGCATAATGATTTGCCTCCACCCGTTGGTAGAAGTACAAGCGAGTCTTGGCCGTCTAGCGCTGCGGCTATAATCGCTTCTTGGCCATCACGAAAGTCCTTGTAACCAAACACTTGTTTAAGTACGGCTTGTGGTGATCGAACGGGTGTGTTGGACATTGCGGTATTGGTATTCATCGCCGAGCATTTTAGTGGTTTTTTATAGCGATGTCTTTAGCAATATACCCAAACTACCTCAAAATGCAGAATTCAGCGTTTCACAGGAGCTTAATGTCACGGCGTTACTTTGCAACAATGGCAGTCCCTTTTAAGAAGTAAATACATGGGCTTATTTAGCGTGTTTTGGTTGCGTCACTGTTTAGGGGGCGTAAAATAGCGCTTTTAAACTATAAAGCCAAACTTATGCCTACCAACATTGAGCAGCGAAAAGGTGTCATTTTCGCTTGTTTAGCCTTTTTTATGTGGGGTCTTGCACCCATTTATTTTAAATTTCTTCAGCAGGTTTCTGCTTTTGAGATCTTAATGCACCGTGTTATTTGGTCGGTGTTATTTTTACTTCTTATTATTGCAGCTCGTCATCAATGGCAGCGTATTCGAATTGTGCTTGGGCAACCTAAATTACTTTTGATGTTGGTAATAACAGCAAGTTTACTTGGCTTTAACTGGGGGTTATTTATTTGGGCGGTGAACAATAATCACATGCTCGATGCTAGTTTAGGTTATTACATCAACCCACTACTAAATGTGTTGCTTGGTATGTTGTTTTTAGGTGAGCGGCTGCGTAAATGGCAAGGCGTTGCTGTAGGCCTCGCGCTTTGTGGTGTGTTGCTTCAATTAGTGAGCTTTGGATCATTTCCTGTGGTTGCTTTTTCGCTAGCTGGCTCGTTTGCTATTTATGGTCTTTTACGCAAAAAGCTGCCGATTGAATCATTACCAGGGTTATTGCTCGAAGCACTTATCTTATTACCTGTTGCACTTATTTACTGGTGGTTTATGGCGCCTTCGCCAAGCTCTGATTTAACTGCAAATGATTGGCATATTAACGTGTTACTGATAAGTGCAGGAGTGGTGACAACTTTACCACTGTTGTGTTTTACCGGTGCAGCAAAACGCCTTCAGTACAGCACATTAGGCTTTTTTCAGTACATAGGTCCAAGTTTAATGTTTATGCTTGCCGTGGCTTTTTATGGTGAGGTATTTGATGCTGAGCGTGTGGTGACCTTTGCCTGTATTTGGAGCGCTTTGGCGTTATTCAGTTGGGATTCGTACCGCCAAAGTCGTAAGCAACGCAAAGCGAAATTAGAGGCAGTGACTAAGCCTGTATAGGCTTAGCTTATTAGCTTGTTGCGCCCAGACTCTTTTGCTTGATAAAGCTTTAGATCGGCCTGTTTTATTAGTTCATCTAAACTATAAATAGGCCCATTATGAAAACCAATCGACAGCGTAAACTTGATACGGTCTTTGCTAAATTCAGGGCTGTGCTTTTCAACAAATAAGCGGAATTTTTCTAAACGCTGTAACGATTCATGTCGGTCTTGATCTGCAAAATATACTGCAAACTCTTCACCACCAAAGCGGCCAACTAAATTATTTTTAAAATACTTTGCCATACATTGCGATAGGCCTTTAAGCACTTCATCACCGGCATCATGACCATAGTTATCGTTTATTGATTTAAAGTGGTCAATATCGATCATAGCTAAAGAGACAGAGTTTTCTGCCAGTTTTGCAGCTTTGAGGTGGCTGTTTGCTTCACCAAAGAAATAGCGGCGATTAGGCAGCTTAGTGAGGTAATCAGTATTTGCCTGTAAACGAATCGTTTTAATGTTTTCAAGCATGTCGACGTTTTGACTTAGCCGGCAATAGAATTCTTCATTATTAAATGGCTTGCGAAGGTAATCGTCTGCACCAGATTTTAAAAAGCGCGTTGATAAGTGCAGAGTATCGAGTGCAGAAATGCCGATTATGGCTTTTTCATCATTGGAATATAAACGACGAATTTCAACACAAAGCTCATCCCCATTCATGTTTGGCATTTCGTTATCGGTAATGATCACCGATATTTTTGGGTTTTCAGCCAGTACTTTTAAAGCGTCGACACCATCAACAGCTTCAATGGTTTGGTATTTGTGACGAGTTAATAAGTTACAAATGTGGTGGCGAGTTGCCGCTGAATCATCAACGACAAGAACTTGCACTTGTTCATTTCGAGGCAAGCGAGCGAGTTGTTTTTCTAGATACTGATAAGCTTGTTTATTTTCTTTAGTAATGTAGTCAATTATTGGGTGCTTTTCGACAATATTACGCGTTGTCTCATCTAGGTTTCCCGTCATGACAATTGTGGGAATATCAGAGGCGATAGTAAAAGGAATTGCTTCGCCTTTTGGTGCATCAGGTAGAATAAAGTCTACTACCGAGCAGAAATAAGAGTGCTCTTCAACTAACTTTTTTGCTTCAGCCAACGAGCCTGCAATATCGGCTTCATAACCAACTTTTTGCGCGATATGCTTTTGCACTCGCGCAATCGTTGGCGTATCTTCAATTATTAATATTCTTCTAGTCACGGTTTGCCTTGTTATAACTTTTTGGCGAAGCAATAGTTACTACAAGTTTTAACCTTAAAAGCCTAAAAAAGCAAATCGTTATAAGCTGTCTGACTCAGAATAATATTCAACGCTTTGTGTTGTTGGGTTTGCAATACGGGAACGTCCAAACAATGTATGAAATTTCGTTTTGCAAGTGGTTTGCTTTAGGTATTTGACCCAAGCACGTTCAATTGCATTGGTCGCTTCAAGATTACCAGTAACAACTTGTACAAATTGAGTTTGAAATTCATTTTGTGGTTCTAGGGTTTTGTTGTATAAACCCTTTAGAACAACACCATGCTGCTCGAGAATGTCGGCTTCTAGCAAAGTGAAGTGACCACTACGACCAAAACCGCGTGGGAAATTTTGATCATCATAAAATTGACGTTGGCTTGCAAATGCCTGACGAAGTGATGAAATGTCATTGCTCATGGCTTTATCCTCATGCCCTAATTTCTTGCTGGAGTATGGATCAAGTTGTCGATTTTATTAAACAAATTATTTTTATCGTAAGGGTAAAAAATGGATATCGATTTATTGAAGACTTTTGTTGAAGTGGTCCGTACGCGCCATTTCGGTAAGGCAGCTGAAAATTTATATATTACACAGTCTGCGGTGAGTTTTCGGATCCGACAATTAGAGCAAGGTTTAGGCGTTAACTTATTTATTCGCCAACGTAACAACATACAGTTAACGGCGCCTGGTGAGCGATTACTGCCACATGCACAAATGATCATTACGGGTATGCAGCGCGCAAAAGTTGATGTGGCACTTGCAGATAATATGCATAAGCAAATTAGCTTAGCAGGAACACCTAATATTTGGGATGCATTTTTACAGTTTGGTATTACTAATATTGTTTCTGCTATGCCGGGTGTGTCGTTAGTTGCTGAAGTCAAAGCACAACAAGAGAGTACTCGCTTATTACTGGAACGTACTCTAGATTTAGCTGTGTTGTTCGATCCCCCTAAAGTAGATGAACTGGTTGTACAGCGAATTTGTGAGTTACCTATTATTCCTGTGAGCGCGTTTGAAACAGCAAATAGTGAAAACTTTTTCGATAACCAATATGTGTATGTTGATTGGGGTACCACCTTTTCTTTATGGCATGCTCGTGAGTTTAACGGCCACGCCCCTCCGTATTTTAGAACCAGTACGGGCCGTATTGCGCTTGATTTAATTTTGAAGTGCGGCGGCAGTGCCTTTATTCCTCAGTTATTAGTTGAAGAGCAGCTTAAATCTGGTGAGCTTTATCATGTTGAAGATGTTGCGCATACATCGCGTGATGTGTTTGTTGCTTACCACAGAGACAACGAGCAAACCCCTCTGTTAGAGAAGTTAGTCACTTTATTAACTGAGCTACAAATAAAAGCTTAAAATTAATTTAATTTAGCTTTCATAAAAATTTAATTTTACAACAGTGAGTTACGTTTTTATTTCAAAATTAATTACATTTTATGAAGCTAAATTGACGCTTTTATTTCAACTGTCATCTTTCTGTCATTTTTTACTGTCACACTGCGCGCATTGAAACACAACATGTGTTTTTTGTTGCGATTATTGAGGAAACGACATGAAATTTGCAAAGTCTAGCTTATTCCTAGCTTTATTTGGTGGTTTATCTTTTTCTGCACTAGCTGATGTAGATGTATATGGTAAAGCAAACGTGACTGTTCAATCATCAGATGATGGCGAAGGGTCTTTCACTGAAATTAAAAGCAATAACTCACGTTTTGGCTTAAAAGGTTCAGAAAAAATTTCTGAAGGCTTAGAAGCGGTTTATAAATTTGAGTTTGGTGTAGACGTATCTGACGCTGATTCAAAAGGCGACAACGACGATAACATCACTGCGCGTAATCAATACGTGGGTGTGAAAGGTAGCTTTGGTCAAGTTGTTATCGGTCGTAACGATACAGCAATGAAGCAATCTCAAGGTAAAGTTGATTTATTCAATGACCTTGAAGGCGATATCAAGAACGTATTTAAAGGCGAAAACCGTTTAGGCGACACCATTTCTTATGCTTCTAAAGACTTCAGTGGCTTCAAAGTATTAGCAACTTATGTAGCTGAAGATGATGTAGATGCTGATAACGGGTACTCAGTAGCGTTAACTTACGGCGATGCAAAACTTAAAGAAAGCAAACTTTATGCATCAGTTGCAGCTGACAGCGAAGTAAAAGGTTACGACATTGTTCGTGCAACAGTACAAGGTAAACTAGGTGACTTCAAACTAGGTGCTATGTACCAAACACAAGAAAAAGTGGATGGTAGCGCAGAAGCTGATGGCTACTTAGTAAATGCTGCTTACCAAATGAATAGCAACACATTCAAAGTACAGTACCAAGTAATTGACTTTGATGAAGGCGATAAGAAAACAGCTATTTCTGCAGGTGTTGATCACAAGCTAAACAAAAACACCAAAGTATTTGGTTTCTACTCAACGTTTGATACAGACAATCAAGTTGACCAAGATTACCTAGGTGTTGGTATTGAATACAAATTCTAAGTGAACACTCCCTTACTTGTGAGCCCAGCTAATTAGCTGGGCTTTTTTTTGTTGAACAACAAAATTATACTGAAGTTAGCTTTAAGCTTGTGCGTAGTTTGATTTGCCTGCAAGCCAGCGTTGAATCAATTTATCGGTAAGTTCTGGGTAGTCATTCAATATTTTGAAAGCGATGGGTCTGACATGATTAAGTGTTTGTTTATCGCGGTTTAGGTCGGCGATTTTAAATTCAGCTAAGCCTGTTTGTTTGGTACCAAGTACTTCACCTGGGCCACGGATTTCTAGATCTCGCTCAGCAATCACAAAGCCATCATTACTTTCACGCAGCACACCTAAGCGTTTTTGCGCTGTAGCTGATAATGGCGCATGATAAAGTAAAACACAGTGTGATGCCGTTGCCCCACGACCAACACGGCCGCGTAGCTGGTGAAGTTGTGCAAGCCCTAACCGTTCAGGGTTTTCAATAATAATAAGGCTCGCATTAGGCACATCAACACCCACTTCAATCACGGTTGTGGCAACCAGTACATGAATATTACCTGCTTTAAACTCACTCATAATGGCTTGCTTTTCGGCGGCTTTCATCCGGCCATGCACCAAGCCAACGTTTAGCTCTGGCAGTGCTGCTTTTAATTGCTCGGCGCTATCCTCGGCGGCTTGGCATTGCAGTACTTCAGATTCATCAATCAGGGTGCAAACCCAATACACTTGACGACCTTGCTCTGAGCATGCTGTTCTAACACGTTGAATGATTTCGTCTCGGCGTGCATCTGGAATCGCCACCGTTGTGATAGGCGTTCTACCGGGTGGTAACTCATCAATCACTGAGGTTTCTAAGTCAGCGTAGGCTGTCATTGCTAAGGTTCGCGGGATAGGGGTTGCAGTCATCACTAATTGGTGTGGGTAGCAATCACCAAAGCGACCTTTTTCACGCAGTGATAAACGCTGATGAACACCAAAGCGGTGTTGCTCATCAATAATAATTAAAACGAGATTGTTAAACTCAACCTGTTCTTGGAATAATGCATGGGTGCCAACAATCATTTGTGCTTCCCCAGAGGCGATTTTTTCCAAAGTTGCTGTGCGCTCTTTACCTTTACTTTTGCCACCTAACCAGGCAACTTCAACACCGAGTTGATTAAACCATTGGCTAAAGTTGATGCCATGTTGCTCTGATAAAATCTCTGTTGGTGCCATTAGCGCTACTTGATAGCCTTCGCTGATAGCACTGAGCGCACTGAGCGCTGCGACTAAGGTTTTACCAGAGCCGACATCGCCTTGTACTAGACGCATCATCGGAAACGGGTGTTGTAAGTCACCTTTGATTTCTGCCACAACACGACTTTGTGCGTTGGTTGGGCTAAAGGCTAAATTAGCTAAAAACTGTTGCTCAAGTTGGTTTTGCGGCTTTAAAGCAACCGCTTTTACCGTTTGCCCTTTTTGGCGCAGCTTTAAAAGGCTTAAGTTTTGCGCAAGCAACTCTTCAAACACTAGCCGTTGCTGAGCAGGATGCATACCCTGTTCAAGAGCAGTTAAATCAACATCGTTTTGTGGGCGATGTAAGGTCATTAGAGCATCGGCTAAACGCATTCCGGTTGGCTGAAACTGTTCTGGCAGTAACTCTTCGACAGGGTATTTAGTTAATAGTGCAAGTGCTTGATCGCTTAGTGCACGAATGGATAACTGTTTTAGCCCTTCGGTAACAGGATAAACCGGCGTAAGCGTGGTGTTCGTTGGTTGCTCAGAAAGGGTATCCGATAAGCTGTATTCCGGATGTGTCATTTCAAAGCCAACTCTGCCACGGCGGATCTCACCAAAGCAACGAATGATTTTACCTGCACTTAAGGCATTTTTTTGAGCCGCGCTAAAGTTAAAAAACCTGAGCGTTAAACGGCCCGTGCCATCATTTACTTGGCAAACCAGCATGCGCCTTTTTCCAAAAGTAATTTGGCTGGTTTCAATAGTGGCTTCAACACTAACATGGCTATGCGGTTGGAGTTCGCAAATTGGGTGAATGCGGGTGCGGTCTTCATAGCGATGAGGCAAATGAAACAGCATGTCTTGTACCGTATGAATATTTAGCTTAGCAAGGCGCTCGGCCATTTTTGGGCCGACGCCTTTTAATTCTGTAATTGGGTATAACGCTAAGCTAGGATGACTCAAAGGTGACTCAAATTATTAATTAGTAGACTGTTTTTCAGTTTACTTGCACTCGTTAGTGGCTTCAAGCGGTTGCGTGTGTTTTAAAATGTTCCAGAACGTTTCATCAGCAACAATTTCACCATTTTCATCCAGCTCAGGGTACGGCAGCTCTTTTTCGCGGCATTGTTCAGCAATGATAGGGTGACAGCCTTCAAACAAAATACGATGCTTAACTTTCGCATCAAGCATATCGCGGTTATAAAGACCTGCTTCTTCACGTTGGCGCTGTGCTTCAAATAAAATAAGTGCCGCTGCAACAGATACATTAAGAGATTGCACCATTCCTTGCATTGGGATGATGATGTTTTTATCAGCATGAGCGAGGGCACGCGGCGAAATACCATCTCGTTCTTGACCAACAATAACAGCTGTCGGTTTGGTGTAATCAATTTCACGAAAGTCGACTGCGTCGTCGCTGAGGTGAGTTGCTAAAATTTGTACATCAGGATTTTGCGCACGCATCATGGCTACGGCTTCATCGATATTGCGATGCAAGTGAGTTTCGAGCCAGTTTTTACTACCACCTGAAGTATTGTTAGTTAACCATTTTTGATTCTCTGGCCATACAGCATGAACATGATGGCAGCCTGTCGCGTCAGCTGTGCGGGCAATGGCCGATAAATTATGATGCTTATGTACCTCTTCTAAACAAACCGTTAGGTCCGTTTGGCGGCGATCTAATACGCGCTTAACACGCTCAAAGCGAGTTGTATCCATAGTTGTGTGCTCGTTGACGGATTCTAATTGGCGCTGATTATACCCTAGGGAACAACAGCACGGCTAATTGGGTTTTGTAATGAGATCAGCGTTTCTGTTGATTGAATAGCTTCGATGGCTTGTATTTTGTTAATTAACACATCTTGTAGATGATCAATTGAGCGTGCCATCACTTTGATAAATATACTGTAATTACCCGTGGTGTAATAGGCTTCTACGACTTCTTCTAGCTCTTTTAAATGCAGTAACGTTTGTGGGTAATCACGGGCATTGTTGAGGTTAATACCAATAAAACAGCAAACATCGTAACCAAGCTGTTTGGCATCAATACTGACTTGGGTGCCTGTAATAATTCCCGCTTGTTTCATCTTTTCGACTCGAACATGAATAGTTCCGGCACTTACTGCAAAGCGTTTAGCAAGTTCTGCATACGCTGTTCGCGCATTTTCCATTAAAGCATTAAGGATGTTTTTATCGAGATTATCGATTTGATAATTTTCCATGGTATTTATTAGTGTTAATTATTGAATCAGTAAAATTTATAGCATTATTTTTATGAAAATTTCAATGTTAAGTTCTTTTTATTGCGGGTTATTGAAAATTATCTTTGTTTAGTTGAGGATTGTTTTAACAGGAGGGGCCAAGCAGCGGGTTTCTCTAATCAAGCAAGTAACAATAACTGGGAATGAGGCCAATTATTATGAGTTCACACTACCTGCAGCAACAGCAGCAAATTAGTAAAGTAAAACAGTTTTTTTCAAGCCAATTAGAACAACAATTAGGATTAGTTGAGGTACAAGCGCCGATCTTGGCAAAAGTAGGCGATGGTATTCAAGATAACTTAAGCGGTACTGAAAATGCTGTATCGGTAGCAGTGAAAACAATTCCGGGTAGCCAATTTGAAGTCGTGCACTCTTTAGCTAAATGGAAACGCAAAACCTTGGCTGATTACGATTTTTCGGTAGGTGAGGGGCTCTATACGCATATGAAGGCGCTTCGCCCAGATGAAGAGTCTTTAAGCCCAATTCACTCGGTGTATGTTGACCAATGGGATTGGGAAAAAGTAATTTGCGAGAGTACTGAGCGCACCTTAGACAAGCTAAAAGAAACCGTAACATCACTTTATCAGGCTATTAAAGCAACTGAACGCTTTGTATCAAGCGAGTTTGGTTTAAAGCCATTTTTGCCAGAGCAAATCACCTTTGTACACAGTGAACAGTTACGTCAGATGTATCCTGACTTTACTGCAAAACAACGTGAAAAAGCGGTAGCACAAGAATACGGTGCGGTATTTTTAATTGGTATAGGCGGCACACTTGCCGATGGCAAAATTCATGACGTACGAGCACCGGATTATGACGATTGGTCAACCCAAACCTGCAGTAAATTTGCAGGCTTAAACGGTGATATTTTAGTTTGGAACCCGGTGCTAGAAGATGCCTTTGAAATCTCTTCAATGGGCATTCGTGTAAGTCCTGATGCATTAGCTACTCAATTAGCGATTACAGGCGACCAAG
This sequence comes from Pseudoalteromonas sp. Cn5-37, assembly GCF_021532495.1. Taxonomy (NCBI): domain Bacteria; kingdom Pseudomonadati; phylum Pseudomonadota; class Gammaproteobacteria; order Alteromonadales; family Pseudoalteromonadaceae; genus Pseudoalteromonas; species Pseudoalteromonas sp. Cn5-37. The sequence continues at coordinate 8,730 of NZ_JAKGBA010000026.1, read as the reverse complement.
CTCGTTTAGAGTTTGATTGGCATAAACAGCTACTTGCGAAGCAGTTCCCGCAAACAATTGGTGGTGGGATTGGTCAATCACGACTCGCTATGTTGCTGTTACAAAAACAGCATATCGGGCAAGTACAAGTTGGTGTTTGGCCTGAACAGCTAAAACAGCAAGTGGAAGGAATTCTCTAAGTTAAGATTAATGACCCTGGTAAAAAGAGGCTTAAAGCCTCTTTTTTATTAACTGGTTTTAAACTCCACCTCAACCTTGTTCTCTTCAAGCTTAACCTTGCAAGGGGGGTACTTACGGTTTGTACGTAGCACTTTTTCAAAAATATGTATTTCTACCCCTGAGTGCAATGTTTTGTTAACGACTAATTGCGCATCTTCAAGTAAATCATGCAAATGATGCTCTAAACTTGATAGTTTTTTCTCAAGCATTTCAGCTTGCTCGCAATAGTGCATTTGTGTGGCCCCTATTTTGGCCAGAAGAGTTTTTTTCTTTTCTGCATCTTTTACTAAATCCGCTTTTTCGATAGCCGCTTGTAAGGTATCAAGTTGCGAATCTGTTTGTGCTAAATCTTTGAAGCATTGGTCTGTTTGTGCTGTTACATCAGCACCTGAAGCCGCTAAGTTAATCACCATCTTCGCGCCTGATTCATTGCCAATTTCGCCAGCAATAACTATTTGAGCATCTAAAATTTCACCGCCAAATAGTTTTCCTTGGGGGTTATCTTCTTGGCCGACTTGCAACAATTTAGTGGCTTTCATTACACAATGGCTGGCTTGACGGTCGATGAGGATATTGTTTGCTTCAAGGTAGCTGTATTGACCATGTGATAAGTGAATGTCACCTTGGCTGATGATATTACATGATAACTTTTTATCTTCGAGTTGGTGGCCAATTACGCCTTGTTTTATGGTGATATCACCAGCTGCAGATAAATGACCAGACTCTACAGTGCCCATAACTGTTATATCGCCTTTGGCATTAATACGCATTCCCGGCTCAACATTATGAGTTACAATGACGCTACCTTCAAAATCTACATGGCCGGTTTTTACGTTGACATCGGCAATGGTAAAAATATCATCAACACGCATGCCATTCGCGATATCTACTGGAACACCTGCAATGGCTGAAATAAGTTCAAGCGGATTATTTTTAGATATTTCGGTACCTTCACCAGCAACTAGAGTATTACTTTCACCAGGCTTGGCTGGTAATACATCACCGGTAACAGTAAAGCCTTCTTTACCCGGAGTCGCAGGGATTTGCTTGATAAGTAATACGCCGGGTTCGACACTGGCAAGCTTGCCAAAATCACGCATATCGACAGTACCATCTTCACGCAATTTGGGTTTTTTTAAGCGATCTTTGAGCGTTTCAACTTGAGAAACTAGTTTTGATGGTTGGCCATCGATAGGTAAGCGACCTTTTGCTAGCACGCCTTTAGCGACTTCTCCTGCTGGTAACTCAAACTGTTGTTGTAATAGCTGTTCCAAGAAAGCTTGTTTGTACCCGCGAGCAACGCCCGCTCTGATAAGCTCCTTTTTAGCTTCATCAAGCGTCATAACTTTGCCGCCTTCAGCAAGAGTAAGTTCGCCTGTAGCAAGCATTTTATCATCGCTTAGGGTTACAACTAGGCTCGCATCATGTTTTGAGGCAACAACAAGCATGCGCTCGTTAGAGTCACTTTTGAAGAATTTATTGATAGCTTCATGATCCACTCTGCATTCGCAAAATGGTGACTTTTCTAATGCTTCGATAATAAACGCAGCACTAGGAGGCGAGTTTTCATGAACATCTAATAAAACGTTGCCGTTGTGAGCGAGCTTAAACACGTGGAGATCCTTTTTGACTACATTAGCTAAAGGTTTTATTTGTTATAACAACATAGTGCTAGAGATTTGCTAATGAGTCAAGAATTTCGGGTGAGGGAAGTAATAACTTTTTCTAAAAAAGTGCCAGCAACTTTGTGTTGCTGGCAGGGCTGATTAGTTTGTTGAAGGTAGCTCCATGATACCGTCAATCTCAACTTGCACACCTTTTGGTAACGCACGTACGCCAATTGCGGCGCGTGCAGGGTATGGTTGCTTAAAGTACTGGCTCATTACTTCGTTGACAATCGCAAAGTTAGATAAGTCAGTTAGAAAGATATTTACTTTCACCATGTCTTGAATTTGGCCGCCGGCAGCTTGGCAAACAGCTGTTAGGTTTTTGAATACTTGGTGAGTTTGCTCAGTGAAGTCTTCAGAGATCACTTCCATTGTTTCTGGTACAAGTGGAATTTGACCTGATAAATAAACAGCCGTGCCTACTTTAACTGCTTGGCTGTAAGTACCGATAGCTGCAGGCGCATTATCAGTAGAAATAAAAGATTTGTTCATGATTATCCTTGTTACTTTTTACGATAGACTCTTTGCACATCAGGCATAACGCGAATGCGGCGCATAATGTTAGCAACATGAACGCGGTTTTTAACCGTGATGCCTAAATCTATCATGTATAAATTACTTTCTTTTTCGTCAGTCGCTATTTCAACAATATTGGCTTGGGTTGAGGCAACAACATTGGTTAATTTAGCCAGCGCACCTTGGTGATTAATAATCTCAATACGAAGGGCAGCAATATATTCTTTCTCTGGGTTATCGTCCCATTTTACAACGAGGTATTTTGAGCGCTCTTTTTCCCAACCACGAATATTTTTACATTCTTGGCGGTGAACCGTAAGGCCTTTACCTTGACTTATATAAGCTGTAATTGCATCACCCGGGACTGGGCGGCAGCATTTAGAGTAATTAACTAACATGCCTTCAGTACCGATAATGGTCGCTTTTGCTTTTTGTGCTAGGTCGTCTAGGTCGTCTGCATCAACTTGCATCAAGCGTTTTGCAATTAGCACACTCATGAGATTACCTGAGCCTATTTCTACTAGTAGCTCAAGGACGGTATTTAGTTCATGCTCTTGAAGTACACGGCGAATGTTTTCATCTGGAATATCATCCAGTTTGGTTTCACCAAGTGCTGAGTCTAGTAAACGTCGACCGAGCAGCATGGCTTCTTCATGCTGTTGGCTCTTCAGGTAATTGCGAATACCTAAACGTGCTTTACCTGTTACAACGAAGTTTAACCAAGTTGCATTAGGGTGTGCTCCAGAGCTGGTGATGATTTCGACCGTTTGCCCTGTATCAAGCGCTTTGCTGAGTGGGTGAGGTTTACGGTTAACGCGTGCCCCCACACAGGTATTACCTACATCAGTATGAACTGCATAAGCAAAGTCGACTGCTGTCGCACCCATGGGTAGCTCAACGATACGGCCATCTGGCGTGAAAACATAGATCTCTTCAGGGAATAGCTCTGTTTTAACGTTTTCAACAAACTCAAAAGACGAACCAGCGCTTTGCTGAAGTTCCAGTAAGCTTTGCATCCATTGGCGAGCACGTTGTTGTGCTGTGTGGCCTGCATTATCACCGGCTTTTTTATACATCCAGTGAGCAGCGACCCCTTTATCTGCCATATGATCCATATCGTGGGTACGAATTTGAATCTCAACAGGAATACCATGAGGGCCAACTAATGAGGTATGAAGCGACTGATAGCCGTTAGTTTTTGGTACAGCAATATAATCTTTAAAGCGAGTTTCGATTGGCTTGTAAAGGTTATGCGCAACACCTAATACGCGATAACAGGTATCCATATTATCAACATTGATACGAAACGCGTAGATATCCATCACTTCGTTAAACGACAGCTCTTTATTAAGCATTTTTTTGTAAATGCTATAAAGGTGTTTTTCGCGGCCAGATATAGTTGCTTCGATGCCAGACTCTTCTAAACGCGCTTCAATTTCAGTTTTAATATTACTGATAACTTCTTTACGGTTACCACGTGCTTTGACTACTTCTGATCTTAATGCGCGATGGCGCATCGGGTATAACGCTTGAAAGCCTAAATCTTCTAATTCATTTTTAATATCGTGAATACCAAGGCGGTTCGCAATTGGTGCGTAAATCTCTAGGGTTTCACGGGCAATGCGACGGCGTTTGTCAGGGCGCAGTGCGCCTAAAGTACGCATGTTGTGAGTACGGTCAGCCAATTTAATTAAGATCACGCGAATATCTTGCGTCATCGCCATGATCATTTTGCGGTAGTTTTCGGCTTGGAATTCTTTTTTATCTTTAAAGCTGAGTTTATCTAGCTTACTCACCCCTTCAACAAGCTCGGCAACGGTGTCGCCAAAAATTTCAGCTAAGTCTTGTTGGCTAAAGTCAGTGTCTTCAATCACGTCATGCATCAGGGCAGCCATCAGCGTTTCGTGGTCTAAGTGCATGCCGGCAAGTATTTGTGTCACTTCGACAGGGTGGGTGATATAAGGCTCGCCACTTGAGCGTGTTTGGCCTTCGTGGGCTTCGCGAGCGACCACGTATGCTTTTTGTACCAGCTCAATCTCAGCGGGTGGTAAGTATTCGGATATTTTCTTTTTGAGGCCTTCGAATAGATACAAAGTCACACTCCAATGCGCAAATGAAGTAAATCGGTAACGGTATGAATAGAATATACGATGAAAAGAAGGGCTTGCCAACGGCTAGTGTAGAAATACTAGCCGTATAGCTAAATCAAAGCGGGGAGCTTGATTACTGGTTGCCACCTACGATAGCAGCCACAGCAGCCATTTCTGCTGCTTCTTGATGTTGTTGTTCTTCACGATCAATTAAGTCCATAGAAGAGCTATCTACTAACCCTTTCTCAATTTCACGTAAAGCAATAACCGTTGGTTTGTCATTTTCAGCATCAACGAGTGGATCTTTACCACCAACCGCGATTTGGCGGGCACGACGAGCCGCAACTAAAATTAAGTCAAAACGATTACCAATTGCATCTACTGCATCTTCAACAGTTACGCGAGCCATCTTAGCACTCCAAATAAATTCTTAAGCAAAGGCGTAGTTTACTGTACCAAGTTAAATTCGCCAATAGCTTGTGGTTAATTTTTATCTTATTCTTAAAAAAGTATTACTTAAGTAAGTTCTCTAATAACGCCTGATGGCGCACAGTTTGGCTTTTTAACGATAAACGTTTAGCCATAACGATCGTTTCGATTTCTGTAAGTGCAGTATCAAAGTCATCGTTAACAACAACATAATCATACTCATTATAGTGTGATGTTTCTGATTGTGCTTTTGCCATTCTTCCTGCGATTACCTCAGCAGAGTCTTGACCACGGTTATTTAAGCGTGATTCAAGTTCTTCTTTTGATGGTGGAAGAATAAAGATAGTCTCAACATCATCAACTAATTTGCGAATTTGCTGAGCACCTTGCCAATCGATATCTAAAAATACGTCAATACCTGCTTCAAGTTGGCTTTCGATTGCTTGCTTAGACGTACCATAGTAGTTATCAAACACTTGCGCCCATTCAAAAAAGTCATTTTTCTCAATTAGCGCTTTGAACTCATCAACAGAAACAAAGTGATAGTGCACACCGTTTTCTTCACCCGGACGAGGTGAGCGAGTGGTATGCGAAACCGATACTTTCATATCGCTGTGTTTCTCTAATAAAGCACTAATTAAGCTTGATTTACCAGCCCCTGATGGAGCTGACAAGATAAATAAATTTCCGCGAGTTTGCGCCATGATCTGTCTCTAATAAAAAATAAACAGGCTCGGACTATCGCTAATCCAAGCCTTTAATTGAACTATTGTACTTTATTTCGCTAAAAGTGCTCAAGTTTGCCTGCTTTTAGACTTTTCAAAAACAAAGACCCAGCAGGTGCTGGGTCTTATAAAAAACTGTAAAGCGTGCTTATTCAATATTCTGGATCTGTTCGCGCATTTGCTCGATTAACACTTTTAGTTCTACCGCAGCGTTTGTGATGTCACTGTTGATAGACTTTGACGCTAATGTGTTTGCTTCACGGTTAAACTCTTGCATCATAAAGTCTAGGCGTCGGCCACATGCGCCGCCTTTAGTTAAGATTTTTTTGGTTTCTTTAACATGTGACTTTAAGCGATCTAGTTCTTCAGCAACATCTTGCTTTTGTGCAAGGTAAATAAGCTCTTGCTCAAGACGAGACTCATCGATGTCTGTTTTTAGTTCTTCTAGCTTTTGGTTTAGTTTTTCGCGCTGCCATTTAGCAATTTCTGGTAAGTGGCCTTCAACAATAGTTACTTGCTCTAAAATAGCATCAAGGCGAGTTGCAATCATTTCTTGTAAGTTTGCGCCTTCATCGCCGCGAGCTTGTTTAAAATCTTCAATCACTTCATCGAAGCCTGCAATTAGCGCAGTGTTTACGCTATCCATATCGAGCTCTTCGGCTTCCATCACGCCAGGCCAACGTAAAATATCAACTGGGTTGATGTCACCATTGCTTTGGTTTTGCACCCATTGTGCGCTTTTAATTAATTGTTCAGCGAGTGATTCGTTAATCGTTAACTCACCAACATGCGCTGGATTTGCAGCAAACTTTAAGAAAACTTCAACTTTACCGCGTTGTAAATGTTTACGTAAACGCTCACGAATAACCGGTTCCATGCCACGAAATTGCTCAGGTGCGCGGATAAAAGTTTCAAGGTAACGTTGGTTTACTGAACGAATTTCCCAAGTGCCAGTGCCCCATTCGCCTTTAATTTCGCGGCGCGCATAAGCTGTCATGCTGTGGATCATGGATGATTTCCTAGTGTTATTAAATTTACAAAGTTGACTGATTATACCGAATCAGCTTTTAACCTCTAGCGTAAATTTTCTGAAATGTGCTTTTCTGATGCAGTTAATTATGTAAATGAACATGGCATCTAGCACCACATCGACTTATAATGTGGCAAATTCAGAATTAAGGGGATCGTTAATGCGTCCAAGCGAAAGAACACCTAACCAAATTAGACCGGTTACATTCACACGTAATTACACTATGCATGCTGAAGGTTCAGTATTAGTAGAGTTTGGAAATACTAAAGTTTTGTGTACAGCAACTGTTGAAGCTGGTGTACCACGCTTTATGAAAGGCCAAGGTAAAGGTTGGGTTACGGCTGAATACGGTATGTTACCTCGTTCAACACATACTCGTAATGGCCGTGAAGCATCGCGCGGTAAGCAAGGCGGTCGTACTATGGAAATTCAACGCTTAATCGCACGTGCACTTCGTGCTGCGGTTGACTTAAAGGCGTTAGGTGAAAACACCATTACTATCGATTGTGATGTAATTCAAGCAGATGGCGGTACACGTACGGCATCAATCAGTGGTGCATGTGTTGCATTAGTTGATGCGCTTACTTACATGCGTAGTAAAGGTATGATCAATTCAAACCCACTTAAGCATATGATTGCGGCAATTTCAGTTGGTGTATATAAAGGTCAACCAATTAGTGACCTTGAGTACCTAGAAGATTCTGAAGCCGAAACAGATATGAACGTGATCTTGACCGAAACTGGCAAAATCATCGAAATCCAAGGCACAGCTGAAGGCGAACCTTTCTCATTCGACGAACTTGATGAGCTACTTACATTAGCTAAACATTCAATTCGTGAAATTATCGACGTTCAAAAGCAAGCATTAGCTTAATAAATAAGTAGGTTTATTAGTTATGAAAGATTATCAAAAAGAGTTTATTGAATTCGCACTTGAAAAGCAGGTGCTTAAATTTGGTGAGTTTACTTTAAAGTCTGGCCGCACTAGTCCTTACTTTTTCAATGCAGGTTTATTTAATACCGGTCGTGACCTTGCACGCTTGGGTCGCTTTTACGCTGCAGCACTTGAAGATGCGGGCATTGATTACGATGTATTATTCGGCCCTGCTTATAAAGGTATTCCAATCGCAACAACAACAGCGGTTGCTTTAGCTGATCATCACAACAAAGATGTACCTTACTGTTTTAACCGTAAAGAGAAAAAAGCACACGGTGAAGGTGGTACATTAGTAGGTTCTGAACTTAAAGGTAAGATCATGTTAGTCGATGACGTGATCACTGCGGGTACAGCTATTCGTGAGTCTATGGAAATCATTGCAGATAATGGTGCGGACTTAAGTGGTGTTTTAATTGCACTTGACCGCCAAGAGAAAGGTAAAGCTGAGTTATCTGCTATTCAAGAAGTCGAGCGAGACTTTGGCACTAAAGTTATCTCTATTGTAAAACTAGCTGACTTAATTAGTTACCTAGAAGCCAAAGGTACAATGGATGAGCATTTAGCTGCAGTAAAAGCATACCGTGATCAATACGGCATTGCTTAACAACTAAAAACGCAAACTATTTAAAGGCCCAGCTATATTGCTGGGCCTTTTTGTTTTTAGAGTCTTGTACTTTTATGGCCTTAAATACGGTTAAAAAGTTACTGAAGCGTTAATAAAGTTTCTCTTTTGTGGTGTTTAGACTAAAAAGGATACAAAAGGCAGTTTTTTTAAAGTTTTCTCAAAAAAGTGCTTGCGTTAATTCGCTGCATCCCTATAATGCGCATCTACCGACACGGCGGACTGCTTACAAAAAAGCAAAACGACGAGTTGGTTGAGTCAAGTAAAACTGAGTTTTGAAAAAATAAACTTTTCTCAAAATTAAGTGTTGACAAAAATAACGGCTTGCGTAGAATGTACAGCCCTTGAGACGCAAAAGTGTCTCAAACGTTCTTTAACAATATAAAGCAATCATCTGTGTGGGCACTCGTACAGATTGAGTTCTAACAGCGAAGCTTAGTTTACTAAGTAACGCAAACAAATTTAGAGTCTCAAATGTAACTGAGTGACTTCATA
>NZ_JAKGBA010000025.1:0-44942 GCF_021532495.1 Pseudoalteromonas sp. Cn5-37 | reverse complement strand
GATCAACTGCTTGTAACTCATGGTAAATGCTTCTGTTTGTTTGGCGACGATAGAGTACCACCAACAGGCAGTTGATCTCTTCTCACCGTTTAACCATGAGTGGTGCACTTATTATCTGAATTCGGGCTAAGTTGTATCTGGTTTTTTTATTGCGCCATAAAATACAAACAAAAAGCAGGTAAAGCGGTATATCTTTTATTAGGCGTAGGAGCTGTGTTCTATTATTTTTGGTTTAGAGGCTTTTACGGTTTTTGGCAGTTATTGAACTACGAGCAAAAAGAAATCACAGTACAAGAGTTTTATGAAAAAACAGGTGGTACAGATAGACTCACTTCGTTGTTTGGTAACCGCCTCAGGCATCATGAACTGTGTAAGTCATCACATGACAAGATTAATTAAAATTCAGATGAGACGTTTTGTGTGATACCAATATCGGTTGCTGTAAAAATACACAGCATAGTTATTTCGTTCTTATATTCAAGATAATTAGCGACGAGCGCATTTTATTTTTCCGAAACCCTTTAGGATTAATTAAAAATACGAGTTGGCAATGCTTTACGTTATTTGTTACTAATAGATTGATTAATACCTGAGCGTGACATTGGCAGAAAGGTGCGTGTCGCGCGCACTATTAAAAAGTTATTTTTTGCTTTAACAAATATACAGCCCCGCGCTATTGCCGTTGTGCTGAACGTTAGGTAAAACGAGAGGTTAGAGATGAAATTATCAATCGTATATATAATTCTAGCTCTTTCGTTTGGTATTTTATCTGTCGTGAGTGTTCCAAGAGATGGATGTTATGGCGCAGTATGTAGTGACTTTCAATCTGTTGGTGTTATCACATTCATATTTTTTGGTTTAGCTTTATTGTTTTCTATTTTAGGCCTGTTGCGTTTATTAAAAAAAGTTAAACTCAACCAGTTGCATAAATATGAAAGTAAAGATCTAAATAACCTTGATGGGTAAGTTGTACCTAACAAGTATCTAAACCAAAGGACGCAAAACAGCAGGCTTGTGCTCCTTCGACGCTAATTTTAGCCAAGTATTTTACGCCCATTAATAAGGCGTTAGAGTTTCAGGGAAGATCTATGAAAAATTTCTGGTTAATTGTTTTCACCTTAGTATGTGTAGTTTCTTTCGCTACGTACGCATCAGATAAAATAAATTGGAAAGGCGTGGCTGAGATTAATCATCATGTACTTGCCACCGAAGCAGATGACTACATTAAATCAAAGTTCCCAGAACTAAAGAGTGTTGAGATAAAGCTAATTCGAGTTAATGCTAGTTATTCGTTTCAACATCAACATTATAACCTTAATGTTATGTTTATGCATTCGAACTCTCTCGTTGAAGGCTCAAATCATAAGCGTATTGTTTACGTTGATGAGAAAGCTCAAGAAATTGAAATGCATTTAATTCACTATATATTTTTGGATTTTGACGAAAATGGTGAGGTTATAAATCATCGTATTGAGGAAGTTCCTTTTCACGGTTCAAAAGAAGAATTTGAGAAGGAATTTCAGAACCTCTAACAAACGCATTAAGTGAATGGACTACTAAAGCTTAGCTCGGTTCCGCTTCGAAGAACAGTTTAGCCAGATATTACCAGCCCATTATTGGGGCATTAGGAGTACTAATGAGACCATGCATATTTCTTGCATTGTGTATAACTTCATTGAATGCATTTGCAATAGATAAGACTCAATACACACCAGAGCAATTGTTTGTTATTGGTACTGAATTATTCAAAGAAGAAAGAAATGAATTTAATCCTAAATTGGGTTTAGAATTCATGCTTGAATCAGCAAAATTCAAATATCAGTTTGCTCCTTTCGGGTTATGTGTTTCCTTATCAACTACAAAAGAGGTTTTGGATTTAAAAGAAGCTTATTCGTGGTGCTACGTCGCTGAAAAAATTGGCAACAAATATTCGAAAATGGCAGCGGAAAGAAGTAAGGAAATATTAGGTAAAATACTTTTGGATGATGGTGTTGAAGCAGTTACAGAAGCAAAAGAGTTAGGGAAATTAAAGTACAGTCAATAAGGTAAACCTAATAAGTGCATCAAAAATGATGCTAAACGCTTGGTTGGCACTGATTCTTCACTAGTTTTAGCCAAGCATTATCTGCCCAGTATGCGGGTGTTAGTCGGCAAGGAGTAGGAGTTTGGATTTTAAGGATGAATTAAGACCATTGATAAGCATTGAAGCTGCCAAATGGATTAAATATTTGAGAGTTGACGAAGAGTACTCGTTCCGTGGTATTGCAGAGGAATGCGCAATTAAATGGGATAAAGATTGGGGTACCAATCAAATATTAGGTGAAGATTTGTGCGCTGTTGCAATTGAAGTATTGGGCGATGATCCGCAAAAAGATGGCTGGTTATAAATTGCATACCAACAAGGCAGTGAAGCGGGATAATTAACATTTGGCTGGTTTCACTGCGTACAAACGTTTTAACCTACTATAAATTTTCACTTAATGGAACGTTACCGAATTAATATTCTAAACGTTTTAATCCAAATATGGTTATACGCAACGTTTGCTCACATTGAATGAAGGCCTTAAGGCGGCTAATGGCAAAAGGCCATCCCCTCCGCATATGTTAATTACGTAACATATGAATCATCAAGCATTTAGTAAGAGGCTCCTGAGAGTCGACTTCTAACTTCAACGAATAATGGCTCTGCATTGGTGTTACTATTTAATCAAAATTTCATCGTGCCTGAGATTCTCATATTGAATGGCAATCGCCACACGCAAAACTTGCTTTGCTAAATAGACTGGCGTAACTTAACACTGGTACGATGAGTCTATAAGAATAAAAAGGTCAAACGTGACGATTAAACAAGAATCGGTGTTTATTAAACTCGCCGAAAGCCAAACTTTACATTTACGCCGTATCAGTAAGACTGATGCGAAAGGCCCTGCGGTGTTTTTTATGCATGGTGCCGTTGAAAATGGCAAAATCTTTTACACCCACAGCAATAAAGGTTTAGCACCATTTTTAGCTGAGCATGGCTATGTTTGCTATGTGGCTGATTTGCGTGGTCGTGGTGAGAGTAAACCTGCGATTTCAAAGCATGCAAAGTATGGTCAAACCGAGGCTATTTTAGAAGATATCCCCGCATTTTTAGATAAAATTAAACAGCTTGAAGGTGAGCCTGCTCGTTATTGGGTGGCACACTCATGGGGCGGAGTGTTAATGAATAGTGTGTTTGCCCGTTTTCCCGAGTTGATTGATGATGTGAAAGCCTGCGGCTATTTTGGTTCTAAACGGTCTTTGTATAACCATCATCCAAGCAAGTATATTCAAGGTAATTTGATTTGGTATGGGTTGGCGCCCTTAGTTGCCCGTAAGCATGGCTTTGTGCCGGCTAAAAAACTGAAATGGGGCAGTGATGATGAAACCCGTAAGTCACATTATCAAAGTATGCAGTGGGCTAAGCGTAAACCTTGGATCGATACTGACGATGGCTTTGATTACGCTAACGCATTAGCTGATAAGGCACTGCCGCCCATTATGCATGTGGCGGGTGTTAAAGATAAAGCCCTATGCCAGCCGATTGATATTGAAAAATTTATGGAAGAGTCGGGCATCGGCAAGCAAACGATGACCATTTATGGCCGTAAGTTTGGCCACAAGGTCGATTATGATCACATTAATATGCTTACTCACCCACAGGCGCGTTTTGATCAGTTTGTTGACTTGTTGAACTGGTTTGAGACTCACGCATAAGTGTGTGCATTGCGCTCTCGTAGCGTTTGTATTTTTCTAATGCTTTATCAGTTAACGGCTGTCTTACAGCCGTTTTGCTGAGCGTTGCCACCGGTTTTTTTGACTTATAAAAATCTAAAAACTGTGTGCTGTACTCAATGTTTAAGAACTTGCAGAGGTCTGTAAGTGTTTGTTCGCTGTCACTGATAAGTGCTTCATAGCTTAAATCAAAAACCGCCTCTGGCATCACGTTTTGCCAATGCTCCATTAACTGCTGATACAAATCAAAGTACTGCTTAAACTCTGGGAGTGAACAAAAATAAGGTTCGTTTTCAGCAAAATAGTTGCTAAACACCGACCACGCAATTGCATCATATTCGCGCTGCATATTAATAAACTTGGCGTTAGGAAAGAGTAAGTAAATCAATCCGAGAGACTGGTAGTTAGCAGGTAGCTTGTTGATCATAAAAGGGCGCACAACTGGCGCTTGTTTTATTCGTTCAATATAAATATTGCGGGCATTGTTAATTAGCCCTTGGTTTAGCTCTGCTAAGCAATCTGGGTAGGGGAGTTGTGTTTGTTGTTCAAGGTATGCAACTACCTGATTGCTGATACTGGCATCTTCACCAAGGCTTGCAAAGTCATCGTGGCTTGCCAGCATTTGTTCTACTAGGGTTGAGCCACTTCTTGGCATGCCAATAATAAAAATGGGAGTAATTGTACCTGTAAATGTTTTGTCTCTGGCATCAATTAGCTCGGCCGTATTTTGCTCTATAATGCGCTGATAAAATGGCTCTAAATCACGGGTTCTAAACTGCGTGAGTTTTGTTTGTAGCTTATTAGCTAGGCTGAAGTAGTTAAAAGCTTGTTCTGTATCATTTAACTGATCATAGCTTTTACCAAGGGCATAATAACACACCATTTTTAAGCGCAAGTTATTGGTCAAAGTTAAAAACTGGTGTAGCTCATTTATGTAATTTTGTTCGTTGTTAAAGCGCCCAAACTGTACTAGTTCAAATAAAATGTACGCCGTCACTGGGTAATTTCCCATACCGAGTGCATGCTTTAAAATACTGTACGCTTTGTCTAACTCACCATAAGTTAAATAATGCTGGGCAAGGTAGTAATGTGGCTCAGGGTTATGGCTGGCAATTGATTTAGCATATTCGAGTACAGTTAAGGCATCTTGCGGTGAATGCACGCCATTAAAAGCATCGGCAAGCGCATGCAGTGGTTCAAGCATGTGGGATAGTCGTTCACAGGCTCTTTGTAAAAGGTAAACAGCGGCATCATAACGTTCTAAACGCAGTGCAATGCGGCCCAATCCAAATAACGCTTCGCCATTTTCAGGATCTGAATCGAGAAGGGTTTTAAAATGAAATTCGGCCTCTTTAAGCTTGTTTTCATTCAGTAGTTGATTCGCTTTTTCTAACAGCATAGGAATGGCGGGTTATTTGTTATTTTTATTTACTATAAAACGAAAAAGGCGAAATGTCTTTCGCCTTGGTTAACTATAAATATCCATAAAAAATCCGGGGTATCGACTTTCTAGGTTGATTGCTCAACCTAGAAAGCTGTTCTATTTAGAAAGTATAGGTAGCTTTCACGTAATAGAAGCCGCCGTTGATACCATATGGCGACGTTTCGTAGTATTTACCACCCCAGTTATTGTTAGGGATGCCAGTACTATCGAAGAAATCAAGTTTCTCTGCTTCTTGGTCGAATAAGTTTGTAGCACCAACAGAGAAGCTAAGCTCTTCAGTTAGGAAGTAAGTCACTTCTGCATCAATGGTTACTGCAGCATCAGCTGTTTTCGCTGTTGCATCGTAATCTACGTGAACACCTTGGTATTCGCCATAGTAGTTAACACGTGTAAATGCAGAGAAGCTCTCCCATTGTTGTGCCCAGCTAAGTGTTGCACGGTGGTTTGGTAAGTCATTTTCTAAACGGCTTACTTTAAATTCACCAGTAATGTCTGTTGACTTAGTTACTTCAGTGTCGTTCCAGTTGTACGCTAAGCTGAATGTTGAGCTACCGCCTAACAAATCAGTTGAGTAGTTAGCTACTGCATCAATACCTTGCGTTGTTGTATCGAAGTCATTGGTGAAGAAGCTTACTTGCGCTAAGTTTTGTACGTTTGGCACGCCTGCTGCTTCAAGTGTGTCTTTATCTGCTTGACTTAATTCAATTTTATCTGATTGACTGATACGGTCATCTACTTGGATGTTGTAGTAGTCAACTGTGAAGAATAAGTCGCCAAGTGTCCATACTGCACCAAACGTGTAGCTTTGAGACTCTTCAGGTTGTAGCTCTGTACCACCTAATTGCACTGCAATTGGGTTTGTTGGTGGTAAAAGTGCCGAGTCAACAAGTACACCGCTGCTTAGGTTAGTTTGAACGTTACTTACGTTTGCTTGACCAACAGTTGGTGCACGGAAACCAGTACTGATTGAACCACGAATGTTCAAGTCTTCAGTTACGTGGTATTGACCCGTTAACTTGTAGTTAGTAGTTGAACCAAATGAATCATAATCTTCATAACGTAGTGCTAAGCCCATTAAGAAGTCTTCTGTGAATGGTGCTTCAACATCAACGTATGCAGCATAGTTACGACGTGTATACTCGCCCGCATCAGATGGTTTGAAACCAGGGAAACCGTTCGAGCCGATACCAAAACCTTGTTCTGTTAGTGGGCCAGCTGTGAAAGACGCTTCGTCACCAGAAACAACTGTGAATGTTTCTTCGTGCCATTCTAGACCACCGGCAACGTTTACATCGTAAGCTAAACCAAAGTCAAAACCTTTTGATAAATCAGCATTAAAGTTTTTCTCTAACTGTGAGTATTTACCTGGGCTGAAATCGCGCGGGCTTTCTGGACCTAATGACGCATTGATTGTGTCATAGATGAAGTAGCGTGATTCGTTGTAACCAACTGTACCGCTTAAGTCATAGTATGCACCTTCAAGGAAACCAGATGTGATTTCACCTTTAGTACCAATTGTTAATGCAGTATCTGTGATGTTACCACCGAAGTTAGGTGTAAAACCGCCCGGAAGCATTTCGTTAAACGCAAAACAGTCTGGGTTGTTAGCAACTTCATCGATGTATCTTTGGTTATCTAAAACGTTATCATCAATCATGATATCGGTAGGACAGTTACCGCTCATATCGCCAGTTAAATCACCAACAAGCAGTGTTTCACCGCCGTCATTTGAGTAAACACCTGGGCGAGTGTGTGGGTTACGATAGTAGAAACCACCACGTACATCACGCTCAGAGTAGTTACCAAACATGTAGAATTCAGATGAATTACTTAACTCAAGACCGATGTTACCAAAGATAGTAATATCATCATCAACTTCTGGTGCACCCCAAACTTGTGCTAACGAAGATACTTCAGGCACACCTGCGGCATCTAGTGCGGCTGCATCAGGGCGTTGTACTGAGCGGCTAGTCGCATCAGCTGTTTTATATTGGAAGCTTAAGTTAGCAAAACCACTATCGGTAAACGGTAGACCCACGTTACCAGAAATTTGCGTTGTATCTCCATCGCCTTCGTAGTATTCACCTTGACGTATTTCGAATGAGCCGCCTTCAGAGGCATCTTTTAATACAAAGTTCATTACACCCGCGATTGCATCAGAACCATACTGTGCAGCAGCACCATCACGAAGTACTTCTACTTGCTTTAAGGCAATACTTGGAATAACAGAGATATCGGCACCTTGAGCACCATCATTAATACCACCACCTAAGAAAGCGATAACAGATGCACGGTGACGGCGTTTACCATTAACAAGTACTAAAGTACTGTCAGAAGGAAGGCCACGTAAGTTAGCTGGGCGAACAAGTGACGCAGCATCACTAATTGGGTTTTGGTGAACGTTAAAAGAAGGAACGGAGCCTTTTAAAAGCTCAAGCATATCGGTGTTACCACCTTTATCTAGCTCTTCACCACCAATGATATCAATGGGTACTGGTGAATCACCGATTGAACGTGGTGCTGAACGAGTACCCACCACGGCAATTTTCTCTACATTTTTGTTAACTTTCGTCTCTTCAGCTGCTTGCTCTGCAGCAACAACCGAACCCGACACAAACAGGCCTGCTGTTGTAGTCGCTAAAGCAAATTTAATTGCTTGTTGTAGCGCATTATTTTTGAATTTCATTCCGACTTCCCCAGTTAGAATAGTTATGATTATGTCACCAAATAAAGTATTAGAACTTGGTGTAAATCTCTTATACATCCTGTAAATAATTTTTGCAAATTGTTAATTTTATGTTGTTTTGTGGGTGTTTCTTTGTTCTTTGTCGTTCTTTTGTGGATTATCTTATTGAAAGTAAAGGGGATAATTTATTCTCGATATTGGGTTTTAGCGTAAGAAAATATATAAATTATGCAAAAATAATTAGATAGAAGGCTTTTTTGGATAGTTTTTGAACGGTTTTTGATTTGGAACGGTCTATTAAGCTTGTTGTGAATTATTGCTTAACCGCCATTGTTGCAGTTTTTTTCGGTATTCATCCCATACACATGGGCAACAGCTACCACCTCCACAACACTCATCTGAAGCTGGTTTTTTGGGTTTTGGTTCAGCTTGTTGTTTAGGTTGGTTCATTTTTAATACTGAAAAATAGTTACGAATAGAGTATTAAGGATAAAGTAAAATCTAATATAAGTAAATTATGCTTTGTGAACGTCGCATGCTGTGTGAAAATAACTAAATGCGATTATATAAAGTTATTCATCGAGCCCCATTTCGAGTGGCTAAAATTACCAAAAAGCGTCAAACATTACGTTTTAAGCGCGCTATGGTAGCACTCAAAATCGCACTTGCCCAAGAAAAGCAAGAAACAAAAGAAATGCTTCATATTTATAGGCGATACACCCAAGGCCAAGCTACTAAAGAAGAGTTACATACTGCTAATGAGCAGTTTTTAGATATCTTAAAAGGGCTTGGTTTAGGTGTGTTTGCAGTTTTACCCTTTGCGCCTATTACCATTCCTTTGGTTGTAAAGCTGGGGCAATGGGTTGGTGTCGATGTGCTACCTAGTTCATTCAATATAAATAAGTCAATTAAAGAGCTGGATCAACAAGTAGCAAAAGAAGAAAAAGAGAAACAAAACAAAGACTGATTAGGTTTTTTATCTGATTTTGCCTATACCTTTTGTATCAAGATATTGGTATGCTTAAATACCTTTTCTTTATATCGAGTCGTTTAATGAGTTCATTAATTCGCCATTCTTCTTCGGGAATTCCCCTGTCATTTATTGCTAAAGCTGACCTATCAACGTGGTTAACCGAGCAGCCGCAAGCCTTACAAAATTGGCTAACAAATTGTGATTTTAAAAATAAAGGCATGGCCTTAGTTGCTAATAATGAAACCGGCTCACTTGAGCATGTTTATTGTCTGGTAAATGATTTACAAGACTTTTGGTTAGCAGGTGACTTATCAACAAAACTGCCTGCAGGTTGTTACCAAATACAAGGTGATGAAAAGTTTGTAGAGCAAGTAACACTGGGCTTTGTGTTAGGCGGTTACGAGTTTAGTGAATATAAAGAAAAACCTTCGCCACGCGCTACCCTTGCCATTAAAGACGAATCGTTAGTAAAGCGTTTATCTCAGTATGCAAGTGCAATTAATTTAGTGCGTGATTTAGTGAATACGCCTGCTGCGGATATGATGCCGCAGCATTTATCACAAGTAATGGCTGATTTAGCTGATACCTTTGATGGTGAGTTCTGTGAGTGGGTGGGTGATGAATTATTAGAGCAAAACTACCCAACGATTCATATGGTTGGTCGTGCGTCTGAGAATAAACCTCGCTTACTTGATTTACGTTGGGGCGCAAAAGATGCACCGCAAATTACCTTAGTCGGTAAAGGCGTGTGTTTTGATTCTGGCGGTTTAGATTTAAAACCAAGTTCAGGTATGCGCAACATGAAAAAAGACATGGGCGGTGCAGCACATGTTATTGGCCTTGCGCAGTTAATTATGGCTGCCAACTTACCAATTCACTTACGTGTTCTGGTACCTGCGGTTGAAAATGCGGTTTCTCGAAATGCATTTAGACCGGGTGATGTGATCAAAACTCGCAAAGGGATCACAGTAGAAATTGATAACACGGACGCTGAGGGCCGTTTAGTGCTGTGTGATGCACTTGCTGAAGCACAAAATGATAACCCCGATCTTATCGTTGATTTTGCAACCCTTACAGGTGCTTGCCGTGTTGCGCTCGGTACAGAATTACCTGGCTTTTTCGCAAATAACCGTGAAGTGGCTAATAAACTGATGGATGCAGGTGAAAGCTGTCATGATCCTGTATGGCAACTGCCGTTATTTGATCAATACAAAGCATTATTAAAAAGTGACGTAGCAGATATTGCTAATTGTGCTTCCACTCCATTTGGTGGTGCGATCACCGCGGCACTTTACTTAAAAGAGTTCGTCGAGCCAAGTACGCCATGGGTTCACTTTGATGTGATGGCCTGGAACTTACGTGCATTACCGGGTCGTCCTGCAGGCGGTGAGGCACTGGGTATTCGTGCTGTGTTCAACTACCTACAAGATCGCTTCCAATAAGTTAAAGCTGGTAAAGCTCTAACGGTAAATCATCGGGATCGGCAAAAAACGTAAATTGCTTCCCGGTGATTTCATCCACTCTTATTTCTTCAACCGAAATGCCTTGTTGTTCTAAATAATGCTTAGATTTTGCAATATCGGCGACTTTAAACGCCAAATGGCGTAGCCCTTGTGCTTCTGGATAGCTTGGTCTCGGTGGCGCTCCAGGAAACGAAAAAAGCTCTATTTGGCTGCCATCAGGAAGTGCTAAATCTAATTTATACGAGTCACGTTCAGCGCGGTATTGTTCGTGAGTGATTGGTAGCTTTAATATTTCATTATAAAAATGCTTTGATTTTTCATAGTTGCTACAGATGATTGCAGCATGATGTATGCCTAATAGTTCCATAAATTAATCCTTTTATGCCCATAAAAAAACGCGGACTCAGCCGCGCTTCTCTATAAATGATAGGGGGATTACTCTGCCGCTTTACATGCTGCAACAGCCGGTGCAACCAGTTCAAGACCTGTTTTATCACACTCAGGTAGAGCTGCATCAGAAACCGAGATAGGTGTTACACGCTCGCCCCATTTAATGTAACTCGCCGCCCAAGTTAAACCAGCACCAAAGGCTGCTGACATAATGTTTGAGTTAGGTTTGATAAGCCCTTGCTCAACCGCTTCACAAATGGCAATCGCAATTGTTGCAGCAGACGTATTACCGTAATCGGCAATGTTCACCATTACTTTTTCGTCAGCTACTTTCAAACGTTGCTGAATAGCTTGGATAATACGTAAATTGGCTTGGTGAGGAACTAATACGTCAATGTCATCAAGCTCTAACTGCGCCTGGTTCAGCACGTCGTCACAAGCTTCGCTCATCCCTTTAACAGCACGTTTGAAGATTTCGCGACCTTCGAATAATAAGTTAGAAGGGCCAATTGGCTCGTACTTATTTAAATCGCTACCGAAGTTTTCGATATGCAGAATGTCGCGATCTTCACTGTCGCAACCTGTTTTAGTGGCAAGTAAACCTGATGGTGTGTCTGAGGCTTCTAATACCACGGCACCAGCACCATCACCGAATAATACAGCACTGTCGCGACGAGCCCAGTTGATGTACCACGTCATACGTTCAGCGGCAATAACGACTGCTTTTTTGATCATACCTGCACGAATTTGTGCCGTTGCTGCTTGTAATGCATATAAAAAGCCTGAACATGCAGCGTTTGTGTCCATTGCTGCAGCGCCAATCGCGCCAATGTTTTTTTGCACTAAAGAGGCCGTATTTGCCACCATGGTTGATGGTGTACAAGTCGCAAGAAGTACAAGATCAATGTCTTTACCATCAACACCAGCACAAGCAAGCGCTTGCTTTGCGGCAACGGTCGCTAAATCGGCAGTAGAAACATGGCTGACACGGCGAGATTTGATGCCTGTACGTGTTGTGATCCATTCGTCATTGGTATCAACAATATTGCTAATTTCATCATTGCTGATGCTTGCTGGTGGTATACATTTACCCCAGCCAGTAATTTGGGCATAAGACATAATGTGTTCTCTTTATGTGGTCAGACTTGTTAAATTTTCCCGAAGTTATATCAAAATTCACTTGTTAACACTAGTTCATTGCCGCGCTATGTCGTAAATAATGGCATTTACTCAGTATTTAAGTTAAACCTAGTATAAAAAAGAGGCGATTATGAAAAAAATAAATCTAAAAATAAGCACATTATCGGTACTATCTTTGTTATCTACGTTTGTGGTTAATGCACAAACCACCCTTATTCATGCAGGAAAGGTACTTGTTGGCACTGAACAGAGTGTTAAAGAGCAGCAAACGCTGGTTATTGAAGGTAATAAAATTGCTGCAATAAAAGCAGGCTACTTAACAACACAGCAGTTAGGCCTCAGTGATGCAGATGTTTTTGATTTAAAAAATCAGATGGTCTTGCCGGGTCTAATTGATATGCACGTTCATGTTACCTTTGAGCGAGATGCAACGCGTAACCCACATCAATGGGTCACTGAATACGAAGCAGATTATGCACTACGTTCTTTAAAATACTTAAAACGCACGGTTAATGCGGGTTTTACCTCTGTGCGCGACCTAGGTAGCAGCTATCAAGTTATCTTCCCATTAAAACGAGCGGTTGAGCGTGGCGACATTGTTGGCCCGCGCATTTTTGCAGCAGGTGATATGATCACACCGACCGGCGGCCACGCTGACATGCATGGCTATCGCCGTGATATTACCAAAGCGACAGAGGGTGGGGGCTTAGGTGTGTGTGATGGTGCTGACGATTGTACTCGTGCGGTACGCGATGTAATTAAAAGTGGTGCCGATGTGATCAAAATTACGGCAACAGGGGGTGTTTTAAGTAATACAGCGGCCGGGGTTAATCAGCAATTTACTGATGAAGAGCTCAGTGCCATTGTTAACACTGCTCATCATTTAGGCCGAAAAGTCACCGCTCATGCTCATGGCACAGAAGGTATAAAAGCAGCTCTCAGAGCGGGTGTTGATTCAATCGAACATGGCTCTTTTTTAGATAAAGACACAGTTAAATTATTTAAAAAGCAAGACGCGTATTTAGTTCCAACCTTACTCGCTGGCGCGACAGTAAAAGAAGAAGTGCTAAATAACCCTAATATGCCAAAAGCTATTGCTGAGAAGGTTGAATTTGTGGCGCCAAAAATGGAAGAGTCGTTTAAATTAGCATTAAAAAACAAGGTTAACATAGCCTTTGGTACAGATTCAGGCGTATCTAAGCATGGTGATAATGCTAAAGAGTTCGAGTTATTAGTTAAATATGGCATGACACCAAAACAAGCAATTAAATCAGCCACCGTTGAAGCTGCTAAACTATTAGGTCAAAGTGATAACCTCGGTGACTTGAGTGTTGGTAAACAAGCAGATATTATCAGCGTTAATATGAATGTGCTTGATAACATTAATGAACTTAGTCAGGTTCAGTTTGTTATGAAGGGCGGTAAAGTGCTCAAACAGTAAGGGTTACTATGGGCGGTAAAATTAAAGAGACGTTATTTAATCATTTAATTGATGCTGAGCGGCAGCTACTTGAGCCAGAAGTTCGGCAATCTGCTGAAGCGCTTGATGCATTACTTGATGATGATTTTATTGAAATAGCTGCTGATGGTACGTCTTTTAATAAGTTCCAAGTGTTAACCCGTCTGCCAACTGAGGTAGTACCGCAGTTTTATAATCAACACTTTAAAGGTCGAATGCTCAGTGATGATATTGCACAGCTGAGCTATCAAGCAGCCTTTAGACGTTCTGCGCGGTCAGAGTTTAATTACTCCATTCGTATGTCACTGTGGCGTTTTAATGGTAAACAATGGCAAATGGTGTTTCATCAAGGAACGCCTTGTGCTGTTTTTACAATTTCAATGGACGATGATTAAGTTTTAAAGAGTCCGTTATGCAAACCGATCCGGCGATTAGTCGCCTACTAATTTTAAGAAGCGCCGCAATCGCCGTACAATTTGTTGCTGTTATTGCGGTGTACTTTCTATTTGAATACCAAATCCCCTTACTGCCTTTACTTGCTGTTATTTGTGTTGAAGCAATCTTTCAGCTGCTAAGTATATTCGCTTATAGAAAAGTAACCAAAGCCAGACCAGCCGCTGTACTGATGCAGCTGACAGCCGATTTACTGTTTTTAACGATTTTGCTGTCATTAAGTGGCGGGGCTACCAATGCATTTGTGTCGTTATTACTGTTACCGATAATGATCGCTGCGGTCTCTGTTAATGCGAAAGGGCTTGCTTATACCGCAGTGCTGGCAATCGCCGCTTATAGCTTTTTACTGATAAATATGCCTGAGCACACCATGCACCAAATGCAGATGACGCATCATTTTATTGGTATGTGGATTAACTTTGTTATTAGCGCCATTGTTATTGCTTTTGTTATTGGTACATTAAACAGTACATTGAGAGCAAGAGAAGCCACCATTGCACGAACTCGTGAGCAACAATTAAGGCATGAGCAATTATTAACGCTTGATGGCGCTGCTGCACAAGTAACGCACCAACTTGCAACGCCTATCGCAAACTTACAGCTGTTATTTGAAGAACTGAAAGAACAACAAGCTGATGACCCCATTGTACAAGAAATGGCTAAGCCATTAGCCCAGTGTAAAGAACAGCTTGCTCATTTTAGGTCGCTTTCAAATGCCTTAAGGACCGGTCAAACACGGCAAGTGATCAGCGCTGAAACACTACAAAGCACCATTCAAGATGCGATGACACTGCATTTTCCAGAGCAAAACTTACAGTGGCTAAATAACGCCCCTGATTGTTCGATTTTAAGTGATGCCATGCTGTTACCGGCTATTTTAAACTTGCTGCAAAACGCCGTATCGGCGAATAACCATAATCAGCAATACTGCGTAGAAGCTAAGTGGCACATAGATCAGCAAACAGTTTCATTGTCGTTACGTGATTTCGGTCAAGGTTTTAGCGAACAACAAATGGCATCATTAGGTGGCCAACTCATGCCAAGTAACAATGGTATGGGGATGGCAGTTATGCTTTCGAATGTGACTTTAGAGCGCTTAAATGGCTCATTAACACTAAGCAATCACCCACAGCAAGGTGCAATTGCGATGGTTAGTTTAAAAATTGTATGAAACTTTTAATTATTGAAGACGATGAAAATCTTGCCAGCACACTGGCAAGGCGTTTTACAAAACAAGGCTTCACATGTTCACTCGCTCATAACGCTGAGCAAGCTTTACAGCATATAACCACTTTTGAGGCGAGCCACTTTCTAGTGGATTTAAAACTCGGGGATGATAATGGACTTGCCCTGATTAAACCATTAAGAGCACAATTTCCTTCAGCTCGTATCGTATTGCTCACTGGGTTTGCTAGTATTGCCAGTGCAGTCGAAGCCATACGATTAGGTGCTGACGACTATTTACCAAAACCTGTCGATTTTAATTCACTTTTAAAAACAATCTTGGGAGACACAGAGGTAAACCTATCACTTGAAGAGTCAAAGCCAAACAAAATTATGTCGCCAGAGCGCCTTGAGTGGGAGCATATCCAACATGTTTTGCACAGTAACGATGGTAATATTTCCGAAACTGCGCGCCAACTGAATATGCACAGAAGAACATTACAGCGTAAATTACAGAAAAAACCAGTTCAGCAGTAAAGTGATTATTAACGTAAGTAAAATAATTAGAAGGCGTAAATCAGTACAGGATTGAATTCTAAATAGGTACAAAATTACGTGTTTTAAATTTGCTGCATCGCTGATCCTTAACTAAAGTCATGTTAAACCTAATCGTTGTATGAGTCTGGTGTATGCATTTTTATCAACTTAACTTTTTCGCAATTTTTTTTGCAGGTCTTGCTTCATTCTTATTGGGAATTGTCTGGTATTCACCTTGGTTATTTAAGCGTATTTGGATGGAGAGCTGTGGTCTAACTGAGTTAGATTTGCAACAAATTAATCCATTTAAAGTTTTTGGTAGCAGTTTAATATTATGCTGTTTGATCTCATTTAGCTTTTCATTATTTGTTGGGCCCAATGTTGCTGTTGGGGTGGCTGTTGGTACAGGTTTTATAATTGGTTTATGTTGGGTAAGCCTTGCTATAGGCATAGGCTACATATTCGAGCAGCGGCCGTTAAAACTGTTTTTGGTAAATTCAGGTTATGCTATTTTACAATTTTCATTAATTGGCTTGGTTTTGGGTCTCTGGTCATAGCGTGATAGCATGCACTTTTTGAAATAATAAATGGATTAATGGCAAAACCAAATAAAAAAGGGCCAACTAAAACGGTCGATATTTTTTGTTCACAATGTAAAACGCAGTTATTTAAATACCGTAAAGGTGGAAAAGGCGCGTTGGTTAAATGTTTTGTTGAACGGATTAGCCAAGATTTTACCAATGACACCGGTATTTGCCCTGACTGCCAACGCCCATTTGCCCGGCAGACCATGATCCGTGGTACTCCAACTTTAAAAATAATCGGTGGTAAGGTGACACATAAATAGAATTAAAATACGGACATTTATCCTCGTTTCTTACTCATGCTCTGATACTATTGACCGGTTTGCTGTTTCAATGAATGAAAACAACCCTCCCCATGGATTGGGCCAGTTGTATGGGTATAAACATATGAACAAAATGGACTCACGCACGTGATAGCACTTTTATTTGATATTATTGGCATGACAGGCACATTCTTAGTGGTTGGTGCTTTCTTTTTACTACAACTGAATAAAGCATCGCCAACCGGCCTTGTGTATAACATGATGAACTTAACGGGCGCAATTCTGTTACTGATTAGTCTTTGTTATAACTTTAACCTTGCTAGTTTTGTTATTGAGATTTTCTGGATAGCGGCGTCACTTATTGGATTATATAAGTACATCAAAGCAAAGCGTACTGGAAATGTTGAAACAGCTTAATTAAGCTTGGCTCATTAAAACAGACGTTTTTAGAAACCCATTTACAGTTGAAAATGGGTTTTTTTGTCGCTATTTAAGAAAACTTTATAAACTAAAATTATAAAAACATTGCAAGCTTACCAATCTTTTGTATTAATAGTGTAAACATGGTGTTGCTTTTGCAACACGGGCTATAAGTACAGGTATCGCTTACCGTGGATCTTTTCAGATGTTCAGCACTTTTTACTATTGCAGTTGCCTCAACCTCGCCAGTGGTTGCAAACGCGGCTGAAGAGCAAGACTTATTTTCTTTAAGTTTTGAAGACTTACTTAATATTCAAGTCGATATAGCAAGTAAAACCAACGAAACTTTGTCATCAGTCCCTTCTACAATAAGTATTTTTAGTCGTAAGCAAATTCAAGCATTAGGGGTTGATAACGCCTACGAAGTGATGAATTTTGTGCCTGGTATGCAATCAACTCGAGGTGATTGGGTAGGGGCGGTGCCTAAAGAACATGCTCGGGGCGTTTATCTAGATAGCGGTAATGTTTTGGTGATGATAAATGGTGAGCGAGTTAATGAATCATCATTTGGTAAGGCTTCTGTTTACATGCCTTATATTCCTATTGAAATCATTGAAAAAATAGAGTTTATTCGCGGTCCAGGCTCGGCTCTGTATGGCAGTAATGCGTTTTTAGGGGTGATGAATATTGTTACCTCTAAAGAGCGAAATACACTGCAACTTGTGCTTGGCAATAATGGTCGCTACGGGGCAACAGGGCAGTTCAATACCTCTTTAAGTGATGATACATCACTCTTTGCGAGTTTTTCGTATGATCAAAAAGACGGCGAAAGCTACCCGCAAGGAGTAAAAGATCCTCTTGAGGCGCTTTACCTAGAAGCAGGTGTTGATTACAAAAAGCTGCAATTACGTGCCCGTTACAATGAAACATCCCTTGATGAATTTTTAAACCTCGCTGGATATTCTGAGCAAAACCAACATAATAGTAATAACACCTTTGTGGGAATTAAATACAACTGGATCAATAACGATAAGTTAAAGCTAGATTCTAGTTACTCATTCACAAAGCATAATATTTCAAGTGCAGGGTTAATCGCTACATTTGACGATATTCCAGACTTTCTCGTTGGCCCTGCGTGGCAAACAACTGACAGTAAATTCGAAACTGAGCTAAGTTATCAATTCGATAACCAATGGCAGCTTGCTGCGGGAATTGAATACTCAGAGGCTAAGCAAACTGAAGCAGGAGTTCGCACGTCTTATTATGATTTCGATTCAGAGCAAATAATTATCGACCCTGCCTTTGAACAGCAAGGGATCGTGTCTGTGATGGACTTTCCTGAGTTTTCGTCACTTAGGTTTACATTCGAAACCTTGAGTGCTTATGGGCAGCTAAAAATACCATACTCAGATGCACTTACTTTATTTATTGGCGCACGCTATGACGATGTGAAGGACATTGACAGTAAACTTTCTCCACGTCTTGCGGGTGTCTATAAAATAAATTCAGAGCATACTGTTAAGCTGCAATATGGTGAATCGTTTAGAACACCGGTTACCAATGAGCTGTTTTCAAATGATGATGTGACAATAGGTAACCCATCGCTTCGCTCTGAGTCGATTAAAACCACTGAGCTTGTTTGGCATTATAAAACCTCAGAGTTACAAGCTAATGCAGTGCTTTTTTATAATGAACTTAATGATTTTATAAATATTGAGCCAACATTATCAGATGATGCATTGTTTACCTTTACAAACTCATTCAACACCCAAAACAGTGGTATCGAGCTTGATAGCACTTGGCAATCAAGTAAAAATTTCTCGATTACAGGCACTTATACGCAATATTTTGAAGATCCCATCAATGCGAGCTTTAAGCGCTTTGCAAGCATAATCAGTAGTTATAACTTATCTGATTCATGGCAGGTGAGCTTAAACTTATTGTGGCGCGATACAGTTGAAGTAAGCTCAGAGACAGGTGCTCACTTTAAACAATCTGCTTACAGCTTATTGGGTGGCAGTTTAAAATGGCAGTTAAACAACAACAGCCAACTAATGCTAAAAGCAGAAAATTTGTTAGGAAAAAAATACAACGCATTTGATCCTCGCATTGACGATGGCGCAGTCGCTGGTACAACTGAGGAATTATCGTTACACTACCAATTCAATTTCTAGTTGTCCTGTTCGTAAGGTTTGAATGTCGTCATTAAGTAAAAAATTTATTGCAGCAGGTGTATTGCTAATAATGCTGTTAATATTAGTTTTTTATCTCGGTAGAAGCCATGATTACGAACAAGCTCAGCATCAAAGTCAAACACAAGCTACTCAGCTAAGCCATTATATCGCCAGTGAATTAGCACGATTTAAAACCATTCCTAGCTTAGTAAGTGCCAATGATTTGGTAAAATCATTTATTGTCGAAAAAGGTGCTGGTGGAGATGCGGTCAATGATTATCTTGAAGATATTCAACGAGCGAGTGGGGCTTCAGATGTTTACGTAATGGATTTGTCAGGCACTGTTTTAGCAAGTAGTAACTGGCAAGTTGACTATACTTTCTTAGGAAGTAATTTTGCTTTTCGGCCGTATTTTTATTTAGCCAAACAAGGCGAAAAAGTTGCTTATTTTGCTTTGGGTATGCGCTCTAGTGAGCGAGGCTTTTATTTTTCTGAGCCGTTATTTTATCAAGGCGAGGTGGTTGCGGTAGTGGCACTAAAAGTTAATGCCAAAAAATTTGAACAAGACCGCCAGCTACTTAATGCATCAGACACTTCACATTTCTACATTGCTCTTGAAGACAACGTTATTGTTATGTCTGATGTAGCTGATTGGCGTTTAAAGTCACTTAAGCCCCTTGATAATCAACAAATGGCTGCATTAGTTAAATCGCGCCGATATCTGTCACATAAACCCACTTTACTGCCCTATACCCATAAACCTCTAAATGAACAAACCATACTGCAAAAAGTTTTATTAAACGGTAAGCAATCGCGCTTTATTACTGCTGTTGAAAGCATTGAAATCATTAACGCCAAAGCGAGTGTGTTGGTGGATGTGACGAATGTCGAGCTTGCACAAATCCCTAGGCTTCTTTGGTTTAGTGTGTTTTATGCTATTGCGGTAGGACTTATTCATACGGCAATGGTACGTTTTGCTGGTTATAAAAAGCTTTTGTTTTCTAGGCACAGTCTTGAGCAAGAGGTTATAGAGCGTACACAGGCTCTCGAAAAGGCTCAAAAAGCGCTGATCCAAACAGCTAAACTTGCAACTATTGGTCAGTTAAGTGCAGGCATTAACCATGAAATCAATCAGCCATTAAGTGCTATGAATACCTACTTAGTGAGTGCAAAAAGGTTACTTATCAAAGGAAATATTGAGCAAGCCAGCGAAAATTTAGTTTTGGTGCAGTCGTTAATAGAGCGTGTACACAAAATTGTTGCACAGCTAAAGCATTTTAGTAAACCGGCACAAACTCAACTGAGACAGCAAAGCTTAGCGAGTATGTTAAAAAATGCCTTAATGATTGCAAGCGCACAGTTAAAGCAAGATGATATCGAAGTTAAAGCCGCAGATATTGATGCAAACATAACAGTATGGGTCGACAGCGTTAAGTTTGAGCAAGTCTTGGTTAACGTGATCACTAATGCCAGCCAAGCAATGAGTGAATCTGACAAACGCGAACTGAGCTTTGAGCTTGAACTGTTTGACGACCGAGTAAAGCTATCAATTCTCGATACTGGCCCGGGTATTGATCAACATGCATTAGGTAATATCTTTGAGCCATTTTATAGCACTAAAACCAGCAATGGTTTAGGCCTGGGCTTGTCTATTTCAAGGCAAATAATCGACTCATTTAATGGCCGCCTAACGGCCCATAACCGCCCTAAGGGCGGAGCACAGTTTATTATAACTTTACAAACTAACAAGGAAACATCATGAGTGAAGTTGCAGCGACCTGTGATCAGGTAATCGTTATCGATGACGAAGCGGTTATCCGTGATTCATTGAAGCAGCTCCTTGAGATTGAAGGTTATCAAGTTCAGTGTTTTAGTGAGCCTACAGCGGCACTTTCAAAATTAAGTCGTCGCTTCGAAGGTATTGTACTAAGCGACATAAACATGCCAAAAATGGATGGCTTGGCATTTTTAGAGCAAGTTAAAGCCTTTGATAGCGAGCTACCGGTTATTTTTCTTACCGGCTTTGCTGATGTATCTGTGGCCGTTAAAGCCATGCAGCTTGGTGCTTATGATCTATTTGAAAAGCCGCTAACTGAGCAGTTATTAGATTGTATTGCTCGTGCTTCAGAAAAACGTGCGTTAGTAATGGAAAACCGCGCCTTAAAAATTGCTGTTGAAAAAACGTCTGCGCCCGGTGTGCGTATTTTGGGTGAAACCGAACAAATGCAACAAATGATGCATTTACTTAATGCGGTAATCGATACGCCAGCAGATGTGCTAATAGAAGGTGAAACAGGCACGGGGAAAGAGTTAGTTGCTCGCTATTTACACGATCAAAGTAATCGTTCAGCGGCTAATTTTGTTGCTATAAACTGCGGCGCAATACCTGAGCAACTTATTGAAAGTGAGCTTTTTGGTGCAGCCAGTGGTGCATACACAGGGGCGACACAATCTCGCCAAGGTAAGTTTGAATTTGCCAAAGGCGGCACTGTCTTTTTAGATGAAATAGAGTCTACGCCTGCGAGTTTACAAGTAAAGTTGTTGAGGGTGCTTGAAGAGCGCAAAGTAACCCCTGTAGGTGACAACCACGCCATTGATTTAGATGTACGTATAGTTGCTGCTACCAAAGTAGACTTAATGACACTAGTCGAAGCAGGGGAGTTTAGAGCCGATTTATATTACCGCCTAAATTTAGTAAAAGTGAGTATTCCGGCATTACGTGACAGAAAAGCTGATATTCCACTGCTTTTTAAACACTTCAGCTCGATAGCGGCGACACGTTTTCATAAGCCGCCTGCGCCATTGAGTAGTGAAGCTAAACAACGACTCCTTGCGTATGATTGGCCGGGAAATGTGCGAGAGCTTAGAAATCAGGCTGAACGTGCGGTATTGCTAGGTTCTGATCTTGCGTTTGCTTCTTACAGCGACACAAATAATCAAAATGAACTTGCTCAAGATCTAAGTCTTGCTGAGAAAATTAGCTTTTATGAGCAGTCACTTATCGAAGAAGCGCTAGAGCGAAACAACGGCAGCATAAAAGACACCATGGTCACATTACAAATTGCCCGTAAAACCCTTTACGACAAGATGACCAAATACGGTATTAATCGCGAAATGTTTAAAGACTAAACAAACCTCTCACATTAAACTCTTCACAATGGGTGGAACAAGTGACAGCATATTTTTATAAATGTGTGGAAATCCACCCATAAAAGCCAGCCTCTTTTACGCCAAAAAAGTTAATTGACTGTTATTTAACAGCTTTTTTAAAATTAACTAAGTTGGCAACCAACTTGCCTTATTAGTTAGGAACAACAATTTGAACCTAATAAGGGGCGCATAATGACAACAATATTCACTCATACAAAAACACGCGTAGCAGCGGCTGTGATTTTAGCGAGCACAGCTGGCTCAGCAATGGCAGCAGACTACGCGGTATACGGTAAAGCAGAAGTTCAAATAGCAAACACAGATACAGGCGCTATGCGCTATGTTGATGAAGGTACGCAAATCGAAGCACCTTTTTCGCGCATTGGTATTAAAGGTAGTCACAAATTAACAGAGTCACTTAAAGCAGTATTCAAATACGAAGTACAAGTAAAAGGCTTTGAACATGATGATACCAGTGAGCCATTTTCAGCTCGTAATACTTACTTAGGCCTTGCAGGCGATTTTGGTGAAGTGGTTGTCGGTCGTAACGACACGCGTTTTAAATACTCAGAAGGTAAAGTAGACGGTTTTAACGAAACCCAAGCAGATATTGCACAGCTGATCCCGGGTCAAGATCGTATCGGCGATACCATTACTTACAGCTCAAAAACGTACGGTGGCGCATCACTTGCGCTAACGTATGCACCAAAAGATGACAGTAGCAACGATGAAGATGGTTTTGCGGCAACGGTTATTTATGGTGACCGTGCATTAAAATCTAAAGACTACTATGTTGCTATCAGCCATGTTGATGCGCTGAACAAGTTAACAGCAAGTCGTGTGGTTGCCGCATGGAAACATGAAAACCTACAGTTAGCGGGTTTATTCCAGCGCAGTGAATCTACCGATGGTACGAAAGAAGGCAATGGCTATGCAATTAGTGCAAGCTATGCAATCGATAAATGGGTACCTAAACTGCAATACGTTAAAGACGACTCAAAGATTCGCCATGCTGAAGAAGGTAAACAATGGACAGCAGGTGTTGACTATGTGTTCGATAAACAAACCACTGCTTACTTATTCTATACTGATTTAGATTTAGAACTTGAATCAGATAACAGCGTTGCACTTGGCCTTAAATACAAGTTCTAAGGAGTCGGTATGTCATTAGTAAATCAAACAAAAGATGGCTCACAGCCACGCCCATTAATGAGCACAGTGATGTTACTGCTAGGCCCATTAGTGATGTTATTAACTTGCTTAATTGATCCACCAGCGGGTATGAGTGTATCTGCATTACGTACTGCAGGCCTTGCATTTTGGATGGCTTCTTGGTGGGTAAGCGAAGTTGTGCCAATTCCTGCTACGTCTTTATTGCCACTGGTTATATCACCTCTTGCTGGCATTGCAGCAATCAAAGGGGTCGCGTCACCTTATGCACACCCTTTGATCTTTTTATTCTTAGGCGGCTTTTTGATCTCAATCGCGATGGAGCGTTGGGGTTTACACAAGCGTATTGCACTTAATACCATGCTTCGTGCTGGTACTAAGCCAAGCCTACAAATTTTAGCCATGATGTTAGTAACGGCATTTCTATCAATGTGGATGTCAAATACAGCGACTGCTGTGATGATGTTACCGATTGCAATGTCGATTACTATGTTGGTTAAACAGTCTAACCCAGATAATGACCAATTTGGTAAAGCATTGTTATTATCAATTGCCTATGGTGCTAGCATCGGTGGTATCGCAACCTTAATCGGTACGCCACCAAACGCATTAATGGCTGCATACCTATCAGATAGCTACAAGATTGATATTGGCTTTGCTGAGTGGATGAAAGTAGGTGTACCACTTGCGACAGTTATGCTTATTTTATGCTGGGTGTGGTTAACTAAGTTTGCCTATAAAGTAGATACACAATGTGCAAAAAGTGCAAGCAAAGACACTAAATCTTTATTCTTGTCACAGTTACAAGAGTTAGGAGCTATGCAGCGCGCTGAAAAAGGCGTAGCTGTTGTATTTGCTTTAGCTGCAGTATGCTGGATTTTTAGACCTATGATTGCTGGTTTCTCTGGCCTTAAAATTTCTGATACCGGCATAGCGATTGCTGCAGCATTGATGTTATTTGTGTTACCAGCAAATAAAGGCGATGGTGAGCGAATCCTTGATTGGGAAAGTGCAGCTAAAGTGCCATGGGGCGTATTGCTACTATTCGGTGGCGGTTTAACACTAGCTGCACAAATCAAGTCGTCTGGCCTTGCTGAATATATTGCCCATATGATCGAGGGCGCAAGCGCTATTCCGTTAGTTTTAAGTGTTTTAGCGGTAACGGCTCTTATTACATTCTTAACAGAAATAACCAGTAACACAGCCACTGCTGCAGGTTTCTTACCACTATTAGGCCCAGTTGCTGAGTCAGTATTTGGTACACCGCTTGTGTGGGTCATTCCTGCTGCAATTGCATGTAGCTGTGCGTTTATGATGCCAGTCGCGACACCACCAAACGCGATTGTGTTTGGATCAGGGCAAATTCAAATGCGCGATATGATCCGTTCTGGGTTCGCACTTAACTTAATAGCTATTGCCATGATCACCTTAGTAACAATGACTGTAGCAGCGAGTGTATTTGCTTTTTAAATGTAAAAATTAATGAATACAGAACAATAGTTTCAACTCTTACCAACCACTCACAGCGCTCTTTATGGGCGCTGTTTTTATTTGCTCTCGATTTTATTCATCGTTATAGTTGTTTAAACCTTTTTGATGAGTACTCGTTTTGGTCGAACTAGATTCACAATTACAAGAACAATATTATCAGCTGAACGATGCATTTTTAGCTGAACCTTACTTACCAATAGATATTAGAATAAAGCTTCTAAAACGCGTCAAAGTTGCGCTTATTGAGAACGAGCAGGCTTTAGTGAATGCTTCAAGTAAAGATTTTGGATACCGTACAGCCTTTGATACTGTACTAGGCGATATTTTCCCAACAGTCAAAACAATCAGTGATGTGATTAAGCGTTTGCCAAAGTGGGCAAAAAATGAATCTCGTGGTGTTGGACTTAGTTTATGGCCTTCGTCTGCACATATCAGTTATCAGCCGAAAGGGGTTGTAGGCATCATTGCCCCATGGAATTATCCAATTCAACTTGCGTTAGTTCCTGCCATAACCGCATTAGCCGCAGGCAATCGCGTAATGCTAAAGTTAAGCGAATATACACCTCACACTAACGCAGTTATAAAAACGATTTTGGCTGATGAATTGAAAGAGCATTGTATCGTGATTGAAGGCGAAGCAGAACTTGCTGCAAAATTTTGCCAACTTCCTTTTGCTCATATGCTGTTTACTGGTTCAACCGCTGTCGGCCGTAAAGTAATGCAAAGTGCTAGTAAAAACCTTACCCCAGTGACGTTAGAGCTAGGTGGTAAATCGCCAGTAATTGTTCTTGATGATGCAAATATCAAAGAAGCAGCGAAAACAATTTTATTTGGTAAATTGAACAATGCAGGGCAAATTTGTGTTGCTCCTGATTACGTATTTGTTCCAAAGCGGCTTGAGCATCAGTTGGTAATGCAGCTTTGTGATATTTACCGAAAACATTTTAAACAAGGTGTTGAAGGTAAAAATCTGACTTCAATTATCTCCGAGAGTCAATACCAGCGATTAGCTGCTTATTTAGTTGACGCAAAAGACAAAGGCGCGCAAGTATTTGAGCCGATAGAAGGTCATCAAGTTGATGAACTAAAACACCGTATGGGCTTGCACATTTTAACGCAAGTGAATGATGATATGCGCGTCATGCAAGACGAGATCTTTGGCCCCTTACTGCCCATTATCGGTTATGAGTCATTGCAGCAGGTGATTGATACGATCAATTGTGACTCATTACCTCTTGCTTTGTATATTTTGGGGCACGATAAAGAGAAAATCAGTAAATTAAGCACATCAATCAGAAGCGGTACATTAGCAATTAATGATGTATTGATGCAGGTAACAGCAGATCAGCTACCGTTTGGTGGTATTGGTGAGTCAGGGATGGGGCACTATCATGGCATTGAAGGTTTTAAAACCTTTAGCCATGCACGAAATACCTTGGTATCCGGTAAGTTTAACCCTCGCACTAGTTTATTGCTAAAACAAAATAAGTTGCTGATCAAACTATTAAAATGGCTGTACTTGCGCCCTTAAGCGCAAGTACGAAGTTTATTTATAGACGCCCGTCAGGTGCGTATAAACCAGCCTGTATTTTTGCATAAATGGCATCTGCTTTTTCTTTAGCAGCTTCAATTTCTGCAGGCATCATACTTCGCTCATCAAGCTTACGGCTATGACTTGCATCCATGTTGCCGTTGTATTCAGCAATGGTATTCCAAATGTATGATTTTTCGAGATTCTTAGGAACTCCTAACCCTTCGTAATACATTAAAGCCATGTTGAATTGCGCAAGAGTAAAGTTATTTGCAGCCGCCTTTTGGTACCAACTAAGCGCGGTACGGTAATCTTGAATTACCCCTTCGCCATTGGCATACATAACCCCTAAATTAAACTGTGCCGCTGGATGGTTTTTTTGTGACGCCATTTCATACAATGAAATGGCTTTTTCTTTATCAAGTTTGACACCTTTACCTTCTTGATAAAGTACACCCAATGCGAACATTGAATCAGCATGCACTTTTTTTACTGCTTTTTCGTACAACTCTGCTGCTTTACGATAGTCTCGTTGCACACCAAAGCCACCTTCGTACATTTTAGCAAGCTCATACATTGCAGGAGCATAACCTCTGTCTGCAAGGTAATTAAATTCATGAAGCGCTTCTTCAAAACGGCCTTCATTCGCCGCTAATTGGGCATCTTCAAGACTGGCATTTGCTAAAGGTGACAAGATTAACGTGCTAGCGAGCAATAGTGATTTAAAATTAGGCTTGATCATAGTCTGCCTCCAAATGTGTGTTAGGTATCAATAACAAAGCATTGAGCTATTGATAAAATGCCTTGCCAAACAGCCTCAGAGCAAAACATCACTTTTAGTTTAGCCCCAACAGCTGCAAATGCCCAATTTATAGACAGCGGCAAGCTTTGCAATTAACAAGTAGGCTTAAGATACAGATTTTCCAGAAAAATTAAAGAAATAAAAAAAGCCCTTAGCGGGCTTTTTCGTGTCATATCTACCGTCACCGATATGAGCAATGTAGCAAGTAAAGTGTAACGTTTTATGTCTATGTTTGGGTCGAGGAAACAGATGACAATCAAGAGTTACATCTTGAACTAACTTGGTAAAACAGCATCAAAACCTTTAACAGTATGATGTTGCTGTGAGAATAGTCTAGCGAACCAAGTTGTTGATAACGATTATTACTTAGGTTTAACCGTTCGTCAATACTCAAATGATAATTAATTTCATTTAATTTGGTTGCTGAATTTTTGTTCTTAGTGGTAAGTTTACTTTGTTTTGAAATAGGATTTGAAAAAACTACAATGAAAAAGCTATCAAAGTATCTAATAGTATTTAGTTTATTGTTTACATCAGCTGGGTGTTCTCCGAGCTTTACTTACAATAATTTAGGTTGGTTATCAGGGTTTTGGATTGATGATTATGTTGACCTTAACAGTGACCAGGCTGATAAATTTGAGCATATTGTCAAAACCAGCCGAGATTGGCATAGAGAAACACAACTCCCCTTATATAAACGCGACCTTGAAAATTTAAAGACCATGTTAGATAAGCAAGTTGACCATAACGAGCTTAAAGCACACTTTGTACAAGCGAAGCAGCACTGGCAAACATTGATTAATAAAATTGAGCCTGAACTTATCGCTTTAGCGAATTCACTTTCTTATAAGCAGCGCGTAGAGTTTGTTGCTGCACTGCAAGAAAGCATTAATGATGAGTACAAAGAACACGAAGAAAAATCGCCTGAGCAACATAAAAAAGAACGTTTAGAAGAAAACCTTGAAAACTATAAAGAGTGGTTCGGTAGCAAACTCACTGCGCAGCAAAAAACACTCATAGAGAGTTCATCAAATTCTCGAGTCAGTACATTTTTAATGTGGATGCAGTACAAACAAAGGCGTTTAGATGCATTAAAAACGTTATTTATGCAAAAGCAAAAACCAACAGACTTTGATAGCCAGTTGGCAGTCATCATTAATAATCGCTTAGCTTTTATGAGCGACGAGTTAATTGCAGCCGATGATAAAAATCTCGATAACTACGTTAATTTGTTAGTGGAACTAAAACCTACATTAACCGATAAACAGCGTCGTAACGTTCGCGATGAGTTTGATGAGTTAATCGAAGAGGTAAGTGACTTGATTGATGATTAATGGGCTAGATGTGTTTGGACGTGATATGAAATCGATGGCAGCTAGCAGCTTATGTTTTGAAAATAAAAGTTAGTAAGTATCAGTTTTTCAAGATTTTATGTTAATAAACGTAGTTTAATGAGGGTTCGCTTAATAATTTGTTCCTAATTTTTTAATTTGGAGTTAAAATCTAGTCACTATAATAATAACGAGAAACTGAATGGATATTGGTGCGCTAAGAGGCACTCAAGCTTTACGTAATAACGTTCTTAAATGGATGGGCTTTTGTCTAGGTGTTTTAGCGGGCGTGTTCGCGGTTTTTAATCTATTTATAAATGACTTTGTTGTTCTAGGTGCGTTAGAAGTCGTTTTTGCTTCGTTTTGTTTTTATATCTTTTTCTATACCCGAAAACGTAATGCTCAGCTCTGGCAATCACTTACTCTGTGTTTGTTTTTAAGTTTACTCATTACATTAGGTACTTACTTAAGCAGTATTAAGAGTTTACTTTTTATCTGGACATGTTCATTGCCTGTATTGTTCTATCTACTACTTGGTAAGCAATATGGGCAAGTATTGTCTTTGATGGTTGCACTATTACAAGCACTGATTTTATTTAGTAAATCAAGTCTTGAACCTCTCAATAGTGTTAATTTTTTACTCAATTTTTCATTTACATATATCTGTATTTGGGCAGTATCTCACACCTTTGAAAATAGTCGTGCTGAATATGGACAGCGACTTGAAAACTTAGCCTTGCTCGACCCTTTGACTGGCGCGGGGAACCGCTTGGCAATGACCCATTATTTTGAAGTTGAATTAAAAAACAAAAATGGCTTGTTTATCTTAATGCTCGACCTTGATTATTTTAAGAATATTAATGATCAGTATGGCCATGATGTTGGCGATCGCATTTTGATTGAAGTAACCAGTTTCTTTAGGCAACGCATTAGTAAAGGCTATGTATTTCGTATTGGCGGTGAGGAGTTTGCTATCTTTTTACCCAGTAGTGACCCAAGAAGTGCTTATGAATTCGCAGATATGCTGCGCGAGCACTTATCAACCACTATCCACAATATTGATGAGCAAGTAATTAATCTGACCATTAGTATTGGTGTTGCTTGCTACATGCCAAATCAAACCCTGAAAAACTTTATTAAACGTGCTGACGATGCGCTATACCAAGCAAAGCAGCAAGGACGAAATAAAGTTGTAACAGCTTATGAGTTGAGCCAAGAGTCAATTGAGCATAATAAAGCGAGTTAGCGTTTATAAATTTAGCTTTTGTACATGGTGTCGAAATCAGGGATGTTTGCCTCCCAAATAGGAATATCTTTGCCTATGTATTCACGCATAGCATCAAAGAATAAACGCGTTCTTACTGGTAAGTCTCTGTGTGGGTAAACTGCATACACCGCGCTGTAATCGAGTAATTCCATATCGGTTAAAATGGGTACGAGATCGCCTCGCTTAACTTCATCGTCAAGAATAAATGCCGGCGCCAAAACATACGCATTGCCTGAAATAGCTTTCATTAAAAGTACTTCTGCATCGTTCGCACGAAAGACGCTTTTAATATTTTGCTCAATAATATCGCCATCTGCATTACGATAACGAATTCCGCTGATGCGTTTACTTGGGCTTGAATAGCTAGCGGCAGGTAGCTCTTTTAAATCTTCAACCTGTTTTGGC
Source organism: Pseudoalteromonas sp. Cn5-37 (assembly GCF_021532495.1). Taxonomy (NCBI): domain Bacteria; kingdom Pseudomonadati; phylum Pseudomonadota; class Gammaproteobacteria; order Alteromonadales; family Pseudoalteromonadaceae; genus Pseudoalteromonas; species Pseudoalteromonas sp. Cn5-37. Next base: position 14,889 of record NZ_JAKGBA010000025.1, on the reverse strand, counting down.
ATACCGTAAGTTTCAATAAATTCCGGTGAAGCCAACAGCAACATACGGTTGCGGGCAATTTTACGGGCAATAAATGACGAGTCTTTTGGTTCGCCAACACGAAAAGCTAAATCATAGCCTTCTGATACTAAATCAATCAGCCTGTCGTCTAAACGAAGTTCCACCTCAACTTGCGGAAAGCGTTTTTGAAAGTCGTTAATGACTGGTTGAATATAGCGCTTACCGATAATACTTGATGAGGTAATTTTTAACGTACCACGGGGTTCTTGGTGGTAATTCTCTGCAAGTCTTACGGTATCTGATAACAAATCTCTCAGTTCAGCTGCTTTTTTTACCATTTCAGCACCAGCGGCAGTCAACGAAAAAGAACGTGTAGTACGATTTAGTAAACGAACACCTAATTCATCTTCGAGGCGGCTAATTTGTTTTGAAATAACTGAGCGATCTATATTTCTAGATTCGGCGGCTTTGGCAAATGAGCCTCGTTCAATTACTTCAAGCAACATTAATAAGCGGCTGGTGGTATCCATAGCAGTTCCTTAAATTCTATTGGTGCAATTCTGGCATTAATGAATTTAAAAATCTATCATTTTTATCCACTAATTAGTTGCGTAACATTGTCTCCTATCTAAATACAGGAGAGTCGTTATGAACAAATCTATTCTTGCAGTGGCAGTGACCATTGCGAGCTTAACGTTGGCAGGATGTGGTAGCGAAGCTAGCCAATCAGCGCAACAGCAACAATTACAACCTATCGATGTAGCGCAAGTACTTGTAAAGCCAGTACAAAATTGGCACACCTACACAACGCGTTTAGAGGCACCGCAAGAGGTTGCACTTATGCCGCGTGTTTCAGGTGTGATCGATAAAATTAACTTTAAAGAAGGTGACAGTGTTAAAGAAGGTGATTTGCTTTTCACCCTTGATGCACGCCCTTTTGCAGCAGTAGTCGATAGCTTAAAAGCGCAGATAGAGAGCGCCAAGGCCGCATTAGAGCAGGCTAAAAGTGAAGCAAAACGTGCAGAGCGCTTAACTGAGCGTAAAGCAATTTCAACGGAGCAAGCGGAGTCTCGTAAATCAACGCTAAGACAACGCGAAGCGCAATTGCTAGCGCTACAGGCTGAACTTACGGCCGCAGAGCTTGATTTAGAATTTACTCAAGTGCGTTCACCTATTGATGGCGTTGTATCGCGTGCGAATATTACCAAAGGTAATAACGTGCTTGCTGGTCAAAGCGTGTTAACAAGCATTGTTTCAAACCAGCAAATGTATGCTTATTTTGATATTGATGAGCGTACATGGAATCAATCGTTTACTGATGTGACAGCGCAAAGTGAACAAGCGGTTGTGATGCAAAAAGTGGGTCAAACCAGCTTTAACTACAATGGCAAAATCAACTTCATTGATAACCAAATTAATGAAACTACCGGCACTCTTCGTGTTCGTGCGGTGTTCGAAAACGATGAACAACAATTACGTGCGGGCTCATTTGCACGTATTAAGCTTGCTGCCAATAAAGTAAGTGAAAAAGTCATTGTGCCTGAGCGTGCAATTGGGACTGATTTAAAGAATCGCTTTGTACTCACTGTAGGTGAAGGCAATGTTCTTGAATACAAATTAGTAACGGTGGGTGAGCGTTACGGCAGTTTACGTGCGATTACATCAGGACTAAACGAAAACGATGTGATTGCTTTGAATGGCCCGGCGCGTGTTGGCCCTGGTATGCCAATTTCACCAAACACAGTCACAATCAATAGCGACGGAATTGCATTTACTCTTTCAAATAATCACTCAGATTTGGTTGCTAAACAGTAGGTCAAAATGAAATTTTCACACTTTTTTATCCAGCGACCCATCTTCGCAGCGATGCTGTCGCTTATATTTCTCATTGCAGGGGCAATTTCGCTATTTCAATTGCCAGTGAGTGAGTACCCTGAGGTTGTACCGCCAACGGTTGTAGTTACAGCAAATTACCCGGGTGCTAACCCAACGGTGATTGCCGAAACAGTGGCAACGCCACTTGAGCAAGAAATCAATGGTACAGAAAACATGTTGTATATGTTTTCACAAGCAACCAGTGATGGCCGCATGACTTTAACAGTTACTTTTGCATTAGGTACTGATTTAGACCGTGCACAAGTTCAAGTGCAAAACCGTGTTAACAGTGCGCTACCACGCTTACCACAAGAAGTTCAGCGTTTAGGTGTTGTAGCCGAAAAATCATCACCTGATTTAACCATGGTGGTGCATTTGTACTCGCCTGAAAAAACGCATGATACAACTTACTTAGCGAACTATGCTGATTTGTATATCAAAGACCAAATTGCGCGCTTAGGCGGCGTGGGTGATGTGCAAATGTTTGGTGGTGGTCAATATTCAATGCGTGTTTGGCTTAACCCTGATGCACTCTCTGCTCGCGATTTAACAGCAATGGACGTAGTAAATGCATTACGCGCTCAGAACCAACAGGTTGCTGCGGGTAGTTTAGGTGCGCAACCTACCTCGAAAAGTAATCAATTTCAAATTCTGATGAATGTAAAAGGGCGCTTAAGCTCACAAGAAGAATTTGAAAATGTGATCATCAAAGTAGGTGAGCAAGGTCAGCTTACACGCCTAAGTGATGTAGCACGCCTTGAATTAGGCCAAAACACCTATGCATTAAGAGCGATGTTAGATGGTCAACCTGCACTTGCAATGCCGATTTTCCAGCGCCCAGGTTCAAATGCGATTGAGCTTTCTGATCAAGTGCGTGAAACCATGAAAGTATTATCAAAAGACTTTCCGGCAGGTGTTGAATACGACATTGTTTATGACCCAACTGTATTCGTACGCGGTTCAATTGATGCTGTTATTAAAACGCTACTAGAAGCAATTGCATTAGTTGTAATCGTTGTTGTGGTGTTCTTACAAACTTGGCGTGCATCAGTAATCCCACTGATTGCAGTACCGGTATCTTTGATTGGTACGTTTGCGGTTATGCAATGGTTGGGGGTTTCGATTAATACCTTATCGCTATTCGGTTTGGTTCTTGCCATTGGTATTGTTGTTGATGATGCCATTGTTGTGGTTGAGAACGTTGAGCGTAATATCGAGCAGGGTTTATCACCACTTGAAGCAACCCGTGTTGCAATGACAGAAGTAACAGGACCAATTATCGCCATTGCACTTGTATTGTGTGCGGTATTTATTCCTACGGCATTTATTACGGGGTTATCTGGTCAATTTTACAAGCAATTTGCTTTAACCATTACTATTTCGACGGTTATCTCAGCGTTTAACTCGTTAACACTATCGCCTGCGTTATCGGCGTTACTATTAAAAGGTCATGATGCAAAACCAGATCGTTTAACTAAGCTATTAAACCGTGTATTTGGTAACTGGTTATTTAAACCTTTTAACCGCTTATTTGATAAAGGCGCCAATGGCTACGAAAAGCTGGTACAAAAGCTAATTCGTATGAGTGTGATTGTATTAGTTGCTTATGTTGCACTTGTTGGTGGCACAGTAAAATTGTTTGACGCAGTACCAGGTGGTTTTATCCCACAGCAAGATAAGCAATATTTAGTGGCTGTTGCACAGTTGCCTGATGCGGCAAGTTTAGACAGAACTCAAGAAGTCGTGCAAGAAATGGAAAAAATTGCATTACAAGTACCGGGTGTTGCTAACACAGTATCGTTTCCTGGTTTATCGGTGAATGGTTTCACAAATAGCCCTAATAGCGGCATTGTATTTACACCGCTTGCCCCTTTTGAAGAGCGTCAAGATCCGAGTATGTCGGCAATGGCGATTGCGGCTCAGTTAAATCAAAAGTTTGCCAGTATTGATGAAGCATTTGTTGCGGTATTCCCGCCACCGCCAATTCAAGGTTTAGGTACAACGGGTGGCTTTAAACTGCAAATTGAAGACCGTGCAAACAAAGGCTTTGAAGCACTCTTTAACAGCTTACAAGCAACTATTGCGAAAGCGCAGCAAGACCCTGCATTAATGGGACTTTATTCAAGCTTTAGAATTCAAGTACCGCAAATGGATATCGACATTGACCGTGAGCAAGCGCTGATCCAAGGTATCCCACTTGATGAAGTATTTAATGCCTTACAAGTGTACTTAGGTTCTGTGTATGTGAATGACTTTAACTTGTTTGGTCGTACATATCAGGTTAATGCGCAAGCTGATGCTGACTACCGCCAAGATCCTGAGCAAATCTTGAATCTTAAAGTACGTAACCACATGGGTGAAATGGTGCCATTAGGCTCTGTATTAACGGTCACACCAACAACAGGCCCAGATCGTGTAATGCACTACAATGGTTACCCTACAGCTGAATTAAATGGTAGCCCAGCACCAGGTTATAGCTCTGATCAAGCGCAACATGCGATTGAAGCAATCCTTGCCGATACATTACCAAATGGTATTGAGTTTGAGTGGACAGAAGTAACTTATCAGCAAATATTAGCGGGTAATACCATGGTGTATGTTTTCCCACTTGTTGTATTGCTTGTGTTTATGGTACTTGCAGCGCAATACGAGAGCTTAAGATTACCACTGGCTATTATTCTGATTGTACCTATGACGATTTTCTCCGCCTTATTAGGTGTGTGGTTTGTTGGTGATGACAACAACATTTTCACGCAAATCGCATTAATCGTACTGGTTGCACTGGCAAGTAAAAATGCCATCTTGATGGTAGAGTTTGCACGAGACCAGCATAAAACGGGGTTGTCTCACCTTGAAGCCATTATTAAAGCGTGTCGCTTACGACTTCGCCCAATTTTAATGACATCAATTGCCTTTACGGCAGGCGTTGTACCTCTTGTTTTAGCCACAGGTGCAGGTGCAGAGATGCGTCATGCCATGGGTAACGCAGTGTTCTCAGGCATGATTGGTGTAACTGTGTTTGGCTTATTGTTCACCCCGGTGTTTTATATGTTAGTCACTAAAAAATCGCAGAAGGAGCAACACGATGCATAAGCCTCTTCATGGAACCTTTAAACACGGCAAACTAGTCAGTGCGATGCTGTTAGCTGGAGCACTGGCTGGCTGCGCACAAAGCGTTGATATGCAAGAGCAGCAAGTGAGCCTGACACAATTTGTTAGCGATACACAAATTGGTGAACAAAGCGAAGGTGCGAGCGAAAATAACTGGTGGCGTCGTTTAGATTCAGCGCAGTTAAACAATTTAGTGACTGATGCATTAGCAATGAATCACGACCTAAAAACCAGTCAACTTCAACTTGATGCAGCCATTGCCCGTTTAGGTGCAGCCCGCGCGGATTATTATCCGCAGGGCAGCCTAAGCGTAGGCGCAGAGCGCAGCAGCTTAGATGGCGCAATTACGCGCCAATCAAACGCAGGTGTGAACGTAAATTGGCAGCTTGATTTGTTTGGTCGTATTACTGCGCTTGTCGATGCTGCTAATGCGGGTGCACTAAACCAAGCGGAGCAGCTAAGAGCATTACAGGTTGAAGTGGTTTCTGCCGTGGTGCAAGGCTATGTCAGCTATCAAGGTAATGTACAAAAGCAAGCGATTATTGAAATGCAAATCGAGGCGCTCGAGCAAAGTATTGATGTGCTTAAAGCGCGAGTAGAAGAGGGGGTTGCGAATGAGCTTGATCTTAACCGTACTCTTGCCCAGTTAAAGCAGCAACAAGCGCTCATTCCTGAGCTTAGCTACTTGCAATATCGTGACCTCGCAACCCTTGCGGTGCTAACAGGGCGACTTGCCAGTGACATAACTTTGATAGAAGAGCCTGAGTTACTCAGTCACGAATTTAGTGTGTCGTTTAATAAAGCCAGTGAAGCAATGGCACTGAGACCAGATATCACCAGTGCTTTATACCAGTTTAGTCAGGCTTATTCGCTAAGTGTTGCCGCCTCAAAAGCATTACTGCCAGATATTAGTTTGGCCGGGTTTGCAGGTGTGGTGAGTTTAACCAGCAATGGCTTAGAAGATACTGTGCAACAATGGCAAGTAACCCCAAAAGTTGAATGGTCATTACTCAGCTATCCTGCATTATTAGCTCAGCGTGATACACAGCAATTTTTAAGTGAAGCTGCTTACAGTGACTATCAAAGTAAAGTACTAAAAGCCATTAGCGATAGTGAACTTACTTTACAAAGGCTAGTCAAACAGCAGCAACAGTTAAGTTATGCTGATCAGCGTTTTAATTATGCCAATAAAGCATTTGGTCAAGCTCAAGCAATGTATCAAGAAGGACAAATTCCTTACTTAGAGTTGTTAGATGCGAGACAGGATGTTTTAATAGCGCAAGAGAACGCTGTTGATTCAACAATTGCTTCATTACAGGCCAAAGTAAGTGCTTATCAAGCATTTAATGGTCGTTGGAGCTTTGAACTAAACAACCTTTAACCCAGAGTATTCAATGTCACATATTCAACAAACTACAGAACTTCCGTCAACAATGCGCGCGCTTGCACTGATTGAGCCGAATGACGCCATAGCGTTATCTGAACTTTCTGTGCCAGTACCGAGCCCTGAAGGCAATGAGCTTTTGGTTAAAGTTGAATATGTAGGCTTAAATCATGGTGATGCCAACTTTGCAAAACAAGGTTTTTGTAAATGGCATTACCCCCATGTATTAGGTCATGATGCTGTTGGCGTGGTTGTTCAGGCAAATAAAGGTGTATTCCCAGGTGTGGGCGCGCGCGTTGTATGGCACGCCAGCCTTGGCGACCAAGGTGTGTTATCTGAATACACAACGGTGCCAAACTATGCGGTATCGGTTGTGCCAGATAACGTTTCACCGGCAGATGCTGCAACCTTACCTTGTTCAGGTATGACGGCATTAATTGCCCTTGATAAGTTGCAACTAAGCGAAGGGGATTCACTGTTTATTGACGCAGGGGCAGGCGGCGTTGGTCAATTTGCTATTCAATTTGCTAAGCAACGTGGTGCAACTGTATTTACCACTGCCAGTAAACACAATCATAAGTTACTTAAGCAATTAGGTGCTGATGTGGTGTTTGATTACAAAGACCCTAAACTTGAAGATAAAATTCGCCGTGAATTAGGCCCGCAAGGCTTTGACGCGGTGCTTGATTGTATTGGTGGCGATACCACCATTCGTAACGTTGAGCTAATGCGCTTTTGTGGCCGTATTGCCTGTTTAAATGAATTACCTAAATTTGAACAAGAACTTATGTTTAGGCGCGCACCAAATATTGGCATTGTATCCTTAGGCGGAGCGTGGCTTGCAAATAGCTTATGTGCGCAGCAAAAGCTGAGCTTTATGGGTAACTTATTACTCGATAATGCAGCCCGTGGCGAGATCAAACTGCCACAAATTCATGCCGTTGATTTTACCGCCGAGGCTGTTTCAGCTGCTTTAAATAAACAACTTGCTGGTGGCTTTACCGGTAAACAAGTTGTGCAGGTAAGCGGTTAATCTTGCAAACTCACTGCCCAGTCATCTTGTTTGATGGTCAGTGCAATCTGTGCCATTTTTGTGTGCGGTTTATTGTTCACTTTGATAAGCAAATCACCTTTAAGTTATGCCCCATGCAAAGCGATAAAGGTGAGCGTTTATTAATGGCTCACAAAGTTAAAGATCCACTTTCCTCAATGTTAGTGATTGATAAAAACCAGCTATATAAACAAAGTGACGCTGTGTTATTTATCGCAACTCAATTAGGTTTTCCATTCTCTTTAGCTAACGTGTTCAAGCTACTGCCAAAAGGTTTTCGCGATCGTATCTATGATTGGCTTGGTCGTAATCGGTATCGGTTTTTTGGCAAGCAAACACAGTGTAAGTTACTGACCGAAGAACAAAAGCAGCATTTTTTATAAACATTTAAAGCAAAGCTTGCTATTCTCGTTATTGGGAACAAATCACAATAATAAGAATATGAACATTCTCTTTCTAATCCTAAGTTCGGTTTACATTGCTTTACTGCTCTTACAACTAGCATTGCCACAGCCTATTATGGCGCTATTTAAAACATTACCAATCGGCCTGTTGATTGTGATGGTGTTAAAAGGGCGCAATCAGTTACAAAATCGCACTTTTATTACTTTATTATTCGCTCTTAGTTTTTCAGCACTAGGTGATGTGTTGCTAGCCCTTGATACGGGGCAACTGTTTATAGGCGGTTTAGCGGCATTTTTTGTCAGCCACGCTTTTTATATCATTACCATGTTGCCAATTAAAAACTGGCGACTAGACGTTGTACTTCTTTATCTATTTTTGGCCATCATCGTTTTTTGCTTATTCTATCCAAACTTAAATGACATGCTCATTCCTGTGCTTTTCTATATGCTGGTGCTTACTATAATGGCAAGCCTTACTTGGATGACGGATCAATCGAACGGTTTTTTAGTGTTAGGTGGGGCCGTGTTTGTTATATCAGACTCTATTCTTGGCCTTAATCGTTTTTATTTAGAAATAGCACATGCAGATATCGCAATAATGTGTAGTTATTATTTAGCGCAATTTTGTTTGGTGACAGGTTTTTTGCAGGCAACAAGTAAACATAAATAGCCGCAGTGGCTCAGTGGTGATTGCCGTGATAAAATATGCGCGTTTTAATTTTCGAGATTTTCCATGGCAAATACAGCGCACGCACTGCACATCCTTGTTAAGCACAAAGAACAAGCTGAAGACATCATCAAGCAACTTAAAAAAGGTGCGAAGTTTCAGACGTTAGCTAAAAAACATTCAACCTGTCCGTCGGGTAAAAAAGGCGGCGATTTGGGTGAATTCAGACGTGGGCAAATGGTTTCACAGTTTGACAAAGTAGCATTCAGCGGTGAAATCTTAGAGCCACATTTAGTGAAAACGCGCTTTGGTTGGCATGTAATTAAAGTGCTATACAGAACTTAAAAATTAAAGCCTGCTTAAATAGTGTAAGACATGTTGTTAGTCTTATACTTTTATTCTCAGTGAGTTAAAGCGCAAGGTTTAACTCACTATTGGACAAAAACACGTTAGAGTATTTAATCAGTAACGCCCGCATTTGCGGCTATTTTGGAGCGCAGCGGAAAAATAGTCCGACGACATGCGCTTGTTATGTGCAGCCTATATACCAGTGATCATTTACCATCTCGCTCATTTATATGCTGCTGTGTTTCTTCAGGAACAACATCTGAGTAAAGAAGATCAAGCTCTTTAGGTTTTGATATCATTTCGTCGGCGATGAAATTAAGCACATGAAAGAGTTTAAGAGCTATATCACGACCATCTTCGAGATCAATTTGACCTGGATGAACTGCGTTATTTCCAACGACACGAAGAAGGTCTAGTGCTTTCTGAATTTTGGGGCTTAAACCGTCAGCAACTAATTCCTTAATGTCATTGTTAATGTTTTTTCCAGATTTACCTAGCTGCTTTAGAAGTAGCTGAAGAGCCAAGCGAAGCAAGGCCGTAGCACCTTTGGGAGAATCTACAACAATTGTTGATGCCTCAAGATATAGATCTTGAATTTCTTGCTCCATATCTTCGTTTGGTGGAGCCACTGCGGTTTGTTTTGGGTAAACAATTTCTTGGTTTACCCAAAGAGATATATCTCCGCATGACGAACAAGTCGCTACAGAAAAGCCTTTAGGCACAAATTCGGACATATGCCTTTTATTCGCGCTCTCTACTTCCCTGATAAAATTGGCAATTGCTTCCTGCTTATAATCCTGAATCTGAGTTCTATATTCATAGAAAACGTGATTTAGAATATTGTTTGCTGCACTACTAGAGCTACCTAAGTCAAACCAGGCTTGTTGAGAAGCCACTTGGCAATGTGGGCATTGAAATTTTTCACTCTTGAATCTTGGGCTTAAGTCCAAAATTAGGCTCCTATATTCTTGGGCACATAACGCCCTGTTAATGGGCGGATTACGCTTGGCTAAAATTAGCGAAGAATGAGCGCCAGCCAAGCAGTAAGGCGTCCATTTTAAACAGCTTGTTAGGTTACGAACCTCAATCTACATTGTGATACTGTGCTGCTTGTTCGTAACAGTAAACACATACGACTGACATTTGATTAAACTCTCTGAATCTTTCTGTCATGCCGTCCTCTTCCTCAAAAACAGCCTCACATTGATAACACCAAGCTTGAAGATCATTTGGAACGCTTGAATTTTCAATGAAACAGAGAGGCTCTCCCTCAGGTTTGACAAGATGACCACATAGTACGGCAGCCACTCGCTTTCCATGCTTACCGCAATCAATATACATCGGTTCTATATCTGTACTCATTAGTAACCTAACGCCCCAAGCAGGGACAACTTTTAAGCTGGCTAAAATTAGGAGCGAAGCGACGGGAGCCAGCTTAAAATTGTCCCGTTGACTTGGCTTGTTATATTTTCATTACGCGGGACATTTTGCCTGCTGCATTTTGTTATCAATGTATTCTTGATACGAGTTATATCCGCCTAAATTCAACTTGGCGTCAGGATTCTTTGTTATGAAAACTTTGTTCATTTCTAAACTTTTCAAGAACATCTCACAACCTTTAGCAACATTGTTATCTGTAAGGTATGTAAATCCCATATGTAAAAAGGCGTTTGTTAAATTATCAAACTCCTTTTTCTCCTGGTATATGGAAACAGATTTCTCTAAATACTCTATAGAAGCATTATATCGATCATTGAAAGCTATTTCCCCACTATTAAAACCAGTCTCTTTGTAATGTTCAGCATACCTATCGACAGCGTATGATCTCAGAAAAATAGCATAAGTGACGTACGCTTTTGCGAGTCCTGATTGATTACCTTCTTCTTTAAATATTTCAATTGATTCCAAAATGAGCTTTTGTGCAGGTAACGCTCTTTGTTTGGTGTCAAAGAGCCAATAAGCATCGGACAACTTTTGATTTGGATCGCTGGTGTATGGAACTAATGCAGCTGCACAACCAGTTAAAAAAAATATCGTAATAGCGAATAGAATATGACGCAAAACTAGATATCCCTGAAAATATAACGCCGCAATATGGGGCGCAAAAGCTTGGCTAAAATTAGGAACGAAGTGACGCAAGCCAAGCTTTATGCGTCCCATCATAATTGCCTTGTTATATGCCAATTACCACTCTATTTGGATTTTTGTGCCTACTTTAACCAAATCCATGAATTCATCCATTTCTGAATTTGTTAAAGCAATACAACCATTTGTCCAATTGAAATTTTGAGTAATTCCAGACAACCAACCCAACCAATTCCTTTGCCCATGCACCATGATAAAACCTCCAGCAGAAACACCTTTTCTTTTAGCATTATCTAAATCAGCTTCATTGGGATAATTGATGTGCATTGCTCGGTAAAAAGAAGAATCTTCTTTTTTATAGTCTAATGTATAAACACCTTCGGGAGTTTTCTGATCACCTTCTTGTTCCTTGTGACCTTTGGGTGCACCACCAAAAGCAACATGATATTCTTTTATTACTTTACCATCATCCAGTAAATACATTTTATTTTCTGACTTATCAACTTTTACTAAGTTAACCTCAGCAAAAGTTGAAAATGATAGAATACTCAAAATTAACGCAAATAGTTTCATGGCATATAACGCCTTAATAAACGGCGGAAAATAGCAGGCTAAACTAAGCGAAGAATGAGCGCAAGCCTGCTGTTTTACGTCCACTGTTTAATTAATTTGTTAGGTTTATTTTTGCATACTAATTTTTTATAACATACCAATTATCAAACAAGTGCTCTAAACATTGTACTTTTGGTAAACACACATCTTTGGGGTTAATATTCTTACCTAAAGCGTAAGCACCTTCACCAATTCCGTACTCACTTTTAAAGGAAAAAGCTTTTCTTAATATCCAAGCCTCACCCTCTTTTTGAAGCCAAAGTGAATTAAAGCCATTTTCTTTATATGGAACTACAATTCTGCTTAAATCTGGGTTGGAGACTTTTTTATATTTGGCACCTGCAGCAACCCAAGCTAGTGAAACTTCGGTTTCTGCAGAGGTTTGTACCCACTGTATTGAAACATAACCTTCTTGCTCGGTTGCCCTTATAGCTTTTACAAAACTTTTTGAATTCAAAAACACATAAACTACATGCTGCAATTTGCTTTCAGGCCAGTATGAGACTGTTTTCAGTATTACAAAGCAAATTATTAAAGAGAAACTTAAATATAAAATCGGCTTCATCATAAACCTAACGCTTGCCTATCTGGCGCAAAATAGCAGGCTAAAATTAGCGACGAAGGAGCGCAAGCCTGCTGTTTTGCGTCCCTAGGTTTAGGCACTTGTTATGTATTTTTTAACCTTAGCTTATACAAACCAGTTAACCTTTTTGATAAGCCCATACAAATCATCACTGCATAGAGCAATGCAACAATATTCCACCCTAGATAAATTAGAACTCCAGTATTAATAAAGCTATTAATATACAAAGCCCAACCTAAATTTCGGTCTATTGCTCCTTGGGCAAAGTCAGTACTATTTACTGTAAATAAAGCAATAGTCCCCATTAACGCAAAAATGAAGAAAAGTACTGAAACAGGATAATAAATCCACACGACTTCAAAATATGCACTTAAAGCGAAGATTATGGTGATTATTGTCCACCTAATTGTTTTCATACTCAAAACCTAAGAAATACATAACGCTCGATTAACGGGTAAAAAATTGTAGGCTAAAATTGAGCGAAGCGAATAGCCCGCAAGTTTTTTATCCCTGTTTAATTGCTTGTTAGGCAATGTGTTACGCATGAGGCTCAGTTGGGTAACTATGCATTACACACCTTTGATTACATTTGTCACAATCTGCCGAGATAACCAACTTATAGTTGATGAAATACCCAAGAATGTTGAGCAATTTTGGCATGTACTTCACTAAAAAGCGTGCAAGTATTAAATACAAAATAACTACAGGTACTAAAGACCTTAAAAGTACAGGGTTTGTGTTTACACCTGCCAAAATTGATCCAACGGCACCGACAAACAGAGATGTTACTCCGTAGACTATCGCAAACAAAATTGAGGCGAGAGGAATGCAAAGTACAAACAATCCAAAACAATCTAACAGACTAATTTTAAATTCGATTTTCCGTTTAGATTTATTTCCACAGACGCTACATTTCATCGAGTTGCCTAACGCCCGCATAATGGGCGGATTAAGCTTGGCTAAAATAGCGAAGAATGAGCGACAGCCAAGCTAAAGACGTCCATTCATTGATGCGTTTGTTAGGTATACTTTGCACCAAATTCTTTGTAACACTTTGGAAAGTAACCCCAAACTCTTATAAATGAGTCTGTCGCTTCAAATTCAAAGCCGATGCGTTGAATAAGGTTTAGAACCTTTTCAGACAAATCAATATCAATCCACTCAACACTCAGCAGTGTGAATGGCAAGTGATAGTACCATTCGCTATCCCAACCAGAAATGTAACCGTTAACTACCTTTGTTCGGTAACAAGGTTTTTCTGAAAAATCGCGAACCTCAGAAATAAGCTCATTCCATTTGGTATTGTTGGCTGCCCCAACCAACTGCCTTTCAGCAATAATTCTCATTGCTTCTTTTTTATACTTTTCATCGGAAACGGCATCAGCCATTGGCATCAGACTCATTAGTATACCTAACGCCTTAATAAACGGCGAAAAATAGCAGGCTAAACTAAGCGAAGAATGAGCGCAAGCCTGCTGTTTTACGTCTATTGTTTAATTAACTTGTTATATTTCTACTGCACTCCAAATCACTCCGTTTAGAGAAATAACTACGTGCCTTTCGCAACCCTCAAACTCTTTTTCAGTGAAAAGTATATGGTCAAAAGGCGGGCTTAAATCATAAATTCCATCTCTAAAAGATACAAAACCTTCAAAATCATACTTTAAAAGGTCAATACCCTCACTAGTGAACAAATCAGTCACCAACTGGCCTTTATTGCAAGTAATTTCATGGGTAGGAGCAATTGAGTGAAAGAAAACTCGGCTATGTGCCGCAGCTTCATAGTCGCTACCACAACCGTATATCACTAAGCTAGATTCATTGGAGCAAACAGTTCTTTCAACAATTAATTCCCAATTTGATTGCGCCCAATCATGGAAATAATCATCAAAGCAAACGGCAAAGTCTCTATCTCTTGAATCAGCTTCTTTTGCATATGATTCATATGAAGCCAATACGGAGCTAAAGCCTGAATTCAATATGCTCCTGAAGTTTTTAATCGCTAGTGGTAGCAATTCTTGATTTATACTCATGCCAGTGACTCAATAGAAATATAACGCCGCAAATAAACGGCTAAAAATAGTTGGCTACAATTTGTGAGGAACGAACAAAGCCAACTGTTTTTTGTCCGCACTTTTTAATTTGCTTTGTTATATGCCGTTTACAACATGTATTTCCCAAAGTTTGTCAAACTCTTGCTGAGTAATAACCTTTGCGAAAAATAAAGGATCTGAGTTTATTTCTTCGATACTAGGGACTACATCAGTTCCAAGTAATGTTGTTTTCGAACTTTGATTACTTGTAGCAATGCCCACAGTGCCGTCTGAGAAAAACTCAAGTTTTCTGATTTCGAAATTATCAGCACCGACCTCCGAAACAAGCCTTATAGGATATACGCTCGATTCATGGTTCCAAGTTACATCTATGTATTTCAAGTGCTCGATTTCCCTTAGGCATATAACGCCGCAATATGGGGCGCATAAATGCTTGGCTAAAATTAGCGACGAAGGAGCGCAAGCCAAGTGTTTTGCGTCCCACACATAATTGCCTTGTTATAAGCCACCGATAACTAAATGATAGATATTTGTGACTAAGGGACTAAACCAATCAAGCCCTTTAAAACTAACTATTATCCAATAAGTCCCGAATTCAGATAATAAGTGCACCACTCATGGTTAAACGGTGAGAAGAGATCAACTGCCTGTTGGTGGTACTCTGTAATCGCCAAAAAACAAGAGTAGATACCATGAGTTACAAGCAGTTGATCGA
>NZ_JAKGBA010000024.1:0-49323 GCF_021532495.1 Pseudoalteromonas sp. Cn5-37 | reverse complement strand
TCACTAAAGCAACTGCTTCTTGCTTAAATTCGGTTGTATAAGTTTTGTTTTTTCGTTTTGTCATTTAACACCTCAATATTAGATCATTGTCCATTATTAAAGTGTCCTGCTCAATTAAACCAGTTCAAACTGTATTTTTACCTAAACCGCGATTACCACCTGTGATCACTGCAATTTTGTTGCTCATCGTGCTTACCCTTTTGCTTTGAAGTAATTGTGAGCAACCAGTATATTTACACTGCAAAACCAGATAAACCATGTAAAATCGAATTAACTGTTCGGAAATAACAAACAATCATGAATGAACTAAATGCCATGAAAACCTTTGTTCAGGTTGCAGAGCTAAAAAGCTTTTCGGCTGCAGCACTTGCACTGAGCATGCCTAAATCATCCGTCTCGCAGTTGGTCAAACAACTCGAAGATACGCTAGGTGCTCGGCTTCTAAACCGCACAACAAGACGGGTTACGCTGACCAATGAAGGCACTGTGTTTTATCAGCGCTGCAAAGATATGCTTGCTGATATAGACGAACTACAAACCCTATTTCATAAAAAAGACGAAGCGTTATCAGGGCGTCTTAGAGTAGATATGCCACAGCCAATTAGTCGGCGCTTAGTGCTACCGAATCTAGACAGCTTTTTATCTGCACACCCGCAATTAGAGATTGAACTGAGTAGTTCTGACAGACGAGTTAACCTAATTGAAGAAGGCTTTGATTGTGTAGTGCGAGTCGGTAATTTAGAAGACTCATCGCTGATTGCGAAAAAAATTGGCCACTGCCCTATGATTAACTGTGTCAGCCCAGGTTATATTAAAAACTATGGCAACATAACAAAACTTAGCGATTTAGCCGAGCACTACATTGTTCGCTATAGCCAAACGCTCGGCCAACTTGACCCAGGCTTTGAATACCAAGATACGCATGGCGATTGGCAAACCCTGACCATGAAATCACAACTTACAGTCAACAATACTGATGCTTATAAAGCAGCGTGTTTAGCTGGGCTTGGCCTTATTCAAGTGCCTCGTCATGGGGTTCTCGACGAGCTCAGCCGTGGTGAACTTATCCAAGTTTTACCTGACTATAATTTGCCGCCCATGCCTATGAATATCGTCTACCCAAATCGACGCCATTTACCAAGGCGTACCCGAGTGTTTATTGATTGGTTAAGCGAGCAATTAAAACCGATTACCCATAGCTAAGATACTTGCTATGTGCGCTTCAGTTTAACTACCTTTAATTACAGACAGCAGGAGTTGATCAATTTCATTATTCACTCCACCAACGCTACTATTGTTTAATATTACATAACCAATATTTTTATCTGTCACAGAGCGAGTTAAGGATGTCCAGCCTCTATTAAACCCTGCAAAACCTAGACTGTTATTCTCAGAGTCTACGACATAACTCATACTCCATCGCCCTCCTGTGTGAGGCTGAGCTTGAATCATATTTGCAATAAGCTGATTTGATAAAATATTTGAACCAATGTAATTACCTTGCTCATTTTTTAGCACTGCCTGATTAAACTTAGCTAAATCATCTGCCGTTGTTATAAAGCCAGCGGCAGCTGTTTCTGTAAAGTACACCATAGCTGTTTTGTTGCCATTCTCATCGTAAGGACTAGCCAGCTTTGCTGGAGAAATACGGTTGATATCAAACGAAGAATTTGTCATTCCGAGGGGTAAAAGAACGTTTTCAGTCATAAAATTACTGAAAGATTGATTAGTCAGGTCTTCAATTAACAGCTGAACTATCGTGTAACCACCACCTGAGTATGACCATTTAGTGTCAGGTTCATGAATAATTTTAACGGCTCCATCACCCGTATTATTGCCTTCTAATGACTCTACAAGAGTAGGTAATGGATCTTCAGCACTCCATCCATTGTAGCCACTTAATGAAAGCCCTGCAGTATGAGAGAGAATATTACGTAAAGTTACTTTGTTAGCATCAAACTGAGAATTCGGTATTTTCCAGCTTTTTAAGTAATCATTAATTGGTTTATCAAGTTCAACTTTACCTTGTTCAACTAGTATCATTGCGCCCCAAGCTGTAATCACTTTAGAAATGGAGCCAACATTGAATAAAGTTTTGTGTGTGATTGGGGTTCTATTTTCAGCGTCAGCATGGCCATAAGAATATGAACCAAGCACCTCATTCCCTTGAACAATCGATATAGCAATACCACGCGCTTTGCTTTTTTCAAGAATTAACGGGATCTCCTTATCTAGCACTTTAGAAAATTCTAAACTTTTGGTTTGTTTTGCATGTAATGAGCAAGACGATATTAAAAATAATATAAGAATTATAAACTTATTCATGAGCATCCTTGTTTTATAACGACCGCATCAAAGGCCTAATTTAATTGACTAAAATAGCATTCAAAGCAGAAACCAAGCACTTAGGACCTTCCCTTAAGCTATTGCCTGCTAAACTTTTAGAGCTGATAGTAACTTCTCAGCTTCATCAGATAGCTTAACGCGTTCATCCATTTCTGAAACATGCTTTAAGCGCGTGTAGATTTCAATATAACGTGTTCTTGCTTTTACAAAAGCCTCTGAATGATAGCAGCTGTAAATCCACTCCAGCTCTTGCTCTGATATGCTTTCGAGAACTCTGTATGGTACTTCCTCACAATACTCTAACAGTGAGAAGTTTGTTAGATGGCGCATATCAATAGGTTCTACTTTTTCATCAAGTAGCCATGGCAATAAATATACATTCGAAAACATAGTTTCAGCTAGTTCGTAAGACGCCTTATTAATATCACCAATACGAAACGTTAGTATCGAACGACACAACATTTGCACTGGCTCACCCATATCATCAGGAAAGTGTGAATCATGCCACTGTATATGTTGCTCAGCTTTTTTCATATCATTGAGTACGAGCAACAAAGGAAATATTAAATATCGCTTACCATAACCATCTGAGATACAGCCATAATCTCTAATCTCTCGGTTAAAAGCAGATTTATAGCTAGATATCTTTGCGCGAATTTTCTTGTCGGTATCTGGAATTATAAACATGAACAACATTTCCTCTTATTTGCTAACCGCTTATCTACGAATAAGAATATGCAAGTAGGCAATACAAAAATCCCCGCTTAATGGGCGGGGATTCCTAATATAACCATTTAACTAACTACTGAGTGACACCGTCAGCGGCAACTGGCTCTACGGGTTTTTCGTCACTTAATAAGTATTTTTCTAACCACTGCTCTTGCTCCCAAAGTACATGCAGCAAGCTCTTACGAGCGCGATAGCCATGCGCCTCATAAGGTAACATCACTAAGCGGGCTTCTTTACCTAAGCCTTTTAATGCAGCGTACATACGCTCACTTTGCATTGGGAAAGTACCCGAATTAGGATCTTCTTGACCATGGATCATCAGCATAGGCTCATTGATTTTCTCAGCGTGGAAAAACGGTGACATAGCCGCGTACACATCTTGCGCTTGCCAAAAATCACGCTCTTCACCTTGGAAACCAAATGGCGTTAGGGTGCGGTTGTAAGCACCACTGCGAGCAATACCGGTTTTAAATAAATCGCTGTGCGCTAATAAATTCGCCACCATAAAGGCACCATAAGAGTGACCAGCAATGGCAATGTTATCTTTATCTGCCACACCTTTTTCAACAAGTACATCTACCGCAGCCTTAGCACTTGCCACCAGCTGCTTACGGAATAAGTCGTTTGGCTCTTTACCGTCAACACCCACGATTGGCATTTTCGGGTCGTCAAATACGGCAATACCTTTTGCAAGGTAAGGCATTGGCCCCCAATAACCGATGTAGGTAAATTCATACGGCGACTCGCGCATTTGCGACGCAACGGCTTTATCTTTATATTCAAGCGGATAAGCCCACATTAGAACCGGTAACGGGCCTTGAGTTGAATCATAACCCGGCGGTAAATAAAGCGTACCACTAAGCTCAACACCATCATCACGCTTGTATCGTATTAACTCTTTAGTCACCCCTTTAAATTCTGGGTAAGGGTGCTCAAAAGTCGTAAGTTGAGTCAGGGTTTTATCGTCTAAGTCGCGAATAAAGAAGTTAGGTTGCTCAGTTTTAGATTCGCGAATCGTAATTAAACGCTCGCCTTCATCATCAAGCATTGCACGCACACGCTCATAATATGGCGCTTCTGATTGCCAAACGCGTGTTGTGGTATTGGTTTTTACATCATATCGGTCTAAAAACGGAATATTACCTTGTTCAGAGGCACCGTTACCGCGTAAGAAAAGATAACGCCCACCAACAACTTTTAATACGTCAGCGCCTAAATCATTCTTTTCATAAATTGGGTAACCTGGATCTTTATACGCATCGTTATAGCTGCGCTCAGAAAATAGCACGCGGTTTTTATCTGCATTACGTGGTTGAATAACAAATGTGCGAACTTGTCGGTCGCTAAAGCGCCATTCAGATAACAGAGCAACATTACCGTTGCCCCAAGTAATTGAGTCAAAACGGCGTTCAACTTTCGCAAATAACTTCGCATCACGTTTAAATGGTGCTCTTAGGCTATAAAGGTAATCGTGATGAGAAACGTCGGTTTTCATATCACCGCCGTCTTGTGCTTCTGCCCAAATGACTTCAGCGCCTTGATCTGCTCGCCATTGAAATTCGCGGCGACCAGTACGCACACTGTCATAACCTTGTGGAATGTTATCTGCTAAAGGCTGCTTCGCAAGCTCTGCAAGCGTATAGCCACGCATGCCCCAAATTTGCCAAGTCGCTGCAAATCGGCTGTAAGGTACTTGATACGAAAAAGGCTCATCAATCATGCCAACCAAAATATTGGTTGAATCAGGCGAGACCGAAAACGATTTAATTAAGCCCGGTTGACCAATCGGTTGGCCTTGACCACTGAGCGGAATATAAGTCAGCTGGCTTTGGGCAAAGAACTTAAATTGTGCTTCATCGTATGGGCTAGTTAGCAGGTTTTGATAAGTACGCGCAGGCGCTTTTTCACCACTACTTTGCTGAATAACAGGCACAACCTGCGAGCTGTCGTTGCTGATACGTGCTTTACCAATATTGACCGCTGCATTAGCGACAATAGCGCTGCTATCTGGTAACCAAGTATAAGGCGTGCGCGTTAGCACAGAATTAAGAGGCGTATCACTTAACTGGCGGGCTTGTTTAGTACTTACATTATAGACCCATAGGTTAGCACTCGATGCTTGTTCAACCACAAACGCCAAGTATTGACTGTCGCTTGACCAACTTGGTGAGCGTAAAATGCCATTTGGCAAACCAGATACAACAATTTCAGAGCCTGTTTCAACATGCTTAAGCACTAAAGATGTAAATTTATTACGCACTCGTGAGCGCGAAAAATTAGCAGGATTAAGCTTAATGCCCGCAAGTTTTAACTCTTCTTTGGCTAAGTCTTGTAAGGTATCGATGCGTTTTCTATCAAATAACGCCAGCCACTGGCCATCATTCGATAAATAACTACTTGGTGCGAGCTTAGCGTCAACCACAGCAGCCAGTGCCGGCGATGGAGTTTGATAACCTTGATTAGCAAAACTGGGTGTGCAAACAGCTGCGCCAATGACTAGCGCAAAAAGCAGTTTAAATGCTTTCATGTTCGTTCCTTTTTCGTTTTTATTTTCGATTCTGTAAACAAGTAGAACATGTTTGCAGCATTTCATAAAGAGTTTCGACCCTTTTGGCAGCCAATCAGTGACTTAAACAGCTAAATTACGCTAAAATAAGAGCACTCTATTCGCCACTTTTTGCTAATAAAAATGAAAAAATCGACAGGCAAAGTCACAATTTGGGATGTGGCTGAACAAGCACAGGTTTCAAAGTCAACCGTGTCTTTGGTCCTTACCAACAGTGATAAGGTCAGTAAAAAAAGTAAAGAAAAAGTACTGGCTGCCATTGA
Organism: Pseudoalteromonas sp. Cn5-37; assembly: GCF_021532495.1. Taxonomy (NCBI): domain Bacteria; kingdom Pseudomonadati; phylum Pseudomonadota; class Gammaproteobacteria; order Alteromonadales; family Pseudoalteromonadaceae; genus Pseudoalteromonas; species Pseudoalteromonas sp. Cn5-37. The sequence continues at coordinate 43,419 of NZ_JAKGBA010000024.1, read as the reverse complement.
TAAGCTTGGCTATGTGTATAACCGCGATGCTGCAGCCCTACGCAGCAAGCGATCAAACCTAGTCGCGTTGGTTATAAATGACTTAACCAACCCGTATTCAGCTCAGCTTGCTGTTGGTCTCGAAAAACACATCTTTGAGCTTGGCATGCTGCCAATGCTGGTGAATATTGCAGAGTGTGTCGAAAGGCAAACTCAAGTGGTGAAAACCCTAAAAGAATACAACGTATCGGCGTTTATTATGTGTCCAGCACCGGGGACAGAGCAGCAGTGGCAAGATGATTTAATAAATAGTGGTTTTCCGGTTATTAATATCATGCGTGAAATTCCGTTTTCAGCTGCGCCTTGTATTTTGCCTGATAACAAAAAAGGCACACATATTTCGACTAGCCATATTTTATCGCAAGGCATAGAAGAAGTTGCATTTTTAGGCGGCACGGCAGAAATATCTGACTACCATGAACGTTTAAGTGGTTTTTTAGCTGCGCTTGAGCAATTTAATATCACTGACGAAAAACCCGTTATTCAAGCGCCGACAAACCGCCAAGGTGGCCGAGAAGCCTTTAATACCCTTATAAAACAAGCGCCAAATACCAAGGCCATTGTCTGTTTTAATGATGTGATTGCTTACGGCGCGATTGAAGCTATGCGCCAACACGGCCTTGAGCCGGGTAAAGACATTAAAGTTATTGGCTTTGATGACCTAGAAGATTCACGCTTAATGCTGCCCTCTCTTTCAACCATCGCCATTAATGCCGATGAAATCGGTAAACGCACCTGCCAGGTGTTAAAAGAACTATTAGATAAATCAACGCCACCCGTTCGCACCTTGGTGGATGTTAACTTAAAAATACGAGATTCAAGTCAATGAAAAAAGTGTTAGTGATCGGTTATGTATGGCCTGAGCCTAATTCGTCGGCAGCCGGCACCCACATGATGTCACTCTTGCGCGCCTTTCGTGCAGAAAACTGGCAAGTTGAATTTGCAAGCCCAGCGCAAAAAACCGAACACATGGTGGATCTCAGCGAAGATTGCATTACCACACAGGTCATTGCATTAAACTGCTCAAGCTTTGATGAGTACGTGCAAGCGTATAACCCTGATATTGTGATGTTTGATCGCTTTATGATGGAAGAACAGTTCGGTTGGCGAGTCGATAAATACTGCCCTAACGCACTTAAAATTCTTGATACCGAAGATTTACAGTGCCTAAGAAATTCCCGTCACGAAGCTCACAAAGCAGGCCGAGAATTCAGCCATAGTGATTTACACAGCGATATTGCAAAGCGAGAAATCGCGGCAATTTTACGCTCAGACATCAGCTTAATTATCTCGCATTACGAGATGCAGCTACTCAATGACGTTTTCAAAGTAGATAACGCCCTACTTCATCATTTACCATTTTTGGTTGATTTACAGCATATTCCTACCAGCACCAAAGCATTTGCTGAGCGTAAGCACTTTATGACCATTGGTAATTTTCGTCATGCGCCAAACTGGGATGCAGTGTTGTACTTGCAACAGATTTGGCCGCTGATCCGCAAACAATTACCCGATGCTGAACTCCATATTTATGGCTCCTACCCGCCACCTAAGGCGACAGCGCTTAACAATCCAAAAACCGGCTTCTTAATCAAAGGCTGGGCAGATGATGCTTATCAAGTTATGGAAGATGCCCGAGTATGTTTATCGCCACTGCGTTTTGGGGCGGGTATTAAGGGTAAGTTACTCGAAGCGATGATCATGCAAACGCCGAGCGTAACAACCCCTATTGGTAGTGAAGGCATGCATCAAGATGAGCCATGGTCAGGCGCAATCTGTGAGGATGCACAGCAATTTTCAGGTGCTGCAGTAGCACTTTATCAAGATGAAGCGTTATTTAATGAGGCACAGCAAAATGGCCAGCAGTTATTGCAAAAATATTATGATAAATCAAAACTTCAGTCGCAGTTAATCGCTAAAATCACCGCCATTAGTGAGTCATTAGCGCAGCATAGACAGCAAAATTTTACCGGCCAAATGCTTAAACATCACACCATGCGTTCGACCCAATACATGGCGCAGTGGATTGAAGCAAAAAATAAGTAATTTTGCCGTAAATAACACTAGACATAGCGGCTTTTGTCGCTAAAATCGCGCTGGTCAATTTAAGCGATATAGTCTAGCTATTAGACTATATCTTATTGAATTTTGGTCTATCCTTAACTGAACAATTTAACCTTTGGTTCAAAACGCCTTTGAAAACCGCAACGTTTACTGAAAAACGAAAATTTATCGTGAAGCTTGGCAAAATGCTTCATAAATACGGTACACCTGCATACCGACTAGAAGCGCACTTAATGGAAGTTGCGACTTACCTCGGTTTAAAATCATCTTTTGTTATGTCGCCAACATCCGTGACTTTTGTGATCTGGACAGATGGTCACGAAGAAGAGTATACCCATGTGGCGCGTGTTGATCCGGGCGATCATGACTTAGGCTCGCTGGCAGATACCGATGACTTAGTAAACAAAATGCTTAATGGCGAGCTGACGCTACAAGAAGTCGATAAACAGCTCGATATTATTTACACCATGCCAAACCCATATAATAAATTTATGACTGGCGTTGCATTTGCGACCTCAGGTGGGGCATTTGCCATGTTGATGGGCACTAGCTGGAATGATGTATTTTGGTCAGCACTGATCACCTTAGTGGTGTATTTATTTGTACTTTGGTCAACACGCTCTAAGCGTGTTGCGCATATGCTTGAACCATTAGTTGCCATTGTTTCTGCGATGATTGCCTGCGCTGTAAGCGTATACCTTGATGCCCAAATAAACATACGACTGGTGGTACTTTCAGCCATCATTGTATTTATACCCGGCTTAGCATTAGCCCTCGGTTTAGCAGAGTTAGCGGCAAGGCATTTAGTATCTGGTACAGCTCGGGTGATGGACTCATTCATGCTGCTGTTTAAACTGTATTTTGGTGCTTTTATTGGTATCGGTATTGGTTTTGCTATTTTTGGACAAAGTGATTTTGTGCAACCGGAACCATTACCAAAGTGGACAGCCTGGCTTGCTATCTTCATGTTATGTAGCAGCCTAATCGTTATTTTTAGAACAAAATTAAAGCATGCAGTTTGGTCAATCGCTTCTGGCTTTATCGCGTATGGCACAAGTATTGGTTCCGCTATGTACCTAGACTACACATTAGGTACATTTGTTGGTGCTTTATCTGTCGGGGTATTCAGTAACTTGTTTAACCGTGTTGCAAATGCACCCGCCTCTATTGTAGCCATGCAAGGTTTAATTGTTTTAGTACCTGGAAGTAAAACCTATATCGGTTTGAACTCATTAATTGAAGGCCAAGATTTCGTTTATGCGGAGCATATAGGCCAACAAACCTTCTTGATATTTATGTCATTAGTGGCGGGGCTTATCTTCGCTAACGTTGCGCTGCCACCGAAGAAAAGTCTATAACTTACTAAGCCCGAGCTTCTCGGGCTTTTTTATATCCCCGTTTTAACAAGCCGACTTTGCTTATCTGTAACAAACTGATATAACTCATAAGTGCATGTGGTAAAAATAAAAAGGATTTATTCTGTGATGAGATTGGCTTGGCTGTTATGTAGCTTTTTCGCATTTAGTGTGTTTGCAGAGTCCCAGTGTGTTAACTGTCATCAAAGCCAAGTTGCAGACTGGCAAACATCCCATCATTTTCATGCTATGGAAAAAGCCACTCCCGCTTCAGTGCTTGGCAATTTCAACGAACAAACCCTCGACTATCAAGGTCAGCAGGCGCGCTTTTTTCAAAAAGACCAACAGCTTTTTATAAGCATGCCAAACCTTGATGGCAAGTTGACTGACTACCCTGTTTTATACACATTTGGCTATGAGCCATTGCAGCAATACATGTTTAATATGGGCAAAGGCCACATACAACTGTTTCCATTTGCGTGGGACTCACGCACTAAAACAGACGGCGGTCAGCGCTGGTTTGTACTGCATCCTGAGCAGAAACAACACGACCTTTTTCATTGGTCGCAAAAAGGCCAAAACTGGAATCATATGTGTGCCGATTGTCACTCAACTGATTTCAAAAAGCAATTTGACCTTAAAACGAATAGCTTTGATTCAACTTATTCAAGCATTAACGTGAGCTGTAAAGCGTGTCATGGCGACACACAAGCGCATTTAAAATGGGCTGATGGCGATAGCAGTATTGCTGATAAAGGCTTTACTCATAATATTAAAAAGCAAACCCCGCTTTTTACCCAAGAAATCGATGGCAGTATGCAAAGCGTGCAGCCTCTGGTAAAAAGCGAGCAAGTGCAAGTGTGTGCAACATGCCATGCTCGCCGCTCACAGCTTGATGACCGCAAAGACCCACATAGCTTTTTACAACACTTTCAAGGCTCATTACTCACTCCAGAGCTTTATCACGTTGATGGTCAAGTGTGGGACGAAGACTATGTTTGGGGTTCATTTTTACAAAGTAAAATGTTCAATGCCGGGGTAACATGTAGTAACTGCCATAACCCTCATTCGGGTAAATTAAAGCTACCGGGTAATCAAACCTGTACGCAATGTCATAGCCAAGAGGTGTTCGACACGCCAAAACATCACGGTCATAAAGTGGCAAGTACTGGTAGCCAATGTGTTGATTGTCATATGCCTGCCACCACCTATATGCAAGTGGATGCAAGGCGCGACCACAGCTTTCGGGTACCACGTCCAGACTTAACATTAAAAACCAATGCCCCAAATGCCTGTAATAGCTGCCATGAAGACAAGACGCCACAATGGGCGGTTGCTAAAATAAAAGGCTGGCATCCACATTCAAAGCACCTTGGCACTGCGCATTTTTCTGAGGCGTTTTATGCCGCGGATAACCGTTTGCCTAATGCATCAACCATGCTGACCAAAATCGTGCAAGATAAAGGCTTTCCTGAGATCATCCGTGCATCAGCATTAAGCCGCTTAGCCGCAAGCCAAGATAACAATGCTGTCGTCGCGATTGCTCGCTCAGTAAAAGACAGCGAACCATTAAAACGCCAAGCAGCCATTGAGGCGGCGATGCCGTTTGATATCAACCAGCGCTGGCGCCTGTTGAACCCGCTTTTAGATGATGAAAATTTGCCTATCAGAGCCGAAGCTGCACGAGCACTTGCAGGTATGTTAATTCAACCCTTCCCTACGGGGCTCAATGAGCAAGACAGCAAACGTTTAAATGCAGCCCTTGATGAATACAAAGGCATTCAAGAGTACCAAGCAGAGCGTGGCTATTCACACACCAATTTAGGCAATTTGGCGCTCACATTACAAAAGCCTGAGCAAGCCAAAGCACATTACCTGCAAGCAATCAGTGTTGAGCCTATTTTTGCTCCCGCTTATGTCAATTTAGCAGATTTATACCGTAATCAAGGCGATGAAAAAGCAGCGCAAGCCATCTTAAAACAAGGCTTAGACGTTAACCTAGAAAGCGCCGACATACATTATGCCCTGGCAATGAGCCTTATTCGCGCAAAACAAAAAAACACCGCTCTTAACCATTTACAAAAAGCAGCGCAGTTTGCACAAGAAAATGCAAACTATCAGTTTACCTACGCCCTGCTATTACAAGATTTAGGCAACATGCCCGCAGCCATATCGGCCCTTGAGCGCGCATTTAATTTAACACCGAATAACCCAGATATCAGCTACAGTTTGGCACAGTGGTATGTGGCAGAAGAGAACTACAGCCAAGCGCTGTTTTATGCCAGAAACCTAGCCCGCTTGGTACCGGGTAACCAGCAAGTTGAGCAGTTTGTGAAACAGCTCGAAATGATGAATAGCATTAATCATTAAAAAAGGGCCTAATCGGCCCTTTTCAACTTATGGTTAATAATTAATGCCCATAGTTTAGTGATTTTGCTTTTTCGATTGCTTCATTCACGTTAAGTGACGCCGCTTCTTGACGTGGAGGGAATTCAACAAAGGTTTGAACATGTTCATTTAACTTAGCAATAATCGGCTGCATCAACCAACTCTTACGCATGATTTGATGAAAACCAGTTACCCCATCATAGTGTTCTAATGGATCTTTACGTAAATTAAATAATTTAGGCATACTGTGAGTTACCATATCTTCGTAATATAAGCCATTTGGTTTGGTCGCGAAGTGCATTTTCCATGGACCAAAACGTACCGCCGTAAGTTGTGACTCATAGTAATAAAAGAAATAGTTACGTGCAGATTTATCAGCTTTACCAGTCCAATAAGCTAGGTTGTTTTCACCATCAATATACACTTTGTCTGACTTTTTAAGCTTTTCACGTAAGTTCTTTTCACCTAATGCAGCAGCAACTGTAGGGAAAACATCTTCATGTGATGAAATGCCATTGAGCTTTAAGCCTTTTGGTATTTCATCAGGCCAGCGTACCAAGAAAGGCACGCGCACGCCCCCTTCCCAGGTTGTCATTTTTTCACCACGGAACTCAGTGGTTCCTGCATCAGGCCAGCTTGATTGCTCAGGACCATTATCGCTGGTGTAAATAACAATGGTGTTATCGGCAATTTTTAGCTCATCAAGTTTATCTAGTAGCTTGCCAACATGACCATCATGCTCCATCAAGCCACTACCAAAAATATCTTCTTCAGAACTAATGCCTGTCGCTAAATTTCGGCTTTCAGGTTTTAGGTGAGTGTAAACATGCATACGACTTGTGGCATGCCAAATAAAGAATGGTTTTTTCGCTTTAACTGCGCGTTCCATAAAGTTAAGTGAGCGCTCTAACACTTCTTCATCAAACGTTTCCATTCGTTTGCGAGTAAGTGGGCCAGTATCAGTGATTTTGCCATTGGCGTAAGATTCAATCACACCACGCGGGCCAAACTTTTTAACAAACTTAGGATCTTTAGGGTAATCAGCCTGCTCGGGTTCTTCAGACACATTTAAGTGGTACAAATTTCCGTAAAATTCATCAAAGCCATGCTTTGTTGGTAAGTGCTCATCTAAATCACCTAAATGATTTTTACCATATTGAGCCGTCATATAACCGCGAGCTTTTAAAAATTCGGCTAAGGTAGGATCGGCTTCTTTTATACCAAGAGGGTTACCAGGTTGACCCACCGTGGTTAAGCCTGTCCGCACAGGCAACTGCCCCATTAAAAATGCTGCACGGCCCGCAGTACAGCTAGGTTGTGCATAATGATCAGTAAACAATGCACCTTCGTTAGCAATGCGATCAATATTAGGGGTTGGGTAGGTCATACCGTGCGAGTATGCACTGAGTGAAATTGGCGCAACGTCATCAACCATTATGGCCAATACGTTTGGCTTATCAGCTGCAAGGCTTACCGTTGAAACCAAACCGCAAATAGCTGCCGCTATTAGTTTTTTCATAAATCATCCTTTATTAGTTAAAGCAATACCTTTCACTCACAATGAGCTTTCATCAGTATAGATGAAAAAACGGTCGATTCTAGCACTTACCTTTATATACATTGGCCTCTATCAATAAAACCACCTATTTTCTATAAACCGCTTTTGAAATTAATAATTAATACCTAACAACAAATACTTAGTGAACTTTTTAGCTATACTAAAAAACTAATACTCCATAAATTTTAACTACTGGATCCCCATATTTTCGCCCTCAATTAGGATTGAACAAGAACAAAAAATAGACTATAACTAACTAATGAAACAGCCTTTTTATCTCTGTGTAAGGACAACACATGACTTCATATCACCTCATCACACTAATTAGTATTGGGGTTTCTTTTTCCAGTTATGCGGATAATCAAAAAGAAGTACAAGACATGTCAGATCCTCTGGCTGTTTATACTCAAATAGGCTTTGGTACCACTAACAAAGGGCTAAACTTAAAAGTAGGCCAAGCATACGATACAGGTATCGCAACAACTGCCGGAATGAATGTTATTGAAGTAAAAGGCATATATGGCGATGCACTAGGCTGGGAAAGCGACAGCAAAACAACAGATTCTATCGACTCGTTTCGCTTTCGAAACTTCTCTGTTGATTTGAGCTCTATGAGTGCAACGCAAATTGATGCTAACTATAACCTTAATGCCAATCTTGTTGCTGACGAAAGTATGGATGTTTCGTACAGCTTTATTAAAGCTTTAAAACCTATGGGACGTTTCACGTTCTATCCGTTAGCTGGTGTGGGTACATCGCTTGGTGAAAATACCCTAGAAGATGACGGCAGTCGTGACAGTGGTTATTCCATTATGGGTGCTTATGGTTTAGTGGGTATGTACGCTAAAGTGACAATTAACGATAAAATATGGCTTAACTACAATCCATTTTGGCTAACCACTATCGGCGGTAGTGATAACTACAAAGACCATTACTATGGGTTGAACCAAAGCCATATTTTAACTCATGAATTCGCCGCAAGTTACCAAATAAACCCGCGAATGAATCTCCGCTATTTTGCAAATTGGAATGAAAACGTTGACTTTGTGGATGGCGACCACCGTCTCGAGTTTAATTATCAACTATAAATTAAGATTTGAAGAAGAATAAACTACAGGGTAAGGGATTAAGTGAAAAAAGTAGTACTAATAAATATGTTGGCGGTAAGTTTACTAAGCACTGAAAGCTTTGCATCAAGTTACGATGAATATGCAATAAAACCTGCCGAGCAACAATTAAGCAATCAACAACAAAAAGTTGATGAACCTATTTCATTTTTGCCCATCCCGACGTTTATTACAGAGCCAGCTGTAGGGCCTGGCCTTGGTGTTGTAGGCCTTTTTTTTCATGACAACGAGAAGAAGGCTAAAAAGGAGAAAAAAGAGGGCTCTACCCTACCACAAAGCATTAGTTTAGTTGGCCTTATGGGCACTAAAAATGGCACCAAAGGCGGCGCTGTTGGCCACATTACGTTTTGGGATGAAGACCGAATTCGCTATCAAGGGATTGTTGGCTGGGCGAGTATCAATCTTGATTTTTATACCTTCGATGAAATAAAGCTTCTCACGCCATTATCGTTAAATATTGAAGGTCCTGCTGTGTTCCAAAATCTTAAGTTACGCTATGAAGATAGTAACTTCTTTTACGGTTTTAAACAGATTTATCGCCAAGTTGATATTAGCTTAGCCGATAACCCTATCGAAGATTTTTTACTTGAAAACGACATTATCAAGGAGCACCTTTCACTTGATGTAAATACGTCAGGTATCGGTCCGCTACTGGAATACGATAGCCGAGATAACCCGCTTAACCCTGAACGTGGCTTTAATTACAAGGCCGAATATTTATATTTTGATGAGGCTATTGGCAGTAAGGTTGATTACACCAGTCTAAAGCTAACCGCCTTAAACTATTGGCGTTACACCGATAAGTTTAATTTTGCTTTACGCATGCAGTATGACTCGGTTAATAATCGAGGTGAGAAACGCTTACCGGTTTACATTCCGCCAAGTATTAGCTTGCGTGGGGTGTCAGCAACGCGTTATCAAGGCCTAGATGTATTTGTTACTGAAGCTGAAGCAAGCTATAAAGTCACACATAAAATAAAACTCAATGTGTTTACTGGTATGGGCTGGGCAGCCGATAGCTTTTCTGACTTATCAAAGGCTGAAACCATTGATACTGTGGGTGCAGGGTTTCGCTATTTGATTGATGAACATTACGGTATCAGCATTGGTTTAGATGTAGCCCATGGTCCTGAACAAAATGCTATATACATTCAAGCAGGTTCTACCTGGTAGCAAAACCAGTGCTTTTCCACTAGTTTTCAAGAAAATCCAAACCAAAAGATTGAATTCGTTGATTTCACTGCTATTATCAAAAGCTCAATAAATATTCAGGGATTGAACGGATGCATAAAAAAGTATCAACAAACCATTATCCATTCAAAAACTTTAAACCTCACGGCCTTGTTGAGTTTTATCAACGTGAAAATACACTTTTAACAACCGCAACAGGTCCTTTCAATGAAGAGATTATTGACGCGCACTCTTTTATGCAAAAGGATTACATCAATAAGCTCAACGCTGATTACGGCCAGTGGTTTGAATTAGTTGAATTTAAAAATTCGTGTATGGCAACCCCTGATGCACTTGAAAAGTTAATGGTGTATTTTGTTGAACTCAAGCGTAAGGGCATTGCACCAGCCAAAACAGCCTTAGTCATAAAAGATGGGCTTGAAGGCGGTAGCTTGCTGAGTGATACCTACTGCAATTTGTATAAACGAGCAGGCTTGATAATGAATGTATTTAAGTCAAAAACAGCGGCCCTTAACTGGTTAGCAGAAGAGCCCGTTGCTGAATTAGCCTGTTAACACACTATTTAATTTAAAAAGTGTTGCTCTTCTTCGCGTAAGGTCAACACTTCAACTCCCTCAGCCGTTACTGCTAAAGTGTGCTCCCATTGCGCAGAAAGCTTTTTATCTCTTGTAACCACAGTCCAGCCATCAGGCATGGTTTTTACTTTAGCAGCCCCTTGATTGATCATTGGCTCAATTGTAAAGGTCATCCCCTCTTTTAATACCAGCCCGGTATTTTTCTTGCCATAATGTAATACCTGTGGCTCTTCGTGCATTTGCTGGCCGATACCATGACCACAGTATTCTTTAACCACACTATAACCATGTTGATGAGCAAAGTTTGCAATCGCATTACCAATATCCCCCAGCCTCACGCCTGGTTTTACCATTTTAATCGCGTGCCACAGGGCTTGCTGGGTACTATCTACCAAACGCTTTGCTAAAGGCGATACATCTCCAATTAAGTACATTTTGCTCGAGTCAGCTAAATAGCCATTTTTCTCAAGAGTGATATCAATATTCACAATATCGCCTGCTTTTAAAATACCCTTCTCGCTTGGAAAACCATGACATACCACCTCGTTCACAGAGGCATTTAGTACATAAGGGTAGCCGTACTGCCCTTTACTTGATGGCCTTGCTTGTAACTGCTCAACAATGTAGCGCTCAACGAGATCGTTTATTTCCATTGTAGTCACTCCCTCTTTTACAAAAGGGTCGAGATAAGCAAATACATCAGCAAGTAATCGACCAGACTCTCGCATCAAAGCAATTTCGTCTGCATTTTTAATTACAACTTTACTCATCACTCACATCCTTAGCCTTCACATCAGCTTGACGAAGTTGCTCTTTGATAATATCGCTGTAAGTCATGGTGGGGTTAAGCTCTGCAAGCATCCCTATTTTAATCCAATACTCAGATTGTGAGTTGATTGAGCGTACCATCGCTGTGCTTGCTTTACGGATTTCTTCGTGTAGCTCATCGCTTATTTTAACAATACCCATCATGCGACCTATATATGAAACGTATATAGATCGTATTCATATAATATAAAAAAGCAAGAAGAACTTGTTTAATTACAACTCAGCAATCATTTTAACAAGCGCTTGCGTTGTCCATTCAAGTTCATTGAATTGAATATCAGGTTGATAATAAAAGCCTTTTTCTCGGGGTCTGTTCACATAGACCTTTATCGGCAAAATGACATTAGCAAAACCTGAAGGTAGGGTTTCGAGCCTCACTTCCATATAGGTAGAATCGGTACTACTTGGTGCGCCAACTAACTGTGTGTTTGCAAATAATTTAAAACTATCAAGTGCGTCTAAACAGGCGCTGGCACATTGCCCTGGCACAATCACATAAACCGGTGTAGTAAACTTGCTGGCGTTTTTTGGCAATGCTGGCTGCTCTGCTGCAGGTATCTCAACATAAAAATGTTCACCTTTTTCATAAGCCGCCTGCATACTTTCGTGAGTCGTCTTTAACCATTGATACCAAGGGCTAGCTTTATCATAGCTTGCGACTACATCGCCAAAATAGTCAGTATTGCCTTTAGAAGCACGCCACCACACTTGGGTATTTTTGTCTAACTCATAGCGGCCATATTTAAACTGTTCGCTACCCCAAAGTGCTGAGGCTATTTGCTCACTCCACATCGATGAGCCACCTTGATTATGGCGAAGATCAAGCACCACAGCTTTAGCTTGCATTAACTTATCATGTTGCTGTTCAATGGCGCTCAGCATCGTTTGGTAATCTGCTTGCTGCTGCTCATTGGGTGCATACGTTGGCATACTGATCCACGCAATATCCTTTAAAGGCCAATTAAGCTCAATTGGTAACTTGTCGCCGTTGTAAGCATGTTTAAGTTTACCACTGACATCATCAGGCCTAATACGCCAATTTAACTTTAAGCTGTAAACAGAGCCGTCGGCTTTTTCAAATGTGCAGCTTTCAAGTGGCGATAAAAACGGGTTTCCGTCATCAATAGTTAGTCGCCAGCCATGATTCCACCAACTACCAGGTTGCTCAACTTCGCCGTAATAGCGAAAAACACGTTCAACGAGCAAAGTATTAATTGCTGTATTATCACAGCTTACGAGCTTATCGCCCTTGGCAACTGTATCTAATTCGCTGTAATACACTTTTAACGCATCACCGCGCCATACAGTTGAAAAGCCCGGCCAACTTCTTTGGGGTTTTAATTCACTTGGTAAGGTATCAATCGCTCCCGCATGACCATCTTGTAGTACAGTTCTAAAACGTGCAATAGCCGCAGCAAAACCTTGTGAACTATGCGCTTTTACAGCCAGCTTTAAGCCTTCTTGCTTTGCTTTTTCAAGCTGTTTAGCAAAGCCTGGATTTCGTACATCATGCATCCCTGGGTGATTGATAACCGATAATTGATAAGCCGCTTCAACATCTTTTATAGCAAGTTCAGACCAATTAATTTCAGAGTGAGTGACTGTACGCCCCTCATCGGCACGACATAGATTAACACCAAAAGGGCTAAAGTTTAGAGCTGTAAAGATGAGTGATAAGTAAAGCGTCAAGCGTTTCATAAAAATCCATTTTAAATAATTATTATGTTTAAAAAACACCCTATTTAATCACTAAGGCATTGTTGTGGCAATAAAAAGTACTTCACATGCTAATAGATTAAAAAAATTCATCTATCAGGTTTATTTTAATCGTTTGTCGAATTAGAAGGATTACTCTAAAGTTAACTCATCAGCGCTTTTAAGCTAAACAGCTTCACACCATTGAGCGTGTTTGCGCTAACCGAATTGTTGTCACAAAAAGTCTAGCTTGTGTGTTCTCTGGGCTTTTTTATATACCGAGTCACTGCATACGTGGTGACTCAACCAAATTGTTGTCAAAAGCTTAGTTTGTGTGTTCTCTAAGCTTTTTTATTCCGAGTCATTGCACACGCGGTGACTCAACCAAATTGTTGTCAAAAGCTTAGTTTGTGTGTTCTCTAAGCTTTTTTATTCCGAGTCATTGCACACGCGGTGACTCACCAAATTGTTGTCAAAAGCTTAGTTTGTGTGTTCTCTAAGCTTTTTTATTCCGAGTCACTGCACACGCGGTGACTCAACAAATTGTTGTCGAAAAGCCTGGCTTGTGTGTTCGCCGGGCTTTTTTATGCCCGTTATAAAATAAAAACGCCACTAGATGTGGCGTTTGGGTAGTTTCGACAACAATAAGAAATTGCTTTTAGAAGAAGCCCAGTGGATTCTCACTGTAACTGACTAATAGGTTTTTAGTTTGTTGGTAATGATCAAGGGCAAGTTTATGTGTTTCGCGGCCTATGCCTGACTTTTTATAACCACCAAACGCAGCGTGTGCTGGGTACATGTGATAGCAGTTGGTCCAAACACGGCCTGCTTCAATCTTACGACCAAAGTGATAAGCACGGTTCATGTTTCGACTCCATACACCAGCACCTAAGCCAAACTCAGAACTATTAGCAAGGGCTAACGCTTCGTCTTCATCTTTAAAAGTCGACATTGAAATAACCGGGCCAAAAATCTCTTCTTGGAATACACGCATGTCGTTAGTGCCTTTTAATAGCGTTGGTTGAATGTAGTAACCGCCATTAAACTCATCAGACAGTTGCTCGACTTCGCCGCCAGCGAGAACTTCGGCCCCTTCTTGTTTACCAATTTCGATGTAGCTTAGGATCTTATCAAACTGAGCTTGTGATGCTTGAGCACCCACCATAGTTTCGGTATCAAGTGGATTACCCCGTTTAATTTGTAGAGTTCGGGCAAGAACACGCTCAATAAATTGCTCATAAATATCTTCTTGAATAAATAAACGCGATGGACACGTACACACTTCACCTTGGTTAAAGTACGCAAGTACAGCCCCTTCAATCGCTTTACTCAAAAACTCATCGTCTTTTTCCATGACATCGTTAAAGAAGATATTTGGTGATTTACCACCTAGCTCAACCGTCGAAGGAATAATATTATCAGCAGCGCATTTTAAAATATGTGAACCCACTGGCGTTGAGCCTGTAAAGGCAATCTTCGCAATTCGAGTACTGGTTGCCAGCGCTTCGCCTGCTTCTTTACCATAGCCGTTAACCACATTTAGAACACCTGCAGGCAATAAATCACCAATCACTTCAAGCAACACTAATATAGATGTAGGCGTTTGTTCAGCTGGTTTTAAAACAATACAGTTACCCGCAGCAAGGGCTGGTGCAAGTTTCCACGCCGCCATTAACAATGGAAAGTTCCAAGGAATAATTTGCCCTACTACACCCAGTGGCTCATGAAAATGATAGGCAACCGTGGTTTCGTCTATCTCACCGATTGAACCTTCTTGCGCACGCACACAACCTGCGAAATAGCGAAAGTGATCAGCCGCGAGTGGCACGTCTGCCGCAAGTGTTTCACGGATTGCTTTACCGTTATCCCAGGTTTCGGCCACTGCCAGCATTTCTAGGTTTTGTTCAATACGATCGGCAATTTTTAATAAGATATTGCTACGCTCGGTGACCGACGTTGTTCCCCATGCCCCTTTTGCATCGTGGGCTTTATCAAGTGCCAGCTCGATATCTTCTTTTGATGAACGAGGTACTTTACAAAACACTTTACCGTTTACTGGGCTAATGTTTTCAAAGTATTCTCCTTTTACAGGGGCAACCCACTGGCCACCAATATAATTCTCATACTGCGCTTTAAAGTTAACTTTTGCGCCTTCACTGCCTGGATTTGCATAAATCATAATGTGTTCTCTCTTCAAATTGTTGTGTTTTATTTAGCATTGACTAAATTATGCGGTAGGTTATTGTTTAATGAACCGCTAACAATTGAAGTTAGCTCAGTTACTGAAAACACACTTGATTCCTAGTCCAGACTTTTTGACTATTTGTCCAGAATTTAGGACGACAGCGAGGCAACAATGAACACATCAGTTAGTAGCAGAAGTTTAGATAAAAAACGACAACGTATTGATGTGCTTATTGAAAATAAAGTCAGTTTTGCGGGCGAACATGCCGAATTAAGTATTTACGACACCTATTTAGATGCCCAAAAAGTGGCGTTACATTCCACTGAATTATTATTTTGTGGCATGATCAGCGGTAAAAAAATCATGCATGTTGCCGACAGTGATTATCATGAAGAGTTTTTACCAAACCAATCATTTGTACTTGCCCCAGAGCAAGGGGTGCTAATAGACTTTCCCAATGCATCTCTCAATCAGCCAACAACCTGTTTAGCGATTGAAATCAGTACCGATAAAATAAGCCAAGTAGTTGATGCTCTTAATTTTAACCAGCAAATTACCCAGGATGACTTTTTTCAATATCAAACCAAGTTAGTGCACGCCCAGCATAACCCGCAAACTCAGCAACTGCTTGAGCGGATGATCACCCTATTTAGCGAAAATGAACAACACCGCGATTACTTAATTGATTTATCACTTAATGAACTCATAACCCGCCTGTTACAGCAGCAAAGCCGAGATTTAATGATTGCAAGTTGTAAGCAAGGCAAGCTCGCAACCCCGTTAAGTCATGTAATTAGTTATATAGAACAGCACCTTGCTGAGAATATTGATATTGATGTGTTATGTAAAATAGCCTGTATGAGCCGCAGTAAATTTTATCAGCAATTTAAACTAGCCTTTGGTGTTACGCCCGCTCTTTGGCAACAACAATTACGCTTACAAAAAGCGTATAAATTGCTCGAGAAAGGCGAGGCGATTAGCCAAGTTTGTTACCAATTAGGCTTTAATAACCCAAGCCATTTTAGCCGTGTATTTAAACAGGCCTTTGGCGCAACCCCAAAAAGTATCGCTAATCATTAAGTTCTGGATTGCGATGAGAATAAACGCGATAGGTTAAGGCGAGTAAAATACAAATGGCACTTGGTACATAAAGCGCCGCAAAGGTCATTTTTGCAAATAACCACGCCCCTGCTAAGCCACCAAATATAAAGCCAATAATGATTAGGCCGAACAGCTTAGCCTTACGTTTATCAAGCGCCTCGCCACGAAAAACCCGACCAAACATAATACCTAAATCAGTAAAAATACCCGTAACATGGGTAGTACGCACAATTGCACCACTGTAAGTTGTTGCCAAGGCGTTTTGTAACCCACATGCCGCAGAAGCTAAAAAATGTCCATAGCCCGAGCCATTAAATAATAACCAAAGTGCGCCCAGTAAAAGCCCTGCTTCGATCAGCAATGCCGTGTCGTAATGACGACCTAGTTTAAGTGCTGAACTATGCAGCAAGAACCCGGCAATACCAGACCCAACTAAAAATGACAGTAATACACCTAATAAATGTAAAGCATCAAGGCTATTGCCATGCATGAGATCTGCGCCAAGCAAGGTTGCGGTTCCCGATAAATGCGATACCGCTTGATGCTCAAAGCTAAGTAAACCAACTGCATTCACACACCCAGCCACCAGCGCCAAAATAAATGCACCAACCTCAACCCATTTTGGTAACTTAGAAATCACTCGCTACTCGCATTTTTCTCACCCTCGTACTCATTCTTTTATGGTACGCCTATTTTTATGACTAAAAACACTTTTTTTCGACTCTTTATATGGTAATTTACAATTAAGTAAATCGATTAAGAACCTACAATGACAAAGCCAAAAAGTTGGACGCTGAAAAGTATTGCCCAAGAGTTAGGTGTTTCAAATGCCACTGTATCAAATGCGTTTAACCGCCCTGATCAATTATCGAAAGCACGCCGCGAAGAGATTTTGGCTGCCTGTAAAAAGCTTGGCTATTTTGGCCCTAACAAGGCGGCACAATCATTGCGCCGAGGCACCTTTAATATTGTTGCGTTAGTATTACCAGACAGCGTTGAATATATGATATCTGACCCGGTTGCTAGCAGCTTTATGCGCGGTGTGTCAGCGGTGCTCGAAAAAAATGGTATTAACCTTTTATTATTTTCAGGCAACAGCGATAACCTAAATAGCGTTGTCGACTTTGTAGATGGTTTTATTTGCTACGGCCGCCCACGTAATAAGCAACTTGTTGAGCAATTAAAACAGGTTGCCAAACATGTGGTAACGGTTGATTTTAATATCGGTCGCGATGCCTCAGTAAACGTAAACAACCAACAAGCCAGCTTTGATATTGCAAAACACGCACTTCACAAAAATGATGATCGGGTTGCTATTTTAGGCCTGCGTTTACTCGATAACGACGTATTATGCCGAGTATACGAACATCATGAGTTTGAAGCAGGTCAGTCGATTGCTCATCAACGACTGCGCGGTTATCACCAAGCAATCAGCGATGCTGGCATCACCCTGGGTGATGATAGAACATGGAATATTCCAGAAAGCAGCGAGCGCTTTGCCAGCATTGCCGCCAAAGAAGCACTTAGCAGTACACCAAGGCCAAACGTATTGTTATGTATGAGTGATTTGATCGCCCTTGCCGCCATGCGCGAAGCATTAAAAATGGGCTTATCGGTTCCTGAAGATGTCAGAATTGTTGGCTTTGATGGCATCGATGAAGGCCAACGATTTGTGCCAAAACTCACCACTGTTCATCAAAATAGCGAAGAAAAAGGCCGTATTGCTGCGACCTTGTTTCTATCGAAAGAGCAGCAAACAGCCGAAATCGACTATCAACTGCAATTGGGTCAAAGTAGTTAAGCTAAAAAGTCAGCCAAATCAACAATACTTTGTTCGCCTTCACGGTGATCAACAATGATCACTTCACGGCTTAAAAAGTCAACTTTTAACTCGATTGAGCTGGTATCATCATGCCAGCTTAAACGACACACACTGCCTTCACCTTTAGCAATAAACTCACCGTTAAATGCTGGGTGCTCATTACGTAATTGAATTAGCTTGATCAAACCTTTCACCACAGGTTTAGCAAGCGCAGCATCAATGTCTTGCGCATTTAAATAAGGGCGATTGATATCACGACCTACATTGGTACGAGCCAGTAATTCCATATCGTTTTCACAAGCGAACAGGCCACCATAATAAACTTGTGGAATACCTGGCGCGAAGAACTGAATCGCACGCGCTAATAAGTAATCAAAGTCATCTGCACCCAAAGCATTGTAGTATGTACAGTTTACTTGATATAAATCGACATTACTTGCTGCTGCACCAGTTGCTAAGCGGCTTTGCCCTTCACTCTTTTCATGAATGGTTTCAACCAAGTTATCAATTTCTGCTGCGTTTAATAAGCCCGGTTTATCACCCATCGGGCCTGCGTCAATGATGCCAATGCCATCATGGGTATCGAGTACCGTTAAACAGTTTCGCGGCGAAATGGTTAGCCAATTCAGTAGAGCTTGCGCATCATTGCTAAACAAGCTGTGTAAAATAAGGGGTGGTAAAGCAAAGTCATAAACCATATTTACACGCTTTGCGACTTCAACCTGAGTCTGGAAATGGCTGTGGATCTCGGCAATGGTTTCCATACCCGCTTCATTTGCTTGCGCCGAAAGCTTATTTAAATACTCAAAGGTTTCATCCAACATAAAGCAGTTTGTGCCAGCTTCTTTAATCGCATAGCCTGCTGCATCTAAACGAATAATGTTGACATTATTATCAGCAAATTTGCCAAGCACCGTATTTAAATACTCGATACCCGCCGTTGATTTCACATTAATATCAATTTGGTTATCGGTAAATGTGGTCCAAAAATCATAGGTTTGGCCATCACCACACGCAATAGGTGTAAAACAACTACCTGGACGCGGACGATAAATCGCTTGTTGCTCAGCCTCAGACATGCCATTTGGGAATACATCGTCTTTAGTTAAAAATAAATCCCAAAATTCAGATTGCTTGCCTTTAGCGAGTACATCTTTAAATTGGAAAGACTGTGCAGAAACATGGTTAACAATTAAGTCAGCCATTAGATCATAGTTTGCACCAAGCACGTTAATATCGTCCCAGCTACCAAGGCGCGAGTCTACTTCACTATGATCAATAGGATCAAAGCCAGCATCACTGCCATCAATCGGATTATAAAATGGCAACAAATGTACACCTGCAAACACATTGTTAAGTGGGCCATTTAATAAATTACTTAATTCATCAATACCTTGACCAGTAATACGGTCTGCGTAGGTGATTAATTGCACTTTATTGTTGATCATAATTGTTAATACCAAGTTGAAACTTAATCGATTAAGATATATCTTTAACCACGACAGCAAATTATTCAAGCAGTTTTTATAGTTTTTATACACTAATATACATAGTAAAGGCGCAGACCTTTCGGTGGGGATACAACAATGAATAGAACACACGATCCTTTGCAAACCATTAGATGGCTGACATACATGATGTTTTTTATGTTTGCGATGACCTCTGATGCGGTTGGTATGATCATACCTGAGCTTATCGAAGAATTTAATTTAAGCATGACCCAAGCCAGTGCTTTCCATTATGCACCGATGGCACTTATTGCTTTTAGTGGCCTGTTTTTAGGCTTTTTGGCCGACAGCTTTGGCCGCAAACAAACCATCATGCTAGGACTCGGCATCTTCACCATTTGTTGTTTTCTATTTGCTGTCAGCAGTAGTTTTAGCGTATTTGTAGTGCTGCTTAGCTGTATTGGTCTTGCTATTGGCCTATTTAAAACCGGTGCTTTGGCACTGTTAGGTGATATTTCTACAAACAATTTAGAGCACACAAAAACCATGAATTTGGTCGAAGGTTTCTTTGGTGTTGGCGCCATTGTAGGCCCTGCCCTTGTCAGCTTTTTAATCACCCAACAGGTTAGCTGGACCTACCTTTATGTTATCGCTGGGGTTTTATGTTTGATTTTAACCATAATTGCTTGGCGTGCAGATTACCCTAAACCTAAAAAGCTAGAAGAACACGCAAAACCGGCCTCTCTTGCAACCACCATGAGCATGATGAAAAACCCTTATGCACTGGGCTTTTCATTAGCAATTGCCCTTTATGTTGCAACCGAAGTAGCAATATACGTTTGGATGCCTACTCTACTTGGCGATTACGACGGCCCGTGGCAATTACTGGCAACCTATGCACTGACCTTATTTTTCATTTTACGCGCTGCGGGGCGTTTCTTAGCGGTGTGGCTATTAAATCACTTAAGCTGGCAAGCGGCGATGCTGTATTTAAGCTTAGGAATTGCACTGTGTTATTTAGGCTTAATCTTCGGTGGTGTTGATTGGGCGGTATTCTTACTCCCTTTATCTGGGCTATTCATGTCGATGATCTACCCAACTTTAAACTCAAAAGGTATTTCTTGCTTTGCGGTGCAACAGCACGGTGCTGTTGCTGGGGTTATTTTGTTTTTTACTGCCCTCTCTGCTGCAGCAGGCCCATTATTAATGGGTGTGATCAGTGACTACTTTGGCCACATTCGTTACGGCTTTTATCTCGCAACAGGCTTCGCATGTTTACTGTTTTTAGCCATGCTATATAACTACTTACGTAACCCTGCTGAGCAAGCGTTAGCGCAGCACAGTGCATTAAGCCACTAAATAAAAATCGTTAAAAATCAATCATCGAACATAAATCGTGCAAGTTTTTCACTAAAAAGACTTGCACTGTGTAAAATTATTGTTATCTTTACTTAATCGATTAAGATAACAATTTAGACAACAAACCATCTGGGATTGAGACGAGGCACATTATGACAACACACAAACATGCCCTTTATACATTAAGCGCGCTTGCATTAGCAGTAAGCCAAAACTTACACGCCGAAGAGCAAGCACAACCTGAGGCTAAAAAAAGCGGCCTTGAAACTATCGTTGTAACCGGTGTACCACGCCGTACAACCATCATGGCATCAAGCTCATCGGTTAGCAGTGTTACATTAGCTGAAATTGAAGTATCAACACCACGCTCTACTGCAGAAGCCTTCAGAACAATTCCGGGTGTACGTTCAGAATCGACGGGCGGTGAAGGTAACGCAAATATCGCGGTACGTGGTTTACCGGTTGCATCGGGCGGTGCTAAATTCTTGCAACTACAAGAAGATGGCTTACCTGTTATGCAGTTTGGCGATATTGCCTTTGGTAACGCAGACATTTTCATGCGTTTAGATTCAACAGTACAAAGTGTTGAATCAATCCGTGGTGGCTCAGCATCAACAGCAGCAAGTGATGCCCCAGGTGGTATCATCAACTTTATTTCAAAAACAGGTGAGAACGAATCAGGCAGTGTATCAACCACTGTTGGCCTTGATTATGACTCTATTCGTACGGACTTTGAGTATGGTACTTACCTAAACGACAGTGTGCGCTATCACATTGGTGGCTTTGTTCGCCAAGGCGAAGGCCCGCGTGAAACTGGTTATACATCTAATAAAGGTGGCCAAATTAAAGCAAACCTAACGAAAGAATTTGATGCCGGTTATGTACGTGTGTACTTTAAACACCTCGATGATAAAAGCGTAGGTTACCTACCTATGCCTATGTACTCAGATGGCGATTCAATCCCAGGTTTCGATGCGCAATCAGATACGCCGCATTCTGCTTTTTTCACACAAACGCTGCGTTTAAATGGTGATAACCAAATCAGCACGGGCGATATGACCGACGGTATGAACCCAGTTGTTACCTCAGTAGGTTTTGAAGCGGCATTTGATTTAGAGAACGACTGGCGCATCGAAAACCGCTTTAGAACATCATCAGTAAGCGGTAACTTTATTTCTCTTATTCCAGCTGAAGTTGCAAGTGCAAGCTCTATTGCTTCTAGTATTGCTGGTGATGGTGCATCGCTGGTTTATGCAAATGGTGGTTCAGCAGGCAAAGCCTATGGCGATGACGATTTAGCAATGCGTATTCATACATTCGATGTAACGCTCAACGACATGGGTTCAATTGTTAATGACCTTAAGCTGACTAAGTCGTTCTCTGATGACACCAGTGTTACGTTTGGTTACTTTGCATCAAGTCAATCGATTGATATGTCGTGGCTTTGGAACTCATATGTTATGGAGCTAAAAGGCGACAACGCGGCATTACTTGACGTTTACGCTGCGAATGGCGACAGCTACTCAGATAATGGCTTGTACGCTTATGGCACACCTTACTGGGGTAACTGCTGTCAACGTAACTACGACACAGAATACGAAACACGCGCACCTTACATTAACTTAGCGACTAAGTTTGGCGATTTAAGCATTGATGCAAGTGCTCGTTATGATTCAGGTGAAGCACGCGGTAACTACGCAGGTGCAGTAACATCAACAATTGATATGAATGGCGACGGTACCATCTCAATTCCTGAGCAAAGTGTTGCTGGTATTGATAATGCAAATCCTAGCATTGTTAACTACGACTGGCACTACAGCTCATACTCAATTGGTGCGAACTACCAAATTGATCCAAGCTTTGCGACTTTTGCCCGTTTAAGTAAAGG
The DNA here is from genome assembly GCF_021532495.1 of Pseudoalteromonas sp. Cn5-37. Lineage (NCBI taxonomy): Bacteria > Pseudomonadati > Pseudomonadota > Gammaproteobacteria > Alteromonadales > Pseudoalteromonadaceae > Pseudoalteromonas > Pseudoalteromonas sp. Cn5-37. The sequence goes on along the minus strand of NZ_JAKGBA010000024.1, from coordinate 20,796 downwards.
CGGCCGCGCAAATGCAGACCGCTTACTATTCGGTAAAGTAGAAGCTGATGGCTCTGTTGCTGAAGCCGATGCAATTGATGAAGTAAATCAATACGAAATCGGTGTGAAAAAACGTTTTGATTCACTATCAGTATTTGCAACTGCATTCTATGCAGAAACTGAAGAGCAAAACTTCGAAGCAACATCACAAAAGTTCTTTGACCGCGAGTACGAAGCAAAAGGTATTGAGGTTGAATCAACCTACTACATAGGTGATTGGGATTTCCGTGGTAACTTTACTTGGACAGACGCAGAAATTGCTAAAGATGCGTTATCGCCAGAGTTAGTCGGTAATACACCACGTCGTCAAGCTGACCTTATTTACTCACTAATGGCAACTTACAACTTTGACAAAGGTGCTGCAGGCCTAAGCTTTATTGGTACAACGGATGCTTACGCACAAGACAGTAACGACCTTGAGTTTGATGGCTATACACAAGTGAATGGTTTTGTAAGTTACAATCTGTCTGAAAACTTAAGTCTATCACTTAACGTGAATAACCTGTTCGACACTGTGGGTATCACAGAAGCAGAAGAAGGCTCAGTACCAGATAACGACATTATTCGTGCCCGTACTATCAACGGCCGTACAACGTCGCTTACTTTAAAATACTCTTTCTATTAATTACTCTCCTCCCTCGTTTTAGCCCAGTGTTTACTGGGCTTTTTGCGTTTTATGTGTTCTTACCAACAGTAACAAAAGGGTGCTGTATTTGACTAAGTTGCTGCTCATTTCGTTTTACATAACTAAATAGTATTAAGCACCCAAGGGCCAAACTGGCTGCTAGCATTGAGCCAAGTGTTGCAAACCTAAAACTATAAAACTGTGCAACAACCCCAGTTGCCCCTGCCCCGCACATAACACCCAGTTTAATGGCGTTCGTGTAAAACGCTGAGGTAAACCCTATTCGTTCGGGGAGCTGATCCCCGCAAAAATACCGTAAAACAGCCCATTCAATACTTGTAACGCGATCAAATGCCAAACTTGAGTGGCAAAAAACACTCCTAAATAAAATACAATGGCACAACAAAATGCCACCGCAAGCATCGCGACTTTACTGTATTTTTTAGCAAGCTTAGCCCCATACAGCATGATAGGAATTTCTAACAGCGCCACTACACCCATAAACAGCCCAGGCGTATGTTCAGCGAATCCTAGTTCAGTAATGCTATAAAGCGGCAGTGCCGATGAATACATAATATTGCCCGTTGAACCAAGCATAATAGCTAAGCCCAACAACCAAAATGATAAACTCGCTCCGGCTGCAGGCTCTGAGCCATTTTGTGATTTCTTAGCGCTGTAGTCAGGAATAAACTTAAATGCAAAAATAAGAGCAACCAAGGCACACACCGCAGCAAAGTAAAACGAGCGGCTAAACTCGCCTCCAGCGGCTAACAAATAACCAAGTGGCGGACCGCCCACCCACGCAAAGGAAATAGCAGCACGTAAACGGGAATTAAAACTGGTGATGTCGATGTTCTGTTGACGCCCAGCCCATTGTCTTGCCACGGTCATCATTTGCGGAATTGCCGCATTACCCATCGCAAGAAACAACACGCCTGCGAGCAAGACTTGCCAAAATGCAGTAGCATTCGCAAAGGCCACTAACGCACACACCATACCTGATACAGCCACCATAAATAACTTTCGCGCACTGGTGCCTTTATCAGCCATGCTACCTAGCCACTGACTGATAACTAACCCCATAATGGTGACCGCCACCACATAAACACCTAAGTACATAGGGGGTGCTCGCAGCCCTTCTACAATAAATAAGCTCATCAATGGGTTAACGAATGCCCCCATTAACCCGGTTAGCATACTTAGAAGAATAAAAATTACACCATGCTGTTTCAGCAATGCTTTCACTCACAACCCCACATCAATACGACAAGTCAACATTTAAAGGGCGCATATTATACATTGTTGTAGTAGAAAACTCATTTTGTAATACAAATAAAAAAGCCCAGCGGGGAAACTGGGCTTTGTCGTGTGGAACAATGTTAGTCGAAGGACACTGTTACTGGGTTAGAACAAGTCGTTTCAGTTACACATACTTGATACTCATAGCTTGGCAACTCAGCCTTACGCTGTACATCGCGGTAGAAACCACGATCAGCGACTGTTTCAAGTAGTTCACCGTTACGATAAATGCTTACTTGATCGGCCACTGTTTGCCAACCTAAATCAACACGCATCGTACCTAATCGTGTTTTACTTGCACGTTTAACAGATAGCTCAATTTCGACATCAGATACCACAACCGTTTGTGTAAACGTATCTGTTTGACCTTCGCTATCGGTCGCAGTTAGCGTTACTTCATAGCTACCCGCTTGTGCGTAACTATGCATAGGGTCAGCATCTGTTGAAGAAGCACCGTCACCAAAGTCCCACGCCCAAGCAACAATATCATCGTTACTATCAGTGCTGGTGTTAGTGAAAGTGACATTTAAGCCTGATGTTTCAAATGCAAAGCCAGCTTGTGGTGGCTGCGGGCTTACTTCACCAATAGCGCTAAACGTCAGTGACCAGCTGTTTAAAGTACCCGTATCAGCTGACAGTACGTCTTTCACATTAAGTACCCAATCACCTGTCGCAACTTCACCATTAAAGTTTGCTAGCGAATAGCTTTGTACTAGGTCGTCGGCACCACCACCTGATTGGCTGTGTAGTGTAGCTGTTGTACCTTGCGGCGACGTTAATGTAACGATTAAATCACCAATGTAAGTATGAGCAATATCAATACTTGCATCCGTTGAGAAAACCGTCAGTTCATCTGCAACTGTAATGATTGAATCAACACCCGTGTCATTGTTATCTGGAATAGACACTGGTGTTTCATTTGAGTAAGTAAAGTCATTTAAGCCAACAGGGTTAACAAACAATGACGCACTGCTTTGTTTAGCTAGCTCGCCCGATGTTGCATCAACAACAAAACTATAGCTACCCCACGCTGTTGCCTCTTCTGTTGGTACAGTTAAAGTAACTACATCACCAGGTACCGCCTCAGTTTGCGATAGCGTTGCGCCCGCTAAGTCAGCTTGAAGTGCTAGGCTAACAACACCTTCCCACTGGGCGATTGAGCCAATTTCAAAGGTATAAGTTGCCGTTTCACCAGCAGTAATCTGCTGTGAACTTGGCGAAACCGAGATTTTGAAGCTTGGAGTCGGATCAGCTTGTTCTAGTGCCTGATTCACATTTAAACGATTGCCAGACACTGTTTTACCTTGTAGTGCTTCATTCTGGTCACCGCTATTCATTAGCAACTCTTTGAGTTCAAGCGCTGTTAAATCAGGATTAATCGATAGCACTAATGCTGCGGCACCCGCAACATGTGGTGTTGCCATTGAAGTACCCGAATAACTAGCATAACCATTGCCCGGTACCGTTGATAAAATAGCACTACCCGGTGCACCTAAATCAACACTGGTTAAACCCCATTGTGAAAAGCTAGACATGTTATCTCTGCTATCAGTGCTGGCAACAGATAATACGCTGTCGTGCTCGTAGTTTGACGGATAGTGAGGGTTTTGGTCATTATCAACCGCATCGTTACCCGCAGCAGCAACGAATAAGATATCAGCTTGTTCACTCGCTGTGATAGCATCCGCTAGAGCTTGGCTAAAGCCACCACCGCCCCAACTGTTATTTAGAACACGTAAATTTACGCCTTGATTCTTAAGATCAACCATGTAATCAATACATTTAATAGCGTCAGAAGTGGAACCGGTACCATCTGCACTTAAAAATTTACAACCTACAATCGATACTTCGTGGTTAACACCTACAATACCCGTGCTGTTATTACCTGACGCGCCAATTGTACCCGATACGTGAGTACCATGGCCTTGGTCATCCATTGGATCACCAGAGTTAGTGATAGCATTAATACCGTGAACGTCATCAACATAACCATTACCGTCGTTATCGATGCCATCTCCTGGAATTTCGCCTGGGTTGATCCATGCATTATCAGCTAAGTCTTCATGGCTGTAATCAACACCCGTGTCAATCACACCAACAACAACATCGCGACTACCTGTTGAGATAGACCATGCTTCAAGCGCATCGATGTCAGCATCATCTACACCACCTGTCTGACCCTCATTGTGTAACCCCCACAATGATGAAAAATCTGGATCATTAGGCGCACTTGCAATTGAGACTCGATAATCTGGTTCTACATATTCTATGGCGGCATGAGTTTGTAGACGCTTGATAGCTTCTTTTGTACTCATTCCTGCAATTTTAAACTTAGCTAAACGGCCAGATAAAATCGCTGAGTAATTATCATCAACACCATCTTTATTCATATCGCTGATTGTGGCTCTGACTAAGCTACGAGCATGAGCACGCATTGCTGCAGAAGTGCCCTTTTTATACATAACGAGTACAGAATCTTCACTTGCACCGACGAGAGTTGTTTTTGCTGGTGTGCTGATTTGCGCAGCACCTATACAAGGTAATAAGGCGAGGCTTAATACAGATAATTTAGTTTTCATATTTACTATCCATAATTAGTAATACTGACCGAATCAACATGATTCGACCACCAAAGCTCATTACTTCTGAAAATGATTATCACGCGGCATACCCCATAAATGGCGAATTGCAGATAACAGGCAAGGAAAAAAATTAAACAGGCAGAAAATCCATGCTTTTTTACCAATTTAGATTCTAAATTCAGATAAAAATCAGCCTTTTTCGTGACAAATGGAGCGTCAATTACCCGAGGTTATTTATCAAACTTTTTTACTGCTTTGTAATAATTCCTCATATCAAAACCTGATTAGATAATTATAAGATCATGAAAATAAAGAATTAATTAAAACCACAAAAACTGCTGATTTTATATTATTCCATATCTGTCTAAAGTGATTTTCTGTTAATTGCTTTATCTTTTCAGTGCATTTAACAATTTTGCTTCATTCACTTCTGATTGTTAGCGAACACTTGAATATCACGCAATTTAATCCGGCAAGGCATGCCGGTACATGGCCCTAAAAGCAAAAATAATATTTTAGGGCTTTGATTAATAATAATTTAAAGGAAATAATCATGAAGTTAAGAAAGTCTCTTCTTACCTGTGCAATCACCTTTGCACTCGGTTCAAGCTTTGCTGCTAACGCAAATACTGATGACGAAGCGCAGTCTAGCTCTGAGCTTGCTACTCAGGTAACAACTTTAGGTGTTAGCAACTCAATTATTCTAGATCAAGTATCTGTAACAGGTGTGGGTAATGAAGCAGTTATTACCCAGCAAGGCACTGGACAACGTGCAGAAACCGTCAGTATTGGTGACGGCAATATGGTTCAAGTTAACCAAGCACAAACATCTAACTTATCACTTATTTATAATACAGGTGATTTCAATGATGTTGCTCATACTCAGAATGGCACAATGAATGGCGCACTGTCTGAAACAGTAGGTAACGACAACGCTATTCGTGTTGAACAACAAGGTGCTGGCTTCTTTGGTATTAATAATGAAGCTATTAACACAGTTACAGGTGATGAAAATACAATTACTGTAACCCAAGGTGATGGGGGCCACTGGTTCTACAACTTCGATTTAGAAGGTAATAGCAACACAGTAAGCTCTGAGCAAGTTGGTTTATTAAATGAAGCTACATTTAATACTGTCATTGGTGATGACAACACGATTGAAGTAGCTCAAGAAGGCTTATTCAACGCCTTTACGTCAGATGAAATTGTCGGTAATGGCAACGACATTACAATTGACCAGACCGGTGCGTTTAACAGTGCAACATTAACTTCTGTTCGTGGTGATTACAACGAAGTTGAACTTGAGCAAGATGGCGACTCAAACACTGCGTTAATTGCTGAAGTTACAGGTAATGATAACGAAGTTAAATCAGACCAAGAAGGCAACAGCAATAGCTTTGAATCAGCGGTATTAATTGGTGACGGCAATACGTTACTTGTTAATCAAAAGCAAGATGGGAATACTGCTGGCTTAGATGCAATTGGCAACGATAACGAGCTAACGGCATTCCAAAATGGTAACGGCAATGATGTATACCTTGGTGCAATTGGCAATGATAATGAATTTGTTGCAAACCAAATTGGTGATGCAAACAGTGCACATATTGCTAACTTCAATGGCAACGATAATAACGTTGATATTGCACAAGCAGGTGATGAAAACACGGTACTGGTTCAGTCTTCTTATCCAGATACATCGCTATCTTCAAATGATAATGATATTGCGATTAACCAAGAAGGTAATCTAAATGAAGCCGCACTAACGTTTGCAAGTGTGCTTGATAGCAACAATAACCAGGTTGCTTTCACACAAGTTGGTGAACTAAATGCGATTGACCTTATCATGGAAGGAAGTAGCAATTCAGTTGATATTAGCCAAACTGGTTCTGAAAACTTTGTTGCAGGCATTGGTGAAGGCGCATTCTTGTTAGGTGGTGAAGGTAATTCACTGGTCGTTGTCCAAGAAGGTAATGCTAACCTTGTAGAAGGCTCAATGATTGGCTCTAACAGCACGGTCGTTATCACTCAGCTAGGTGATGGCAATATCGCGACTGTAACCCAAGAATAATCATATTTAGGGGGAGCCCTGCTCCCTCATTTCGCTATGAAATTAAATAACTTTCTCCGCATATGTTGTATCTTGCTTGCAGCTCAAAGTGCTGCTAGTTATGGCGAAGATCTCGAAATTGATGGTTTAGTACTCGATAGAAGCATTAGCCGATTTGGCCATCAATTTTATTTTGAGTTTGCCAATCTTTGGCGCGACTTACCTTCAACAGCTGGCTTTAATATCGAAATAAAAGAAACGGTATTACCTCGAGCGGGTACTCGCCTTGTTTTAAGAATGAACAACCAAATTGTGTACGTTACCTACCTAGGGCGTCGTTTAGAGCCATTAGATGAGCGTGTTAAACAAGCCATGTATAGCGTAATGGATGCAATGGCGCGTAACAAAATGCAGCAATCATCACCTGATATGGCAAAAAATGGATGGTAAAATGAAATACTTAACAACACTAATAATAATACTCTGCCCCCTCTACAGTTGGGCAACTGAACTCGTTTATACCCCTATAAATCCAAGTTTTGGTGGCAGTCCACTCAATGGCAGCATGCTGCTTAATAAAGCGCAATCCCAGAATAAACATAAAGCGCCAACAATCGAACAAACTTATGGTGAAAAATTTCAAGACTCATTAGAGCGTACCTATTTAAATCGCATGGTTCGTGAGATCACCGATATGGCGTTTGGTGATGAAATCGACGACAGTATTTTTAACGGTGACTCTATCTTCATGACAGGTGATTATGAAATTCAGATCATTACCAGTACTAGCGATTCTATTACTGTAAGAATAACAAATACTTCTGATGGAACAATTACAGTTATTGAAGTACCGAGGTTTGGATAATGAGAAGTTTAATCTTAACCACACTAATCGTAATTTTGTCGGGTTGTTCATCAATGGGCAATTTAATTCCACCGACAAAGCAACTCGCAAGTACACTAGAGCCAACAGAAACCTTTAAGGCATTGCAAGCACTTCCACAACCAGTGGGCAGCATTCCTGTTTCTGTGTATTCATTTCGCGACCAAACTGGGCAATACAAACCTCAAGCTAATGTCAGTTCGTTTTCTACCGCAGTGACCCAAGGCGCAAACTCTATTTTAGTGCAAGCATTACATGAATCAGATTGGTTTATTCCGGTAGAACGTGAAGGTCTACAAAATATTTTGACTGAGCGTAAAATTATTCGTGCCGCGCAAGCCGAAAACGACAAACTGCCTGAACTGCCACCGCTTACGACTGCAAAAATAATCTTAGAAGGCGGTATCATCAGCTACGATACTAATATTAAAACGGGCGGTATTGGGATGGAATACTTCGGGATTGGCGCATCAGAGTTATACCGTGAGGATGCAATCTCAATTTATTTACGCGCTGTCGATGTTCGCACAGGCCAAGTTTTGCTATCCGTTGCGACAAGCAAAAAAGTGCTCAGTCAAGAAATGCGCGCAGGGTTCTTTCGCTATGTCAGTTACAAGCGTTTAGCTGAAGCAGAAGCCGGTTTTACCGACAACGAGCCTATGAGCATCTGCGTAACTCAAGCAATAGAAAAAGCATTAAGTGATCTTGTACTAAAAGGTATTAACAAAGGTATTTGGGCTGCAAAAGCGGTCTAATTGAATTGTGGCGCTGAACATCACAGCGTCACACACTTAAAATGAACTGCCGACTTTCGTCACCAAGAACTACTACTAACCATGCTAGAGCTAAGCACTGGGTAAAATCACTCTCCTTTAAACGCAATACTTACACCTTTGGATTATAATCACTGTGTATTTTGTAAAGACAAACTCACTGCCATGTAGCTTTGTGCCCAGTTAGCTAGTTCTACGCGATTACGTGATGATGTTTTCTTAAATGCGCTGTAAAGATGGGTTTTAACCGTATGATCGCTGATGTTTAAACGCTCTGCGATATCTCGATTACTCGCGCCTTGTGCAAGTAGATGAATCACTGATTTCTCGCGTTTAGTTAGTAAGCTGAGATCAATATCGTTATTTACCGAATCATTACTGGCACTAAATTGACTACGAGACATAGCATAAAGCATGTGATTAAAGGTTGTAGAAATACTTTTACGACTAAAAAATAACTCACCATTGATCACTCTCACAAGCCCTGAAAAAATATCTTCAGGTGATTGCTCGGCAAAAAACACGCCTTTAATGCCATTTAAAAGTAGGTTCTTTTCACAGATGGCGTCAGCATCTGCATTAAAAATAACCACTGAGTTTTGCTTAGCAAGTTGTACTAATTCTGCTGGTAATAGGTCTTTCCAATCGGTGTTAGTGCTATCTATCAGATAAAGATCAAATTCGTCGCGCATCGCATCTTGGGGTAAGCTTGTATCTACTTTGACGCGGACAAAGAATGCATCAAGCATCTTAATTAAATATTGATAGCTTTGACTACGGTTTTGCAGTTTTGGTTGTGCTTTTAGAAAAACAGAAGTTGGTTGAATCATCTCATTTCTTCCTTGAAACATTTTATTCACAATACCCAATTTGGATACATGATTCAACCATTTATAATCCTTTATTTTAGTAATTTACAACATCACCAATCCATTTGGATGATTAGGCGCGCGAGTTAACAAATTGTAAATGACCATACTCACATCTCCCCTTTTACAGTGAGTCATTGAGTAGTTTGTAAAAACGTGATGTTACGCCGTTCGTCCAACCAAACCCTTGTTGTACTGTGTATTCACCGCCACCAGCACGACTTACCAATTCACATACATTGTATTTTTCAAGAAGACACTTATCCTCAGCAAAACGCATTTCGATCATACTCAACCAATTTTTCATGACAGCTTCGGCTTCGCTGATAAAGCCATAGTCAAGCAAACCCTTAACAGCAAACCATTGCAGAGGTGCCCAGCCATTAGGGCTATCCCACTGCTGAGGAGTATTAGATAATGTTGTAACTAACCCTCCAGGTTTTAAAAAGTCACTCATTAGTTTAGTTTTTACTTGCTGAGCTTGCTGCTCAGATGCAGCACCGACAAATAAAGGTACAGCCATTGCCATAGAATCAATGGGACTTTGCTTATTTAAACGAATATTAAAGTCTCTATAAACGCCTTTATCATTGTCCCAACAATATTGATTAATTGCTTCTAGTCTAAATAATGCCAATTCAGCAATTGCTCGACTTTTATGCTCTTTGTTAATTAAGCTGTAAAACCTTTCTAAGGTCTTTTCGAGGTTATAAACTAAACAATTTAAATCAATGGGTACTATATTTGTTGTTTCAATACTCTTCAAATCACTTGGCTCACTGAGCCAGCGACTGCTGAAATCCCACCCTGATTCACAGGCAGCACGAATATTCTGAAAGTAACTCAACTGCTGATCAGCTGAAAGATTTTGCGCATCATGCAAATCTTCTTTCAACGACTCTGGTCGTGGCGAGCGGGCGCTATCCCAATATCGATTTAAAATAGCCCCATCAGACATTTTAACGACACGCTTAGTAGCTTGTTTATCGTCAACTAACTCTTCACACCCTTTCATCCAAAACTGATATTCAGCTTCTAATGCCGCTATCGCATTTTCTAGCCAAGAAAAATCTTTGCGTTGCTCATATTTAGCCTCCCATAATAGCGTAACCATCAAAGCTAAAACGGGCGGCTGAGACCGAGAGCTGTAATAAACTCTATTTCCATTTGGAATGCAGCCATTGCGCTTTTGCAAGTCAATAAAATTATTAACCATGGCTTCAATGGTTGCCAGGTCGCCTATGTCCTCAAGGCCTAATGCTGTAAAGTAACTATCCCAGTAGTAAATTTCTTGAAAACGTCCACCAGGAACAATGTAGTCAAACTGTAGAGGCATCAAAGAGCTTGATAAATCACTATCGGCACTGCGATGCAGGTGCGGCCATAGATCGAGTATATACTGGTTTACCGATGTCGTATTGAGTTTCGCCATTGGTATAGCTTGGTTGGCGAATGAAAAGTGTGACATAACAAACTCACGAAGCTTTTCACCTTGCAGAGGACCTACTAATTGGTATAACTCACTCGCACTCTGCCAAGATAAATTGGGGACTGCATCTGCAAATGTTTTAGAATCAGCAAAAATTTCTGCCATTTGCACATCTTTAAATAGCTGGCTATTAACAAAGTTCATAATCATTCCTTAATTGCCTGACGTGTCAGACCATTTTCTAAAACAAGCGTCGCTTTTTTAAACGCCGAAACACTTACTAACAACAGGACTATTGGCAGCAAAGTTAAATAAAAGGCGTGCTGGCCACTAAACTTATCGAACACAAAGCCCGTAATTATTGAACCCGTGGTGCCCCCTAAAGCCGAGAAAACAACGATTAAGCCAGTCATCGCAGCATGTTTATGCTTTTCTAAAGAACTCAGCATGACTGAGTTGAGTAAAGGGTAAATAGGTGCCATAAAAAAACCGACTAGAGGCAACATATATGCCGCAAAAGGCACATCAAAAATATTTTTTACTTGGCTGCCATCAACATCATGAGTAAGAGGTAAAACAAGTAAAATCAACAGCCCCATTGTAATCAGGCAAGTCAATAACATCTTGAACCAACTAATAAACCTAAGTACTTGCCCAGCAACCAAACGGCCAAGCGCTAACGCTGCAGCAAATAAACTAGCGAGCTGAATACTGACATCAACGGGGAGTTTTAAAACTTGATTGTTAAAGGTAGGCAGCCAGGTACCCACTCCTTGTTCAATTAAAACGTATAAAAAAGCACTAACTACAAAAATAAGCACCAAGGGTTGGTATGTTAATTTCAGCATATCTAAGAAAGCGTCTACTTGTGACTGTTTCTGGTTATGTAACTCAGGAGATTTAATTGGCGCTGTTAAAACAGTAAAGGTAGTCACTAAGACGATCGCTGCTAGCATGTAATATACATTCAACCATTCGTTACTTTGGGGGTTATTAGCATCGATGAATAATGCAAAGATCCAGTAACCCGATAACACCCCAAGCATAAACACCCCTTCAATAGTGTTTAGCAAAGACGAATGTTTGTTCGCGTTATCAGAAAGTTGACCAATAATTGAGTAAACAGAGATTTTCACTACAGCGAAGCTACAACCAATTGCAGCAAATAATGCTTTTAGCACCCAAAATTCAGCAATGCTTGGCACCAATAAACAAAGAGCCGACACTAACAATAATGCACAGAGCATCGCGATTTTGTAGCCTATTCTTGGAATGAATGAAGCGACTAAAAAAGACATAATGGCAATGCTCAAATCCTTAAATCCCTCTAAAACAGAGGCATCCGTCTTGCTAACGTCCAGGCTATTAATTGCTTGTAAAATAACAGTGCCTACACTATTGAGCATAATTGCAAATACAAAATAGCTGCTTGCTAACGCTATGGTAATTCTTAATGAAGCCATTTAACTATACCGAAAGTAATTTTTACTCAGTCTAGTTGAGTGGAATCTCTTTTGCAAACGTTTGCAATAACAAAATACACAATTTATTCACAAAAAACCGAGCTCTATTTGCTAGATTGTCGATTTATCATTTCAATTTCAACAACTTGGGAGTTAACTTTTTGGCCTGCGAGTTGTGCAAGTAGTTTTTCAACCAAAATAATAGAGGCGCGCTGGGTATTTTGCTTAATAGTTGAAAGTGATGGATGACTAATATCAGCCATAGAAATGTCATCAAATCCGATAAGACCAACATCATTTGGTATACTGATGTAGCGTTCTTTAAGGGCCTTCATAGCGCCAAGAGCGACCATATCACTACATGCCATAATCCCATCGAAACAAAGCCCCTTATCTACCAGTAACTGATTTATACCCTGATAGGCAGCTTTACTCGTGATATCGATAGACAGTACATTTGGCGTGGCTTTTGCCTTTGAAACTGCATCTAAGTAGCCTCTGTAGCGTTCACCAATTTCAGCGTGAGCAGGATCGCCCAAAAACAACACATTTTTTGCACCGTGCTCAAGTAAGCGTTCAGTGGCTAGACGGCCTCCCAAGTAATTATCACTACCAACTATAGGGTAATTACTTTCTGTTTTTGGATCGCCCCAAACAACCAATGGAACACCCGCATTTGCAGCTGCCTCAATATTCGCCTGGCTTTTACCTTGTCCGACAACAATCAAACCATCAGCCCGACGGCTGTTGATGAAATAATTGACCCAATCATCACTTGCCATAAATGAATTAGAAAGTAAAAGTTCGAGGCCATGCTTATTCAGTGCAAGGTTAATTTCGCCAACAAGTTTCAGTAAAAAAGGGTCATTAATTGATTGTTCTGTGTCACCATCAAGATTGATCATCACAGCAATCACATTGGTTTTTTGCGTTCGAAGACGGCTTGCAGCAGTATTCAGACTAAAGTTGTGTTTCTTCGCTAAACGCTGAAGCTTCTGCCTAGTTTCTAGTTTAATCAAAGGGTTATCATTAAGTGCTCTTGACACTGTCGAGGTAGATACACCTGCTAATTTAGCAAGATCAACTAATTTTAATTTTTTATCGTTCATGGCAGTAACACAGTAATCCTTAAACTGGGATAACAATATAGCATTTTTTTAAACAAACAACTGCTTAAAATTTTTTATTAAAAATCAATAACAAAACCAAGTTAACTGGAAGAAACCAAGAAAATTGTGAAAAACAGTTACAAAATTGTTTGCAAACGTTTGCATAAACTTCTATGGTTTAAATAGGCAAAGCATTAACAATTTTTTAAAATCTTGTTATGCAGTGTACTTAACAACAGATTAGTGGGAAAAAACTATGGCAACAAAACACACACGAACTGCAATTGCATCCGCAATTCTTTTAGCAATGTCAGGCCAAACTGCTTTTGCTGAAGAGCAGACACAACAGGCAGCAGAAGAAAAAGTAGAACGCATTATTGTATCTGGTACACCAGGTGGTGTAGGTGTTCGCAAAATTGACGCCGGTTATGCCGTGACGAATATTGATGCTGACCAAATTGTTAAACTTTCACCTAAAAGCACCGCGGACTTGTTTAAAGCTGTACCTGGTGTTTGGGTAGAAAGCTCTGGTGGTGAATCAGGCGCGAACGTATTTGTACGTGGCTTTCCGGGTGGTGGTGATGCACCATTTTTAACAATTAGCATTGATGGCTCTCCTATCTACCCTGCTCCGACGCTCTCATTTTTAGAAAACTCTTCTATTTTCCGCCTTGATGAAACAATTGAGACAATGGAAGCACTTCGCGGTGGCCCTAACCCAGTTGTTTCAAACGGTCAGCCCGGTTTAACAACAAACTTCCGCTTAAAGCGCGGTAGCGAAGATACCGAAGCTATTTTTAAGTACACAACATCTGATTATGACCTACAACGTATTGATGCGATGGTAAGTGGTGAAATTTCTGAAGATTTTTACTACATGGTAGGTGGTTACGTTAAGAGTTCACCTGGTATTCGTGACGCAGGTTTTACCTCAGAAAAAGGCAATCAATTTACGATTAACCTTACAAAGGTGCTAGACAATGGCACCATCAACTTATACAGCCGTCATACCGATGATCACGGTGCGTGGTACTTACCTACGCCTTTAAATGTTGAAGGTATTGATGCTGGCTACACACAACTTGGCACTCTAAATCGTCAAGCAGCTATATATACTGGCCCTAACAATGATGAACATCAAATTGACTTAGGTGAAGGGCGCGGTTGGAAAGGTCATGTGTCTGGCGGTAGCATCAAGCTTGAATTTGATAATGGCTGGCAGTTTGTAGATCGCTTTAACTTTACTAAAGGTGATGCAAATACCTACGGCCTTGTTCCAGCAGGCTCTGCAACAACATTGGGTGAAGTAGCAACTAATGGTGAAACCGCAGCAGGTGCAGCAACAGGCACTGTTTATGATGCAGATACACCAGTACAACAACTTGGCCGTTGGGTTGTATTAAAAGAAATTAGTTCATTCACTAATGATCTTGCCTTTTCTAAAGACTTTGGTGACCTGTCTGCCGCATTCGGTTATTACACAGCAAGCACATCAGCAAACGACTGGTGGAGCTTAGGAAACGCTGCTTATCATGTACTTGAAGCAGGCGGTGAGATGTTAAATGACATTGAGTGTAATGCAAGTACTGAAGGTTGTGCATGGAACTACGATATTAACTCGACAGGTGATGCACGCACCAATGCGTTTTACTCAACAGCTCAGTATAAAATCAATGATGCATTCACACTTGATGCAGGTATTCGTTTTGAAAATCACGAAGTAGAATACACGGTAGATGAAGGCCTAGATGGGGTTATTACTAAATCTATCCAGTACGATGAAAGCAAAACATCATGGACAACAGGTATTAACTACTCAATTAATGATGATATGGGTGTATTTGCACGTGTTAACCGTGGTTATAAAATGCCTTATTTCGATGATTTTCGTGATAACTACGGCGCTTACCAAGGCGGCGAAAAGTTAATCAAAGAAGTGACACAGGCTGAATTCGGTTACAAGCTTTTGACCGATAGCACTGATTTTTATGCCACTTTATTCACGAATGAAGTAAAAGGTGACACTTTTGTTCGTCGTCCAGGCGCCCCTGCTGAAATTTTAACAAATGAAGCATACGGTATTGAGCTTGATTATAACTATAACCACGAATCTGGTTTCTCAGTTAACTTAAACTCAACACTGCAAGAAACTGAGATCACAGAAAGCCCGACCAACGAAGGCAACGAAAGCCAACGTCAGCCAAAATGGCAAGTACGTGTTACACCGAGCTATGACTTTGAAGTCAGCGGCATGTATGCAACTCTATACGGCACAATTTCAGCAGTTGATGATCGTTGGGGCGACAACGAAAATACTGTTACATTAGAAGGCTATGAAAAAGTTGACCTAGGTTTAATTGTTGAGCCTATGGAAGGTATTAAAATACAGTTAGCTATTGATAACTTAACTGATGAACAAGGCATTACCGAAGGTGATCCTCGTAATGCTGATGCACCAAATGGCCGTTATATTATGCCTCGCACCACGCGTTTAAGCGTAAGTTATGAGTTTTAAACTCTCCTAAAATCCCTTGGTTGTAAGTCAATCAATACCCAAGCCACAGTGTTTTACAACCTGTGGCTTTTTTGTATTTATACTTCCAAAAAAAGCTTATTAATTAAGTCTTTCTCTTGTTCATTAAGTTGTTCTTGCAACGCTCTAATAAAATCCATTGACGTTGCTGGTCGGTTAGGAAATGCATATTTTTGCCATACTGATTTTAAAGCAGCCACAATCACAGCATCGCCAATTTCATTTCTAAGTTTTGCAAATACAAGAGTAGCTTTGGAATACTGATCGTAACTTTTTGATGAGTCTACCAACGCTTGCTTTGTCGAAATATCTAGCCGAGAAGCTTGTTGATATCGCTGAGTTTCATATTTGACTAATGCATCGACAGCCTTTTTTCCGTATCGTTTTTCAATCACCACAAGCTCTATATACTTAGCTAATGATTCAATCAAAAAAGCGCTATCTTCAGGAACACTATTGCCAATATCATGACCAAACCATTGATGAGCCGTTTCATGTACTGCACGGCGGTAGCGTTGATCAAAACCTGCGCCTTCACTTGGTTTAGCTCTAAAACCGACCTTATTATCAATCAACATGATTTCAGGTAATGCATACCCTGTCCCACCAAATCCTGTTGCGTCGATCAAACTGAGCTTTGAACCTTTGTACGCATTAAGATTATTATTAAACCAAAAAAGCGTGTCACTCATAGCTTGTAAGTTAACTTTTACGGCATCTTTATTAGCTTCTGTTGCACTTGATTTAGTAAAAACCTGTAACTTCACACCCTCATAAATTAACTCAGTTGCTGCAAATGGAAATGACAACCAAGCAGGTAAGTTGTTAATTGGCACTGTCGTCTGAAATTTAAAAACGGCTCTTTGCCCTTCAACAATATGCGCTATTTTCTTCCCCTGTGAAACGACCTGATAACCTAGGGCGGTGGTAACTTTGCTTTTCATGGTGATGCGTTCATAGTTATATGGTACTTGGTATGTTGCATTAAAAAGCTTTGAAGGCGGTGTTTTAACATAGAGTGGAAGCCCATAATCTAACCTTAACTGCTCGTCATCTAATTCATAGTTTCTTTGATACCCAAGCGTCGGTAATAGCGGAACTGAACGAATATAACTAAATTCAGGCGTTATGATTTGATGCCCTTGTGTAGGCCATAAATTGGCTTGCTTTACTACAAATTGCGTTTTTAGTTGCCTTGTTTCGAATGGCTGAAGTGCGGATTTAAACTCGTAAATAGCTTGGTTCATTGATGGATAAAATGCGACTTCCTCAGCTCCTTCTATTTTAATATCTGCCCATTGATAGAAGCCTGCACGACCTATCAATACCTGTTTTATTGGTTTTTTGTGAGGGTTAGTAAATGAGTAGGTTAAGTTAAATTGGGCTGACTGCTTATAAGGATAGAAATCTATTTCTGCATCGATATGACTCACTTTTGGCTGAGCTTTATGTTTCCAATCAGCAAACATTTTTTCATAATTTGCTTTAAATGTTTCTCGTTTATAAGAGTTACTTAATGGCTTTTCTGAAATTAAATTAGTATGTAGCTGCCAAAATAAATTGATAGCCAAAACTGCAGGTATTAACAGCCAAGCATCTTTATTTTTAAGTGCCCTACTGCCCATTCCTGTCCCGCGGTGATTAAAAGCCTGACTAACAAGCACAACACTAAGTAATAATACTAGCCACGCGCGGACATAAGGCCAGTAACTACTTAAACTTGCTCGATATCCCCAAAATTCATTAGCCGGCTGCAATGGTGTCCAAGCTACACTCCAAAACGTGTGTGTTAGCCCCAAATAAGTCATTACTGGGGTAAATTTAAGTAACAAAATGGCAAACACCACTAAAGAAGCAACAAGCTCTGAGCGCAATAAATTAAAAATACATACAAATATCGAAGCAATAATAGCTAGCGGCAGTCCCATTAAAGCTAAGGTATAAATAGCGTGATAAGCGTCAAAGTCACTGCCAATAAAAAGTTCAGCTAACGATGCACCAACAAAACCTATTAACGAAAAAACAAACACCAAACTCACTATTGCCAATAATTGGCTATGCAAAATCGAAGCAGTCTTAATAGGCGCTGCCGCAATTATCTCTGCTATTTTATAGTGCCTAGCATGACAACTAAGTTGCCAACTCCATAGAGCCATCAGTAAACAACCGAGCAATATATACATATCAAAGGCATATTGATTAACAGCATCAATGCTAGTTGCTTTAATAACACTCATTGGTTCTGCATACTGAGAAGAAGATGCAACACTATTGAACACTAACCCTAGCCATAAAAGTAACAGAATAAGAGTTATAGGTTGTTTTAATATATTTAAAATTGCAGCTTTATATAGCTCGAATAGAATCGAGCTTTGACGAAATGTAGGCTTTACCGTTTGAAATTGAGTGTAAGGCCTAAGGTCAGACTCAATACATTGTTGTTTGGGTTGCTTTGTCCTTGCATATACTTGGGGGTGCGAGCCAACAGCATGAGTAAAAATTACAATTGCTAGAGTAAAACAAATAAAGCGATTAGTATAAAAAGGCGTATTTTGTGACTCGCTAAAACTTGCTATTACCGTTGTATAAGCAAATGGGTCTAACCAAATAAATAACTGATAAAACGTTTCGTTTAGTACACTACTTCCTGCCAAAATTGGATTACCCGTTATACTCGCAGCGAACAAATAAGCAATCCAAACACTTGCAAAAGCGGCGTAGATAATCATTGAGCTTCGAAACCTTTGACAAAGCCAAAATGCCAAAGCAATAAGTAAAAAACAGTTTATGAGTAGAACAAAACCACTATAAAAAACTGTATAACCAAGTATTTGCCAACTAAATCCATTATTTTGAAAATGTACGTAACTCATAACCAACGTACTGCTTAATGAAACCATCATTAATAGACTTACAAAACCACCTATTCGAATATAGTTTTTTTGTTTTGAACTTACTGATGCAACAGCAATAATTTCGTCCATATGAAAGAGGTGGTCACGTAAGAAAATTGCTGGCGATAATGCTCCAACCAATAAAGCCAATTGCATCATGTGTAATGACACTAAATGCAATTGATACTGCTGTAATGGGTCAACATTACTTGTTGCAAGCCCTGAAGAAAGTGAAAATGCAAAACTTGACGCAATAAGCAAGCATACCCAAACTATTGGTTGACGAAAAAGATACTTTAACTCATTGATTATTAGAATAATTCACCTCTTCGAGATTTTAGTTCAAAGAAGTACTTATCTTGTAATGATTCTGCCGCCAAAACAGCCCCTGTAGTTGGGCGCTCTGCGGCATAAACTCGAAAGACGGGCTCACCATATCGATAACTTTGGCTCAGTACTAAAGCATCTTTGGGCAGTGCGCGTGGCAAAGTTTTTAATACCCATACTTTACCTTTGAGTTGGTTTACTAAGGTATCGATATGGCCACTTTGGATCAGTTGACCACCTTTAATCATCGCCACAAAGTGACATTGGTTTTCTATGTCTTCCACAATGTGTGTTGAAAGCAAAATCAGTCGATTCTTACTCATTGAAACTAATAAGTTATTGAGACTCTCTCGCTCTGCCGGGTCAAGCCCAGCAGTAGGCTCATCTAAAATGATTAATTTAGGATCACCCAACAATGCTTGAGCAATACCAAAGCGTTGTTTCATTCCCCCAGAAAAGTGACTGACTCTTTTATTTGCATGCTGAGTTAAATTTAATGCAGTAAGCAGGTCATCAATCTGTTGCTTTGTCTTTTTAGATTCAAGCCCTTTTAATATGGCGATGTGTTCAAGTAATGCTCTACATCCCATATGTGGGTAAACACCAAATTGTTGTGGTAGATAACCAAGTTGCTTACGTAACTTGTCAGAGTCTTTTAATATATCTAAGCCACTAAACTGTATACGGCCAGAATTAATAGTTTGCAGGCATGCAAGAGTTCTCATCAAACTAGACTTGCCAGCGCCATTTGGCCCCAGCAACCCTACCATGCCGCTGGGTAACTCAATGGTTATATCGTTAAGTGCTTGAGTTCCATCAGGGTATGTTTTCGAAATATGCTCAAGTGTTAGCATTTATTGGCTCCTTAATTAGCACAAATCTAGATTAAGGAATGGCAAAGCTCGCTGCTACGAAGTAATGATCAATGAGTCAAGTTTGATGATGAAAGCAAAAATTCTTATTTCGTCATCAAAAAAAGAACTTTCATCAAGATGTGGATGAATAAAGAAATAAAAACGTTAAGCTAAATCCATTATAACGCTTAATCAGAGTATTACTCCCTCAGTTTCCACATTATTTAGAAATTAGGGTAATATATAAATGTTCGAAAAAACAACAGTGTACGTTGCAAAAATAAAAACTGAACGGAGTAGATTTTGCTGGCAGCTATTAGCTATCTATCATCACCTAAAAACACAAAAAACATGGTTGCTCTACTACCATTAATCGCTGCGATACTACTTGAAAGTCATATTCGCTATCTTTCGCTGAGAATTGATTCACCCAGTACTTATCTAACAGTAAATTTACAGCTAATATTTGAGTGTATCCCTTTCTTAATCGCTCACTGGATGGCATCACAGCATTCTTCAAAGCAGGCTTCAAAATGGTGGTTATCTGGGTTTATTGGTTACCCAATACTCATTTATCTGTTAAGCAACAGCTTGCCACCTTATGATAAATGGCACTACTTACAAGAGCAATGTTGGTTACTATGCAGTCTAGCAAGTTTACTTTGGCTTTCATCCCAACGCTTTAAGAAGAACCAAAAATCCAAATTAACCAGTTGGATGAGCTCTTTGTTTACATTAAATAAAGTTGTTTTTGTTATATGTTTTGGCTGGGCCTTTGTCATGGCTGGCATACTCAACAGCCATAACGAACCTTTGCTAAATCAACCCTTTGCATTGATATTTGATACTCAAAAGCTACTTACAAACTATAATCAATTTATTTGGTATTTTTCTCAGCTTTTGGTCTACGCAATTATTGTACACGGCACTTTTTTATTTAATCGTGGCGTTGTTTCCTAAAAGTTTGAACTATCTTGCCAGCCTGTGATCAGATCATCTATATCCTACTAGCCCGTGCAACAACAATGAGCAAAATCACAAACTGGTCTCACTATAATCAAGCCCTCGTT
>NZ_JAKGBA010000023.1:0-50681 GCF_021532495.1 Pseudoalteromonas sp. Cn5-37 | reverse complement strand
CAAACGTATTTTTATATTGAAAAATACTACAACTCAGTAAGAAGGCATGGCACCCTAGGGTATAAAAGTCCCATGCAGTACGAACAAGTTAATTAAACCCCGTGTCTACTTTATCGGGGTCAGATCATACAGCTTACAGCTTACAGCTTACAGCTTACAGCTTACAGCTTACAGCTTACAGCTTACAGCTTACAGCTTACAGCTTACAGCTTACAGCTTACAGCTTACAGCTTACAGCTTACAGCTTACAGCTTACAGCTAGTTTTAGATCTGACCTTGAATCGTCGCGACAATGCGTCTTACACCGCCATGATCTCGGTGTTCGCCTAAATAGATACCTTGCCAGGTACCAAGCATTAAACGGCCTTGGTTAATTGGAATAGTGAGTTCAGCACCTAAAGTACTGCTTTTTATGTGGGCAGGCATGTCGTCATCACCTTCATAATCATGGCGGTAATAACTTTGTCGTTCTGGCACAAAATGATTGAAGTGACTTTCCATATCCATTCTAACTGTAGGATCTGCATTTTCGTTAATAGTTAAGCTTGCAGACGTATGCTGAATGAACAGGTGTAATAAACCGACTTTGTATTGTGTTATCTCTGGAAGTTGCCGAAGTAGCTCGTCATCAATGATGTGAAAGCCTCGTGAGCGAGGCTTCAATTGAATGGTTTTTTGCTGCCAGCTCATAGTTTATCAAAGCTAACTTCAATATTGGCGTTACCATCAGCTGACGTGAATGGAATTAATACCTTGGCGCCTTCACATTTATGAGCAATTGTATGTCCCTTACCAGACACTACAACTGGCGTTGCCATATCAAACTCATAGCCTTTTTCGCCAAGTAGATTTTTTGCGCCACCTGTTACCATGTTAGTAATTTCACCTACCATGTCGGTTACTTCTTCATTTACCGTATCAGGGCGTTCACCTAGCATTCTTTCCATAATGGTCAGAGCTAGATTTTCATCAAAGGTGATTGAAAGTGAACCTTTAGTTTGTGGGCCAACCATACCAATCAAACCTGATACATCGCCACGGGCTAGTTCGTCTTTCTTTAAACTAGGTTTACCCGGCTTTAATTCTGTTTGAGCCATAGTGCTCAATACATTTAATAATGATGATAAAAAAGGGTTGATGAACTCCACATTCATTATTTATTTTCCCTTAGGTTTCGAAATGCCGTTAATCATACTTTAAGTGTAGTGGTTGTTTCAAACACCGCACTTATTCTTTGCATTTTTCGCATTTACCATGCGCTTCGATTGTTTGTCCAGAGACAATAAATCCACTTTCTGCAGCTAAGTTATTAAGTTCATGAGAAATTACTGTTGAATGTAATTCTTTTACATAACCACAGCTATCACAAATTAATAATTGTACAGGGTGAATGTGATCAAAATGATGGCACAGCATAAATGAGTTGGTGCTTTCAATTTTATGAATAAAGCCAAGTTCCGATAAGAAATCGAGCGCTCGATAAATAGTGGCTGGTTTTGCGCCTGATTCAGTTAATTTAAGTTGTTCTAATAGGTCATAAGCACCCACACCACCTTGCGCACTAGCTAATAGGCGGAATACTTTTTCACGGATGGGTGTGAAACGAGCACCACGATTATCGCATACTTGTTTTGCTTTACTGACGAGTGATTCTATATTCATCTTCTCTTATCCTTACGCTACCGTGATATACTAACATACTGTATTGTAGTTGCAGTGTTTTTATTCGCTAACACGTTTTTAGGGAGTTTGATTAATGAGTGAATTGCTAGCGGCATTCATTTTCTTTTTTGCGGTAATCGATCCAATAGGCACAGTTCCCGTTTTTATTGCTGTTACGCGCTGGGATGATGCTAAGTTCAAACGTAAAGTTGCTTTAAAGGCGGTTGGCGTTTCGGCGCTGGTTTTATTATTTTTTGTTGTTGCAGGTGAGCTACTCTTAAACGCGATTAACATTCCTCTTTCGGCGTTTCAGATTGCCGGAGGAATTGTGCTATTACTTTTTGCACTGTCGATGATATTTGGTGAAAGTAAACCTGAAACCGAGATAAAAAGCGTTCGTGATAGCACTGAAACCGCTATTTTTCCTTTGGCGATTCCTTCTATTGCCAGTCCGGGTGCCATGCTTGGTGCAGTACTAATGACCCGAAATACCGAATACACTTGGTATGAACAGCTTATAACTTCCTCAATCATGCTTTTGGTATTAGTAATTGTGTTGGTTTTACTACTACTTGCTACGCATGTTCATAAGTTAATAGGCGATAGTGGCGCAAGTATCATTAGCCGGGTGATGGGTTTAATTCTATCGTCAGTGGCGGTGACTAATATCTTAGGTGGTATTGCTCACTATTTTGGTTTAAGTGTCGTCGCGTAGTTTAATTTAAAGTGCATTTTCAGTGATTTAAATTTTGAATAATTGCCTTCTTTTATCTAACTTTAAAGAAGGCAATATAAATTTTAAGGAACAAAGAATGCTAATCAAAAACGTTGTTTTATCTGTCTTTCTGATTTTTAGTTTAGGTGCTTGCATGGAGCCGACCTATGATAGTGGTAAGCTAAAAGTCATCGAAGTAACAGACCATGATTTTAAAATTAATGGTGAAAGCGCCGTAACTGTAATTGTTGGTCATGCCAATGTGGCAGAATATAGCTTCTCACTTCGTAAAAGTGATTTAAAGAAAGGCACGCTCCTGCAGTCTGTGTCTGACAGTAATCCAAATGTCCGTGCTGATGGTACCTTCTTTAGCGAGTATTATGTGCAATCAAAAGATCACGACACGCGAGCATCAATTGAAATTGTAGAAATAGACCCCGTTGAGAAAATCGCACGAATTGCTGTTGGTGCTAAGCTAGTTAACCTGAAAAATGAGGATTACAAAGAGCTCGAAATTACTGTTTTAGAGCTTACGGGCCAAAATCTTGAACATCTTCTAAATGAAGTGAAGATGTAACCTTTCCATTTTTGCTTATTCTTCAAAGAAGTGAGATTGCAGTACACTTCTTCGTCTCTTTTCATCATCTGATCTTCGATTAAGCCATGCCGGGAGTTAGCTTCGGTGGTATAATGGCTGCAATTTTTCATTTCGGTGCATGCCTAAAGGTATGTGTCATCGCTATATTAAGCGTTAATCGTATTAGGTAATTTAAGTTGCAAGTAAATGCATTGATCTTTAAAGGGGCCATGTTATGAGCACAACGACATTAAACCGCCGTTTTTCCGTGGCACCCATGTTAGATTGGACTGATCGTCACTGTCGAACCTTTCACCGCAAAATGACTAAGCATGCTGTGCTTTACACTGAGATGGTGACAACCGGCGCTATATTATTTGGTAAGGGCGATTACTTACATTTTAATGAGCATGAAGGCCCAGTGGCATTGCAACTTGGTGGCTCAGATCCTGAAGCGTTGGCTAAGTGTGCAAAGTTAGCAGCAGAGCGCGGTTATCATGAAGTAAATTTAAATGTTGGCTGTCCGTCTGACCGTGTGCAAAATGGTCGTTTTGGTGCTTGTTTAATGGCTGAGCCTAAACTGGTTGCTGACTGCGTTGCTGCAATGAAGGCCGAAGTGACTATTCCTGTTACAGTTAAAACGCGCATTGGTATTGATGAGCAAGACTCGTATGAGTTTTTATGTGCTTTAATTGAAGCGAGTCATGATGTTGGTTGCGATGACTTTATTATTCATGCGCGTAAAGCGTGGTTAAATGGCTTAAGCCCAAAAGAGAATCGTGAGATCCCACCTCTGGATTACCCGCGCGTTTATCAGTTGAAGAAAGATTATCCGCAACTGCACTTAAGCTTAAATGGTGGCGTGAAAACAATTGCTGATAGTGTGGCTCACCTTGATTATGTTGATGGCATCATGATTGGTCGTGAGGCGTATAGTAATCCGTTTATTTTGTCTGAGGTCGACGAAAATATTTATGGTGATGAAGCCTTTACGCTAAGTCGTCATCAGGTTGTACGCTCGATGTATGACTATATTGAAGATGAAATGAGCAAAGGCGCTAACTTTTGGCATATTGCTCGCCATATGTTGGGGATTTTCCAAGGCCAACCTGGTGCGCGTGGTTTCAGACGCCACCTTTCAGAAAAAGGCCATGGTAAAGCGGCCGATTTATCTGTTATGGATAAAGCTTTAAGTTTTGTCCCAGAAGCCTAATCACAAAGCCTATTAAAAATAGCCTATTTAAAAGCCACATTTTGTGGCTTTTTTTGATCCTAAAATTTAGTGAAAAAGTTAATTATTTAGTCAAATTAGTTATTTTTCATTCAGTCACTAGTCAGCCTGAATCTAAATTTAATTAATCTAACTTATTGTATATAAATAATAAATTTATTTTATTCATTAGTTGGCACAAGAATTGGAATCTCCTAGTTGTATTAACCCAATAATCAACAGGAGAGTCACATGGGTGTATTAAATCGCGTAAATGACATTATTCAGGCAAACCTTTCTGCAGCATTAGACAAAGCTGAAGATCCTGAAAAGTTACTTAATCTACTCGTGCAAGAAATGCAGGATGCCCTGACTGAATGCCGTGCAACTGCTGCGACATTTTTAACGCAAGAAAAACAAATGAAACGTGAAATTGCAGCGAAACAAGCGAAAGTAGCAGACTGGCAAGCGAAAGCAGAAAAAGCGTTGAGTAAAGATCGTGATGATCTTGCCAAAGCAGCACTAGTTGAAAAGCAGCGTTTAACGACAGAAATCGAAGCACAACAAGCTGAAATGGATAAAGTGGCAGAGTCACTCGCTAAATTGACAGAGGATTGTCAGCGTTTACAAAACAAGCTTGCAGATGCAAAAGCCAAACAGCTGACTTACATGCAAAAAGAACGCGTTGTTACAGCACGCTTAAAAGTAAAAGAGCAGCTGCATAGCAGTAAAGTTGAAGATGCATTAGCACGTTTTGACTACTTAGAGCAGCGTGTTGAAAACATTGAGTCGCAAGTGGAAGCGTATGAACTTACACAAGGTGATGCTGCAAATTCAACAGCAGCACAAATCGCAGCCCTTGAGAAAGATGAAGCAATCGATAAAGAGCTTGCTGATTTAAAAGCAATGATGAAGCAGTCGGCTTAGGAGGTTAATGATGAATACTTATCACACATCGACACGTTGGTACCGTGATCTAAGTAACAAAAAGATCTCGGGTGTGTGTAGCGGACTCGCTGCGCGCTTGGGATTCCCAGTATGGTCGACACGCTTGGTCATGATCATACTACTTATTCAAATGCCGCTGTTAATCGGCGTGGGTTATTTAGTGGCTCATTGCACTTTACCATTGAAAGGTTATTAGGAGTAGAGCATGAAAACGTTAGCTATCATCATTTTGGCAATGTTATTACTATGCACTGATGCAGTTTCATTTGTTTCCTTTGACTCATGGCAATTACCATTGTCAATTGCTGACATGAGTTGGGCTGGGCTTGAAGTCATCGGTGCAATAGTGGCAGTCATTGCCGTCGTTGCAGGTGTGGCGTTATTTACAATTGGCCTACTTGGCGCAGGTGTTGTTGCTTTGATTGGTGTTGTGCTTGCGTTTTTATTTGGCTCAGTAATGATTGCATGGCCACTTTTACTTATCGCGGCATTATGCTGGTTGATTGCCGATAACAAAAAATCGCCAGCTTAAGGTACGAATAAACTGCCTTAATACATAAAATATGCTAAATTTAGCGGGTAAGTTAATGTCTTAACAAGGATTAAAACATAATGAAACTGTGGCCCGCACTCTCTTTTCTTACCGCAAGCTTATTCTTTAGTACTTTTTCATCTGCCCATAGTGGTCATGACCACAGCGATGTTGCCGAAGTTACTGTAAGTAACGCGCAGGTACGTGAATTTTTACCAGCCAGTAAAGCAAGTGTTGCTTATTTGACCATTACTAACCCAAGTGAACACGCAACAGTGTTAACTAAAGCAGAGCTTGATGGTTTAGGTCGTGTTGAAATTCATCAACATACTCATGTTGATGGCATGATGAAAATGGAACAGGTTTTATCATTAAAAATTGATGGTCACAGCAGTGTTGAATTTAAACCAGGTGGTTATCACTTAATGGTGTTTGAACCTGAAGAGCAGCTAAAAGCAGGGCAAGAGCGCAAACTCACGCTATATTTTAATGACGGCAATCGAGTTTTTACTCAAGCTAAAGTTGTGTCTTTACAAGAAATGTCTGAACAGGCATCACAAAAAAGTCAAGGGCACTCACATCACTAGGAGATATTATGTCTGAGCATAAAGGAAAAATAGCCAGTGCATTACTTATTATATTAATTATTTTTTACGCGATTGCTGTTTACTGGAGTAGTGAACCAGCTCGTATGGATGTTGTAAGTAAGGCTAAACAAGAAGCGCAGATGCGTGGTGAAAAGTTTGTAACAGGCTATACAACAACCACAACGTTGATCAATGTAGCAAGTACATTATTAAATAAGCCTGGCGGCTATTTATCTAACGATATGATGCCACCGAGCGAAATGATGGATAACATGCCTGCGTGGGAATATGGCGCGCTTGAAATGACCCGCGATTTAGTCTTGTCGATGCGTAAAGATTTCAGCCGTTCGCAGTCTCAATCAACTGAACACGAAGCGTTAAAAAAAGCACAACCGCAATTTAATATTAGCTCGGTAGCATGGGCATGGCCAAGTGCTGAAACTGAGTATCAAAAAGGCATTGATTTACTCGTTGTGTACCGCACTCAAATTGCCGATCAGAACGATCGTGATAGTCAATTTTATGCGCGTGCAGATAACTTACGTGGCTGGCTAAAAGAAGCAGAAAAACGTCTTGGCAGCTTGAGCCAGCGTTTAAGTGCAAGTGTTGGTCAAGATCGTTTGAATACAGATTTAGCAGGTGATACCGCGGCTCATCAAGCAACTTATGCTCCTTTACAGAACCAAGTGAAAACATCTTGGTGGCAAATTGATGATGTGTTTTATGAATCGCGTGGTGCAACGTGGGCATTACTACACTTTTTGCAAGCGGTTGAATATGATTTTGCCGATGTCTTAGAAAAGAAAAACGCTCGTGTTAGTCTGCAACAAATTATTCGTGAATTAGAGGCTACGCAAGAAACAGTGTGGAGCCCAATGATCTTAAATGGCAGTGGCTTTGGCTTTGTAGCTAACCACTCACTGGTCATGGCGAATTATATTTCTCGAGCCAATGCGGCTCTAATTGAACTTAGCGAACTTTTAGCGCAAGGATAAAATGATGAAAAAGTACTGTTTAGCAGCTGCCCTTTCAATGGCCTGTTTAGCTCCAACAGCACAAGCTGATACATTATTAGGTTTATACCTAGGTGTTGATGGTTGGCAATCAGATAACAGTGGTAGTTTTGCTCAAGATGGAAATCTACAAAGCTTTAAATTTGATGATGAAACGTTCACGAGCTACTACGCAGCACTTGAGCACCCAGTGCCGTTAATACCAAACATTAAACTAAAATACACTGAACTTGAGTTAAATGGTGATACAACACTTGATGAAACGTTTAGTTTTGGTGGTTCTGATTACGTTGTAGGCACACAAGTAGGCACTGTGAGTGATTTATCGCATGTCGACTACATTCTATACTACGAAATCTTTGATAATGATTTGGTTTCAATTGATTTAGGTGTAAATGCTAAACAATTTGATGGTGAAATTGTTGTGACTGGTACATCTCAAGAAGGTGGCCAAAACACGACTGAGCGTGTTGATTTTTCTGGTTTCGTACCTTTAGTGTATGGCCGTGCTGAAGTTGGTTTACCATTAACGGGTTTAAGCGTTTTCTTTGAAGGTAGCCTACTGGCTATCGACGATAGTAAAGTCCAAGATTACCAAGCGGGTATTGCATACGCTTTACTTGATAACTTAGCAATCGATATGGATATTAAAGCGGGTTACCGCTCAATGACATTAGAACTTGATGATATTGATGATATCTACACAGATTTAGATGCATCGGGCCCGTTTGCAGGTATTCAAGTTCATTTCTAATCGAATCTTTTGATTTATTTTTAGCTGGCGGCTTTACTTTAAAGCTTGCCAGCTAACTTCAAATTCATCTTCTAATGATGTTGCCAGTATTTGCTTATAAGCTTTGTTTATTGGTGATGCGATTAGCTTTCTTAACTCGTCACCAGTCTGGGTAAATTTATAGTAACTGAGTACTAAGTCATTACTTTTTGCTTTTAAAACCAAGCGTTGATTCATAAAGCTCAGTATTAGTTCTTGACCAGCTTTTAAAACCGCCGATTCGATTTCTTTTCGATACAGTAAGTTAATATCCATTAGGGTCAGAATGTCAGGAAAACTAACAGGGGTTTTCCCTAAGTTAAATGACACCTTATTACCTTTTCTAAGTAAATCAAACAGCGAGGGTTTCTTGTAAAAGCCGAGTAAAATTAAGTGGCTGTTGTCTTTTTCGTTGAATCCACACAATGATGTACAGCGCTGAAGGGCATCTGCTTCACGTTGAGTCATGTGTTTAAGGGTTTGTAGGCTTTTAATCGAAAAGGTGCCTGGCGATACTGTTTCACCTGCTAAAATTTTTGCCCACAGCTTTTGCATTGAGGAATTAGCTGTGTCTTCACATAAACTTATAAATCGCTCTATCCAATCAAAATCGGGCTGTTGTTGACCCGTGACATCCGGGCAAAACGCCATAGCCATCGCCATGATGGTTTCAATATTTTCTTGGCGTTTAATAAATTGAATTTCTTGGCGAGTGTGAGCGCGCTCCAATAAGCTTGCTTGCGTTTTAATCTGATAGGCTAATTGCTGCTGACCTTGTGCTGAGTAGCTATCATCGCTCGCATGGTTAATCCTAGCCGATGATGCCTTATGAATCGGGTAGCCAAGTTGATTTTCTATAATATTAGCAAGATTAACTCTCGCTTGAGCCGCTTTCACTGTCATTGGGAGCAATAGCCTTGTTTGTTGTTGCTAACTGCGCATGGGTTTTGATGTTATTGAGCGCCAGTTTAACTGTGTTGTTGAGAATATACTGGCTTAATAATGCAAGGTAGCCACCAATGATAGGAGTATTTACTTCACCTTGTAACGAGCACTCAATATTTATTTCATTACCAGCACCTGTAAATAGGATCGTTCCTTGGGCTATATGCTCTTTATTAAATAAAATATTAAAAGTAAGTTGTTCATTATTCTGTTGTGTTATTGTCATTTCGCCATCGCCGAAGCGGCTTTGCCAAAATTGGTGTGCCCCAACGCCTTGGCTTGGCTCTAAAACCGTAAACTTGATGCTGGGATCTACGCTTTTCCATGGTTGCCATTTATGCCATTGATTAAAGTCACCGACTAGTTTCGCTATTTCTGAGCTGCTAGCAGTGACCTGTATTGATTTATGAACCGTATAGCGTTGAGAAAGTAATAGCCCAACGACAAGCATAACTAGCGCACTGAGAAATAGGGCTTTTAGAGTTAAAACAAAAAATTTTATCATTTTACCTCGGGCAATAGTTTTATATCTTTCATAACATTATACGTAACCTAGGCTATAATTTATCTGATATGACTATATATGTTCTAATAAATGTATCATAGTTAAGTGACTGAGAGAATTTTATGCATCACTGTAAAATGTTGGTATTTTTACTAGGGTTGCTCTAAGGAATTATTAATGGCATCAGAAAGTAACGACTTTTTGTTTAGTGACCAAGATGAGGAGCAGCTTGTTGAAGAGACTGTCTCTGAGTTTTGGGACGTATTAATAGTCGACGACGATCCTGAGATACATTCAGTGACTAAGTTAGCGCTTTCTGGCGTTGAGTTCTGGGATAAAGGCTTACGATTCCACCACGCCTATTCAGGTTCAGAAGCGCTCGAATTACTTAAAAGTAACCATTCCATTTCGGTAATTTTACTTGATGTGGTTATGGAATCAGATGATGCTGGCCTGCAAGTTGTAAAGCAGGTACGAGAGTGCCTCAATAATCACAATGTGCGGATTATTTTACGTACCGGTCAACCAGGCTATGCACCTGAAGAAAAAGTGATCCGTGAATACGATATCAACGACTACAAAACAAAAACAGAACTAACACGTAGTAAACTTATCACAGCCCTAGTAACAGCAATTCGCTCTTATGAACAAGTTTGTCAGCTCGAATTTCAAAGCCGTGCTTTAAATAATATTTTGTATGCATCTAAGGCAATTCTTGGTTTTACTGATATTAAAGCGTTTTCGATGGCGGTTATTAAACAGCTTTCGATTATTTTAGATTGCGAACCACAAGGGCTATTGTGCGGCTCAATTGAAGATGACAATCAGGTTTATGTGCTAGGTGGCTGCGCTGAATACAATGAGTTTATAGGTCAAGGCATTGAACAACTTGATGATGGCCGTATTATCATGCAAGTCAATAACTGCCTAGCCCAAGGTGAACATCAGCATACAGATGTAGACAGTACGTATTTATTAAAAAGCAAAAACCGCCAAGCAGCTATTTACCTTGAAACTGAGCACACGCCAAGTCCTTCACAACTGCAATTTGCAGAGATATTCTTAACGAACGTCAGTGTAGGTCTTGATAATGTTCGATTATTCAACCGTTTACGTGATGCAGCTTATAAAGATGTATTAACTGGTTTATCGAATCGTAACGATTTCATGAATAAGGTGGAGCGCTACTACCAGCCGGGCAAAAATGACTTTGTCTTTTTACTAATTGATGTTTCGCAATTCTCTGATATCAACAATGGCTTAGGGCAAGAAATCGGTAATTTATTACTAAATGCAATTGTTGATAGGCTACAACAAGAATACCCTAATGCAGAGCTTATCTCGCGCATTGGTGCAGATGTTTTCGGTTTGTTGTTGGCTGCTGATAAATGCGATATTGAGTTACTTCGTGAGCATTTAAGTTTACCATTTAATGCTGGCGAGCATATTTTGCCAATCAACTTTAACATTGGCTTATGTTATCAAGGTGACTTTCAGCAAGCAGGGATCGAGACTTTAAAACTAGGTTACATTGCTTTAAACCAAGCTAAAAAACAATCTGCTGAAACGGTGGTGACTTATACCCCAGACATGGAAGAGAAAATGGCTTGGCGTTTAGGGATCATTAGACAGCTTCGTCAAGACTTCGAACAACGTAAATTAGAGGTTTGGTTTCAGCCGCAACTTGATTTAAATACTCTAGAAATCATAGGTTGTGAAGCGCTACTGCGTTGGCCATCAGGTAATGGTCAGTATATTTCACCAGCGATTTTCGTTCCGATGGCTGAAGATGCTGGTTTAATTGTTGATATAGGGCAATGGGTGCTAGAGCAAGCATGTATGCAGCAAAAGCGCCTTGAAGCAATGGGCTTTGCAATCAGTATTGCCGTAAATGTTTCAGTACCGCAGTTTAAAGTTAAAGGCTATGCTCAACAAGTAAAAGACACGCTTATTAAATACGATGTAAAACCGCAGTTTATTGAACTCGAAGTGACCGAAAGCGTGGTTATGGATGAGCTAGCTAATGTGATCACCACATTAAAAGAACTTAAAGAGTTTGGTATTGAGATTGCAATTGATGACTTTGGTACTGGCTTCTCGTCGTTAAGCTATTTGCAAAAACTACCATTAGACAGACTAAAAATTGATCGCGACTTTATCAAAGATTTACCTGGTCAAGATTGTCAGGCGATTGCTGCGTTAATTATTTCTCTTGGCGCAAGGTTAGGCTTAAAAACCATTGCAGAAGGGGTTGAAACACAAGCGCAAGCAGATTATTTAGCTCAGCTTGGCTGTGATGAAGTGCAAGGCTTCATGTACGCTAAGCCTATGCCAGAAAAAGAGTTAATTACTTACCTGCAAGCTAAGCAATAGCCAGTTCCAGTCAGTGCATACAAATTAAACAGCGCCCTCCAATGTGAAGGGCGTTTTGTTTTCTATAATAATCTATAAGACTGAGGTATAATTCGCCCCTTTTGTTAGCAGAGTACACTTTATGAGCGCATTAAAAGCCGAGCGAGGCCTGTTTTCTTACCCTAAGTATTGGTCTGAATGCTATGGCACGGCGCCATTTTTACCAACCACTCGTGCAGAAATGGACGCGTTAGGCTGGGATAGCTGTGACGTGATCATTGTCAGTGGTGATGCGTATGTAGATCACCCAAGTTTCGGTATGGCTGTGATAGGGCGTATGCTTGAGTCACAGGGTTTTCGTGTGGGTATAATTGCACAACCTGATTGGAACTCAAAAGATGCCTTTATGGCGTTAGGTAAGCCTAACTTATTCTTTGGTGTTACAGCGGGTAATATGGACTCGATGATCAATCGTTATACTGCTGAAAAGCGTATGCGTCATGATGATGCTTATACGCCGGGTAACATAGGCGGTAAACGTCCTGACCGTGCGGTAGTTGTATACAGCCAACGCTGTCGCGAAGCTTATAAAGATGTGCCGTTGATCATTGGTGGTATTGAGGCGAGTTTACGCCGTATTGCTCATTATGATTATTGGCAAGAAAAAGTACGCCGTAGTGTATTGTTTGATGCTAAAGCTGACATTTTAATTTACGGTAACGCTGAGCGCCCACTTGTTGAAGTTGCCCACCGTATTGCTGCGGGTGAGTCGGTTGAGACAATTCAAGATATTCGTGGTACTGCGGTTATTCGTAAAGAACCATTACCGGGTTGGCGCGGTAGTGACTCAACTGCAATTGATAAAATCGGTAAGATTGATCCAATTCCAAACCCGTATGGCGCAGATGATGTGGGTTGTAGTAAGTCTGAATTTAAGCAAGCGGGGATCGATTTAAGTGCCGAGGCGGCTAAACCAATCACGATTCAGCCTGCTCGCCCTAAGCCATGGGAAAAAACCTACGTTAAGCTGCCTGCGTATGAGCAAGTAAGTGTGAATAAACCGCTTTATGCTCACGCCTCGCGTATTTTGCACCAAGAAACAAACCCAGGTTGTGCACGTGCGTTATTTCAACGCCATGGCGACCGCTCTATTTGGGTTAACCCGCCTGCATTTCCGCTTGAAACTGAAGAAATGGATGGCGTATTTGGTTTGCCTTATCAGCGTATTCCGCACCCAAGCTACGGCGATGAAAAAATCCCAGCTTATGAAATGATTAAAACCTCGGTGAACATCATGCGTGGTTGCTTTGGTGGTTGTTCTTTCTGTTCAATAACAGAACATGAAGGACGTATTATTCAAAGCCGTTCTGAGCAATCAATTATTGATGAAATTGAGCAAATTCGTGACAGAGTACCGGGCTTCACAGGGGTTATTTCTGACTTAGGCGGACCGACCGCGAATATGTATAAGTTGCGCTGTAAGAGCAAAAAGGCAGAGAGCACGTGTCGTCGTTTATCATGTGTTTATCCTGATATCTGCAAGCACATGGACACGGATCACACCCCAACGATTGAGCTTTATAAAAAAGCTCGAGATGTAAAAGGTGTGAAGAAAATCTTGATCGCGTCTGGCGTACGTTATGACTTAGCCGTAGAAGACCCTCGCTACGTAAAAGAGTTGGTTACCCATCACGTAGGCGGGTACTTAAAAATTGCCCCTGAGCACACTGAAGATGGTCCATTATCTAAGATGATGAAGCCGGGCATGGGAGCTTACGATAAGTTTAAAGAGCTATTTGATAAATACTCAAAAGAAGCGGGTAAAAAGCAGTATTTGATCCCGTATTTTATTTCTGCTCACCCAGGAACGAAAGACGAAGACATGGTGAATATGGCGCTATGGTTAAAGGCTCATGACTTTAAGCTTGATCAAGTACAAAACTTTTATCCATCGCCGATGGCCAATGCAACCACAATTTATCACACTGAGATGAACTCGCTGCGCAATATTAAGAACAATACTGAGCAAGTGCCTGTTCCAAAAGGCGCACGCCAGCGTCGCTTACACAAAGCGATTTTACGATACCACGATCCTGCTGGTTGGCCGATGATCCGTGAAGCACTAAGAAAAATGGGCAAAGCAAATTTAATTGGTAAAGGGCCGAATTGTTTGGTTCCTGAAGAAGGTCGAAACGAGAAAACTGCTAAAGGTAAGGGCGGTAAAGGCCGTGCAGCACTGACTCGTCATACCGGTTTTAGCCAGTTTAAAAAGGCCAATACCAAACCTAGAGTAGGTAAAAATAAGCAGCGTGCAAAGTAAAAGATATAAATACGGCCCTTAAAGGGCCGTTTTTATTTATACCAATTCGCTTAATTAAGTATTATTGTGAATTGGTATCAGATCAATAGCCAGGTTGCGGTGCCTAAAAAGGCAAAGATACCAACAATATCAGTGACGGTTGTCAGCACTACACTGCCGGCAAGGGCTGGGTCTATTTTCATTTTCTTAAGAATTAATGGAATACTCGCACCTGCAATACCTGCGGCAACAAGGTTCATAAACATTGCAAAGGCCAGCACTGCGCCGAGCTTAAAGTCCCATTGCCATAGGGCAACCACTCCAGCAATTAATATCGACCAAATAATACCATTCAGTGCGCCAATCGCCAGCTCTTTGAGTAATAAGAAGCGTTGGTTGGTTTGGTTGATATGGCCAACCGCTATACCACGAATAACCAGGGTTAAGGTTTGGCTACCTGCAACGCCACCCATTGAAGGGACGATACCATTGAGTACCGCTAAAATAGGTAAGATTGCTAAGGTGTTTTCGAAAAAGCTTGCCACAATGGCTGCTAGCAATGCGGTTAATAAGTTAACCCCAAGCCAAATAGAGCGACGCTGCGAACTTTTTAGCACTGGCGCAAAGGTATCTTCTTCGTCGTCAAGACCAGCGAGGCTTAGCATGCTGTGCTCTGCATCTTCACGGATTACGTCAACGATATCATCGATGGTAATACGGCCAAGCAAGTGAGCGTTATCATCTACAACAGGAGCTGAAATCCAGTTGTGACGCTCAAATAGCTGCGCCACATCGCTTTCATCCATAGAGATTAGGATTGACTCACAGTCTTCATCCATTAAATCACGAACAACTTTATCAGAAGGACTTGTCAGTAGCGTGGTTAACGAAAGCGCCCCTAAAAAGCAGTTATGTTTATCAACTACATATAAATCATCGGTACCCTCTGGTAACTCACCTCGTAAGCGTAAATAGCGTAAAACTACATCTAGGGTAACATCTGGACGAATGGTTACCGTATCGCTGTTCATCAGGGCTCCGGCTGAGCGCTCTTGATAAGAAAGCGCTTGAGTTGCCCTTTCTCTATCTTGCGAGTCCATCGCGCTAACAACGTCTTGATATACGGTATCAGGAAGACTACGTAAAACCTCACCTAAGTCATCGTCGTCCATATCTTCTGTAGCAGCAGCAATGTGCTCAGGCTCCATCTGGGCAATAATGCCAAGACGTACATCTTCAGAGAGTTCCTCTAGAACATCACCACGGACATCTGGGTCAACCAGCTGCCAAAGCATACGACGAATTTTATGGGGAGAAGACTCAAGTAAAAGGGCTGTATCACAAGGTGCCGTTTTGGCTAACATGCCGCGCACTTGAACAAATTGACCACTATTGAGTGACTTGGTCACTTGTTTGAGTTGTTGTAGTGGGTAATCTTGTTCAAAGGCTTCTGGCATTGGCGTCCTTACAACTGAAAAAAGTTTAAATAGGCTATGCAAATACAGCATAGTTGCTTTGTAGTGTATTTGCAGAGATATCGTCGCACTGCGATAAATTTATTAAGAGTTTTGTAATTTAGAAAAGCGAGCGATATAAAAGTAGGATATTTAAAGGGAATTTTAAATATCCGAAGTAAGTTTACCGTAAACCTTGAAGTCTTAGCAAATGCTATTCTTGCTCGTGAAAGCGTTGCGCAATTAATTCGCCGATTGCCGTTAATGCAGCGTCAGCGTCAGGACCTTCGCATACAACACGAACCTCTTTTCCTTGACTACTTTCAAGGAGCATTAACGCTAACACGCTGTCGCCTTCAGCTTCTTTCTCATCTTGAAAAAGTGTAATTTTGGCATCAAATTGCAGTGCTAGTTGCGCTAAAACAGTCGCAGCGCGAGCATGTAAGCCAAGTTTGTTTTGAATTAAAAAGGTATCTTCAGCGTGCATTGTTGGTGCCTAGTTAGATATCTTGTTCGCGGTGGCGAATTTTTACATTAGCATGAGTTTTAGAAAAGCTTTCACCAATTGTTTGCGCTAAGTAAACAGAACGGTGTTGGCCTCCTGTACAACCAATTGCAATGGTTAGGTAACTGCGGTTATTGCGCTCTAGATGTGGCAACCAAGTCTGTACAAAGGTTTGAATCTGCCAAGTGAACTTTTGCACTATGCTGTGGCTAGCTAAATAATCCCTGACAGGCTGATCGAGGCCGGTTAGTGGCTTTAAATCAGGCTCCCAGTGTGGGTTCGGTAAAAAGCGTGCATCAAAAACGTAGTCAGCTTCTTTTGGAATGCCATGCTTAAAACCAAACGACATAAACGTAATAATCAGTTTTTTATCTTTCTTACCTAAAATCTTTTCACGAATTGATTCTGCTAACTGATGAACACTCAAATCAGTGGTATCAATCATAAAGTCAGCGCGGGTGATCAGCACATCAAGCAGGATTTTTTCTTGTTTAATGGCAAGATCAAGCGGTAAAGAATCAATCGATAATGGATGCAAACGGCGAGTTTCAGAAAAACGCTTGATTAGGGTTTGATCATCACTATCTAGGTAGAATAGTGTTGGGTTAGCAAAACCTGGCAGGTACTCAAGAATATCATTAAACTCTTGCTGCTCTTTCGGTAAGTTACGTACGTCGATACTGACGGCAATTTTGTCATAATTATCAGAAACACTTCGCACGAGCGAAGGCAGTAGGTTGACAGGAATATTATCAACACAGTAGTAGCCTAAGTCTTCAAGAACTCGTAAAGCGACCGATTTCCCCGAGCCTGAGCGACCGCTGATAATTATTAATTCCATTTATGCCTCTGATGCAATTACTTGAAATAGTTGCTGATCGCTTGTAGCACTTCGCAACTGTTTACAAAAATCTTTATCTTTAAGTCTATCAGCAATTGTTGACAAGGTCTTCAAGTGCAACTGGCAATCGCCATCTGGTACGATGAGTGCCACAAAAATATCAACGGGACGATTGTCTATCGCATCAAAATTGATGGGAGATTCACTGACAATAATAAATGCATGAGGTTCATCAGCACCACTCATTCGACCGTGGGGAATAGCTATTCCTCGGCCGATACCTGTACTACCTAACTTTTCCCTGTTCAGAAAAGCATCTAGG
The DNA here is from genome assembly GCF_021532495.1 of Pseudoalteromonas sp. Cn5-37. Taxonomy (NCBI): domain Bacteria; kingdom Pseudomonadati; phylum Pseudomonadota; class Gammaproteobacteria; order Alteromonadales; family Pseudoalteromonadaceae; genus Pseudoalteromonas; species Pseudoalteromonas sp. Cn5-37. Next base: position 33,442 of record NZ_JAKGBA010000023.1, on the reverse strand, counting down.
ATATCTTGTTGAGATAAATGAGGAAACTGCTGGTGAGCTAACTCGCTAATATACTCAAGAATTCTTTTTTTGCTATTAAAAAGGACCGCAGCTTTGCTGCAGTCCTGATTAGTAAGTGAACTAAGTTTCATAATTTAATGTCGAGCTAATTTCTCTTTATGCTTAATGACTTGGCGATCAAGTTTATCGATCAATGAGTCAATTGCTGCGTACATATCTTGATGTTCTGTAGAAGCGAACAACTCGCCTCCGTTTACATGTAAAGTTGCTTCTGCTTTTTGGCTTAATTTTTCTACATCTAAAATGACATGAACATTATTAATATGATCAAAATGCCTTTCTAGTTTTGCGAACTTAGTGTTTACATAGTCTCTTAATGAATCAGTGACTTCTACGTGACGACCAGTTAAATTTAGTTGCATAAGCATTTTCCTTCTATGTAAAACGTCTAAATCAGACTTTTACGCTGATTAGACGGAGGTATTGCTAGAGACTCACGATATTTTGCAATTGTACGTCTAGCTACTTTAATTCCTTGCTCAGCCAATATATCTGCAATTTTGCTATCACTCAATGGTTTAACCGAGTTTTCTGCAGCAACTAACTTCTTGATTAAAGCGCGAATTGCTGTAGAAGAGCACTCACCACCATTTTCGGTGCTGACATGGCTTGAGAAGAAATATTTCAACTCAAAAATTCCCCTTGGGGTATGCATATATTTTTGTGTTGTAACCCGAGAAATCGTCGATTCATGCATTTCGACCATTTCAGCGACATCGTTTAGCACCATTGGCTTCATTGCTTCTGGGCCATGTTCAAAGAAAGCTTGCTGTTGTTGCACGATACAGTTGGTCACTTTTAGTAAAGTATCGTTACGGCTTTCTAAGCTCTTAATAAACCACTTTGCTTCTTGTAAGTGAGAACGAATAAATTGGCTGTCGCTACTTGATTTAACAGAGCGAGACATCGCTGCATATTGGCTATTCACTCTAATTTTTGGCATACAATCTGGGTTTAACTCGACTACCCAGCGGCCTTTCACTTTTTTCACTGATACATCGGGTATGACGTACTCAGATTCTTCGCGTACTATGCTATCCGCAGGCTTAGGATTTAAGCTGTGAATGAGCGTCATCACTTCTTTAAGCTCGTTTTCTTTAAGCTTAGTCTTTTTCATTAAAGTGCGATAGTCGCGACTTGCTAATAATTCGATATGCTCAGATAAAACCATTTTAGTTTCAGCTAAATATGGCGTATTGGCATCGAATTGACGAAGTTGTATACACAGGCACTCTTGTAAACTTCGGGCGCCGATACCAACTGGATCGAATAACTGTATTCTTTTTAAGACAGCTTCAACTTCATCGAGTTCGATTTCTTCTTCATCATTATTTTGATTAAAGCTTTCGACAATATCTTCGCAGCTAACCGTTAAAATACCTGAGTCATCGATAGCTTCAACGATGGCAACGGCAATCGCTTCATCGGTAGGACTAAATGGTGTGAGCTGTAGTTGCCACATTAAATATTCTTGCAGTGTTTCTGTTGAAGCACCTTGGTAAATAGACTCGTCTTCAGGCATTGGCCCAGACGATGTTGATGGGGCGGCACTCATGTACTCATCCCACGTAACATCCATAGCTAAGTCATCGCTAACCGTATCCTTACTCAGAGCATCACTGCTTTCTTGCTCGAATTCGCTAGGTGCTTCGTCGGCAGACGCGCTGACTTGTACATCGTCAGACTCCGCTTTTTGCTCATTCTTACCGATGCTTTCTTCGTTGTAATCCGCTTCTTCCACTTCAAGCAGAGGATTACTATCAAGCGCTTCTTGAATTTCTTGCTGGAGATCCAATGTACTGAGCTGCAACAAGCGAATGGCTTGTTGCAGTTGTGGAGTCATTGTAAGTTGCTGGCCCATGCGCAGCTGTAATGATTGCCTCATGTATCCCTAACAATCCTTTTTAAGTTATCGGTAACGGTGAGGACACTGTTATCGATTTATTGTCATTGTATAAGTCTAGCAGATGCTCTAGTCGGTGGCGTAATGGTTACAGCCTGAATTGCTCGCCTAGATAAACATCACGTACAGTTTGGTCAGCTAATACGTGCTCAGGTGTCCCTGATGCAATTAGCTCCCCATGAGAAACAATGTAGGCTTTTTCACAAACATCAAGGGTTTCTCGAACATTATGGTCAGTAATAAGTACACCAATACCACGATTTTTTAGGTGCTCAATAATTTTCTTTATATCTAACACCGAAATAGGATCAACACCAGCAAAAGGCTCATCTAAAAGGATAAATTTAGGATTAGCGGCTAATGCACGTGCAATTTCAACGCGGCGTCGTTCACCACCTGACAGTGCCATACCTTGGCTATCGCGAATATGTTGAATGCTAAATTCATCTAATAAGTTGTTAAGCGTCTCTTCGCGCGTTGTTTTGTTAAGATCTTTGCGGGTCTCTAATATGGCCATCAAGTTTTGGTAAACTGTTAATTTTCGAAAAATAGACGACTCTTGTGGTAGATAACCAATACCTAAGCGCGCACGGCTGTGCATTGGCAAAAGCGTGATATCGTTATCATCGATGCTTATTTTTCCTTTGTCGCTTGGTACGAGGCCTACAATCATATAGAAGGTCGTTGTTTTACCTGCACCATTTGGCCCTAACAAGCCAACAATACTGCCCGCTTCAACTTCAAGACCGACATTTTTAACCACTTGGCGGCCTTTGTAGCTTTTAGCTAAAAGCTCTGCTTTTAATGTGCTCATGGTTGGCCTTTATCGTCTTTTTTATTTTCTACAGGCACTAAAATAGTGTGTACACGATCTGTTGAGTTTTCGTCTTTTTCTGCGCTGATCAGCTGTTGAGCCATATCATAGGTAATGCTTTTTGCCGTTACTTTTTGACCCGCTTGAGTGACTTCAGCTTCGCCATTGAGTGTTAAGAAGCGTTTCGCAACATCATAACGAACTTCTTCGGCGCTGGCACTCATCACGGTACCATCAGCTTGCTTTTCTTCGAAGTAAGCTGGTTTGCCTGTAGCGATAATTAATTCGACTGTACCTTCGGTGTCACCGCCATGTGCCTCAAGTCGCTCTGCTGTAATGCGACGATCACCATGCACGATCTCTACGTTACCTTCGAATATGCCAACGCCATCTTTTAGTTTACCGACTTGGCGATCTGAGCTAATGCTAATTTGAGCGCCTGTTTGCTCGGCAGCTGCGCCCGAAAAGGCAATTAATAAGCTTGGGATCAGGAGTAATTTCTTCAGTTTATTGGTCATAGTATATGGTTCGTGTATGGTTAGTTAACTCAACAATTTCGGCTTTTAAATCGGCTTTTAAGCCTTTACCGGTAATTTTTAAATTCGGTCCTGTTAGTGTTACAGGTTGCTTTGAAAACATCGTCATTTTATCAATGTCGACATTAATATTTTCTGCTTTTATGTCTTCGATCATACCGTTATGGGTTAAGTTTTTAGCAACTACATCCCCTTCAAAAATCAGCTGATCATTTTCGTATAAAGTAGCTTCTTTGGCTCTTACTTGCCAAACTTGCTGATCGCTATAAATAGTAAAAATAGGTTGTTCAAAAAAGGTAAACCCTAATTGTTGATACAACTCCATTTTTGCAGCTGCCACTTTATGACTAATTTTACCTTGCTCGTCATAAGCTGTTTGCTTTAGAGCAACGGCAGTGTAATCAGGTGTTGCGATGATCTCGTCTTCACTAGTTATTGTATCAGTTGACTGGTTAAAGTACGGGTACCATAACCACACCATGCAACAGACAAAAACAATACTCAGTAAAATACGGGCTATATTCATGCGCTGGTACCATCGCTAGTTAACGGCTTGCCGTTTTCTAACATCAGTAAATCAGTTAATTCACGCACGGCTCCAAAGCCACCCGGTAATAATGTGGTGTAATGAGCCAGCTTCTTGATAAGCGGGTGTGCATCGTTTACTGCGACAGCAAAGCCAACTTTTTCCATAACTGGTAAGTCTGGACCATCATCACCAATATAGGCAATCTGTTCATCTGTCAGCCCCAGTTTATCCTTTAACTCTTGATAAGCAATCAGCTTATCTTCTTGTCCCTGATAAATGTGCTGAACTGTTAGGCTAGTCATTCGCTGCTGAACTATTTGTGAATGGCGGCCAGTAATCACTGCCACTTCAAAGCCACTATTAATGAGTGCTTTAATACCAAAACCATCTTTAGTATTGAATGCTTTAAGCTCTTCGCCATTATTACCCAAATAAATTCGACCATCAGAAAAAACACCATCAATATCACAGATTAATAGTTTTATTTTTTGAGCACGCTGACTCACATCAGGGCTCAGGGGCTGGTATAGTTCGGCGAATGTCATTGCTTAGAGAACTCCTGCTTTTAATAAGTCTTGCATATTAAGGGCACCAATTGGTGTGTTGCTTTGATCCACCACAATTAAACCATTAATACGTTTATGCTCCATAATATTTAAAGCTTCAGCCGCAAGCATGTCAGGGCGAGCCGTTGTGCATGAACGGGTCATCACTTGGCTAATTGCCGTGTTATGGATATCGATGCGCTGTTCTAAAATACGGCGTAAGTCACCATCAGTGAATAACCCGGCTAACTTTTCATCTGCACCAATCACTGCGGTCATACCAAGGCCTTTGGCTGACATTTCAATCAATGCATCTTTGATGCTTTGGGTTTCGCTAACGATTGGCGTTGCGTCGCCTGCGTGCATCACATCATCTAATGTAAGTAATAAACGTTTACCTAAGCTGCCACCAGGGTGCGAAAGTGCAAAATCGTCGGCAGTGAAACCTCGGGTTTCTAGTAGCGCAACCGCCATTGCATCGCCCATAACCAAGGTTGCAGTGGTGCTTGCCGTTGGGGCAAGGCCTAACGGACACGCTTCTTGGCTAACTTTGATGCACACATGAACATCAGACAGTTTTGCCATTGTTGAGTCTGGGTTGCCTGTTAACGAAATCATTTTTGCGCCAATGCGCTTAATAACAGGGATAATACTGAGTACTTCGCTGGTCTCACCTGAATTTGAAATACACATCACCACATCGTCGCGGGTGATCATGCCTAAATCACCGTGGCTAGCTTCGCCAGGATGAACAAAAAATGCCGGAGTGCCAGTACTTGCAAGGGTTGCAGCAATTTTATTACCTACATGGCCAGACTTGCCCATACCAATCACAATAATACGACCTGTACATTGGAACATTAATTGGCAAGCATTATCGAAATCTTGATTTATATATTGCTCAATTTCTTGTAAAGCTTGTGCTTCAATTTCGAGTACGCGCTTACCCTGCGCGATAAAGCTAGGTTGTGTCATTAATTATCCTACTTGGCTGAAAATATAGCCCTGATATGCAATAAATGCGACTAACAGTAAGCCACCTTCTACTCTATTGATACGACGAGCACCTTTAAAGTTCAATGACATGGCAATCAATACAACGGTTGCTGCAATCATGATAAGTGCATCGCGGTTTGCCGCAGAAGGGTCAATAATTGATGGGTTGATAATACCCGCAAGTGGTAATACGGCGAGTAAATTGAAAATGTTTGAGCCAACGATATTACCAAGCGCTAAATCGTCTTCGTTTTTTAATACCCCTGCAATACAGGCTGCCAGCTCTGGTAAGCTGGTGCCAATAGCAATTATGGTTAAGCCTATTACAAGGTCTGATAGACCAAAATATTTTGCGATATCAACGGCTGATTCAACTAAAAAGTGTGAACTGACTGGTAATAAAATCATGCCGATGATTAACCAAAATATGGCTGATTTAGTGCTGACATCGTTCGGAACATCTTCACATGCTTCGCTGACAAATGGGTCATCTTGGTTTTTAGCACGCAGAGACACAATAACTAAGCCACCAATGAACACCGCAAAGGCAATCATCAATGCAATGCCTTCAGCGAACGAAAAATAGTTATCTGAGAACACATACCAAGCGGCTACTGAGATTAACAGTACCAGCGGCATTTCGCGTTTGAGTGTCATTGAAGATACTGAAAGAGGGCGCAGTAAAGCTGTGACACCAAGTACAAGTAAGATGTTAGTAATGTTAGAGCCGACCGCATTACCTACCGCAGTATCTGTTTTACCGGCAAGTGCCGCTGATGCAGATACCATCATTTCAGGCGCAGATGAGCCCATAGCAACAACGGTTAAACCAATGATTAGGGTGGGGATCCCCATATTTTTTGCCAGTGCAGCCGCCCCATAAACAAACCGATCAGCACTCCAGACGAGTGCAGCAAAGCCAATAATTAAAATGACAAAAGAAGTCACCATTGTGATACGCCAACATTACTTATACAGATGACTGCAAATAGTAACAAAAGCGAGCCTGAAAGTATAAGTAAAAGAATGGGCTGGCAAGCATAAAGCGTGCTTGGTAAGGAAACTAAATTTCAGGTGTCGTTAAGCTCTTTACAGCTAGCTTTAGAATTTATTGATAGAAAATATTACAAAATTTTACGATTTGTTTTTTCCATCTTGACTAAAAAACCCTTAAAATGGCAAAACTAGTGAAAAACGTTATGGAGAGCGACTTGTCGCAATCAATAGTAGAAATCAAGGATGTAACCTTTTCACGGGGCGATAGAATCATATATAAAAATATGAGTTTTAACATTCCGAAAGGCAAGATTACCGCTATCATGGGACCGAGCGGCATTGGTAAAACCACCATGTTACGCTTAATTGGCGGTCAGCTGAAGCCTGACTCTGGTGACATTTTATTTGAAGGCAAAAGCATTCCTAGCATGACTCGCAAGGAACTTTACGCCGCCCGTACCAAAATGAGCATGCTGTTTCAAAGCGGCGCTTTATTTACCGATATGTCAGTGTTTGACAATATCGCCTTTCCTTTGCGCGAACATACTCAGCTTAGCGAAGATTTAATCCGCCTTGTTGTTTTAATGAAATTACAAGCTGTTGGCCTGCGTGGTGCACAAGATTTAATGCCGTCTGAGCTTTCGGGTGGTATGGCTCGTCGTGCTGCTTTAGCGCGTTCAATTGCCCTTGATCCAGAACTTATCATGTATGATGAGCCTTTTGCTGGTCAAGATCCTATTTCCATGGGTGTGCTTGTTAAACTTATTAAGTCACTGAATGAGGTGTTAGGTTTATCATCACTGATCGTAACTCATGATGTAACAGAAGTAATGAGTATTGCCGACCACGTGATCATCATTGCTGATCAAGGAGTGATAGGCGAAGGGTCACCTGAGCAAATGCAAAACCATGAATCTGAGCTTGTGCAACAGTTCTTAAATGGTTTATCGGATGGCCCTGTGCCATTCCATTTCCCAGCTCCTGCGTATGATGATGAATTACTAGGAGTGCATAATGCTTGATCTATTCCAGAAGTTAGGTCACAAAACGCTAGGGCGCTTTGCCGCGCTTGGTCGTTCTACTCAAATGCTGTTTGGTGCACTCGTTAATGTGCCAAACTTTAAAAAAGGCACACCTTTACTTGTTCGCCAATTATATATGGTGGGCTCGCAATCTCTTTTGATCATCATGGTGTCAGGCCTATTTATCGGTATGGTGCTCGCTCTGCAAGGTTACACCGTATTAGTAGGCTATGGTGCTGAAGATAGCTTAGGACCCTTAGTGGCATTGAGCTTATTACGTGAGTTAGGCCCTGTAGTAACAGCATTACTGTTTGCTGGTCGCGCGGGTAGTGCGCTTACTGCTGAAATTGGGTTAATGAAAGCGACTGAACAATTATCAAGTTTAGAAATGATGGCGATCGATCCACTTAAACGCATTATTGCACCGCGTTTTTGGGCTGGTTTTATCAGTATGCCATTGCTTGCACTAATATTTTCTGCGGTTGCTATTATTGGCGCTCATTTAGTGGGTGTTGATTGGCTTGGTGTTGACTCAGGAAGCTTCTGGTCAATCATGCAAGCGCAAGTGTCGTTTCAACAAGATATTGTGAACGGCATGATTAAGAGTTTTGTATTCGCCATGATTGTGACTTGGATTGCACTTTACAAAGGCTATGACTGTGTTCCTACATCTGAGGGGATCAGTAAGGCCACAACAGAAACCGTTGTGCACTCGTCATTGGCAGTATTAGGTTTTGACTTTATTTTAACAGCGGTAATGTTTACCAGCTAATTAGGGTATTAAGATGAATTCACGGAAATTAGAAATATTAGTTGGCTTTTTTGTAGCCCTTGGTATCGCTGCATTTGCATTATTAGCATTTAAAGTTGCGAATGCTGGCATTAGTGGGAGTGGTGAAACTTACCAACTTAACGCAAAGTTTGAGAATATTGGTTCTTTAAAAGCAAGAGCGCCTATCAAAGTAGGTGGTGTGGTTGTTGGTCGAGTTGAATCTATTTTTATCCATCCAAAAGAGTTTGTGCCGGTGGTTAATATGGCGATTGATGCTAATTACTTATGTAAGTTTTCAGACACCACATCAATCTCTATTTTAACGTCAGGTATTTTAGGTGAACAGTATTTAGGTATTAACCCTGTTATTGCCCCAGAATCTGCTGAGCAGCGTTGTATGGGCAATGAAGTGACAGTTAATGAACAAGATGCTGGCTTAGATGAGCTGTTTGGTGTTGAAAGTAAGGCTCTTGCCAATGGTGACTACATTACCGACACAAAATCAGCATTAGTTTTAGAAGAATTGATAGGTCAGTTCTTATTCAACCAAGGAAGTGAATAATTATGTTTAAGAAGTTTTTAGTATGTTTGGGCATGCTGTTGACGTTAAATGTCAATGCAGCTGATGCAAATATTGATTTAAAAGATCCTTATAAAATGGTGCGTAAAGTATCTGATCATACGTTTGCGCGTATTTCTAAAGATCAGCCTCTAATTGCGAAAGATAAAGAGCATTTACGCGTTATCGTTGAAGAAGAGCTGATGCCTTACATAGACTACAAATATGCTGCATTGCGCGTATTAGGTAATCATGTATCAAAGGTGCGCGCTATCGAAGATAAAGAAGAAAAAGCGAAAGCAATTAAAGAGTTGCAGCGCTTTATTGATGTATTTCAAAAATATTTAATCGCCACTTACGCTGGCGTGTTTACACAGTACACTAATCAAAGCGTTGAGTTCGCACCTGCGCAGCCTTTCAAAGGCCAAGATGTCGTAGTAGTGAAAACAAAAATTGTTGAGCCGGGTAAGCCAGATATTAAAATCGATTTTAAGGTACGCGAGGATCGTGATGGTGATTGGCGAGCCTATGACATGATTGCGGAAGGTATTAGCTTATTAGATGCTAAACAAAGTGAATTACAAGGTATTTTACGCCAACAAGGTATAGAATATGTGAGTGATTTATTGGAGCAGAAGAGCCAGTTGCCAGTTCAGTTCAGAGGTGAAGGTGGCAATGAGTAAAGTCGAGATTACTCAACTTGAAGAGAACCAGTTTCGAGTCAGTGGCGAACTGACTCGAAATTCAATTGGTCGTGAACGGCTTCTGAACGTTAAGCCAGATACGAAGCATAAAACATGGTATTTTGACCTTTCTGGGCTTTCTAGGGTTGACACGGCGGGCTTAGCTTGGTTAATTCACTCTTTCGCAGAATTAAAGCAGCAAGGCATTCACCTTGAACTGCAAAATAGCCCTGAGCAATTGCAAAACTTAATGCAGTTGGGTCAGGTCACAAACTTATTTGAGTGAGATTTATGGAAACGAGCCAAGTCGAAACGTTATTACGCGACGAATTAAAACTAGATGAAGTGATTGTTAAAGCAAATGGTAGCCACTACGAAGTGATTGCTGTTGGTGAGTGTTTTGATGGTTTATCTCGCGTGAAGAAGCAACAGTTGGTTTATGCTCCGTTAATGTCAACAATCTCAGACGGTACAATCCACGCTGTATCTATCAAAGCGTTCACACCGACTGAATGGAAACGCGAACAAAAATTTATTTTACCTCAATAGTCGCAGGGCCTCCTAATGGATCAATTTGTTATTCAAGGTGGCACCTCTCTGGCAGGTGAAGTCACTATTTCTGGCGCTAAAAATGCCGCTCTTCCAATTCTTTTTGCTGCGCTTTTAGGGCAGGGCAAAAGTACCTTTAGTAATGTTCCTCGTTTACGCGATATCGGCACCACAGAAGCCTTGTTAAAAACGCTGGGTGCAAATGTCGAATGGCAGCAAGACAAACTAATCATTGATGGTGCGACGGTTGATAAAACGCTTGCACCGTACGAGCTGGTAAAGCAAATGCGTGCCTCTGTGCTTGCATTAGGCCCTTTAGTTGCCCGTTTTGGCCAAGCGCAAGTATCACTGCCAGGTGGTTGTGCGATTGGTGCCCGCCCAGTTGATATCCATATTCAAGGCCTCGAGCGCATGGGCGCTATCATCAAGGTTGAAAATGGTTATATCAACGCTAAGGTTGATGGTCGCTTAAAAGGTGCTGAAATCTTTATGGAGATGGTCAGTGTTGGCGCAACAGAAAACTTACTAATGGCAGCAACGCTGGCTGATGGTAAAACTGTACTTGAAAATGCCGCTCGCGAACCTGAAATTACCGATCTTGCTAATTGCTTAATTGCGATGGGTGCGAAGATCAGCGGTGCAGGCACTAGCCGTATCGAAATTGAAGGGGTTGAGTCACTATCGGGTTGTGAGTACAGCATTCTTCCTGATCGCATTGAAACAGGTACCTTCTTGGTTGCGGCGGCAATGGCTGGCGGTGAAGTGCTTTGTAAAAATACAGACCACCATAGTCTTGATCCTGTGATTGAAAAACTACGCGCTACCAATGCCTTGGTTGAAGTCACTGATAACAGCATTTATCTTGATATGCGTGGCCGCGAATTAAAAGCAGTTAATATTAAGACTATGCCACACCCGGGTTTCCCTACCGATATGCAAGCGCAGTTTACAGCTTTAAATGTGGTAGCTAAAGGCAGTGCAACCATCACAGAAACGATTTTTGAAAACCGTTTTATGCACGTACCAGAGTTACAGCGTATGGGCGCAAACATTCGCTTAGAAGGTAATACGGCAATTTGTGGCGATACAGAAAGCCTATCAGGCGCGCAAGTGATGGCAACTGATTTACGTGCTTCAGCGAGCCTTATTTTGACAGGGATCGTTGCTCAAGGTGAGACTATTGTTGACCGCATCTATCACGTAGACCGTGGTTATCAACGCATTGAAGATAAGCTGAGTGCGCTAGGTGCTAATATCAAGCGCCGTTCAAGCTAATCGCTAAGACTTCCAAAAAAGGCCTAACACTTGTTAGGCCTTTTTTGTATCTGTATTACCTAAGTAACTACTGCTCGTCTTCGAGTTCTGCAACAGTCACCATTACTTTTAAGATTTTGCCATTGCGATATACTTCAAACTCAAGTTCTTTTCCTGGCTCTGTATTGGCCAGTTTCTCGAGTACTTGTTGTGGGTTTGCTACTGAAATACCGCCAATTTTAACTACAATATCTGTTTCTCTAATACCTGCTTTCCAGGCTGGGCCAAATGGATCAAGTTGAGAAATACGCATACCTGCAACAGGCGTAAAGTTATCGCTAACATCTTTACCTGTACTATCAATGCCGGTGCCACTAAAGCCTAAATAGCCACGTACGACACGGCCATGCTTTATTAGTTTATCCATCACATCTTTGGCAATCGAGTAAGGCACCGCAAAGAAAATACCCTGAATATCGAGATTTTCATGAGTTTTAAATTGTGCCGAGGTAATACCGACTAAGTCACCTCTTGAATTGACTAACGCGCCACCTGAGTTGCCAACGTTAATCGCAGCATCCATCTGTAATAGGCTGCTGTAAGGGCTATCGATTAAGTTTTGTTTACCCGTCGCACTGATAATACCTTGGGTAATGGTTTGACCTAAGTTAAGCGGGTTACCTATCGCTAAAACAACATCACCTACACGTGGTTTAAATTTATCGTTCACTGGAATTTTTGGTAAATGCTCAGCGCTGATCTTTAACAGTGCTAAATCTGTTTGAGTATCAAAACCAATCACTTGTACATCATAAAAACGACGGCCATCAGCGAGCGTAACAATAATGAGGTCGGCATTTTTGATTACATGGTAGTTAGTCAAGATATAGCCGTCTTGGGTCATGATCACACCAGAGCCAAGAGCTTGAACGGTGTTTTGACGTTTATAGCGCGGTTGATTGGAAATGCTTTCTGAAAAAATAGTAACAACCGACGGCGCTGCTTTTTGTACTGCATCAGCAAAGCTCATATGTTCAGAGGATATCGCTGCAGGTAAATTCATATCTGGTAACAGTGTGCTACGAAGGCTTGGGCTAAATAAAACCACTAAAAAGGCAATGCCTAAACCAGTGAAAAGCGGTGGAAGGATAAATTTTAAAAGTTTCAGCACAGTATTCTTATTATCAGTGAGCAATCCCTTAATGATGGCACAAAAAAAATATCAGCGGCAAGCACCGCTGTTATTTTTTCATGATTTATCAACTAGGTTTACTGAATAAGTACGAAAATAAGCTCTCTACCTCGTTTAACACCTAGTACGATGTTACCTTTGGTATTTTCGATGATCTTATTCATGTCGCGGATTGTTTCAACGCGTTGACGGTTCACTTGCATGATCACATCACCTTCTTCAAGGCCGACACGAGCAGCTGGAGAACGCGCTTGTACGCCGGTTACTTCAACACCCTTACCATCACTCTTCTGGGTATTTTCTAATGTCGCTCCTTGGAAAGCTGGGTGCGTTTCTTCGCCAGCAGCAGTCGTTGCTGATGCACCATCTAATGTGACATTAACGGTTTTGATTTTGCCATCTCGGTAAATGCCCAGTTTTACTTTTTTGCCTTCGCCAAGGGTAGCAATTTTACTGCGTAATTCATGGAAACCACTAATTTCAGTACCATCAACGCTAATGATTACATCACCCGCTTTGATACCCGCTTTACTTGCTGCTGTATCATCCATTACTTGCATAACGTAAGCGCCTTGTTTTACGTCTAGCTGTTGTGCTTTAGCGAGGCCTGCATCAAGTGGTCGACCTGAAATACCCAGCGAGCCACGACGCACTTCACCGTGTTCGATGATCTGGTCAACAAGGTTTTTCATCATGGTAGATGGAATGGCAAAACCAATCCCCACATTACCACCTGATGCACCTAAGATAGCGGTGTTGATACCAATCAGTTCACCATTAAGGTTCACTAAAGCGCCGCCTGAGTTGCCTTGATTGATAGCTGCATCGGTTTGAATAAAGTCTTCATAGCCCTCTATATTTAAACCGCTACGGCCAAGGGCACTGACGATACCTGATGTTACAGTGTGACTTAGACCAAATGGATTACCAATGGCAACTGCGAAGTCTCCTACACGTAATTGATCTGAATCGGCAATTTTAAGCGCTGTTAAGTCTTCAGCATCAATTTGCAGCAAGGCAATATCTGACTCTTTATCACTACCAATTTTGGTCGCGTCATATTCGCGGCCATCTTCTAAGGTCACCACCATTTTTTCGGCATCTTCGATAACATGGTTATTAGTAACCACGTACCCTTCGTCTGCATCAATGATCACACCTGAGCCTAGGCCACTAAATTCACGCTTTTGACTGCCACCACGAGGAACACCAAAAAAGTCATCAAAAGGAGTCGCACGGCGGCGAACTTCTTTAGAGCCTGACACTTGAATACTCACCACACCCGGTGTGATCTGTTCAAGCATAGGCGCGAGGGTTGGCAATTGTTGACCATTTACAGCAACAGGAAGTTTTGCCATTGAAATTGCAGGGCTTAATAATAAGCTAGAAGATAAAATAGCAGCACTGATAACAGATAATTTCATTTTCATAGTCTGGGTTTACTCCACTTCAGAGATAAAGCAAAAACTAAAAAGGGCTGCTTAAGCAGCCCTTTTCTTGGTTTAGATATAAAGCTGTTATATCTAATGACTATGGGGTCAAAAAAAAGTTCATCAAGAGGCTTTAGAATGTTCTGAAACTTTCTCTGAGCCAGTGAACAAGCCCGTTTCACCAACAACATAGTCAGCAGGCTGAGCTTCAGCACTTGAACGATCGCCTCTGCGGTCTTGTAATGAGTTTTGTAATTGCTCAGTTGTTTCTTTAGAAAAGAACGGCTCATTTGGGTGCTGTTTTTTATCAGCAAGTAGTAGTTTATTTGTCTCTTCTACATGGTTAAGTAGCTGGTCGTAGTTATCTTTCATTTTAGATACTAGCTTACCTGTGCTCGCTAGATGATCAGCTACATCCTGACGATATTGTTCAAGCGCATTGTTAGCTTGCTCGACTTGTTGTTCTAGTTCGTCTTGCTTAAATTGTTTTTTGGTTACAAAAGCACCAATGAAGAATGCTGAAATTGCAACGATGATTAGAATACCTATCCAGGTAATTGTGCCCATAAATCTACCCCTTTGGGAAAAAATAACAAAAACAAATGCTTTAAAAGCATTTATAGTCCAATCATTATTAAAATATGCTTAATTTGATTGTGAAATCATACTGCGGGCTAATATACCCTGAGATACGATGCGTGTTAATATACTGTGCAAATTTAACTGTGTTTTATTGTAACGACCTATGACTCCTTGGCAGAAATACCAACAAGATTTACAACGTGAAGACTTTGTACATGATGCAGCGCAAGAAAATGCAGTGCGCCATTTGCAAAGACTCTATGATGACCTAACGGCAGACAAACCGGCCGCGAAGGGGTGGTTTGCCAAACTATTCTCTAAAGATAGCACGCCAAGTATAAAAGGGCTGTATTTTTGGGGCGGAGTAGGTAGAGGTAAGACCTATTTAGTTGATACGTTCTACGAAGCTTTACCTACTGATCGTAAGATGCGTGTGCACTTTCACCGTTTTATGCATCGCGTGCATGATGAGCTGAAAAAGTTAAAAAATACCAGTAATCCATTAAATGTGGTTGCAGATATCTTTAAATCAGAAACAGATATTATCTGTTTTGATGAATTTTTTGTGCAAGATATCACTGATGCAATGCTGCTAGGTGGTTTGATGGAAGCCTTATTTGAGCGCGGCATTGTGCTGGTAGCTACGTCAAACATCGTGCCTGATGAGCTGTATCGAAACGGTTTGCAACGTGCACGTTTCTTACCAGCAATTGAGTTGGTAAAAGCCAACACCGAAATTGTTAATGTAGACTCGGGGGTTGATTATCGCTTACGTACCCTTGAGCAAGCCGAAATTTTCCATAGTCCGCTTGATAAGCAAGCTGATGATAATTTATTTGAATACTTCGATAAGTTGTCACCTGAGCCGGGTGTGCTCGATAAAGAAATTGAAATTGAAGGGCGGATGATCAAAACCCGTAAAGTGTCTGACTGTATTGCTATGTTTGAGTTTAGTGAACTATGCGAAACAGCCCGCAGCCAAGTTGATTACATGGAAATAAGCCGACTTTATAACACGGTGATTTTGTCGAACGTAAAAGCTCTTGGGCAAGCCAATGATGATGCCGCACGTCGTTTTATCGCGTTAGTGGATGAATTCTACGAGCGTCATGTAACGCTGATTATCTCTGCTGAAAAGCCAATAACCGAGCTATATAGCGAAGGTAACTTAAATTTTGAATTTAAGCGCTGTATTAGCCGACTACAAGAAATGCAATCGTTAGAGTACTTAGCAAAAGAGCATCTAGCTTAGTGAGCTGTCAGCTTTCAGCCGTCAGTTATTAGCCGAACGGTGTTGAATGTAAGGCGCGCCAAGTAAGCGTGACGCCTACGATTGATGTAGGCGTGAAATTTATTTCGCGCGCACTTAGCTGATAGCCGATTTTCTCGAATAAAAAACAACCATCATATAGCAATGTGGTTCAAGTGCTGGTATACTCCCGCGTCTGCCACGTTGCGTTCTATTGCCAGATATTAGTTTAGCCTCTAATTGATGGCTCAAAGTCTTAAACTCGAAGGGGTTAAAGCATTCAACTTAGAGCGGTAATTAATAATAATTACCTGTGGTTTTAATTAAAAAACATTGGATTTTAATAAATGAAAACGTTTGTTGCTAAGCCAGAAACAGTAAAACGTGACTGGTACGTAGTTGACGCTGAAGGTAAAACTTTAGGTCGCATCGCTACTGAAATCGCTCGTCGCCTACGCGGTAAGCATAAAGCTGAATACACTCCTCACGTAGATACTGGTGATTACATCATCGTTATCAACGCTGAGAAAGTTACTGTTACTGGTAATAAAGCAAAAGACAAAATGTACCACGCACACACTGGTTTCCCAGGTGGTCTTAAGTCTACTACTTTCGACAAGCTTCAAGCTGCAAAGCCTGAAATGATCATCGAAAAAGCTGTTAAAGGCATGTTGCCACGTGGTCCTTTAGGCCGCGCAATGTACCGTAAACTTAAAGTTTACTCAGGTACTGAGCACAACCATGCTGCACAACAGCCTCAGGTTCTAGACATTTAAGGAGCACTATCATGGCAAATCAATACTACGGTACAGGTCGTCGTAAAAGTTCAAGTGCTCGCGTATTCTTACGCCCAGGCACTGGTAACATCGTAATCAACAAGCGCTCTCTAGAAGAGTACTTCGGTCGTGAGACTGCTCGCATGGTTGTTCGTCAAGCATTAGAGCACGTAGAAATGACTGAAAAGTTTGACCTACACATCACTGTTTCAGGTGGTGGTACAACTGGTCAAGCTGGTGCTATCCGTCACGGTATCACTCGTGCACTTATGGAGTTTGACGAGTCTCTACGTCCTACACTTCGTAAAGCAGGTTTCGTTACACGTGATGCACGTAAAGTTGAGCGTAAGAAAGTGGGTCTTAAGAAAGCACGTAAGCGTCCACAATTCTCAAAACGTTAATATTTACGTTTATCAGAATACCAAAAACCCAGCTCCGGCTGGGTTTTTTGTTTTTGGAGCTGTCAGCTTTCAGACGTCAGTTTTTAGCAGATCGAGAGGGGGTTCCATTATTTATGCTTTTAAACAACAATAGCTTTACATTCATTTCTCGGGTTTTAAGCTTTTGATAGCTGAAGTACAAAAAACTACCTTTTTTCGTTCGATATTTAACCGCTGTTAATAATTAGTGCGTATTACAGTAAAAAAACTTCAAGATTTAGCAAAATTAGCTTAAATCCATCAGTTAATTGATGAAATTTTTTGCTACAATTGGGGGGCAAGTAATGTGAGTGAGTTCAACAACAGCTAATGCAGAATTCTGTTTCCTCTTAGTGAGGTTGATCTTGGTCAGTATATTGTTTTTTTATATGCGTTATCATAACCAGCGGCTTCATACTCGAGCTAACCTAAATTAATAATTCATTAAATAGGGTTTATTCGAGCATGAGACTGTGAATAACCTTGTTTTAATCAAGGGTTTTAATTATGATCGCGTCTATTTTGAAATTTCTAAAAATTAACCTGCTGTAACTGATGTTCTCAATATGGCAAGTGTTGGGAATCATAGTGGAGATAAGTGGATGAGCAATGCGCCTGTAGACAATGGCCGACGTCGCTTTTTAACCATAGCTACCTCTGTTGTTGGTGGTGTTGGTGCGGCTGGGGCTGCTGTTCCTTTTATTGCGTCTTGGAATCCAAGTGAGCGAGCTAAATCTGCGGGTGCGCCTGTAGAAGTAGATATCAGCAAGCTTGAGCCAGGACAATTAATACGTGTTGAGTGGCGAGGAAAACCTGTTTGGGTTATTAATCGTACACCAAGAATGCTTGAACAGATGAAAGAACATGAAGGTCAACTTCGTGATCCTGCGTCTGAAGAGCCTCAACAACCTGAATCATCAACCAATGAATATCGTTCGCAACGTCCTGAGATCTTCGTTGCTGTTGGTATTTGTACGCACTTAGGTTGTTCTCCTAGCTTCCTACAAGGTGGCTTTGGTGAGAAAGTAGAGGGCACAGATGACGGTTTCTTCTGTCCGTGTCACGGTTCTAAATTTGATATGGCTGGTCGTGTATTCCAATCTGTACCTGCACCATTAAATCTAGAAATTCCTCCGTATACCTTCCTTGATGACACGACTATTCTAGTCGGTGAAGAAAAAGGAGTGGCGTAATGTTTGGTAAAATTATTGGTTGGATCGACGATCGTATTCCAATGACACGTGTTTGGAACATGCATATTGCACAGTATCCAGCACCAAAAAACTTTAACTTCTGGTACTTCTTTGGCTCTCTAGCCATGTTAGTACTTGTTAACCAAATCGTAACTGGTATCTGGTTAACAATGAACTTCGTACCATCTGCTGAAGGTGCTTTCGCATCGGTAGAATACATCATGCGTGATGTTGAATACGGTTGGTTACTTCGTTACCTTCACTCAACAGGTGCATCAGCGTTCTTTATCGTTGTATACCTGCACATGTTCCGTGGCATGATCTACGGTTCTTACCAAAAACCACGTGAATTACTGTGGTTATTCGGTATGTTCATCTTCTTAGCGCTTATGGCTGAAGCTTTCATGGGTTACTTACTTCCTTGGGGACAAATGTCTTTCTGGGGTGCACAGGTAATCATTTCACTATTCGGTGCGATTCCGGTTATTGGTGATGATTTAACGCTTTGGATCCGTGGTGACTACGTAATTTCTGGTGCTACGCTTAACCGCTTCTTTGCACTACACGTAATTGCATTACCTTTAGTAATCGTTATCTTAGTATTCTTACACATTGTTGCACTACACGAAGTGGGTTCAAACAACCCAGATGGTGTTGAAATCAAGCGTAAGAAAGGCACTGTAGCTGAAGAAGATAAGCCTAAATTCAAATTCCACGAGTATTACACCAACAAGAAAGACATTGTTGATGCAATCCCTTTCCACCCTTACTACACAGTAAAAGATATTGTGGGTGTGGTTGGTTTCTTAATCTTATTCTGTTGGGTTGTATTCTTTATGCCTGCGATGAATGGTTTCTTCTTAGAAGCGCCAAACTTCGAAGCAGCTAACCCGCTGAAAACACCAGAGCACATTTTCCCAGTTTGGTACTTTACGCCATTCTACGCAATCCTACGTGCAATACCTAACAAGTTAATGGGTGTTGTGGCGATGGGTGCATCTATCGTAGTGCTTGCGTTACTACCTTGGATTGACCGTGGTTCGGTTCGCTCTATTCGTTATCGTTGTGGCTTACACAAGTTAAACATCGCACAATTCGTGGTAACTTTCGTTATCTTGGGTTGGGTTGGTGCTACACCACAAACTGATTTCAAAACGCTGTTATCGCAAATCACGACTGTGACATACTTCATGTTCTTCGTATTGTTATTTGTTTACAGCAAGAATGAGAAAACTAAGCCATTACCAACGAGGTTGACGAAATGATGAAAAAGCTAATTATCGGTTTATTCGCATTGTTGCCATCGTTGACAATGGCAGCAGGTCCTTCGGTTCCTTTAATGGATGCGAACATTGACCTTAAAGATAACGCATCTTTACAGCGCGGTGCTAAATTGTTCATGAACTACTGTCTTGGTTGTCACCAAATGCAGTATCAACGTTATGAGCGTACGTTCCGCGATATCGGTATTCCTACTGAGATTGGTCAAGAGCAACTAATTTTTGATGGCTCAAAAGTAGGTAGCCACATCAAAAATGCGATTGATAAAGATGACGCAGCTAAATGGTTTGGCGCAGCGCCACCGGATCTTACGCTTGTAGCGCGAGTTCGTGGTACTGACTGGATCTATACTTACCTGAAGTCATTCTATAAAGATGAATCTCGTCCGTTTGGCGTAAACAACGTTGTTTTCCCATCGGTAGGTATGCCACACGTTCTTCAAGAACTACAAGGCTTACCAACACCAATCACTGAAGAAGTTGAAGAACATGGTCACACAGTGACTAAAGTTGTTGGCGTTGAGACAGATGGTTCTGGTGAAATGAGTGTTGACGAGTACGATCGTGCTGCTCGTGACTTAACTAACTTCTTAGCTTACGTTGGCGAGCCGTCACGTTTAGAGTCAGAAGCGTTAGGTCTAAAGGTAATTGGTTTCCTAGTGATTCTATTTATCTTGGCATTCATGCTGAAGAAAGAATACTGGAGAGATGTTCACTAATCCTGGGCATTTTGAAAGGTAGTTTTGTGATAGGGGCTTAAGCCCCTATTGCTGTTTTTGTAATATAATGGAGGTAGGCATGGCCGTAGCTGCCAATAAGCGCCCTGTAATGACCCTGTTTTCTGGTGCTAACTGTATGTATAGCCATCAAGTACGTATCGTACTTGCTGAAAAAGGTGTAAGTGTTGACATTCACCTGGCTGAAAAGGATAACCTGCCAGAAGCACTTCATGAGATTAACCCTTACGGTACAGTACCAACACTGATCGATCGTGAGCTTGGTTTATATCAGGCAAACATCATCATGGAATACCTTGATGAACGTTTCCCTCATCCTCCACTAATGCCAGTTTATCCGGTTATGCGTGGCCGTAGTCGTCTGATGATGCATCGTATCGACACGGATTGGTATAGCCTAGCTAACAAAATCACTAGCGGTAGCAGCGAAGCTGCGCAAGCACGTAAAGAGCTGACAGAAGCGTTACTTGCAATTGCACCAATCTTCTCTGAAGCACCTTACTTCATGAGTGAAGAGTTCAGCTTAGTTGATTGTTACTTAGCACCATTACTTTGGCGTTTACCTGAGCTTGGCATTGAGCTTAATGGTGCAGGCGCGAAAGAGCTTAAAGAATACATGTTGCGTCTATTTGAGCGTGAATCATTCCAAGCTTCACTAACTGAAGCAGAGCGTGAGATCCGTTTATAATGACGCCTAATCGTCCTTATTTACTACGCGCTTTCTTTGATTGGATTGTTGATAATCAGTGCACACCACACTTAGTGGTTAACGCTGATTTTCCTGCTGTACAAGTACCAACACAGTTTGTGCAAGACGGTCAGATCGTTTTGAACATTAGCCCATCAGCGGTAACACAATTTGCAATGGACAACCAACAGCTTAGCTTTAATGCGCGCTTTGGTGGCCAACCAATGCAAGTGTACGTACCTATGGGTGCTGTGCTCGCAATTTATGCACGTGAGAATGGTGAAGGGACTGTATTTACTGCAGAAGAATTCATCGAGGACGAAGACGATTTTGCTCCGGTATTAGAAAGTGTTGAAACACCTGACGATATTACGCCAGATGATGAACCACCTGCTAAACCAGAGAAGAAAAAAGGTGCTCACTTACGAGTGATTAAGTAACCTTAGTCAGACAAAAGAAAACCCGCTATTTAGCGGGTTTTTTATTATTAATTAACTATTTAGCGTTACAGATATTCAAACACTTTAATAACACGTTCAACGCCTGATACGTTACGTGCTACATCAACCGCCAAATTCGCTTCAGAATCGCTCACTAAGCCCATTAAAAAGACTTCGCCATTCTCTGTTACTACTTTGATGTTATTGCTGCTGATGCTTTCTGTGGTGAGCAATTGCGTTTTCACTTTAGAAGTTAACCAAGAGTCGTGCGTTTGCGTACTCATACCAATATTTGAGCCAATGCGAATTTGGTTGTGGATTTTACGAATGCCATCAACGCCCTCAATAGCGCGTTGTGCTTCGTCTTTCATTTCTGCGTTAGCAACTTGGCCAATCATAAGCACAATACCATTGACGCTGATAACGTTTACGTTGGCAAATTTATGTAGTCGCTCATTTTCGCTAATAGCGATAGAGCTTTTAATTTCGATGTTGTTATCGTCGATTTGTGAACCGATTGTGCGGCGATCATTCGCGGCAGTTACAGCGCCCGCTGTACCGGCGACAACGGCAGCTGCACAGCCTTGCAGCAATAAAACGGTACTAATAACAATTAAAGACTGTTTAAACATTAATTTTCTTCCTGTGGGAATAAGGTTAAATCGATAAGTTCACTGAGGCAGTGCAAATTCACTAAATGCGACTCAACGATACGGCTTGGGCGCTTTGATGGCACACGAATTTCAACGTCATTTGGGCCAAGTAAGCCAACTAATTCACCACCGTCATCACCAACAAGCACAATCACTTTCATATCACGAGTCAGTGCCGCTTCAACTGCTGAGATAATTTGCTTTTCATTACCATTAACTGCAATTGCTAATAAAAGGTCGCCTTGCTGAGCAAATGCACGAATTTGTCGTGCAAAGGTTTCGTGCTCATCGTTATTGGCTGCTGCGCCTAAGTTAACTTGATCTTGTGCAAGCGCAACTGCGGGTAGGCAAGGGCGCTCGGTTTCATAAAAGTTAATTAATAGCCCTGCCATGTGCTGTGCCAACATATGACAGCTAGGAGTGCCACAACATAGCAGCTTATTGCCGTTAATGAGGCTTTGTGCAATGGTGAATGCTGCTGATTCAAGTGCGCTTGGCAGTACTTCACCTGCCGCTATTTGAACTTGAATATTTTCAGTAAAGATTTTTTTTATCGTTTCTTGCATAACCTACCAAATTAAGCCGACGCCAAACGGCGTTAGTAAACATTTTTAAACCAGTTTAGGGTGCTGTTAAGCTCACCTGTTATAGCGACATAATCTATCCGCATAGACTGGTTTGAGATTTTTTTCTCGGCAAGATAATGGCTAATCGTGCGCCTTAATCGTTGCTGCTTTTGTTTGCTGAGCGCATAGTTTGCGCCACCACGCAAGGCGTTTATTCTAAATTTTACTTCTACAAATACCAGCGTTTGCCCGTCACGCATTATTAGGTCTAGCTCACCGTATTTACATAAGTAATTGCGTTCAATGGCTTTTAAACCATGTTGTATTAAATATTGTTCAGCCTGTTTTTCGTAATACAGGCCTTTTTCGCGGCTATTTTGCCATAATTGCTTAAACCAAGACATAGCTTCATCCTTGAGCTATTACTACGTTTTAAAAAGATTATTCAGCAGCGTTAATTCCAAAGGCAGATTGCATAAATAATGGAATTGGTTGCTCAGTCGCTAAATCAACCGCAATAATTTGTTTATTCTTGTACTGTGCCCAATCTAAAGTGCGCGTAACATAGCCATTGCTGGCAATGCTCAGTTGACCACTGATACCACTAAAGCGTTTACCTTGCACCATGCTTAATTGCTTCACATCACCTAGCATACTGGCTGCATCGAATGCCATGGCAAATAAGCGCTGGCTTATATCTGCGTTTTCTGGCCATAAACTTTCGTATTGCTGGCGTAAATTGTGTTGTTGAATTTGACCATCAAGCATCCAAGGTAGTTCCGTAAAATAAAGGGCATCTAAATCGCCTTTGTCGGTTCTATCGATTTGCTTACTGTGGCTTTTTGAGCTGGCATAAAGCGGAATACGCTCAGCAAAAGTACTTACGTTTACGTCTAAATAGGGCTTGATTAAACGCGTTTCAGTAGCATCACCTAAAATATAAATCACATCAATATCGCTGCGCGAGCGAGTTTCACTTTCAACTTCTTGCTTGAATAACGATTTGGCAACTTTAATACGCTCTTTGCTTTGGTCTACTTCAAGTAAGCCAGTGATTGTTTTCGGCATGTCGTCTTTACCAGAGTAAAGCCCAATTTGAGGTTTAACTTCGCTGTAGCGTTGCCACTGCGTATTGAAGTATTCAACTAGGCGTTGGCCGTTACTATTATTTGGCGCTAGCAGCATCGGCTTTTGATAGCCCGCTGTTAAAAATCGCTCCAGTGCTTGCTGAACTTCATGTTCAGGACTTAAAGCAAAGAAAAAGTGCTGCTGTGAAATTCGCTCACCATCAAAGGTGTTTAAATGCATCACTGGGTAATCAACTAGTGTTTGAGCGTTGGTTAGCTTTTCGATATTAGTTTTTAATAAAGGGCCGATAACAAAATCAGCATTAAATTCGCTGAGTTTAAGTGTAATTTCAGCGGCTGATAGCGACTCATCAATAAATAATGTTTGTTCTAATGATTTTCCATCTAAGGCAGCAAGCACACCTGCTTTTAGTGCATCACCTAATCGCTCATTGGCGCCTGATTGAGGGAGTAGTACTGCGAGGCGGTTTACATTTAAAGGTTCAATTTGTACTAGCTCTGTTACCTTTTTAGGCAGCACCTCAGCTGCTGGGTGACCCGGGTAGCGACGCAGCCAGTTGTTCATTGCTTGATGAAGCTCAACAGGCGCACCTAAATACACTTGATGATAAAGCGCTAAATTGACCCAACCTTGTTGCACCACAGAGCCACGATTAAAACGCTCAAGTGCGTACGATGAAAGCTGGGTTAGGCTTTGCCATAAATCTTTGTTTAGATTGGCAACGATAAAATTGTTTTCGCTGCTAAGTGTTGATGCTTTAAAAAAGAAAGGCATTGCTCGTTTTGGCATGCCTTGCGATGCATAAACACGCGCAGTTAAATATTGGTGCCATGCTTGATGTTCAGGCTGGCTTAACTGTGGCTCGAGTTGCTGTAACTGAGCTAAAGCTAAATCACTTTTGCCTTGATGCTCTTGTGCAAGAGCAATGTAAAGTTTGTTTTGAATTTGGTCTACACTTGGGGTCGCTTCTAGTTCAAGGCAGACTTTTTCTAGTAGTGCCCAGCGCTCCTCACTGATAGCCGCATCACGCGCAGTGTATAAAAGCTGTATTTTATCTGCGCCTTGACGATTTAGCGCTGCTTGGTACATAGATTGTGCGTCGGTTAGCTGTGATAGGGCAATACTCGATTGGCCCGATTGATTTTCTGCACTATTTCGAGGTTTTTCGGTTGTGCTACAAGCCGATAACCCTGACAATACAATTAATAGACTAACAAGTTTAAGTCGCACAATGATTTCCCGATACGTTAACGCGATTTGCTTATATTACTGACTGACGCAGGAGACCTCAATGTTAAATGAGGACAATTCAGATAAAATCGGCACTCTTTACATTGTTGCCACGCCTATTGGTAACTTTGATGACATCAGCCAGCGTGCCATCCAAACCCTATCTGAGGTTGACTTAATAGCCGCTGAAGATACTCGTCACACAGGAAAGTTGTTAAGCCATTTTAATATCAAAGCAAAAACCTTTGCTTTACATGACCATAACGAGAAACAAAAAGCGCAACAAATTGTAGATTGGTTAGAGCAAGGAATGAATATTGCGCTGGTATCTGACGCCGGCACGCCACTTATTAGCGACCCAGGTTATGCGGTGGTTAATTTATGCCGTGAACAAGGCGCGCACGTCACGCCGGTGCCGGGGGCATGTGCTGCAATTACCGCGGTGTGTTGTTCTGGTTTACCAACAGATCGTTTTCAGTTTATTGGTTTTACACCTGCAAAGAGTAAAGCAAGGCAGACCTTTTTCATTGAAGCGGTAAACTCAGGCATTACTAGCATTATGTATGAAAGCACCCACCGTATCATGGCGAGCCTTGATGATTTAGAAATAGCACTTGGTGCAGAGCAGCCAGTGGTGTTCGCCAAAGAGCTCACCAAAACCTTCGAAACCTTTTTCAATGGCACGGTTGCCGAGTTAAAACAGTTTTTAACGGATGATCCCACTAAGCAGCGCGGTGAAATCGTATTGATGTTACCGGGTAAAGCGAAGCAAAGTGACGATATTCCAGAAGATGCGCGCCGCATGCTAGGTTTACTCGAAGCCGAAATGCCACTGAAAAAAGCCTGTGGTGTTGTAGCTGAGTATTTTGGTTTGAAGAAAAATGCACTTTATAAAGCAATTATTGACGAAAAAGACTAATTCTTTACTGCATAGACGTGCGCGCTCAGGTATACTGCGCGCCGAGTCAGCCGAGATAATCGCTGCCTGCAACGAAAATGCGCAGGGGGAGGAAAGTCCGGGCTCCACAGGGCAGGGTGCCAGCTAACGGCTGGGGGGCGCGAGCCTACGACAAGTGCAGCAGAGAGGAGACCGCCAACCTCGGTTGGTAAGGGTGAAAGGGTGCGGTAAGAGCGCACCGGGCCACTGGTAACAGTTGGTTGCAAGGTAAACTCCACCCGGAGCAAGACCAAATAGGGTTCTATCATTTTAAATAATGAACGCGTGGCCCACGTGAGAACCGGGTAGGTTGCTTGAGCCATAGAGCAATTTATGGCCTAGACGAATGATTATCCACGACAGAACCCGGCTTACTGGCTGACTCAAATTCAAGCGTAAGCATTTGAACTATCAGGTGCTTACGCTTGAACCACTAATTTAATGGCACAAAAAATTAAAACTGTGCCAAATAGTGTGCCATTTGATGCAATACGTTATCTAACTTAGGTAACGAAATGAGACACATAAAACTCCCTGAAAACCTCATCTTACGTAACGAACGTTTTTATTTTCGTTATGTCTTTCCCCGTAAGTTTATCGGCTCTGATATACGAATCTCACTTAAAACTAAAAACCTTCAATGCGCGCTTCAGCGATTAGATTTAATATCCCCACATGTAAATAAACTCAAAGAGCTTGCTAGTTCTCGCAACGATATAGATACTAAACAACTAGTATTTAAAGCAAAAAGTATTACGGACGATATGAAGCAAGCCCTAACCTTTGAACTTAGTAAAAAGATAATTGCAGAAGAACAGCAAGGTTATTCCTCTAAAGTCCACGCTATCAGTGGCTTTAAAACGAAAGGAATACATAAACACTCACCTGAGCATTTAAGAATTGCAGCAGAAATCATGTTAGCTATTGCTGATGGTAGTTCTGATGAGTTACTTTCCGATGCATTAAAACGTAACGACTTTGAAGTGTTAAATATTTTTGTTTTAGTAACTCAATATATGTCACTAAAAAACTCAGGCGTCAGTAACCAACAAATTTTTGCAAATACACAAGTACAAAAAAGTATTCGCCAGTTCGCGCAAATGATTGATATGTTTTCTTTAGTTGGTATGTCTATTCCTGACGAGAGTGAACCAGGTTTTGATTTCTTTGATGATTTAGAAGTTGATGATTTCAGTGCAGAAGAACTAGATGCCATTGAAGTTCTAAAAAAACATGATGTTCAATTTGAGACAAACTCGCTTGAGTTTATTAGGTTTAAGAGTTTGTTGGAAAACTCACGGAATCTGCAAACGAAATTCTTAGCTTCATGCTTGTTAAAAGACCAAGAAAGCCAGCAAGTATTTGAATCATTGATTACGCCTAAATTTAATGAAGGAAATAATACTAATCCAGTTCCAAAAAGTGAGCCTTCAGGCCCGTTATTTTCCAAGGTGCACCAAGAGTTTTTAGAATTCAAAATTAAAGAAGGCTTGTCTGAGCGTCTGCAAAATGAATATGCTCGTTTTTATGAGATTTGGTGCTTGCTTGTTGAAGACAAACCTATCGAGACTTATAAAGCAAGTGATATAGGTCGCTTTATTGATCGCTGTTATCAATTGCCTAGAAAGAACCGCGCACCTTATAGCCAAATGAGCTTCAAAGAGTGCCTAGACTACGATGTACCTCCAGAGGACTGTGTACAACCTAAAACAGTTCAAGGTTACTACAAATGGTTACAGGGCGTATTCTCCTATGCTAAGAGAGATACTGTTGAGTATATTCAACACTCGCCTTGCACAATCAAACGTGAATTTAAACAACGTATACGTGGTGCTTTCAATAGTGCAGAGCTTAATAAGTTTGAAACGTTTGCTATGCAAACAAAAAGTGCATGGCAAAAATGGTCGCTCTTATTAGCAATGTATACAGGTGCAAGACGTACAGAAATTTATCAGCTAAGAAAGTCTGATATTCGAAGAGAAGACGGCATTGATTATATTCTCGTAACCGATGAGCATGAATCTCAACGCCTTAAAACTGAAAATGCCAAGCGTAGAATTCCAATCCATAAACGTTTAATTGAATTAGGCTTTCTGGATTATGTTGAGAATGCAGACGAGCGGATCTTGTATGAGATCACGTCGGCAGAAAGTATAACAAGCTGGTTTGCTCGCCTAATTACTAAGCTTGATATACCAAGTGTTAATGAGCTAGATGAAATGCGCAGTTTTCACAGTTTTAGACATACGTTTATTAGTAACATACGAAATAATCACTCATTTGATTTAGCGCTGCTACAACAGGTTGTTGGACATGAACTTTCTAAAGGTGGGATTACAGATAAGTACACACATGGTGGGGCGAGTTTAAGTAGGTTAGAGGAAGTTGTGAATTCATTTAAATATTGTTGAAAGTAGAATCTATTTAAGCCCGATATACGGTATTGTTGGTCTGGTTTTTAAAAATAAGTTACACTGTATAAGTAGCCAGTGGCGCGGTCTGTAGTATAGGTTTCTTTTAGATTTAGGAGCTTAATTTATTAATAAAATACAACTGAGGTAGAGGTTTGAAATGCATTCCATTCTTAATGATTTAGATTGGGACTTTAAAGATAAAAATACAAAAGATCCAATTCACCGGATTCACCCTTACCCTGCAAAGTTTATCCCAGATATTCCATCACAATTGATTGATGCACTAGGCGTTAAAAATAATATCATTTTAGATCCTTTCTGTGGTTCTGGGACCACCCTGAAGGTAGCGCAAGATAAAGGGTATGAATCAATCGGTGTAGATCTAAACCCTATAGCTTGTCTTATTAGTAAAGTTAAAACGTCTAAAATTGACGAATCATTACTTTTGACCTGTGATGAAGTGCTTTCCAAAGCAATTAATCTAAGTGTCGATATAGACAGTATAGCAAACATACCAAACCTAAATCATTGGTTTAAAAAAGAAGTTCAACTAAATATACTACAGTTAAGAGAAGCAATTAACGCTTACAAAGGCGAGATTCATTTATATGAGCCTTTAAGGGTAGCACTATCGAGTATTTTAGTTAAGGTTTCAAATCAAGATAGTGATACGCGTTATGCCGCTGTTGAGAAAAATATAAAACCTGGAGCTGTTTTTTCGATGTTTCGTTCTACATGTAAGATTTTAGCATCATCTTTAAACACTGAAGCAACATTACCTCCATCAAAGGTCATTAACAAAGATGTTCTCACTACTACAGCTGAAGATATTGGTAAAAAAGTTGGCTTAGTGATAACTTCTCCCCCTTATCCAAATGCATACGAGTATTGGCTATATCATAAGTATCGTATGTTTTGGTTAGGATTCGATCCTTTACATGTTAAATCAAAAGAGATTGGTGCCAGAGCGCACTTTTTTAAGAAAAATAGCCATACGCCGGAACACTTTTATCATCAGATGAAAGGGACTTTGAGTCTAATTAATGATGTGCTTTTACCTAAAGGATATGGAGCTTTTGTCGTTGGGCGGTCTAAAATCCACGGTGAGATAGTTGATAATGCCGCTTTAATAGAGAGGGCAGCGAAAGAGCTTGAGTTTAAAGTTGTAGGTAAGTTTAACAGAGCTATGAACAGTCATAGAAAGTCTTTTAATTTGTCTCATGCAAATATAAAAGAAGAAACAATAGTAGTAATTCAAAAATAATGAAAATAGAACTTTATTTACCCGTATATAAACAGTTTGAATATGAAAAAAAATTTGCTCTGCTTGAGTTAAAGCAAATTACGGAATGTTTTTTCATTGATATGATTGAGTCGACAGAGCTTGGATATGAGTTTGATTTTACCGATGAAGCTAGGTTGCCTGCTTTAGTTACTTCACTAAAAAGATTAACATACGTAGCTCATATTAAAATTAACTCTGAAATAATAGATACATACCAAGGCTTGCTTGAAAAGTCATGTCCAGTAAATGGTCATCAGAAACGCCAACCTACTAGGTATGGGGCACATGGTATACATGAATACAAGGGGAAATTTAATCCTCAAATAGTATCTTCCATTCTTCAGCAGTTTTCGCTTAAAAAAAATTCAAAGGTTTTAGAGCCTTTTTGTGGAAGTGGTACTACTCTTTACGAGTCTTCTATAAAGGGTTTTGAAAATGTAGGTTTTGATGTTAATCCATTAGCAGTCTTTTTAGCTAATACCAAACTAGCCTCAATTAATTTAAGCTTACCGCTC
The DNA here is from genome assembly GCF_021532495.1 of Pseudoalteromonas sp. Cn5-37. NCBI lineage: Bacteria > Pseudomonadati > Pseudomonadota > Gammaproteobacteria > Alteromonadales > Pseudoalteromonadaceae > Pseudoalteromonas > Pseudoalteromonas sp. Cn5-37. The sequence continues at coordinate 3,549 of NZ_JAKGBA010000023.1, read as the reverse complement.
GCAAAAAAAGAACTGATGTGTGTGATATCTAATAGTAAAATGTTTGTCGATACGATTTACTTAGAAAGCAATGAGCGTTTAGATTACTTAAAAAATTGGTTTGATATTGAACAGCTAAAAAAAATTGAGTCATTTAGGTTATGCGCGAATAAAATAAAAAAGAAAGAAATTAGGGATAGTTTATTGTGTATTGCTAGTAACATAATAAAGGAATACTCTCAGCAAGAGCCTGCAGATTTAAGAATAAGGCGACGTAAATCGTTACTTCCAGAGAAGTGTTTTTTTGAAGTCGTACAAGAAAAAGCTGAGAAGTATTTTTCTAGTCTTGAAACTATATCACAAGTATTGCCAGCTAACCTGCCGGTCGGCAACGCAAAAAATATAGATATTCGAGATACTTTTGCATTACAGGATTATTTTGATTATTTTGATTTTGCGATTACTAGCCCTCCCTACGCAACTGCATTGCCATACATTGATACTCAACGTTTAAGTTTGGTTTGGCTTGAATTAGCATCCCCAAAAAATATTAAAGTTTTAGATAGTACATTGATTGGTTCAAGGGAGTTAAAAAAATCCGAACAAAATAAGTTGAAAGAAGATTTAGTTGAAAATAAAGATAAACTTCCGGAAAAACTACATAACTTATGCTTAGATATGCTTGGTTCTTTGACTGATAATGATGGGTTTAGGAGGCAGGCTATGCCTTTTCTTGTATATCGATATTTTGTCGATATGAAAAAAATGTTTGAAAATGTCTTATCAATGCTAAAAGATGGTGGAAAGTTTGCTCTAGTTGTAGGTCATAATAAAACTACTCTTGGAGGGGTCGTATTTGAGTTAAATACACCAAGCTATTTAGCGACATTAGCAGAGCACATTGGCTGGGATGTTAGTGAAATAGTTTGTCTAGATGCGTACCCCCGTTACGACCTTCATCAATCAAATTCAATTGACAGTGAAAGCTTAGTACTATTACAAAAGTAATAATGTTTCAATAGTAGAGTAAGACTAGGAAATCTTACTCTACTATAATGACTTATATTTATTGCTCAGATTGGCTATTCAAGAAATAATACGATAAAAATCATTATTATCTATATAGCCATATCTTTTACCTCTGTTCCCAACAAACGTAACTGCGTATGAGTCGAGTTTTTGGTGGTGTAATGGGGAGCGAGTTTGTGAAATTATTCGGATTTCATAAGAATCATCTGAGACTCTTGTTACACAAGCTAAGTCTCCTGGAGCTGCTATTTTTGTGCATCTATAAGCACCTGTTCCTAACCTAAAATCTAGATTGTTTTCAGCTTCGAAGGTTACGCGTTCTTCTTTAATTATATCTAAATCAATATAATTCATTTGGATCATAGTAGATAAGGTTCCTTTCCAGCCCCTTGTATTTCTGATCGTAAGTGGTGGGAAAAAGTCGAAACAGTCTTTGCTTAACCAAAAATACTGGCTTCCTACTGCTGCTCTTTCTCCACGATTTGCGAGAATTCGATTTGTATCGGTATTAACTAATCGTACAATTAATGTTTCTGCATCAGATTCGTCTATCGGAACATGTCGAGGTCTTTCATCGTAAAGTAATGACCAACATGGATTACTAGAACTTAAAGTGCATTCGTGGTATTGCCAATTTTGTTGTAGTAAACCGTCAATAAACGAACCCCAATTGAATTGACTTTGAGAGATCAGATGTGGCTTTAAGTAAACTGATGCTTCAATGTTTTGTGAAAGGCCTGGACCTGTAAAGTTTCCCGAGCCGATAACAGCAGCTTGCTCACCAGTTTCAGTCAAATATCCATAACATTTAGCGTGTAATAAACGCTTTCGATTGATCAAAATAACCCTTGCACCACACTCTAAAAGAGCCTCGACTACTTGTTTGGTGCTCAGTCTTTGGCTTGTGCTACCTCCAAGAATAGCAATTACTTGGCCACCATTCTCTGTATGTTCTTTTAAAGTTTTATAGAATCTAGCCCCACCATTAAAGTTTGCAAAGCCGGAGACAATAAATATCGTTCCTCTTCCTCTTGGGAGGTGTTTAATCCACATATCCTCTAAAATACTTCTTAAATTACTTTGAGCGCTTGTTGAACAAACATTTGGGTGTACTACAAAATCGAACATTATTCATCCATAAATAGAAAAACCACTATATTATGGGTTTATATTTTAGAGTCAAGCTTCCTTGAACTAACGTTAATACACATTAACGCTAACTTCCTTTAATAATTTACGATTCAAATATCGCTATTGCTGTATACTATGTAGAGCCAGCCTTTTAGGTCAAAGAAACTTGTTGCTGAAAACTCTGTCTTCTCCCCATCTAGTGGGGTATTACTATAGTCGATACTATTTATTTGAAAGCTACCATCGTGATTTAATGTAAATTGGAAGATGATAGCTTTCTCTATATAGACTTTATCTTTTCCCCATAAGTCCTTTTCTACAACGTTCCCAAAGTCAGTAATACATTTAAACTCAACAATATTGATCTTATTTTTTGTAGTAAATTCACTCCAGTTTTTTTTCTTACAGCTAGACCAATTATCGAATGCATGACCAACTGTAGTCGCCTTGTTGTAATCAAGGTAACCATTTTTTACGCTATTAATTGAGTTATTGTAATTAATTGGTGAAATATCTAGGGTAGGTAAGATAGATGTCAAAATTGAGATTGTAGCCATTGAAACAAGAGTTGCTTTATTATTTAGTATTTTAAGAGCGGGCCAAATTCTCTGATTTTCTGAAACTTTTTTGTAGTAGTCGAATGTAGCTGTTACAGCAGTTATTGATGCAGGTACAGCCCAATAAATTGCGCTATAAAATTGTATTTCCAGAGCCTCTTCAACGATAGATAGCATAAAGGCGTATGTAACTGATAGAAAAGCTATTACTATTGCTTTTTCCCACATACCTTTAAAAAAATAGTAAAAAGTACCGAAAAAGAATGCAAGTAAATTAAAGGTAATTTTACGAGAGCTCTTGTTATCCAGCGCTTTAAACTCTTTTGTTTTACTGAGCGATAGAATTGAATTAGTCTTGGGAAGTGAGTCTAAAATATCAAATCTTTCTTGCCAAAATTTTGATTCTACTACGTTCTTTTTACTTGTCTTAATTTCAGCATTGGTATCTACTTTTGCTTGTTCAACTGCAATACTTGAAATAATACCGATAGAAAGGAGCTTCTTCTTTATTTGCTTAGCTTGCTCTTCGCTTAACTGTTTTTTTAAAGCATAATTTCTGCCATCAAAAAGCTTTTCGTAATTCTTAGGATCAATTTTTAAAAAACGACAAAGGGATTTCCCAAGCTTTTCTTTGCTGTAACCATCTTTTATTTTCCCATTGAATATAACTTTAAACTTTAAGTCACTCATTGAAAGATACCATTTTTTGGTCGTTACTGATGTGCCATGGCCTTGTTGATCAAATGCAGCTCTCTAATAAACTCACTTAACTTACTGATATTTAGGCAGACCAAGGGTGTTGATCTTATTTAGCGCCTTCACTTTGATCATCGCTTCAACCAGTTGGCGATTG
>NZ_JAKGBA010000022.1:0-50865 GCF_021532495.1 Pseudoalteromonas sp. Cn5-37 | reverse complement strand
TTGCCAAGTCGATGCTAATTAGGTTAAATTTTGACATGTATGGATTCCTTATTGGTAAAAGTAATTGTCCAATCTCTTTATACCGTACTCACCCTGTTTGGGGGAGGAGTCCATACATCTCCTACAAAATGGGCCTTTGGATTAGACCCGAAAGCAACACCGCTCGGCTTCAAACTGGCAGCTCAACATCTAATAGCACAAAGAGGATAAGAGACGCTTCGCTGAAGAGATAGTAAAAAAATGATCCTGTGGTTCCCTCATTTTCTTCTCATTCGCCTCTCTTTGTGAAAATATTTTCGGCACTGAAGTACCTGCTACAAAATGGGCCTTTGGGTAAGACCCGAAAACAACACCGCTCGGCTTCAAACTGACAGATCAACATTTAATAGCACAAAGAGGATAAGAGGCACTTCGCTGAAGAGATAGTAAAAAAATGATCCTGTGGTTCCCTCATTTTCTTCTTATTCACTTCTCTTTGTAAAAATATTTTCGGCACTGAAGTACCTCCTACAAAATGAGCCTTTGGGTAAGACCCGAAAACAACACCGCTCGGCTTCAAACTGGCGCTCAACATCTAATAGCACAAAGAGAATAAGAGACGCTTCGCTGAAGAGGAAGTAAAAAAATGATCCTGTGGTTCCCTCATTTTCTTCTTATTCAATTCTCTTTGTGAAATAGACCTTCAACGAAATAAACTTCACGCCTTCAAATATCTCAATCCTGCCTCCATTGCCCTAAGAGTTATTTACCTCTATGCTGAAATTAGCTTCAAAAAGGAGAATATTATGCATATAAAACACCACGGAGCGGTGAAAGGCGTAACTGGGTCTTGCCACCAGCTATTTATTGATGACACAAATTCTGTACTTGTTGATTGTGGGCTATTTCAAGGGGAAGACAGTAAACAAGATCTAGCTATTGAGTTTGATATCTCAACAGTTAAAGCGCTGATTGTTACACATTGTCATATAGACCATGTTGGCCGCATACCCTACTTACTTGCCGCAGGTTTTAAAGGCCCAATTTATACCTCGATTGCCACCGCAAAACTCTTACCTATGGTGATTGAAGATGCCTTAAAAGTAGGTGTAACTCGCGATGAAGCGGTGATCCGCACCTGCTTAAAGTTACTAAAACAGCAAATTATCTCTCTCGATTATAATACATGGTACTGCATTCCCGTAGGAGTGGGCTTAAGCCCCGAAAAAGCAACCTCAAGCAATCAAAACTCTTTATATAAAATTCGCCTGCAACGTGCTGGGCACATTTTAGGCTCTGCCTATGTTGAAATTGAATTGGGTAAACGACCAAACACGCATAGAGTGGTATTTTCAGGTGATTTAGGTGCGCCTTACACACCATTGTTACCGACGCCAAAACCACCCTACCGTGCCGATACATTAGTTATTGAGTCTACCTATGGTGATAAAAACCATCAAGGCCGCAAAGAGCGCGTAGCCGTGCTTAAAAAAGTTATAGAACGTGCCGTAAGTGATAATGGCGTGGTACTCATTCCGGCTTTTAGTATTGGCCGCACACAAGAGTTGCTGTATGAATTTGAACAGCTTATTCACTCTGCACGTAAGCGCTCTATGTGGCATAAGCTGCAAATTATTGTTGATTCACCAATGGCAGTCAATTTCACAAATGAGTATTTACACTTTAAAGCGCTGTGGGATAACGAAGCAAAAAAGCGCGTAAAACAAGGCCGCCACCCGCTCGACTTTAAACAACTACACACTATTGATAGCCACCAAGAACACCTTGCATTAATAAACTTTTTAGCCTCGAAACAGCAGCCCGCAATAATCATAGCTGCCAGCGGAATGTGTAATGGCGGCAGAATAGTTAATTATCTAGAACGGTTTTTACCAGACAAAACAACCGATGTCATTTTTGTTGGCTACCAAGGGCAAGGAACCTTAGGCCGAGATATTCAAAAATATGGCCCACGCGGCGGATACGTCTTTATCGATAATAAAAAGGTGATGATTAAAGCACAAGTTCATACCATTAGCGGTTACAGCGCCCACGCAGATCAAAAAGGGTTAATAAATTTCGTTACTGGCATACGCAAAAAGCCAAGTTTAATTAAAATTGTTCACGGAGACGAGCAAGCTAAACAAGCATTGGCTAATGAGCTTTGTACAAGATTAGCAACAGCAACAATTAAAATTCCGTAATGCACATAAAAAAAGCCGCATAAATGCGGCTTTCAGATTTAATCCCTATTTAGGAACTAACAAAAATGGTTACTAACCACCAGTGCCACCTGAGCCGCCTGAACCGCCTGAGCCAGTCACTTCGTTACAAGTAAATTCAAACTCTTGTGTCACATCTGAATCATCAACATTTTCTAATGTGAATGTATTTGAACCAACAACAGGTAAACCACGGAAGTTAACTTTAACCTGGTAGTTCTCGCCCGCGCGTAAGCCAGATAAATCAAAGTTACCATCAGCGTTTTTCAGTACAGATTTTTCGCGTTTATTTACACGGTTATATGTCACAACTGAGTTACTTACATCTACTGATTGTGAATTATCTTGTGCACATACGCCAGACAGAGTAAGTGTTTTACTTACTACTTCATATGGGCGAGTAAGCTCAACTGGTACAGTACCACATACTTCTACTTCACCGTCAGATTCAAACCAAAGTCCGCCTTCATTATCGAAAACATAAACATCAGCCATTGCATCTTCTGAGAAACCATATCGAGTAAGCGCAATACCTGAGAATACATCCTCAGAAGTAGCACCCTCTGGCAGTACAGATAACCCTAAGCCATCGCTAGATGCCGCTATAAACAGTAAGCCTCCAGCCGGAACAGCATCGCCTGTTACAGTAGTAGATAAGCCAGTACTACATGCAGCAGCTGATTTATTTACTGAGAACCATGTTAAGTGGTCTGTTTCAAAACTAACAGTACCTGTGCCTTTAGTTACAACAAACGACTCATCTTTCCATACACCTGTGTCTTCATCTAAAGATTTAACAGTTAGAGTTTCACCTGCATCTAAATCTGAAGGAGCAGCAAGAGTAACTTTTAATGTATCACCAAGGAATTTTTTAACCTTAGTTTCACCAACAGTCATTGTGATATCAGCCAAAGATACTGGTACAGCAACATTACCGCTTGTATTGTTAGCATTTAAGCCTTCAGGAATAACAGAACCCTTAGTATCAGAGGTAGGATCTAAACCTAAAACACTTAATGACAACTCACCTGGATCTACAGTTTCGCCCGAACCATTTTGTAGTGTAGTACCATTAGGTAAAGTTACAGTCGCAAGAGATGTAGTATCAATTTTTGCATCGGCCACGATTTCTTCAGAAGTAGTAGCGCTTGTAAGAGTTTTCTTTACAACTTCCTGTTTAACTTCATCGCTGTCGCCAGTAAATAAAATAAATTGTGCAGTTAATACATCGAAGTCATCTTCGTTTGTTAAATCAACATTAAATACTTTGCTGATATAACCTTCTGCAGAAACGATCGCGGTAACATTATCAAGGTCAGCGCCCTCTTTAAGTGTAACAACAAAGTTACCAGCGCCAGTTAAAGACTGAGCATTACTACCATCAACAGCTACAATGTTTGAAGATGGCATGCCATTTTCCATAAACTTAACGGTCGCATTGCTTAAAACATTAAACTCTTCGTTTTCAACAACAGAACCACTGATAACAAAGTCTAAAGCCGCTGGTGCTTCTGGTGCTACAATTACAACACCACCATCGCCACCATCACCACCGTCATCTGGTACTGGTTTATTGTTATCATCATCGCTAAAACAACCTGTTAAAGCGAAAGCCGATGCTACTGATAACGCTAGTAGCGATTTTTTGTTAGTAAACATAGGGAGTCCTTCTATTCCTTTATCAACATTTGTAAATGAATTTACTCATTTTATAAAATAGTAGCGCGAACTTCCAAAAAGTATAGTCAGCACCATAATTTTTTTACAAATTAAAAACGAGGCATTAAAGCTCTTAAATTATCTAAAACACCCCATCAATAATATAGCTAAATTACCTAATTGTACAATACTTAACCCAACATAAATTGTTACCGATAAGTTAAATATGCCTCTTTTAATCTTGCAAGATTTTGGTATACATAATCACTAGACATACGCCCCTGATTAAGGAACGTACGGTAGGTGCTTATTGCACTTCCTGGAATAAAGCCTTGACTGAACACTAAACGGTTAGTGCTTTCACCAATCTCAGTACTCGCTGTATGCCTGTAAGATTCAGTGCCTTTAATTTGCCCAAATTTATAAGCTTTCATATCTTTTCGTGGTGAAAGTGGAATACTAAATGCCAAACCTGCTTTAGTCGTATTTGTATCTTCGTAATATACAGCTAAGTAACTGTCACCAAACCAAAAACGGCTTTCTAACTTATAGCCAGAATCTTCATACCAATAATTACCTGCTTGAGCATGTAAGGTAATGTCTTGTTCAACCCAGTTATATTGGTAGTTTAGGGCTTGGAATGTTTTGCTGCCGCGATAATCTTCGTATTTATACGAACCCAACTGAGCACTAATTCTGTGACGCCCTTCATCACTCAGCCAAGTTGTTTCGTTAGTGATACCTGTTAAATCGTAGCGCTCTTTTATAAAGCCAACTTGCGTTTGGTTATAAAAACCGAATGGCAGCTTAAATGTTTGGTAGAACATAGCTCTATCAAATTCAGTTTCTTGACGATAACGCCTAAATGGACCTCGCTCATCATAGTCGTCACTATTTTCAACATTAACTTGTCCACCTAAAATAACACCCGCACCTTTCCAAAGAGGCACATCGACATCTGCTCTAATTGCAATCGAGTAGTCAAATACACCTAACTCAGTAGCGTACGTATTACTAATAGCAGGGCTTAAAGTTACACGCGGTTTAAAGTAAGGGCTCGCCTGCGCTTTACCAGCCCATGTAACACCCTCGGGAATAACGGCTTTGTCTTGTTGAACATTTAAGTCAGGGCTAACACCCTTTTCAATAAACAAACGATAATTGTCGATGTTGCCGCTAATTGCTAGTAACGGGATATCTGTTTTCGAAAGCTGAACGCTATAATGAGTATTTTTATTAACTATATTTTCGGCGATGCGACCAAGTACTACACCAATAGCGTCAATGTCGTTACGGTTAAACACTGAGTTTTCAAAGTTAACAAATACGGTAGTTGAGTTGTAACCAACAACCACGTTTTCAAAACCATCATTAATGAGCGCATCTTTCAATGTAATTGCTTGTTTGCTTAAGCTAGAACTAACAACTTTTTGTGAATTCTGTGTTTGACTTTGCTCAGCACTAGTAACGGTTAACGCATCAGGCTGTTCAGCTAGCTTGGGCGCTACTGACGTTTGAATAAAGCCTAAACCATAATCGTTTACTTTAGCCGCAGGTGTATTGCTTGTTGGGGCTACATAAGGTGCAGGCTTTACAGGCTCATAATTAGTTTTAGCTTCATCAGATAATGGTAGGGTAACATTTATCCCCCAGTAGGTGTCTTTATCTTCAGAAAAATCAGTACTGCTGTAAAAACGGCTAGTAAAGGTTATTTCACCAATATCATATAGCCACTTTTTAGGAATCGTTATACGTGCTGCTGCATTAACAGCTTCAGCATCGTATTCGGTGAGTAAGCTAAACCACTCAAGCGGTTGCCACTCAATACCAGCAAATGCGCCATTCATTTCACCAGTAAGTCTATCACTTGAACCTAGGCCGGCACTAAAACGAAAATCCCATAATTCTTTTGAGGCCACTGCATAAAACGTTTTATAGTTGTTAGCGGCACCACCTATATCTTTAGCACCTATAGCTACACTAAACCAGTCTTTAGGTATATAAGGTAGCTGATATTTTGCGTTGAACGATAAATCTCGGGTTTGCCCACGGCCTTCGCTATAAAACAAATTATCGTGTATTGAGTTAGAGGATATTTGCCCACTAACTTCAAGACCTTCAAATAACCCTGCAGAGAATATAAAGTTATGGCCATCTAAATATCGCTGCCCTTTAAAATCTAATAAATTGTTATAGCCTATATCAACACTACCAGAGCTGAGCGCTTCTGCATTCGGAGTGTTTATCAACCCTGTATAACCAGAAAAAGACTGGTGGCTTTTTATTTCGTCGGCGGCTATTGGCAAGCTAAGTGCGGCGGCACAGCTTAAAAACAATAAATTCAATTTTGGCATTAGGAAATCCGAGTTAAAGTTATAAGTTCCTTCATTGTTTTAAATATAACATCAGAAAACAAAAACAAGAAGCTATCAGCCAAACTAAACCTTTAGGGTCAAAAATAAATTGCTATGTTAAAACTAAAAAGGGTAAGAATTTACTTCTTACCCTTTTTTAAATATTTAGCTTTAAAAGTTATACCGCTTTTAAATGCCTTGTGTTTGGCGTAACCATTTCTGTTACAAAGTCTGTAAACTCTGCGCCAAGTTTTTCATCGCGCATACTGTACTCTACAATTGCTTTTAAATAACCTAGCTTGTCGCCACAATCATGAGCACAACCGCTCATGTGAAATGCTTCAACAATTTCATGTTTCATTAACTCATCGATTGCGTCAGTTAATTGAATTTCGCCACCTGCACCAGCAGGGGTATTAGCTAGCAGTGGCCAAATTGCTTTAGATAAAACATAACGACCAACTACCGCTAAGTTAGAAGGAGCCTCTTCTGCTTTAGGTTTTTCAACCATGGTTTTAATAGGTGCACTTTCGCCTGCATTAATTTTAACGTCACCAATATCAGCAATACCATATTTATGAACGCTTTCCTGTGGTACTGGCTCAAGCATAATTTGACTTGCTTTAACCTCGTTAAAGCGTTTTATCATTGCGGCAACGTTTTCGGTTTTTTGATCAGCTGTATAGCTATCTAAAATAACATCGGGCAACACTACAACAAAGTCGTCATCACCTACAATTGGTTTAGCACACATTACCGCGTGACCCAATCCTTTAGCCTCGCCTTGTCGAACATGCATAATAGTTACATCTTCAGGGCAGATAGAGCGAACTTCTTCTAGAAGAGTACGCTTTACGCGCTTTTCAAGCGTTGCTTCTAGCTCAAAGCTGGTATCAAAATGGTTTTCGATCGCATTTTTGGAGCTATGGGTAACCAATACAACTTCTTTAATTCCAGCCGCTACACACTCATTAACAATGTATTGAATAAGTGGTTTATCAACTAAAGGTAGCATTTCTTTAGGAATTGCTTTAGTCATAGGTAACATGCGAGTACCAAGGCCCGCAACAGGAATAACAGCTTTCATAACTAGTCCCTTATATAATAATTTAATCTACAATAATACCAAACTAGCAGTACCAAAGTAGATACAAGCTGAATGGTTTTTAATTTAGCTTTTCGTTAAAAATGAATATTCAAAAGAGATTATGAGACGCTGCATTTTAGAGTCAAACAAAGTATTTTTGGTTTACTCTTTTACTTCTCATTCATTTCTCTTTGTCAAATATCTTCGTGCGAATTAAATTTCACGCCTACATCAAAGACATTTTATTGCACAAAGAGGACAAGAGGCTCTGCGTTAAAGAGAAAACCATTAAGTTTTTCCTCATTTACTCTCACTTTCTTCTCTTTGTGAATACGCTTTCGCGCGAAATAAATTTCACGCCTTCATCAAAGACATTTTATTGCACAAAGAGGATAAGAGGCGCTGCGCTAAAGAGAAAACCATTAAGTTTTTCCTCATTTACTCTCACTTTCTTCTCTTTGTGAATAGGCTTTCGCGCGAAATAAATTTCACGCCTACATAGCCTTAGGCACCGCGATTGCTAGATGCGTTCCCAATGCCACACAATGCTAAGCAATTATTTATTATAAAAACCTTTATACCAGCTGATTAACTCAGCCACGCCTTGCTCTACCCCAACCGCTGGTTTATAACCAGTTGCTGCAAATAAGTCTTGTGTATCAGCATAAGTCTTATAAACGTCACCCGCTTGCATTTCACGGAAGTTCTTTTTCGCTTCAATACCTAACTCAGACTCAATTGCTTCAATAAACTTCATTAGGTTAATCGGGCTACCATGGCCAATGTTGTAAACTTTGAATGGAGCTGAACTTGATGCAGGCGAACCTGTTTCAACCTTCCAGCTATTATCACGTTCTGGTACAACCTCAGCAGCTCTAACAACACCTTCAACAATGTCGTCAATGTAGGTAAAGTCACGCCACATATCGCCATTATTATTAATATCTATGGTGTCGCCATCAAGCATTTTTTTAGTAAAAATAAACGGCGCCATATCAGGGCGGCCCCACGGGCCATAAACCGTAAAAAAGCGTAAGCCAGTGGTCGGCAAGTTATACAAGTGCGAGTAACTGTGCGCCATAAGTTCATTGGCTTTTTTTGTCGCAGCATAAAACGAAACAGGGTGATCAACGCTGTCGGTGGTTTCAAATGGTGTTTTTTCGTTTAGTCCATAAACAGAACTAGACGAAGCATAAACTAAATGCGCAACTTTATTATGCCTACACCCTTCTAAAACATTTAAGTGACCCACTAAGTTTGAGTCAGCGTAGGCATCTGGGTTTTCGATTGAATAACGCACACCGGCTTGAGCCGCTAAATGAATCACACAGTCAAATTGCTCGCGCGCAAACAACTCTGCCATTGCCGCTCTATCTGCAATATCTAACTTGATAAAAGTAAAACTCTCGTGCTGTTCAAACTGTGCCAGACGCGCATGCTTTAAATTTACATCGTAATAATCATTTAAATTATCAACACCAACAACAACATGTCCTTGCGCTAGTAACTTTTGACTTGTAGCTGCACCAATAAAACCTGCAGCGCCAGTAACTAAATATTTCATTATATTCCTATCTTATTGAGCCCGTAGGCTGCCAATTCATTTGACTTAATGAGAGTTAAGAGCGGCTTCATAGAGAAACCAAATATTCACAAAGAGATAATGAGGCGCTTCGCTTTAGAGAAAACAAAAAGCATTGTTATCACTTCCTCATTCTCTTCTCATTCTTTCCTCTTTGTGAAAACATTTTCGCGCGAAATATATTTCATGCCTACGCTGCCATCAACCACCTCTGCAGCGAATATACAAATTCGGCTGAAAGCTACTTAGCCTTAATCGCTACCAAATAAATCACGTGTATAAACTTTTTCTGCAACATCTTCTAACTCTTCAGCCATGCGGTTAGAAATAATTACATCAGCAGTTTGTTTAAGCCCATCTAGCGATTTAATAACACGAGAATTAAAGAATGAATCCTCTTGTAAACTTGGTTCATAAATAACAACTTCAATGCCTTTTGCTTTTATGCGCTTCATTACACCTTGAATAGCAGAAGCTCTAAAGTTATCTGAACCTGACTTCATAACTAAGCGATAAATACCAACCACTTTAGGGCTTCGGGCAATAATAGAATTAGCAATAAAGTCTTTACGAGTAGTATTAGCATCAACAATTGCACGGATCATATTGTTAGGTACATCTTGGTAGTTCGCTAATAACTGTTTAGTATCTTTAGGTAAGCAGTAACCACCATAACCGAATGAAGGGTTATTATAATGCTTGCCAATACGCGGGTCTAAACCAACACCTTGAATGATCTGCTTTGCATCAAGACCATGGCTTTCAGCGTAGCTGTCTAGCTCGTTAAAATAAGCAACGCGCATTGCGAGGTAAGTGTTAGAAAAAAGTTTAATTGCTTCTGCTTCGGTAGAGTCTGTAAACAGCACCTCAATATTTTGCTTTACTGCACCTTGTGCCAAGAGCTCAGCAAAAACTTGCGCGCGTTCACTTTGCTCACCCACAATAATACGTGACGGGTGCAAATTATCGTAAAGCGCTTTACCTTCACGCAAGAACTCTGGCGAAAAAATAACATTATCAGTATTAAACTTCTCTTTAATCGATTTTGTATAGCCAACGGGTACCGTAGACTTAATAACCATAGTTGCACTAGGGTTAACCGCTAATACATCGGCAATTACAGACTCAACAGAGCGCGTATTAAAATAATTGGTTTCTGGGTCGTAATCTGTAGGGGTAGCTATTACAACAAATTCGGCATCTTTAAGTGCCAATGTTTTATCTGTTGTAGCAGTAAAATTAAGTGATTTGTTTTGTAAAAAATCACTAATTTCAACATCTACAATAGGAGACTGCTTATCTTTTAATAAGGCAACTTTTTCTTCGTCAATATCAAGTGCAACTACTTGATTATGCTGCGCTAATAACATTGCGTTCGACAAGCCAACATAACCTGTACCCACTACTGCAACTTTCATTAAATTTTCATCCTTTTTCTAAACCTGAACTTTAATTACTTAACTACTAACTTTCCGTAAGATAAGAGATATTCTGTTAGCTTTTTAAATTTACAACCTTAGCTTGTTCAGTAAAGTCATTATCAAACTGGTTTGTGGCTTTTTGCTTAACATTCCAAACCAAGTCACATATACCATCGGTTGGGTTAAAGCCAGTTGGTGCATCTAACAGGAGCTGCCTTATGGTTTCATGTTCAAAATTATGGCAAGCAATATCAAGCGCCTCTAAAAATACATTTAGCTCGGCTAAGGGTAACATTACCTCATTGGCTGTCATAATGCGCTCATGCGATGTTTCACCTACATTATCGCCGATTAGCAATTCTTCGTATAGTTTTTCGCCAGGCCTTAAACCTGTACATACTATTTCAATATCGCCATGGGGGTTGTTTTTATCTTTTACTTCAAAACCAGATAAGCGAATCATTTTACTTGCAAGGTCTTTTATTTTAACCGACTCCCCCATATCAAGCACGAATACATCGCCTCCTTTGCCCATAGAACCTGCCTGTATAACAAGTTGGGCAGCCTCAGGTATCGTCATAAAAAAGCGGGTAATATCTTGATGGGTCAATGTTATTGGGCCGCCTTCACGTATTTGCCTACGAAATAGTGGCACAACAGAACCACTAGAGCCTAATACATTACCAAAGCGCACCATACAAAAACGGGTATTATGCTTGGCGCCTTTATTTTGCGCCAACCCTTGTAAACAAAGTTCTGCCATGCGTTTGGTCGCGCCCATAACATTTGTTGGGCGTACAGCTTTATCAGTTGATATAAGTACAAAGGTTTCAACTTTAGCGTTTACAGCAGCCTTTGCTGTATAGTAAGTACCAAACACGTTGTTACGCACCCCTTCAACAACGTTATGCTCAACAAGGGGAACATGTTTATATGCAGCTGCGTGGTAAACTGTTTGTACGCCAAACGCCATCATCACCGTTTCTACGCGGTTAATACGCTGCACAGACCCCATAATAGGTATTAACTGAACTTGCAGCTGGTTAGATTGAATATATTCGCAAAGCTCTTTTTCGATTGAATACAAGCCAAATTCATTAACTTCAAATAAAACAAGTTTAGACGGCTTTTGCTTTACAATCTGCCTACATAGCTCAGAGCCAATTGAGCCACCTGCACCTGTTACCATAACCACTTTATCTTTAATATTTGCGGCCATTAGGTCAGGCTTTGGCGCAACAGGATCACGGCCTAACAAATCTTCGATTTCAACATCTCTAAACTCAGAAAGTTTAGCTTTACCTTCAACAACATCAGCCATGCCTGGTATAGAAAGCACCTTAACAGAAAGCGGCTCAAGCTGTGCAAGAATCTGTTTTCGGCGAGCTCTGCTTTCGCTTGGTAAGGCAAGTAATACCTTTTTAGCTTTACCCTTATTGACTAACTCATAAATTTCTTTAAAAGCCAATACAGGAATACCTTGAATAATAGAACCTTGCTTTGTTTCGTCATCATCAATAAAAGCGCGAACATAATATTCAGGCCCTGTACCTAGCGCTGTGGCAAGCTGTCTGCCTGCTGAGCCCGCCCCATAAATAATCACTGACTCTTTGTTTGCCGTAGTTAACTTACCTATCATAGCTCGTACAACAATTCGCGAACCACCAACAGTTAATAAACATAGCCAAGCAAAAATAAATGGCATGGTACGCGGTATTTCAATACCAATAAAAAAAGCAAACATAACGAGTGCTATGGTGGTTATTAATGTACCTAATACTATTGCCCATAGAGCTTGAGCATTCATATAACGAAGTACAGCTCTGTAAAGACCGAGGTTGATAAAGGCAAATAAACTTGTGGGCACAAGTAAAGTAAGCAACATCCAGTTATCAAGCTTACTTAGAGGAGCAAAACTGTCTAACCTAACGATTAGTGCAAGCCAAAAAGCTGAGACTATAAATAATGAATCAATAAAAAGCGTTATACCACGCTTAGTTGCACGAGATGAATTTAAGATAGAGCGAATAAAATTATCCACAACAAGTTCCCTGTCTTGTTTTTGTCAATAAGATACCAACCAAAGCTTACAGCAAGCTTAACGATTGTTAAATTTTTATGAATTATAGCTTATAACAGAAAATCTAGCCACAACTCTAATACATTATCATTATCATTTGATTTTTAAATAAAAAACAAATTAATAAGCTTCCTTTCTGGCTATTAACTGTTTATTTAACCCTGTCGCCACTACCACTACCTGTTATAGTCATTAAAATAAACTTAAAATAGTTAACTAGGTTTAGGTTATCAATCATCTCACGATCTGTTTTTGCAAGTAGTTCTGGAGTCGACATATCTATTTCGTTAACTTGAGCAAGGCCTGTAATACCTGGGCGTACAGAGTAAACATTTTTAGCATCGCGAGCTGCTGTAAGTTCTTGTTGGTTAAATAAGCCTGGGCGCGGGCCTACCAAACTCATCTCACCTTTTAACACATTCCATAATTGTGGAAGTTCGTCTAATTTTGTTTTACGTAAAAAGCCACCAAAAGATGTAATTGAAGCTGTACTTGCTAAATGGCTAGCAACGGAAGCTGTATCGACCTTCATTGTTCTAAATTTAACAAGAGTAAACGGTTTTTTGTTCCGTCCCACCCGCTCTTGCGTAAAGATAGGTGAGCCAGTATCAAATAAACCAATAATATATAGAACAATCAAAAACGGTAAAGCAAATAGCAAACCAAATAAGGCAAATAAAAAGTCAAGTAATCGAATCATTATGTATTCCAAATATCAATTTTTAGCAGCAAGCTTAAAACCATCTTCAACAGTGTATGGCGGTGTCCAATTAAGAGTATTCTTCGTATGTGTAATATCTAGTTGAAGCGACCCCGTCAAACGATCAATCACCTCTTGTTTATCGAAAACCTTACCCGCTAACTTAAAGCACCATAGAGGCACGGGTATAGCCAAATTGGGCTTACCTTGTACTTTTGCCATCAGTGCAACCATTTCAGCAGTAGACAAGTCGTGATCATCACTTGCTAAAAATACTTTATTAGCTGCGTTTGGGTGCTCTATACACACTTTAATTAAATCAACTAAATTATAGACTGATACCAAGCTACGTTTATTTTTGGTTATTAGCTTAAACGGCAGTGGTAAACCCTTACCAACTAACTTCATTAAAGATGCAAAGTTAGCTTTTACACCTTCACCGTAAACTAGCGGAGGGCGAATTATAACTATCTCCATACCTGTTTGCTCACCTAACTCTAACAATTGCTGTTCAGCTTCAGCTTTTGATATACCGTAAGGATCTTCTGGTGCTGGCTCATCAGCATCTGAAAAAGGCTGTTTACCCGTTGTGCTCTCACCATTTACTTTAATAGAACTAACAAAAATAAAACGCTTTACACCTGCTTGCGCTGCTTGTTCAGCTAATTTGAGTGTACCATCAGTATTAATAGCTCTAAACTCTTTGAGTGGATCTCTCGAAGTATCATCCATAATATGAACTCGTGCAGCACTATGTATTAAAACATCAACAGAACGTAACGCATTTTGCAAACTTAAGCTTTGCGTATCAGATAAATCAAAAAAATTAAAATGGGGATAACTTAGCAGCGCTTTACGACCTAAAAGTAAAACATCATCGGGGACGAGTGTTTTCAACAGTTCATTACCAACAAACCCTGTATAACCAGTTAAAGCAATCATTGGTTATTCCTTGCTAATAATGCATCATAAATTTCTAAATGTTTATCAACAACGCTATTAACATCAAACTCTTGCTCTGCAAATTTACGAGCTTTCAGCCCCATATTAGACCTTAGCTTTGTATCTTCGATTAAGCAAATTAATGCTTCAGCTAGCTTCTCTGAATCTCGCACAGGCACAGCCAAGCCAGTTTCACCTTCAATAATAGCATCTCTACAACCGGGGTTATCGGTTGTTACAATAGCTCGACCGCATGCAGCCGCTTCAATTAAAACTTTTGGAACCCCTTCACCGTAGAAAGATGGTAAGCACACAATACTGCTACTAGAAAAGACATCGGGGATATCATTTCTGTGCCCTAGATAGTTGATGACTCCTTCTTTAACCCAAGAGTCAATTTCTGTTTGCATTACAGAGTTAGGGTTCTCTAGATCTGGTGTACCAATTAGTAAAAACTCAACATCAAAGTGAGTCTTTTTGACTAATCTTGCCGCTTCAATATATTGATATACACCTTTTTCTTTTAATAAACGGCATGCCATAGCAACCTTTAGTGGTGGAGCTAGGTTCTCTGGTTCAAATCTATAAACAGATAGATCCGCACCTGATCCTTTAATTAAAGTTTTATCAGTGCTATTAAGCTTAGCAACTCGGGTTAGTATTGCCTCATCAGATGTATTTTGAAAAATAACCGTTTTAAATTTTTGTGACAGGGCAATTTTATAAAATACAGAGGCTATCAGCTTTGTCACCTTAGCTCTAAGTGTATTTGCAGTAAAAACATAACCTAAACCTGAAATTGCCGCTATAAAAGGTATATCTTTATTAACTGTTTTCAAGGCTAAGCCTGTATAAAGAACTGGTTTAATAGTAATTGCATGTATTAAGCTAGGCTCAACATCGTCAATAACTCTTTTAATAACTTTTATCGTGTTTAGCTCTGCGTTAACCCCACCGCCACTTCGGCTAAATGGGATATCGACAACGCTAAACCCCATAGCATAAAGCTCATTTTTATGCTCAGTGAAACGACAAGCAATGGTAACTTTGTACCCTTTTTCCAGAGCTTTTTTTGCGATTGGCAAACGGTGTGAAATGAAAAACCAGTCAACATTAACTACAAACAAAAGATGTTTTTTCAAAGTAATCACCATTTATACTAGTAAGAAAAAAAATTTCCATGTCATAATAAAAAACATCGAGTCATTTAAGGTAAGATGAGCTTATTGTCCTCTTAACTTTAAAAAGCTTAGAAACTAAAAAAGTTAAAAGACGATAAATTAAAAAGCAGAGAGAAAAAATAAAATATTCACTACTCCAAAAATATAAAAACAAAGATAGAAAGGAGTAATATACTACTCTTATAAAGTCTATTTGTTGAAAAAAAACTCTATTAAAAGGCATATCATATTTTGGTTTCGAAGAATGCTCAAAGGTTCTTAGCAATGGAAACAAAAAAAGCATGGAAACAACCCCCCCTAAATTTGCCTCACCATGCAACAACAATAAAAAAGGTGCGAGCATATATCGTGAACAGGCAAGAGAGAAGTAGGTCAATATATTAAACCTGCTTCGAATAGAGTTATGAAAAAAGAAAAAAAACCGAGTAAGAATGAAGTAAAATGAAATAAGAACAACTTCAAAAAAGTCAAAATAATTCAAAAAATAAATAATATATAAAAATACGAAGGAAAATATATATCGAGAAAAAGTGTAACCTCTATATTTTTCTAAAAAATCCGCCTTCCTTTCACCCAACCTATCTGTTGGAGAAGATTCATTATCAGTAGTAATAAGATCATTTTCAAAATAACCGATTTCATAAATAGAAAAGAAAGCGAGAAAAGCTATCAAAAAAGCCAATATAGAAGAAGTTTCAAAAGATGACGAACTACAAAAAAACAGCAAAAGAAAAAGTGGATAAATAACAAGCCAAGACAGTAAATCAAACTTACCTTTCAGCCTTGTATATTTATAATATGAAAAAGGAATGTAAAAACTAAACATAACTAATCCTTAACTAAAACTTTAACATCAACATGACTTAGGTAGTTGCTAATTATACTATCCCATTTTTTCAAATTCTTATTATCACTATACAACACTGCAATTTCAGATAATGCACAGAGATTATAATCATCTAAGTTATCTGTAAAAACATATTTTAAATTTGAAAAATCATTTTTCAGGTACAGTTCTTTGCATCCTTTTGTATCATAACAGGAATCAATTTTCCCACTACAAGTATCGTTGAAAAACACTAACTTTGTTGCAACAACTTCTTCAACACACAAAATAGAACCAAAAGCACGAACAACTGGCTCAATGGAAGCTGAGGAGATTAGGATTAACTCATTCCTTAATTGCATTTCGCGAAGCTTATCCAAAGCATGTTTATTTGAAAAGTTTTTGATGGTATAATTTGCATACAAAGCCGCAGAATCTTCAAGCTCTTTGGTGGTATAACCTTTTAATAAATAAATAAAAGAATTCCTCAATGAAAAGCCAAAAGGTTTAAATATCAAATATAGAGCTTTACCAAAAAAGCTATTTAGCGCGCTTGCGACTAAATATTTAATATAATTTTTATTCCTCTTTGATATAAATAACACAAACTCAAACGTTGTATTCTTGAAAACAAGAGTGCCACACAAGTCAAATACTACCATTCATTCCACCAAATCTAAAAATTGTTGAGAAATAGCATCTACAGAGTGTAATTTTTTAATATTTTCAACATCAGCTGCTTGAATATTTATTTTACTTTCCGCTAAAATCAAACTAACTTTATCAGCCAAATCTAAATGATCGCCTACAGGAGAAAGGAAACCATTAAAGCCATCAATAATTATTTCAGAGTTTCCACCAGGAGAGTTAGTAGCAACTACGGGCACGCCGAGGCACAAACTTTCGATAATAACATTAGAGTATCCTTCATATAAAGAAGTAAGTAATAGCAAATCCGAATTTACCAAATAGTTTTGAGGATTTGGTTCAAACCCGAAAAAAGATACATACTTCTGGATCTGTAGTTGTTCCACATATTTAATTAACATATCCTTTAAACTGCCATCTCCAAAAATCAGAAATTCAACGTCAAAACCAGAGTTAATTAATCTTTTGATAACTAATAAACTTGTATAGTAGTCTTTCTGATGTTCAAGCCTTCCAATTGATACGATTCTGTACTTCCTACTTTTATTTTTGATATCAATAACTTTTAACTTATCCCTATTTAGGGGATTCTTTATTACTTTCACTTTACTGGAGCTCAACAAAGGCAACAACTCAAGAAGATCATTACGCATAAATTCGCTTTGACATACAATACTATCTGAAAATAAAAGTGTGTGAAAATACACTTTAAATAAAACAGACTTAATTATGCTTTTGTTTTTAATATCGCTTGATAAGGTATTCCCAACTCTTGATACGGTAAATAGTTTCCTATTGAACAGACCAATTAAAGGAACAAGGAAAGCCATTGAAAGCGTACCACACAAATAACCAATTCTATAATTTTTAACTGCACAAATTAAACTATACAAATTACGTAAACCCGAAGAGGAGCCACTTAACTCAACAACTTTTACACAGTTAGAAACTGTGTTTTGTAATTTACCAGAATTAGAACCTACAAATAAATATACATCGTTATTCATGGCCAAGAAATTTGCTATGTTTATGAGTACTTGTTCAGCTCCACCACCGCGGAAGTCTGGGATAACAAAGCCATAATTCATAATAGTTCCTTTTCTATAAACAATTCATTGACAATCATTAAATACCTACCATTAAATTCATGGTAAAGTATATTTCTTACTGTGATTAAACGGAGTACTACACCAAGCAAAAAAAAGACTCAAATAAACCATATTAACCGTTCCTATTTTAATCAAAAAAGGTTCCTTAATATTTAAAGCAATTGCTAGAAATATAAATATAGATAAAACTCCAAAAAAAAGACTATCACCTCGAGCATTAAACAATTTAAAAGCAGAGTAAAAAACAAAAGAAACAAACAACAAACTATTAATTAAACCAACAGAGAAAATAAATTTCACATAACCAGAATCAGATCTATTATAATTTAAGAAAAATTCATACCCACCTGTTCCAAACAGCAATAAAAAAAAGTCATCCGGCAAGTAAAGCATCTGTAATAAGTCCACATTTGAATCATTAAGTTTACCATCTGTAACAATCGAAAAAAGACTAATAAACCAAGGTAAAGTTTCATTAGAAAAAACATCATTAGTTATATAGTCTATTAATGGTAAAAAAGTTAATATAGAAAATATAGCTATTGAAATAGCTGAAAAAAGAATAAATAAAGTAGAAACTTTATTTCTATCAAAAAATATAATTGCAAAAATTAAAGCTAGCATTTCAACTAGAAACCCAGTTCGAGCTATAAACATAGTTGAAAACATTAAAATACTATACAAAGAAAGCAGTATTATCCTATGTACGATTTTATTAGTGGATATATAAAAATAAATGTATCCAAGTCCACAAATAGCGAGTTGCATAGAATGATCAGCACCACCACTATTTGACAACCCTCTGACTCTGTTTAATCGTAATGGATCTATATTACCTGCTTGGGGTAGGATTTCAGAGAGAAAAAGCTTAAATTCATAGGATAAATAAGATAATATTGATGAAATTGATAATATTAAACCTGAAAAAACTAAGTAGTAACAAATTGTTTCGATTTTAATATGATTTTTTTTGAACAAATCATAAAAAAAATATGCACCAGCAGCATACTGTACTACATGTAAGAAAAGTAGATAAGTTAAGGAGTAATCATTATTACCATTAAAAGTAGTAATTGAACTATAATATATTGCTACAAAGAGAGCCGTTATAGCTATATTAAAATATATTTTATTCAATGATTTATTTAATATTTCCAGAAAAATATAACCTAAAAAAATTAAAGCCGATAAATTCCCACTACTAATTGGAAAAAAACTAAAACTTAAAGGTGATATCCAACAGAAAAAAAGTATAAAAAGAAAAAACTTCTTAATCATGAGAAGGAACCGAATTTTTACTAATATCTACCCCTTTCTTTTTTACCAAAAGCTGTTTAATAAATTTTCTTAACTTTAATGCTTCAATACTGATTGATAAATCAGTCTCATTTTTATTATACAAATACTCTTTAATTCGAAGTTGTTCTTTTTTACTTTTAGCTAACTTAATTATAGCATATTCCCAAGTTTCATGCGTATAGGGGAAATAATCCTCCATTTCAGGTCCGAATATAGAAACAACCTCTGGAACAGGGCATGCTATGAAGGGCTTGTTTAATTGAGAGAATATAAACGCCCTCCCAGCATTAACGCTCTGCTTATATCTAAACAACAAATCAACTGTACGATCTGTATTCCAAAAATATGCTCCAAACCTTATAAAAAGCGTTTTTAAAAAGCTATACTTTAACGTTATTTGGTTAGGTACTAAGCCAATATCAATATCAGAAAGAATATTATATATACCTGGAAAAGAATATTCATACATTTCTAATTTAAAAGTATGTTTAGGTATTTTTTTTATCAAACCGATATTGCTTACTACTTTTAACTTAACATCATAGTCATGTGATAATAAATTTAGAGCTGGAAATATATATTCTGTACTTTCAAGAAAGTGCCGTTCGTTTCCATGGTAGCCAAATACAACCTCTTTTCTATTGGAGTTCAAATTATCCGATTTATCAATTTTTATTGGTGACTCTAATAGTTTCAGATATATAGACATAATACCTCTTGACTCAAATAAGTTTTTCAAGTGGATTGTGTCAGCTATTACAAAATCAGCTAAAGAAATTTTTTGATATCTAGCAGACATAAGCCTAGACTTCTCATCTGATCTAAACATACGTAGCTGATATAATAAACTTTTTAAATTGAACTGGTGGAATAAAGTATGAACAGTCCTTTCCAAGTGTGGCTTAACAACTCCAATAATGATATTTTTATTTTGTTCTCTCGCGACTTTAATTTCATCTTCATCACCATGTAAAATAGCAACATCAAATTCGTCATACCTTGAAAAAATATTTTTAAATACTTCAAAATCATCAAAACGATCAAATTCTGACTTAATTCCATGTTGTGATATTCTCACACTGCCTTGCTTTTCATCCATCCGGGAATTAAAAACAATTCTTATTTTTTTTTGACTTGTATTATTGACTATTGGTTTAGAACCCATAAAAATCCCCAGAAATGATTTAAGCAAATATTCGAAGTTTATTTTTTAAAAAGGAAAATATTTTATAAATATACCTTATAAAACTATTATAAATTTTATAAAACCTAAACCAGGAAAGTTTAGAAAAAACGAACAGAGGATAAATTTTAAAAAACTCATTGCACCCATCAAAATCTTTTAACGTTACAATATTTACATGTTCAATGTAAGATTTATAACATGGCGAGATAATTAAAGTTTCAAAATCATCTTTAGAACACAGGTTAGCCATTTTTATGGCATACATTTTACTAAGTTTTTCTCTTGGAAATAACCCTGAGTATTCTTCAATTATCGTAGTAAGAGCTTTATCTAAATCAATAATATACTCGTTAGTAATTTTCTTCTGGGTTACTCCATCAGTGTCTTGCATATAATGAACAAAGCCACGCTCACTAATAAACACAGATTTAGAGTAAAGGCCTAATAAAGCAGATACAACAGAATCTTCACCCATTTTCACTTTTTCTGGAAAACAAATATTATTGTTAACAAAAATATCTCTTTTAAAAATTTTATCCCAAGGATTATTTGTTATAACTCCATTGACAAACAGTTCTGAATATTCTGTATTATTAACTATTCTATCATTTTTAAAATTATTAATAAAAGTGCTTTGAGAACCAAGATCTTTTTTATGCCCCAATAAAATTCCATCATAGTCGTTATTTACTAGCAACTCACTTAGATAATTAAAATACCCATGTTCAACCCAATCATCCGAATCTAGAAATATAATATACTTTCCTATTGCTTCCTTTACACCTAAATTTCTAGCAGAAGATACCCCATTGTTACTGCTATTTATAACTTTTACATTACCTTGAAACTCATATTTATCTTTAATTATCTGAAAAGTTTTATCAGTAGAGCCATCATTAACAATGATAACCTCATAACTATTATAACCCTGGTTTAATATACTATCGACAGCTCTTTCAATGTAAAGTTCAGCATTGTAAGCAGGAATAATTACGGAAAAGAGAAAACAATCATTCATTATCATTAATACTATTTAAAATAAATTCTTTGGAAAGGGACTGATAATACGAAATTTTACTATTTATAGTGTTCCAATCATAATCTCGAGTTATTTTATTCTTATCAAAACTCTCATCATTTAAAATCAATCTATCAGACAAGTCAAAAGCCGATAATAATGATTTAAACCTAGCTAAACCTCTTTTTGCATTACCTATTGCAATAAAGGGCTTATTGAAAATTATCGCAAAAACACATCCATGGAATGAGTCTACTATAACATATTCAGAATCCAAAAAAGCTCTAATCCATTTCGTCATAAATGGATAAATGTAGTATTCTTTTGACTTATCATATGCAAAGTCAACAGGCTTTGGTTTAATTTCAAATGGTTCTAATTTTAGAGCTTCAGCCACATCATTTATAAGTGATCGACTGAACTCATTTTTATCTAAAATATAGCAGAAAAGGTTACCATCGCATTTATTTTCATTATACCTATCAATAAGTTCTAAATAATTTTCTCTTGATAACAATAAAGTTGGATCCAATACAAATTCACTATTAGCACTAAACCGCTCCTTGAGAATACTTACAGCCGACTTTTCTCTAACTGATATAGCATCAAATTTATTAATTAACACCTTACAGTCTTTAAAATCATCTTTACTAAACCGCAAATTATCACTTCCAAATGATGCTGCATATGCTATTTTCTTTTTACCCTTTTTTACAAAATCAAAAAAATAGCGCCTAATATTAGGAGTATATTCGGGTCTCCAGACTTGATCACTACCCACGATAAAAATATCAACTTCGTCATTAAGTCCCACTAAATCACTAAAATTATAAACTGGTTTAGTTCTTGGACCTAATTCATTCTCAATAAAATTACTTGCATTAATTGAGATTTCACTTTCAATCTTTGGCGTTACAGCAAGTTCTAATTTTCTAGACTTAAGTACTGTTCTCTTAATGAAATTTTTAATAGACATGTTAAATACATGCAACTTACTTGGTGGATATTTTCTATAGTCAATTATTAATGTCTTGTAGCCAAGTTTTAAAAATACTTCTTTTAATGCATAAGCCTGTAAAATGCCACCATAATTATTAATTAGTGGTAAAGTTAAAATTCCAACAGTTTTATTTTTCATCTAATATTCCAAGCAAAAATTTTATAAAAGCGGTTTTATTTCTTAACTATTTTCAAGATGAACTTTGGTAAGATAAGACTTAAAAAATACTTCAAGCTATACTTGAATCCTCGTAATTTATATTCGTATTTTGTAACTAGAGGATACATAATTAACTTGAACACAAGATAAGTATTTAATTTTTTTGCAATTCTAAATGCAAAGTTACTTTTTCTAGATAGGTTATATCTATATAAATAAATATCAGCCCTCTTCTCTGAAATATTACTCTTAGAAAGCTCTAATCTTTTATTGGGATGCCAGCCCGGAGTTTTATCTATCCTAGTTTTTAAACCATCACGCCTATGTCTATAATTTGCAGCCTGGGAATCAAAAAAATCATCCACATTTAGAGTATCTATAAATAATTCATCACTATACTTTAATAAATAAGAGTCAAAAATATTATTACGGGACACAACTATGTTTGTACCTTGGTAATCTTCTATGTATTTTGGCAACCAAGCATCTCCGAATGTAACATCTGCTAATTCACCTGCCAGGTCATCACAAAAATCACAAGCTTTGTGCTTGAAAAAACCATATCCCCAATCACTTCCAAATAGCTTAAAATTTCGCTCTAACACCCTTCGCTCATCATCAGATATAACTTCTATTAGGTAATTATTAGCATTTAAGTCAGGGCTTTTAACGCGAAAGTCTATCTCCCTAAGGTTTTTTGGGTTTACACCAACTTGCCAAGCTAGATTTTCTGCAAATGCAGATGATTTCATGTGTCCACACAACAGTGATAAGCAAAACTTAATATTTTTAAGATATCCAGCAGTTTGCGCTAATCTAACTGCTTTGACAAAACATGGTATTCCAACGAACACATATTTTTTTTCACTTGAATCTATAATATCAACTATGGATTCAAGTGAGACAGGATAATACCTTGATTTTTTGTTTCCTTTTAATTCAACGCCTTCTATTGACTCTGTAATTTTATATTCAAACAAACTACTATCAGACTCTGACTGGCCTACATGTATAACAGCATCTACCTCTTTGTTTTCTAGTAATTTTCGTATAAACCATGAGGTTAACCCCCCAGAGCTTGAATTTTCTTTATTCTTTATATCCTTAACACTTCCTGCATAAACATTTGAATAATAGCCAACCCTACTATCTATCTTTAATTTAGCGTCTTCATAAATTTTATCTCCAAGTTCCGTTTCATTTTGAGAGTCATTAGAAAAAGGGCATAATTTTGATGCTAGATTTAGTTTTTCACCATTTCTCGTGTTAGCAGAGTAGAAGCCTTCTTCATTAATACTAATTTTTATATTATTATTTAGCGCAAGCTTACAAACACCACAACCCACACAAAATCCATTTTCAATGGCCTTTTCTATCGACATACTTTTCTCTTTATTACAACAATTTTATTTTTTAAAAAGTTAAATACCCAAGTTTTTTCTTTACCTTCCAAACCTACAAAGAATATGGCTATAGATACGCAAAAACTAGTATAGATAACTGTTAAAATCAACTCTGATAATATAGTTTTAGTATTTGGAACATATAGGTAAAACATTAAAACTGTTATTATAATAACAGTAAGACACCTACAAATAACTTTTTTAAAGAAACTTATCACATCCAAATTATTTAATTTCCTCGAAAAAAACAGTCGCGCTACAAGCGAAGTTAATGAAAGTATTATTGTAACAATGAAAACAACAAACGGCTCATTGTTAAGTTTTAACAAACAATAGGAAATTGGCATGTTTAGTAACAAAATACCACCTACTACTATTTGATATTTTTTAATTTTTCCTGTTGCTTGTATAGCTGCCATTAACCCCCCAGACCAACAAACAACTAATGCATCAATTAGTGCTAACCTACAAAAAACCACTGCGTAATCGGGGACATTTCCTAACCAAAAAGATAAAACCTCATTAGTTTTGATAAGAACAGGTAAAGACAATAAATACAACAAAAAAAATGAATATTTCGCACCTTTAAATACCAAGTTATTCACTTCCGAATAATCATTCTTTGAGTAGTTTTTGATAATTTGTGGATTTATTGCAACTTGTAAGCTTGAAATAAAGTTTACAACAGCATTATTAATTTGATATGCAATCGCTCTAGAACCGTTAACCGCAGGTCCAAAGAATATATTTAATATGATATTCACCCCCTGATTAGCAGCAACTGATGATAAATTACCAAACAAACTCCACCCTGTAAAACTGCCCACCTGTTTGAATAAACTTTTATCCCAACAAAAACAATACTTTGTATTATCAAAGAAAATTTTATTATAAATAAAATAGCAAAAAAATATTAAAATATTTACTGTTAAAATTGATATGGCATAAACTATTAAATTATCACCTACATTTAGATATAATAAGTATGAAATAGCTAACTTCAAAAAAACATCCACAATTGTAATATATGCAAATATCTGCATCCTTTCATGAGCTATTATGTTAGCATTAAAAGGAACACTAATAACTGTAAACATAAATCCGAATACAACTGATTGGTATACCCAGTTAGCTGCCATTAATCTATCAGACGGTATATTAAGTTTATAATTCAAAAACCATAAACCAACAGTTTCACATAATAAAACAATTAATATCGATAAAATTAGATGTATATTAAAACAGATATTAAATACTTTCTTTAATCGCTCTACATCCCCCATACCAATTTCATAGGCTAAAAAACGCTGAGTCGATGATGACATAGCACCGTTTATGAAACTAAACATAGTTACAACACCTGCAACTATATTATATATACCATAATCATCCACACCTAATGCATTAAATACTAAACGGGATGTATATAAGCTAACTATAAGAGTTAATATCATTCTGAAGTAAAGAAACATTGTATTCTTTACAATTCTCTTATTTTTATGCATATGCAGACCTACAACTTTATTTTATAAAACTTTAGTTTAACATCCCACTTATTTTTAAAGATTATGAATCAGCACATTTAATTTAGAATAAAGTCACAACCTAACAATTTCCATGCTCTTCTAAGTCAAACCCCTCAAAATAAAAGCCTAACGACTCCAAAACCAAAGCTTTCAAAATAAAAAGCTCTTAACCAAACACCACTTATAGATTATATAACATACTTTAATAAGCACTTACTATAACCCCCACACATCATGATTTATAATCATAATTATAATAACCATAATACCCATATACATTGCTGGCTTTTTTAACTACACCATTAAATACTACACCTTTTACATCTATACCGTTTTGCTCAAAACGATTCCGTGTTAGCTCAATTTCACGGGAATGATTTTGCCCAAAACGTGTTACAAGTAATGTAGTACCTGTTTGAGCACTAACAATAGCAGGGTCTGTTACCGCTAAAATTGGTGGTGTATCTATTATTACAATGTCGTATTTATCTTTTACCTGCTCTACCAATTTAGTAAAGTTGCTATGCATTAATAACTCAGACGGGTTTGGCGGTATTTGGCCACGAGTTATCACATCTAAATCTTGTACTTGTGATGTTTTAGTTACTTGCTCAAGCGTAAGCCTGCCCGATAGCAAATCGCTTAAGCCATCGTCCCATTTCATACCAAATTGCGTTTGTAAGTAACCTTTGCGCATATCTGCATCGATAATCAATACTTTTTTACCACTTTGTGCAAGTACTGTTGCCAAGTTAACCGATATAAACGATTTACCAACACCAGGGCTTGGTCCAGATATTGCTATGACGTTATTTTTTGCCTCCATCATCGCAAAGTGCAAGCTTGTTCGTAAACTGCGTAGCGCCTCTATCGATAAATCAGCTGGGTTATCTACCGCGAGTATTGACTTAGGTTTGTCTTTACCCTTACGCGCACGGCTAAAACCGGTTAGTTTATCTTGGTAATCTGAATAAGGTACGCTCGCGTAAACTGGCAAGCCTAGAGCCTCAATCTCGTTAGGGTCTTCTACCCCTTTATGAATTGCTTTTTGAATAAGTACAATTGCTACCGCTAACATGCTGCCTAACATGGTTGCCATTACAACAATTAGCGCTTTCTTTGGCCTAACTGGCTTTGATGTGTTTACCTCAGCGTGGTCAATTATACGTACATTACCTACAGTGCCTGCGCGAACAATATCTAGCTCTTGTGTTTTACTTAAAAGTAATGTGTAAATTTGGTTACTTACTTCTACATCACGCTTTAAACGAAGTAGCTCTTGCTGTGTTTCTGGCAGGTTGCCCACTTCACCCACTAAGTTTTGCTTTTGTTTTTGTACGGCTTCGATTTGTTCAAGTACGCCTTGGTAGGTTGGGTGACTTTCTTTAAATTTACGACTCAATTCTAAGCGCTTTAGTTCAAGCTCTTGTAATTTAGTTTCAAGCTCTACTACTTGCTCAAGCACACCTTGAGTCTCTAGAGTAATGTTGATTGATTGGCGTTTAATTTGGTAGTTATTAAAGCGCTGCTCAGCATACTCAAGCTGCTTTTTAACTTCAGGTAGTTGTACTTCTAAAAATTCAAGTGACTTTTGTGCCTCTGCGCTGTTTCGCTCAACATTACGGCGCACATAAATAGCAGCTACTTTATCAAGTACTTTTTCGGCAAATTGTGTGCTTTCGCTCTGTAAACTCAGGTTTATTATACCTGAGTCTTTACCTTTTTCACTTGCGTCAATAGCTGCTTGTAAGTCTAAAATAGTATTTAAACGGTCTTTACGTACTAATGTAAATTCAGTTCCAGATCGAGCAACTAAACTGCGAATAGTTAAGTTAAACTTGCCATTACTTAGCTCTTCACCCACTTTACCTTGTAAGATAACTTCGTCTTCACCATTTAATAAAGTAAAGCTTTTATTTTTATCAGTGCCCTCACCTGCAACGAGTGTAAAACCAGCACCAATCGCTGAGCGAGGTACATCAAACCTAAATACATCAACGCTCTCGCCACCCCAAGCGTAACTCGATGCGCCTACACTAGGCTCTGCTAAATCGCCAGCTTCCATTGGGGTAAATTTACGAAACGCTCTATTACCAATCACCGGGAATAGTTTAGGTTCAGCGACTATATCAAGCTTTAAGGTATCAACGGCCTCGCCTATCACAGAGCGTGATTTAAGCAGCTCTATTTCGGTTACAGCAGCTGAGGTACTTTCGAACATACCGGCCATATCATCAAAGCCAGGGACTGATGCGCCGCCGTCTTCAACTTGGATCATGGCTGTTGCTTGGTAAACAGGTGTTGCAAACACCGCATAAAACACACCTACAGCCATAAATACTGCAGTGACGGCTGCAATAAAATACTTACGGTCGATTAATGCACCTAATAAAGCCATTAAATCGATTTCTTGACTGGTCTGGTCTTGCGTTGTTTTATTTTGTTTATTGTTTGCTGCTAATGCAGTGGGCTGAGCATTCATGTACTAGCCTTTCCTTATAAATACTTTTGCCAAGCGCTACATGCGCTATCGATTAATGCGTAAACATGCTCAAAGGCTTCTTGACTTTGGCGGTAAGGATCGGGGATTTCTTTATCGCCAATCCACTTGCCTAGCAAAAATGTTTTGCCGCGTGCTTGAGGGTAACGTGCGCACAAATCGTTAACATGGCGCTGCTCCATCACTAAAATAACGCTATTATTTGCCACCAAATTTGAGGTTATTTGTCTGCCTTGGTGCGCGCTCATATCAATATTATGTGCGTTGGCTATTTGCTTTGCTTGAGCATCGGCAGGTTTACCCTCAAGGGCAGTCAACCCTGCTGATGAAACAGCTACATTTTTACCTTCTAGCTTACTTTTTAAAACATATTCGGCAGTAGGGCTTCGGCATATATTACCTGCACAAACTACTAATACAGAATCAAACATACAGCCTACCTTTAGTTTGTGTTTGCAACGTCGTTGATTGAATCAACCGTACTTACTGATGGTAGTAATAAGCTAATTACACGATTCCAACGTGCAAGCGGCGCTGACGTTACATATACAATGTCGTGCGGTTCAAGTTCAAATTGTTCAGCTAGCACTAATGCAGCAACATTCTTCGCATGAAGCTGGTATACATCAGCAATTACACCATCAGTGTTTAAGTTGCGTTTGCGAAGAACAAACACGCCATTAGCGTCGGCTGTATTTTCGTTTAGGCCACCAGCATCGCTTAATGCTTCTGCTAAATTTAAACCATAGCGATTAACACCCACTGTACCAGCGCGCTTTACATCGCCAAGTACAAACACTTTTTGCATATCATTACGGCTTACGTGCACAATATCACCATGCTGCAATAAGCGGTTTTGCGAAATATCGCCATGGGCATAAAAGTCATCTAGCTTAATAATTTCTGTTTTATCACCGCGAGTAAATGTCACGGTGCGCCAGTCAGCACTTTCTGTTAGGCCACCGGCTTGGTTTAGAGCATCGATTAAAGTTAATGGGATCTCTGTAACTGGTAATACACCTGGCTTGTTTACTTCGCCTGTTACATAAGCTTTTTGGCTTCTAAAGCCAACCACTTTTACATCAACCTGTGGCTCTTCAATTACTCGGCTTAGGCGCTTTACAAGCTCTTTATGAACTTGTTGTACTGTTTTACCAGCGGCTTGAATATTAGGCGCGTATGCATAGGTAATTGTGCCATCGGCTTGTACACGAAAGCCATCAAACTCAGCTGTACGTTGCACTGCTGCTGGAATGGTTAACTCTGGGTGATCCCAAACACCAATTGTAAGTACATCACCTACACCTAATTTGTACTGATAATTAGATGTATCTATGCCATCTAAACTGGAAGGCGTGAAGTTTTTAACTTGAGATTGCTTTTGTTGATTTATTAAAGAAGAGTCAATGATTTGAATATTAACCTTTTCGAGTTCCTTCTCTACATTATCTACTTGTTCGCCCGACTCGATTCCTTCGAAATGGCTGCCGGGGATGATTGTACAGCCTGTCATTGCTAGTAACGCAAATGACGTCACAATTGTTTTACAGCTAAGCGCCATTGTTATTTCCCAAATAATTTTTTCTTAAAACGTCCAGTTTAAATAAAACCATATCTGTTTATTTTTTTGCTGCCTAATTAAAGCATGGCAACCAGATGTTCGCAAGACTGAGTGTTTAGTAAACGCTCACTTGTGACAGTTTTTTGCAAAATAGTTAATAAGTACTTCTTGGCTCATTCACTTAGTACTAGTCTAGAAGTCCTATTTGTATAAACGAGAAACTAAGAAGCTTTAACTGAACAATTTGTATGTTGACTTCTAAGCTGCCTATTAATTAAGGCTTTATCACTAGTTTTCATTAGCACAAAGAGAAGTAAACGAGATTAAATGAGTAAGACAAAACTTCTTTGTTTACTCTTCAGCGCAGCAGCTCATAGTCTCTTTGTGAATATCCTTTACTAGTTTCTAGTTGCACTAAGAGAAATGAATGAGGATAAATGAGAGAACCAAAATACTTGGTTTACCTCTTTAGCGCAGCGCCTCTTAACCTCTTTGTGAATATCCGTTACTAGTTCCTATTAGCACAAAGAGAAGTAAACGAGAGTGAATGAGTAAGTCAAAACTTCTTTGTTTACTCTTCAGCGCAGTGTCTCATAGCCTCTTTATGAATATTCATCACTAGTTTCTAGTTGCACTAAGAGAAATGAATGAGGGTAAATGAGAGAACCAAAATACTTGGTTTACCTCTTTAGCGCAGCGCCTCACAGTCTCTTTGTGAATATCCTTTACTAATTCCTATTGGCATAAAGAGAAGTAAACGATAGTAAATGAGTAGGCAAAACGTCTTTGTTTACTCTTTAGCGCAGCGTCTCATAGCCTCTTTGTGAATATCCTTTACTAGTTTCTAGTTGCACTAAGAGAAATGAATGAGGCTTATTACTTCATTATTGTTTTTTATAAACTTAAATTAAACCGTTTTATTCCATCAACAAGCTTAAGCGCGTTAAAGTTTATAAGTAGCCCCGCGTTGACTTTAGAGAGCTTCATATATGTTAGAATCTGTGCAGAGTGAATTGGCAATAATTTATCAACAGATTTCAGCTCAATAACTAATTTATTAGGTATAAACAAGTCCAATCTATAGCCAGCTTCTATCTCTAAATTCTTATAACGAATTGGTAAAGTTAATTGACGTTCAACTTTTATACCTGCTTGCTGAAGTTCGTACATCAAGCAAGCCTCGTAACTTGACTCTAACAAGCCAGAGCCTAGTTGTTTATGCACTTCAATTGCATACCCGATAACTGTTTGCGTTAGATGATCAATATCCATATTTATCATAAAACATCCCGCTTCATTTTAATGAATGACTTTTAAGCCTTCTGTAAGTAAATCATTAAAACCTAATTTGCACAAAGAGAAGTGAATAAGAGTAAATGAGAAAACCAAATATTTCTTTGTTTACTCTTCAGCGCAGCGTCTCATAGTCTCTTTGTGAATATCCGTTACTAGTTCTTTTTAGCACAAAGAGAAGGAAACGAGAGTAAATGAGTAAGACAAAACTTCTTTGCTTACTCTTCCGCGCAGCAGCTCATAGTCTCTTTGTGAATATCCTTTACTAGTTCTTTTTAGCACAAAGAGAAGTGAATAAGAGTAAATGAGAAAACCAAAACGTCTTTGTTTACTCTTCAGCGCAGCGTCTCATAGCCTCTTTGTGAATATCCTTTACTAGTTCTTTTTAGCACAAAGAGAAGGAAACGAGAGTAAATGAGTAAGACAGATATTTCTTTGTTTACTCTTCAGCGCAGCGCCTCTTAACCTCTTTGTGCGATTAAATGTCTTTGATGTAGGCGTGAAATTTATTTCGCGCGACATGTTCGCAGCAGTGCCGTGTTTGAGACACGCCAAGCAAGCGTGACGCCTACGCCTTGTCTAGCCCTTCGGCATTCATCATTTTGTAGGCGTGAAATTTAAATCGCGCGAAATGTTCGCAGCAGTGCCGTGTTTGAGACGCGTCAAGCAAGCGTGACGCCTACGCCTTGTCTAGCCCTTCGGGCACGCTTCCGTTCCAGTTCGTCGCAGAGCTCCTCTCGCTCCAACTTGAAAGCAAAACTATTTGCTTGTCTAGCCCTTCGGGCACGCTTCCGTTCCAGTTCGTCGCAGAGCTCCTCTCGCTTCAGCTTGAAAGCAAAACTATTTGCTTATCTAGCCCTTCGGGCACGCTTCCGCCCCTAGGTTGCAGTTCCTACGTACTGATTTTATTGTTATTTTTTCATGTTAAAGCACAAAGCCTACACTGTAGGAGGTGTTTTAACGCCGAACATTTTGAGTATGTTCACGGCTAAAGCCGCTCCTACGTATTACCCGTTCTGTAGGAGGTGTTTTAACGCCGAACATTTTGAGTATGTTCACGGCTAAAGCCGTTCCTACGTATTACCCGTTCTGTAGCAGGTGTTTTAACGCCGAACATTTTGAATATGTTCACGGCTAAAGCCGTTCCTACGTATTACCCGTTCTGTAGGAGGTGGTTTAACACCGAACATTTAAAGCATGTTCACGGCTAAAGCCGATCCTACATAAACATCGCGCTGGAGCACGATTTATAAACTGATTTCTTTATTTTCTACACTTACGCTTATTTGTTTATTCAGCAAATTAATGAGAAGTATGCTGCGCATATCGCCATCTGGCTCTTGGTAAATAGCCTGTACGTTTTTAAATGACTCTGTATTCAAATAAACAACATCCCCCGTTTTTGGTAACGCAGAAGTTATCTCACACATATCATTCATAGATTTGAGTTGCGCAATCAACTGTTCTGAAACAAGCTGAAATTGCTGACCGTATGTAACAAAGCCACTTATGCCTCGAGTATTTTTTACCGCAGAAAAGTTACAGTTTTTCGTACATAACTTTATGAATATATAATTAGGGAAAAGAGGAGACGTACGAATTGATCGGCGACCTTTTACGATTCGCTCAATTTTATGTTCGGGAAAGAATACTTCAAAACCTTGGTTTTGAAGGTTAGTTTGAGCTCTTAGCTCTTGTTTTGATTTACAAAAAAGTAAGTACCAACTTTCCATAGTCACACCTGAAATGCTCATTTTCCCTAAAACCAACCCTAAAGGATTGGTTTTTATGAGCCGGCGATTATACGCAGAGAATTTAAGCGTGTCTATTACAAAATTGTTATTACCCTTTACGAGAACAAACCACTAATTTATAGATTTATAATTTTTTCATTTTTTAGCAATGTCTTTTCAAGCTGAATAAGCTTTTCATTGGCAATGATTGCTTGAGCGGGCCTGATGTCACCCACTAATAACTTGCTTCCTAAAGCAGCTTTATTGACGGTGTTTGCTAAATCCTTTGAGTGCATAAACACTAAAGGTAAACATAGCTCTAAAAAAGTTAAGCTTTGCTACATCTCTATAAAACCGCCATTGATATGAAAGTATCTTAATTTTATTAGCGCTCATTCCAACCCCTACACGGTAATATGCAAGAGGTTCTTTTAGGCAATAAGCTGCGGGTGTTTCTTTGAGAATATCTAACCATAAGCCCATATCTTGCCGCTTACGAATTAATGGCATATATTTTTTGCCTAGTTTTTCTGCATCATACATAGCAGTTAAGCAACCAATTACATTACTGTACATTAATTTGCTATATGTCGTGCTTTTAGGAGGGTGTACAACTGTAGAAACTTTACCGTTAGAAAACTTTTGGTAACTTGTATATGTAAATGCGTAGTTGTTCTTCGTTGCAAAAGCGACTTGTTTTTCTAACTTTTCAGGTAACCACAAATCATCCGCATCTAAGAATGCAATATATTTCCCTTTAGCATTCATAATAGAATTATTTCTAGCTGCTCCTGCTCCTTGGTTTTGTGGCTGAATAAATAACTTAACCCTAGAATCAGAGTCTGCATATTTTTTAGCAATAGCAACTGTATCATCTGTCGAACAATCATCTGTTATTAATAACTCCCAATTATTGTAAGTTTGAGCTATTACTGAATTAATGCTCTCAGCTAAATAGCTTTCTGCATTGTAGGTCGGCATGATCACCGAGACTAACGCCTTTTCTTCTACCATAAAACTTCATTAGCCTTTTACTATTTTGTCATTTTACTTTTTATATACAACAATATCGGAGTTAGCCTTAACTTTTCACATATTAAAAAAATCATTAACTCTCTTGGCAGTAGCCCTATACTCTGTGATAGTTCAAAAGACTCTACTGGAAAACAATTACTTATCCTACTTTTCAACAGCTTATACCTTTTTATTTCACAGCCATAAACACAGGATATAAAGTTTAGCTTTGCGAATGATAAATAATTAAAAAGGTTAAAAACCTGCTTTCTTGAATGTTGAATGTTTAGACTAATCAATTCGTTTTTAAAGTTAAGGATAGATTCTTCTGTCATATTTTTTTGTAATTTTTTTGAAGAGTTTGATGCAGATGACATACTATTGTTTCTTATTCTATAAAAATAAACTGCATTAGCAACCAGCCCTGAGCGAATGCTATTTATAAAGTGAAAGTTAGTTAAGAATAGCTCACCCTTTTCATACTGATAGCTATTTTCAACTAAAAGTTCTCGCTTATACAATCTGCACCAAGTGGCGTAAGGTAAAGTGAGTAATGATGTCATATTTTTATCTGAAAAAATAATATCTTTTGAATAGTTTTTAGCCTTTGAGTTATTTATAGGGTTTCCGTCATCATCTACCAAGGATACATTAGAAACTGCTATATCGAGCTTATTTTCATCAGCAAAATTACACATATCAGCTAAAAAGCATGAAGATATGTAGTCATCAGAGTCTAAATTAATGACATACTCACCCCTTGCCTTATCAAAAGCATCCTGACGAGCTTTATAAAGTCCTTCATTTTCTTTTTTATTTATGTAGATAAATCTATCGTCTTTCTTGAGATACTTTTTAATTATCTCGTGTGATTTATCGGGAGAAGCATCATTAACTACTATAAACTCAGCTTCTAACAAGCTTTGCTCTGTTAAACTTTGCAGAAAAGTATCTAAATATTTTTCCACACCATATACAGGAATGAGTACACTAACCTTAACTTTCATAAAACCTATAACAATTTCATTGTATTTAACTTTAACTTGGTTAAAACGTAAAAATAAGAAGAAAGATTAACCAAAGCAATATTTGTGGTCATCATGATTGATGCACCGAAGGGGCCGTATTCAGGAACCAACATAAAACCCATAGCCAACGACACTAAAAGACTGACTATTAGTATATTCTTTTGGACTTTTTCATGACCAGTCATTGAAAGTAATAAGCCAACGTTTCCGGTTAAGACGTTAACTACTTGCCCTATAGCAAGCATGATTAATACCTTCGAATATTCGGCGTAAGCCTGATCTATTAGAATTAACAATTCTTTACTAAAGACTATTATCAGTAGAATGGCGGGTAGACAAAACAGCCACATAAAACGTGCAGATTTAGTTATAATCAACTGTAAGTCAGCAATATCTGCTTTTTCATATTTAGAAGCGATTTGTGGAGCTAAAACTCTATTAACAGCAATTATTATAAAAGATATTAATGTAGTAAGTTTCATAGCAATAGCCATGACTGATATATCGGTGCCTACCCACAATAGCCCTAAAAGAAGAATAGCTGAATGATTATTAAACTGAATGACACATTGACTAACAAACATTGATTTACATGTAGATTTAAATCCGCTTAAATTGTGTTTTTTATCTTTGTTATTCAAATCTATTTTTAAAAAGTAGATTGAAAAGATAGAGGATAAAAAATATCCAAAAGCCAAGGCAAGTACTACACCTAAATAATCTAGCTCAAATAAAAAGATAGCTGAAAGTACACACGCACTCTGTAAGACTCCAGATGCAACCATGGCATAAACAACTCTTCCTATACCTTGCAATGCTGCTGAGAGTACTAGGTTAACTGAAGCTAAAGGTAAAATTATAAAAACGGTTAAAACAAACAGCTTTTCTGATGATAACAATTCAATATTGTTAACAAAATATATAACAGCAGCAGCTAGTATTGATGCCGAAAAAGCGAACATGCATGTTTTTCTTATTACTAGCCTAACAAGTTTTCCTACTCCTCTATTTATAGCTGAAAACTTTAAAATCGCATCAGGCGAACCAAAAGTTGTTATAGCAGTGCAAACTGATACTAAAGCTATTAGAAAAAAATAAGAGCTAGACTCTTCTCCTCCCAGCTTTTTTACAAGTAAGACTGTAGTTGTAAATCCTAGAATAGAAGAGATTATCTTTATTAAGAACACGCCTAGTGTTTGTTTGAAAAAGGAATCGTGGAAGATCCGTTTGATTAAATGCATGTTTAAACGTTTCTCGGAAAAAGATTCAATATATGAGCTATCTTTTCATCTGAAACAGCATTAAAGTAAAACTCTTTATCAAAACTTTCAATATCAGAGTCCTCTGTTATTGTATGAGCTTCTCGCACTTTTCCGGATATCCCAAGCGCATAATCATCAAATTTATACTTTCCACCTAATAGCTTATCGGAAAAAACTACATGTAAGTTGGGAATCGAATATGAATCTGAAGCGATTAACCCGTGCAAAGATGAAGAAATAATTCTTTCACACGAAAGTAACTGATCAATAAATGGTTCAATATCTTGCTGAATGTCTATTAGCAATACATCTTCACGTTTAGTTAGCTTTAAGACAGCTGGGTGCATCTTGTCCACATGATGCGGTATTAAGCCATAACGATATTTTTTCTTTATATCTGGAAAATAAAAGTTTCTAATGCAGATACCTGGATCTCCAAACTCTAAACCAGACCAATTTAGTTTTTTGGCCGTCTTGGGACCTCTTAGAAGCT
Organism: Pseudoalteromonas sp. Cn5-37; assembly: GCF_021532495.1. Lineage (NCBI taxonomy): Bacteria > Pseudomonadati > Pseudomonadota > Gammaproteobacteria > Alteromonadales > Pseudoalteromonadaceae > Pseudoalteromonas > Pseudoalteromonas sp. Cn5-37. The sequence continues at coordinate 14,600 of NZ_JAKGBA010000022.1, read as the reverse complement.
TAATATCGAGATTTTTTTGGGTACTACTTTTCTCAGAAATAAATCCACTACCCCATACGACACTGTTATTTTTAGCACGATGTAAGATAGAGCCAATTCCTAGGATATGCTTTTTCTTAGAATAAGGATATATAACAACCTTTTTTCCCGAAACTTTCTCAATTAGATACTCATTAAGATCGTCCCCCCAGTTAGGAACCCCTTTAAAATAGTTAACCAAAATACAGTTATCTTTACCATAAAGGCTAATATTTTTATGATAATTCACAATAGTAGTTAACTTTGTTTTAGCTATCTTAAATAATGATGATATTTTCATTTAAACAATTTCACTATACAACTTCTTTAACTTTTTAAATTCAATATCCCAATTATTTTGAGATACATATTGTAGACCAGTTTCCCCCATAGTTTTACGTAAATTTGGTTTACCTATAAGTTCTATTACTTTATCAGCAAATAAACCGGGGCAATTAGGTGTAATAAAACTACCAGCCTCAAAACCTAATAATTTTTCTTTCCAATGATTAAAGTCACTCGCAATAAAAGGTTTACCAAAAGTCATATACTCATATAACTTATTTGGATCAGTAAATGCATGATCTCCGACGTCATGTATATAGATAACTCCTAAATCTGACATTGAGACATATGAAAAAGCTAACTCTTGGTCTAAACAACCTAAATAATCTACGTAGTTCCACCCTTGTAAAGCTTTCAGTTCTTGCAGGTAATCATTACCTATTTCACCTAATAACCATAATCTTACAGGGCTTTTATTGTTAATAAGTTCAAGTGCATTAACTATATCGCTAATTCCTCTCGAGCTATTAATACTACCAAGGTAAACAAGCCTAAAAACACTATTATCGTACTTTAAGCTATGCTTTATTTTGTCGACTTCCTTAAGCAAACTCTCGTTAAAGCGTGGCTGGTTACCAATTAAAATAGCTTTATTACCTAACCTTCTCACAACTGCACTTTGGGTGCCTATAGCTCCATTCGAAACCTTAGCTGTTATAGCTTCTAGGATAGAAACAATATGACAAGATATTTTTTTTAAATTATTCGGGATCCAATCTCTAAAGAGCAATCTCTGAGAAAAGTCCTCATGTGTGTCATAAATAACCTTCTTTCCAAATAGTCGCAACAAAAAAGCAATAGGGATAGTATTTGGGTTATGTAAATGATAGATGTCACTTCTACAACTTAATGCCTGAAAAAAAACTTTATAGATAAGTAATATCCTAGAAACTTTCCCTTTATCTGATAACTTAGATCTAATTAATTTTATATTGTTGACTGTTAAACCATCCTGTTCCTTCGGCATTCTAGCGACCAAACAAACTTCGTATCCACTATTTTCTAAAGATACAGCTTGTTTTTTAAAAACCCTCACGTCATTCCAAATGTGAATTGGTGCAACTATACATACTTTTTTTGAGCTCATGGGATTAGAAACCAGATAAAATTGATTGATAATCATATTCAGAAGTTGCTAGAACGGTAACTTTCAAAATATATGGTATTAAGATATAAGCAAAAATAATTACCACTGAATAAACTTTTTTTCTTTCTATATATCTATCAATTAAATAGTACATTGGAAAAATATAAAAAATCATAAAGTACTGAGCAACTCTTCCGAAAAACCCGAAATATAGGTTAACAACAAAAAGCCAATATGTTGCAGCCGCAATCATAAAAAATGACATGAGCATATCATGATTTTTATTATATAAACCTTTATTAACATCCTGATAGTAGCAATGCATAGAAAGCAATATTAGAGGTGCATAGTATAACTTTGTTATTAAAGAAAAAAGATTTGCACTAGCTGATAGTTTACTCTCAAAGTAACCTAAATATGATCCAAACAATAATTCAACTAATAAGGGTAATAGCTTTGGTAGTATTAAGGCATACACAACACCTGTTAAGAAAAAGATAGTTACCACTCTAACTGGTGTGGGTTTAATAAATAGAAAAGCTAAAAATGGATAAACAATAATAAATGATGCATGGCAAAGAGATGCAAATATCACTAAAACTGCTGAAATCCAGTACTTTCTATTGTATAGAAGTATAAAAAGGCAAGGCATTACCGATATTGCCATATACTGCCTTAAGCCGTTCAATTGATTTTGATAAATACCAGTAACTGTGAAGTAAAGGAATACAAGTATCCAGACTTTATAATTTTCCTTTTTAAGCAGAAAAATAAAAAAAACCCAAAAAAAGGTATAGACTATTGATACTAGCAAAAATATGGATTGCTCACCCATCCCTAAAGTTGTAACTATTTTTAATATAACATAAAAAACATACTCTTTTTTACTATAATAATATTCAATGTTATACCCATACTTATACATATCTACATAAGACATGTAATCAGTTCCCACATCGAGTTGAAATGCAGGCACTTGATAGAAGAAAAGCGCAACAGGCAATATGACCAACAAGTAAGCTAGTTTATGAAACTTCCTTTCTAGTAGAAACAGATAGACAACAGAAACAAAAGTAGTAAATAAGTACATTACTAACTTAGCCTTGAGTTACGAATAATATTTCTTGTCATTCTTAATTACAAAGCTAATAAAAACGATCATAAGCCCTATCGTTAACCCCAAGATTAGTCCTGCAATTGCTAAAAGAGCTCTACTTGGTTTAACCTTTTTTTCAGGAACAACTGGAGGATCTATTACCTTAAAAACATAATCTTTTTGGACTTCAGCTAACATTAAACTTCTTGTTTGCTCTTTGATTAATTCATAAAAAGTGTTTCGCATCTCGACTACACGAGTTTTATCTAACTGAGAGTTCAAATAATTAAGATTTTCCTTTGATTCTTGTTTTGCTCTTTCTCTCATTACCTCATTTATTTCGTAGTTCAACAACTCTACCCATTCTTTAGCTATATATGGAGAGTAATGTTCAACGGAAATCGTATATGAACCATTTTCTTTATCTAGTGATATATAAAAGTACTTTTCCATGAACACTTCATATGCTTCTTGGAGTGAAGGCTTTGCACCTACCAACCCTGAAGGTTCTCTAAGCCATTTATCTTCGTTCACATTGTATATTTCTGAGTCGTATAGAAGTTCATTCGTTTCTAAACTCCAGCCTTCCGCGGCCATAATGGGAACTAGCAGATCATACTTTTTAATAAAATATGATACAAACTCTCTAGATTTTAAAATTTGTACGGCTAATGAAGCTTGATCTTGTTCGCTGCCACCTAGCTCTACACCAGCTAGAGCTGCAAGCCCCCCCAACTGACTAGACATATTACCTAGAGCAGATCCTGAGTTTGATTGGGATGGCGTAAGCAAAGAAGTAGATTTATATATATTTGGCTGTAATACTGCGTACACAACAGCTAACAATAAAAATGCAATAGCACATATAGTTATTACCCACTTTCCTTGCCAAATAGCCTCAAGAAGGTCTAAAAATGTTACAGGGAGCTCTTTTACCTGCTCATTCTTAGATTTAGATACATGTTTCTGTAATTGTATTGTCATTTTATTAACTATAAATCATCTTTTAATTTCAATTTTTAAGCTATTGATTTTATTAACTTAAATTATATTCTTCACCTAAATGGTAACTATCTACCCTGACCAAAGATCACCACTTTTATAGTTTTAAGCAGTATTTTCATATCAACTATGGTGCTATGGTGTTTAATGTAATGAATATCGTATTTATGTTTCCAAATTGCATCTTCTACTGAGGCACCATATGGATAGCTAATTTGTGCTAAACCAGTTACTCCTGGTTTAACAGCATGCCTAAAACGATAATAGGGGATAACCTTTTCAAGTTCTTCTATAAAAACTTCACGTTCAGGCCTTGGCCCGACAATAGACATTTCACCTCTAATAACATTAATAAGTTGGGGGATTTCGTCTATTCTAGTTTTGCGAATAAATTGTCCCACTTTTGTTATTCTTTCATCGTTTTTTTCCGCCCATTTTGCACCATTAACCTCAGCATCTATACGCATTGATCTAAACTTTATAACGTTAAATTCTTCATTATATTGGCCAACTCGCTTTTGCTTAAAGATAGCAGGGCCTGGACTATCAAACTTAATGAATAGATATGTAATTAATGCAATAGGTGAAAATAATATGAGCAGTATCGATGCTAATATTAGATCTATAATGCGCTTAGCAACTTGAGTTCTTTTTGTGTTTAGTATAGAAAATGCTTTTTGATGCAAAAAGTAGCTACTTTGCAACAAAGTGACCTCTGTATAACCCATCCTTTTATCTAAATAGCTTACAAGTGGCTCTACCCAAGCACCGAGCTCAGTTGCTGCAACTAGAAAGTTTCTCTTTTCATCTGATAGTGAAGAATTATCAAAGTGAGTAATAATTTTTTTATCTAAGTTCTTTAACGAATAGTCATTAAAAATGAAATTAACATCGTAATTTATAAGAGATCTTTTAAGTAACTCCAGTTTATCTTCAGGGCAAAAAACATACACATCTATTGAGTTATATGCATATTTGGGAGCTCTTACCGAACGGCCTTTTTTTAACTGAGAGCTAAGTAATGGAGTATCAAGTTTATGAGCTAGATTAAATTCAGGCATTTTAAAATTTTCCAAAAATCTAAATACTACTAATTGCAGCTAACGCTACACCTAACTGATAAACAATCTGTGTTGCTGTGCTCCACAGTGTTAAGTTATCCATATAGTCAGAGTTCATAGGTACAACAATCGTATCGCCAGCTTCTAATAACTTAGAATCATTCACAGCGAACCAAGTACCTGTATTCGGTATGGCTACAGAACCATTTGCCTTAATGATGTAAATTCTGTCTTCGTCCGCACGCTCTTTTAGACCACCACTTAGGTCAATATATTGATCGACACTCACTCCAGGCTTATATAAATGTGACGTGGTGTAATTTACTTCACCAATTACACTGATTGAGTCTCGTAGACTCGGAACATAAAGCGTATCACCGTTTTGTAGCACTAGATTTTGTTTATTCTCCGCAATGAGAGGTAAGTCAATGACTAAACGACCTACGGCTTCAACATTTGCCAAATCAAGTAATAGCTTATTCATTTCATCATAAGAAAGTCGCGTGCTACTAACTGATTTTTCGAAGCTTTTCGTTGCTATATCTCTTCGTAAATCCTCTGCTAGCTTAGCTAATTGCTTTTGCTCTTGTTGACGAATTGACTCACGTGTAAAAATGGCAGCATTTGGCTCTGCAAACTCAGAGAAGCCACCTGCTCGTTCTAATAAGTTAGTTAATGTTTCTCCACGACGAATGGTATAGATACCTGGGAATTTAACTTCACCTTTGAGCTCAACTTTTACATTTTCTTGCCAGTTAGGTATTGCGAAAATATTAATGCTATCTTTACTTTTCAGTACTTTATTGGCAGCGACTTTCCCTTGCATTGCATCATTTAAGTTAAATTTAATATGTTCAATTTCAGAATTAGCAGTTGATACCACTCGAGTTATCTCTGCTTGCTCTAAATATGATGATTCAAGTAACCCACCTGAAGCAGCTATTAATTCATTTACTTCACTTCCAACTGTTAACGGGTAAACTCCTGGATATGTTACGTGACCATTTATTTCAACAAGCTGAATAGCTGATTTTACAGATGCTTGTTGTTTTAGCTTTGCTATAACTGGTTTTAATAAGTTATTTCGACTAAATAATGCATAATCTTCAGGTTGAAGGCCTTCTTTTTTCTCTATTGCTTTCTTTTTAGAGATTTCAGCAACTGATTTTTCTTCTGTTTCATCAACTTGTTTAACTTTTGTCGATTTTAAACCAACAAACTTTTCAAATTTTGATTGCTGAAATGAGTGCCACTGCTTTACTTTTGTTTGCTGAATTTGTTGCTCTTCGCTCAGCGCCATGTTCTTTAATGCAATGTCTTCATCAAATCTACTTTCGTAGCGGCTAAATACCATGAGTTTATCATTAGCTTTTAAGGCTAAGTTATGCTCTGGCACTTTAACAATTGCTTGTGCAATATCAAACTGATGCACCTCAATATCACCCGAAATATTAACTTCTCGTATCAATAAACCATAAGCTAGATCAGCTTGAGGAAGTAAATCACCACGTACCGAAGTTAATACATCAGCAATTCGTTTACCCTGATGCCATTGATAATGCCCAGGGCGTGCAACAGCACCAATCAAGCTGATGCTATTTTGATATTGTAAGCTTATGGGATTAAATCGAACTCGGTCACCGTCACGAGGGGTATAGTCTATTTCATTTCCACTAAAATCAACCGACAACACTTCCTTCATATTATTGTTATTGAAGCGTTCAACAATTGCTTTTTTCGCATAAGCTTGCGGTTTTAAACCTCCCGCCATTTTTAATAACTGTGCTGCTGTTTCGCCTTTTTTCAGCTCAAAAATAGCAGGTCGTTTAACTAACCCTTCAACAGCGACTTGCGCACCAACTGGTGGAATAAAAACAACATCGCCTGGCTTAAGAATGATATCGTTACTACTATCACCATTGATCAATAAATCATATAAATCAAAATTAGCAACAACTTTGCCAGCACGCTTAACTTGAATATTACGTAATGAAGCAATATCAGACACTCCACCACTAACAAATAGTGCATGCGATACAGTTGTAAGTGATGAAACACTGTAACTACCAGGCATATAAGCTTCACCTAATACCATTACTCGAATACTACGTAGTTGACCTATTGCAACAAATGCTTTAACACCAATAATTTCTTGTTCAACTTTAGCTTTGATAAGCTCTTTTACTTCAGCAAAAGTAAGCCCAGCAACCTGTACAGGTGATAAATTAGGGATACTTATACGCCCTTCTCTATCAACAACTACGTTATAGTTTTGAGTTTCTTTTCCATAGAAGTTAACATCAAGAGTGTCTCCCCGGCCTACAAGATAAGTATCTGGTACAGCGGCATTCTCACTTGGCATAAATGAAGTTGGTTCGCCTGCAAATAAGTCATAACCAAAAGGCATAACTTTATTCAATTCAGGATTGAATTTTTGCTCATCTGTAAGAGGTTCCGCTTCAATACTTTTTCGAGGTTTGACTGTAGCAACAGGCTCTTCAGCAATGTCATTACCTAAAGCCCCTTGATTTCCAATACTAGATAAATCGACTCCATATTGTCTTGCTAACGCTTCCTGTTGCGCTTTTGGTAATTTTTTGAATTGCTCTATTTGAGCTGCAGTAGGAGTAAATGCCAATACCGATGAAGTGGTAAGAAATAAAAAAGTAAGGAATAGTCTTTTAAAAAACATCACAAGTAGGGATATCCATAGTTCTACAGTCAAAAAAGATTGTGTATTCTACCTGAAATGAAAAGAAATAAAAAAGGGACTTTCGTCCCTTTTTGTCATTAAAATGTCAACAAAACGGTTTATATAGTTAAAAACTGTAAACCAGTGTTAATGAAGTTTCTGTATCTGTGTTTTCTTTATCATCCGCAACGTCTGAGTTGTGAGTGATGTTGTAAGCTACTTTCATTTGTAGTGAGCCGTTGATTTTGGCAAGAATTGCAGACTCTGAACGTGTTTTAGTATTGGTATCACCATATTCAACTGATACTAACTGAGTAAAACGTGCGCTGTCTGAAATCTGCCAGTTATAATCAACTTTACCTAACGCGATAACTTCACCTTCGCGCTCGCCGGCAAGTGAGTTACCGTTTTCATCAACTTCAGTGCTGTCATCAGGGTATTGGAAATACTTATAACCTGGACCGATTTCAGCGTTTAACCACATATCAGAACGGTCGATTACGCGTAAACCATAACCTGCTGAGATTACTGATTCGTTGCGATATGCACCAAAGTAATCAGATACGTGCGAGCCGTAGATGAATAAGTGTGAGTGCTTTTCGTTTAACTTGTAGTTACCTTGTGCAGAGATTGAGTACTTTTCGTTAGTACGTTGTGTTTCTTTAACACCGTCGTCGTTTTCGATCTCATCTTCTTTATAAAGACCGTCTAACTTGTACTCGTTATTCCAGTTTTCTAGGTTATGTAAAACCTTAACACCACCTTTTAGTGTTGTTGTTTCAGTGTTACCACTTGTAATAATGGCACCTAGTTCACTGGTTACATCCCAAGTTTTGGTTTCATCTGCTGCGAATGCGCTAGTTGCAGCACTTGCTGCAACTAGAATTGATAAAGCTTTTAATTTCATTAAAAAATAACCTTTACTACTTGTGATTAATCTTCTTTATGCAAATGAACATCCATTTGCGGGAATGGGATCGTGATATTTGCGTCATCTAATGCGATCTTAATGTTTTCCATTAGATCGAAATACGTTGGCCAATAATCTGATGAATTAACCCACGGGCGAACTACAAAGTTCACACTTGAATCTGCAAGCTCAGATACAGCGACTGTGTATGCTGGATCTTTTAATAAACGAGTTTCTTTATCTAATACTGATTTAAGAACTGCTTTTGCTTCTTTAAGGTCTGCATCGTAACCCACACCAATTACTAAATCGATACGACGAGTTGATTCACGAGAGAAGTTTGTAATTGGGCTGCCCATGATTGATGAGTTAGGCATGATAATTACTTTATTATCTGGTGTACGTAATTCTGTAGAGAAAATTTCGATTTTCTTAACAGTACCCGCTTTACCACCGGCTTCTACATAGTCACCTGATTTGAAAGGGCGAAGTAGGATGATTAAAACACCTGATGCAAAGTTGGACAGTGAACCTTGAAGTGCTAGACCTACAGCTAAACCAGCCGCACCTAAAATAGCAATGAATGATGTTGTCTCAATACCAAGTTGAGATAGTGCCATTAAGATAGTTGCTGCAAAAACAATAGCATATACAATGCTTGCTACAAATGAACCTACGGCTTTGTCTACTTTCTTTTTATCAAATGCTTTTTCAGTCATCCCTTCGCAAAATTTTGCGATACGACCACCGATGAAGAAAATGATTAGCGCAAGAACAGCCTGAACGGCGTAATGTATGATTAAACCTGAATTCTCATTGATCCAGTTCATTATTGTATCCATATTCTCTCCTGAAGTTCATTTTTAGCATAACGCTGTTCAAATTATATATGATCTTTGGTTAAAAAATCATTAAATTACAGTCAAACTAAAAAATGAGTAATTGCTCAATTGCAAAAGTCGCAAGTCTAAATACCGAAACTGAACACTAACTGACTAAACCTGCTTTTCTGAATTTTCTGAAGCAAGTAAGTTTTTTTTACTTTTTTTAATTTAGGGGGTTCACAAGCCTAAGTTAATTATGTAATATGCGCGCCACACCAAACGAGGTGTATCTCAGTGGCGGCTGTAGCTCAGTTGGTAGAGCCCCGGATTGTGATTCCGGTTGTCGTGGGTTCAAGCCCCATCAGTCGCCCCACTTCTCCCCCTTAGTAAATCCCTATATTTTCCTAAATATTTTTTATTTTGAATTTCAAGATTTATCTTTAAAACCTGTTTTCAGATCTAAAAGCCGTCAGCTTTGGCTGTTCGGGTTTGTTTGTGGTTCAATATTTCTTTTGCACAAAGAGAAGTGAATGAGGAAACCACAATATTACTTTCTCTTAAGCGAAGCGCTCTCTTATCCTCTTTGTGAATATAAGTGGTTTACTCTGTGTAACGAGAACCTTAAATTTCAAACAAAAAATGCCACCTTTCGGTGGCATTACACACGGGATTATTTCTATTTACTAGAAATGCTTTTCAAAGTTCAAGGCGGTGCATTTTACGCCCAACCTCAAACTCATAATTACTTCCAACTTTTCATCTTGTGGCCTTTAACAGCATAGAAAAGTATGAATAAATAACAAGGCAACATCACAATATAAGCCATTTGTTGTGCTTCTGCGCTTTTTACGCCGCCACTTGCTAGGCCCCAAAATAATGGGCCGAATGCGCCACCAGCTATACCCATAACGAGCAGACCAGAGCCTACACTAGTTAGCTTACCTAAACCAGATAATGCTAACGGCCAAACTGCAGGCCAAACAATCGCATTAGCAAAGCCTAGCACAGCAATGAGCAATAAGGTATCAGGCAGTACCGATTTTAGGCCAAACAATGTTGATATAAATACAGTTTCATTACTACCTGTAACTATCGCTAGCGTTAACACACAGCCCAATACCGCTGAAATAGTTAGTGCTGTTTGCTGCGATAACACTCGTGGGATAAGTAAAATCCCTAAAAAGTAACCTAGTACCATACACCCCATGGTGTACGATGTCATAACACTGTATTTTTCAATACCTAACGACAACGCAAAGCTACCAATGGTATCGCCGGCAATTACTTCAACAGCTACATAGACAAAAAGTGCCACTATCCCTAAGGCAAGACTCGGATGGCTTAATGCTTCTTTTACCTGCCCCGGTTTCTGTTCATCAACGTCGTCATCAATTAACTCTGGCAATGGCATTTTAGTTACCGCAAAGCCGAGTATACCAATAAAAATAGACATCCCTAAATACGGTAAGATTAAGCCATTAGCCATGGCATCAATATCAGTTTGGCTAAGCTCTTTACCTACAAAGCCTTTAAAGTCGCTGAGTATCAGTGCGGTAAATACAATCGGTGCAACAACACCCGCACCTTTATTTAATATACCCATAATACTAACGCGAGCCGCGGCTGATTCTTCTGGGCCAATTCTTACTACGTATGGGTTAACCGCTGTTTGTAATAACGTTTGCCCAGCCCCCATAACAAGCTGCGCAAATAAAAACAGTGCAAACACTTGTGTTTTTGCGGCAGGAATAAATAGCAAACCTGCCACCATCATGGTCGCCATACCCAGCGCCATACCGTTTTTATAACCTACCTTTCTGATGATCATCGCCGAAGGTAAAGCCGTAAAAGTCACCGCGATATAAAACGAGAAAATAATCAGCGATGCCTGAAAAGGTGATAGCTGCAAAATTTGCTGTAAAAATGGCATCAGTGAGCCATTTAACCACGTAGCAAAACCCAGTATAAAAAACAGCGTGGCAACAATCGCCATCGGCACTACACTGCTTTGTTTATTTATTTCAGACATAACATTTCCCATAACAGCACATCTCGACTCTACAGCGCTGTTCATTCAGATGATTATATAAAAGAGATATTAAATATTTATAACACTATCGCAACAAAAATGACAGCGCTGACATATTTATTTTAGATACCGTAGGTGTGAAATTTATTTCGCGCGAAAATGTACTCACAAAGAGAAGTGAATGAGAAGAGAATGAGGAAACCAAAACATTATTTTCTCTTAAGCGAAGCGCTCTCTTATCCTCTTTGTGCGATTAGATGTCTTCGATGTAGGCGTGAAATTTATTTCGCGCGAAAATATATTCACAAAGAGAAGTTAATGAGAAGAAAATGAGGAAGTAATAATAATGCTTTTTTGTTTTCTTCTAAGCGAAGTGCCCTCTTACCCTCATTGTGATAATTTGGTTTCTCTGTGTAGCGCGCAGCGCCTCTGTGTTCTCTGTGGTTCAATATGTCTTTGCACAAAGAGGAGTAAATGAGAAGAGAATGAGGGAACCTCAATATTACTTCTCTTAAGCGAAGCGCCCTCTTATCCTCTTTGTGAATAGAAGTAGTTTTAATGCAAAACATGACGCCTACATTCTTCTATAGGCGTCACATTTATTTATCGCAAAAACATTACTCACCCACAACGGTCACGCGGCTGGTTTGCTGTGCGTTTAAGCGGGTGCGTAGCGCAACTTTTGTATTGTTATCAACCTTCACAGGCTCGGCATAAGTTTGCCAGCTTTGGCCGTTGTCTAGACTGTATTCAATGCTCAAATAAGCAAATGCGCTGTTGGCATACAACTTACCATTTTCAATCACACCGCCAGGTACTGGTAAATGCAGATTGATGCCATCTTTAGCTAGTTTCTCAAGCTCTTTTAAACCGACTGCACTTGAGAACTCAGCCCAGTCTTTTGCTTGTTTTTTAATATCGACACTTTCGCCTTCCCAATCGGCTTTATGCCAAGCACGCTCTGCCACTGACAGAATACGCGGGAAGATCATTGCTAATACTTGCTCTTCAGTACGGATTGTTTCTGACCATACCTGACCTTGCATACCCAGAATGTTCTCTGGCTTTTCAAGTTTAGGTAATGGGCGGCCCACCAACGCTTCTAAATTAACGATTGGCTCACGAGTGCGGGTGTAATCGGCATTGGCATACACGTCATCTGGCATGTAATTAAAGGCTTTTTTAGTATCTGTGTAACGAGTGGCCCAGTAATAACCACGCTCTTCAGGGCTTGCTTCGTATGGGTGATCAAAATACAAATGCGTACCGTGTGATAACACCACTTGGTAACCGGCATTTGCTAGGCGGTATGCTCTATCGGCAACGCCCCATTCCCAAATGTTATCCCAAGTATTTACGGTAAAGGTTTTATTAGGGAACTCATCACGTTTAAACGAGTTTTCGCGGTCATACATGATGCCATCTTCCCAAATCCCCGGAGAAATACCGCGTTTTTCAAGTAAGGTAGCAACACGTTGTGTGAAATAAGGTTTTAAATCAGCGGGGCCAGCTACACCGTTATTTGGATCGGCAAATAGCGCCTGACAGATTGGCGAGCCTATCCACGAACCAGCACCAACTTCATCACCACCAATATGCAAGTTCTTTAACTGCACACCTGCTTCGCGGTACATCTGCTGAAGTTCATAAGTTACTTTATCTAAAAATGCGTAGGTAGAGTCCATACACACATTCATTGAGTTATCTTTGTAGTTTTGTACCGTCATGTACACAGAGGTATCTTTAGGATCGGTAAGCAAGTATTGCGTTGCTGGTCCCATATCTATGTGTTGAATTTCTTTGTTTGCAGAGCGCGTTTTAATGTTGTTTTTAGCGGCTTTCTCAGCTTCTTCTAACATGTTGTGATAACGCGCTTCCATCGCTTTGATTGAGGCACGCGCATGGCCTGGCCCTTCAACTTCAGGGATGATTTGAATGTGGCGGTCTTTCGCAAACTTTAATAGCTCAACAAACTCGTCACGTTTCAAATAACCGTTGCCAGAGCCTGATTTAAATGGCCCTGTGCCAAGCTGAGTTAATAAGCACTCGCGCTCTTCTAAATCAAAGCAGCGATAGCCGCCAACGTCGGTAAGCTCTGGTAGACCTGGGATCTCAAGTCGCCAACCTTCATCTTCTGAAAAGTGCCAGTGTAGCTTATTCATTTTATAGCGAGCCATTTGCTCAACCAGCTTGAACATTGCTTCTTTGCCATGATAGTTACGACCATTATCGTAATGCATACCACGCCAACCATAACGCGGTGAGTCTTCAAGTTCTAACTGCGGTAAGCTGGCACTGCCTTGGCTATTTGCAGGAATGAGGTTTAATAAGCTTTGCATCGCATAAAACACACCGGCGTTATCGCTACCTACAATGGTGATCACTTCATCATCAATCTCTAGAGTGTAGCTTTCAGCTTTTGCATTATTGAGTTTAGGGTCAACTTTTAAGCGTATTACTTTGTCTTTACCGACATTGATATGATCAGGCTGTGCTTTAAGGCTAATGCCATAGTCATCTTGTAAGTCTTGCATAAACACCATAACTTCGTGCTTAAGCTGGCCTTGATAACTGATTTGCCAATTATTGTTTAGCGTCGCACTGCCAAGGTTAAAATCGACTTTACGAGGCTTAGGAATAATACGCTTTAAAGCATCCTCTTTACTGATCGACACCTTATCTGTGCTATTACGCTCGAAGCGTACTTTTGCCGTTGCTAAAACCGATAAATCTTTTGGCTCATTGTAACGGCGTAACTGATTCTCACGGGTAAATGGCGTCACAAACTGTTTAAAGTCTTCTGTGTCGGTATTAGCAAATACGGCTGGTTTATTCTTACCCGAAACAAAAAATGCCCGTGGCATAAAGTCACTATAAGCAACAATCCATACTTGCGCATCGAACGGCAGCTCTAAACTTTTATCTGCTGCTAAACCTTTAAAAGAGCTCGTTGGTACGATGCGGTGCAAGTCACCATTAACGTGTTCAATGTTTAGGCCCGCAACATGTTCGGTTGAGATTTTACGAACTGAGTGAATATAAAGCTGCCAGTCGCTCTCGCCCGCAGGTAACGCCACATCAGAGCCATTATTAAGAGTAATTTTTCCTAAAAAGCCCGCATCTTTATTACGAAAGTTATCTTCTACCGAAAACAACAGTTCGGTACCTTTCGCAAACTGATCAACTTGTGATTGAGTTAATGCTGCACTAGCCATTAAAGGCGCAGTCGCTAGCATTACCGCGAATAGTGACTTTTTAAAACCCATTACTTTCTCCTCGTTTAAGCCCTGAGTGTACGGTATTTCTGCGTACTATTTTTCATTTTTGTTAATAATTCGTTCCTATCATATAAAAACTAAAATGACAGCGCTATCATTTTGTGAAAAATATAGGTGAGGAGTTAGCTATCAGCTATCAGCTATCAGCTATCAGCTATCAGCTATCAGCTATCAGCTATCAGCTATCAGCTATCAGCTATCAGCTATCAGCTATCAGCTATCAGCTATCAGCTATCAGCTATCAGCTATCAGCTATCA
>NZ_JAKGBA010000021.1:0-54914 GCF_021532495.1 Pseudoalteromonas sp. Cn5-37 | reverse complement strand
CTGTATCTGTGGTGTCTAACGACTCTTGAACGACTTTTATTTTAAATTCGAGGGAATATCTACGCTGTGACTTTACTTTCATGATTACTGACTCCAAAAAGGTGTCTACTTTTATGGAGTCAGATCAGTAAGCTGTAAGCTGTAAGCTGTAAGCTGTAAGCTGTAAGCTGTAAGCTGTAAGCTGTAAGCTGTAAGCTGTAATCAAATCTTGCTATTAGCTAAATTATTTAAGAAAGTGTTTTTGGGATTTTTTAGAGATTGGAGCGGCACACGAGGCTCGAACTCGTGACCTCAACCTTGGCAAGGTTGCGCTCTACCAACTGAGCTAGTGCCGCATAAATAAGTTGTAAGCTGCAAGTTTCTAGTTTCAAGCTAATGCTTTCAACTTTCCCCTTGAAACTTAAGCCAATTTCTTTTGGTGAGAAATTGGAGCGGCACACGAGGCTCGAACTCGTGACCTCAACCTTGGCAAGGTTGCGCTCTACCAACTGAGCTAGTGCCGCTTTTAAGTAGTCAGTGATTTGTCCGTTGTCGCACAACCTGAAGGTTGCGGTAAAACGTTCTGGCAACTGAGCTAGTGCCGCTTTAAAGTAGTCAGTAATTTGTCCGTTGGCGCACAACCTGAAGGTTGCGGTAAAACGTTCTGGCAACTGAGCTAGTGCCGCATCAAATAGTTTCTAGTTACAAGATTCAAGTTAGAAGTTTGAATAGCTTGGTGCTTTCAACTTTCCCCTTGAAACTTAAGCCAATTTCTTTTGGTGAGAAATTGGAGCGGCACACGAGGCTCGAACTCGTGACCTCAACCTTGGCAAGGTTGCGCTCTACCAACTGAGCTAGTGCCGCACAATAAGTTACTAGTTTTAAGTTACAAGCTTCAAGTTAGTTACTTTCCTCTTGAAACTTAAGCCAATTTCTTTTGGTGAGAAATTGGAGCGGCACACGAGGCTCGAACTCGTGACCTCAACCTTGGCAAGGTTGCGCTCTACCAACTGAGCTAGTGCCGCATTCAAAAGTAGTCAGTAATTTGTCCGTTGGTGCACAACCTTGAAGGTTGCGGTAAAACGTTCCGGCAACTGAGCTAGTGCCGCATTCAAAAGTAGTCAGTAATTTGTCCGTTGTCGCACAACCTGAAGGTTGCGGTGAAACGTTCTGGCAACTGAGCTAGTGCCGCAAATTTCAACTATAAAAGTTTAGCTAAAGACATACCAACCCCGCGGGGGTTAACGTCTTAAGCGGGGCAGGATTCTACAATAATCCGATGTGTTTGCAAATGTTTTTTACAAATTAAAGAATTTTTCTTGGTAAACCTTTAATTCCATGATCGAATCTTTGATATCGTCGAGGGCTAGATGTGAACCTTTTTTGTTCACTTGCGCTAATACGTCAGGTTTCCAACGACGTGCAAGTTCTTTAACGGTACTCACATCAAGGTTACGGTAGTGAAAGTAGTCTTCCAATTCAGGCATGTACTTATTCATAAAACGGCGGTCTTGGCCGATAGAATTACCACACATAGGTGAAGCACCCGCAGGTACCCATTGCTTTAGAAATGCCAAAGTTTGATCAATAGCATCTTGTTCAGTGAATGTGCTTGCTTTACAACGAGCTGTTAAACCAGATTGACCGTGCTGAGTCGTGCACCACTCGTCCATGCCATCAAGCAGTTCATCGCTTTGATGAATAGCAATAACAGGGCCTTCAGCCAAGATGTTTAAATCACTGTCGGTGACAACAGTGGCAATTTCGAGTATTTTATCTGTTGCTGGTTCGAGGCCTGTCATTTCTAGGTCGAGCCAGATAAGATTTGATTTATGAAAAGACATAGTTACCTTAGCGGTGCTTTCCTTTAGATCCAACGCATTTAGATATATCATATTAGTATCATCAGTCGACCTAAAGCTTTTTTTTCAAAAAGCCCGACATTTACTCAAGTTATAGGCCAAAAGTGGCAAAACAAAAGAAATTAAGTAAAGGCCAATCGCGTCGAATTAAGGCCAATCATCAAAAACGCCTCTCTAATGCAGACAAAAAGCAACAGAAAGGGGCAACTGTGCAATGGCAAAATGATAATTTAGGCCCTGCCGAAAATGCGGTTGTGATCAGTCGTTTTGGCCAACACGCCGATATCGAAACCGAATCAGGCGAAGTGCTACGCTGTAATATACGTAGAACAGTATCGAGCCTTGTGTGTGGTGATGAAGTTATTTTTCGCCGTGCAAAAGTTAGCGAAGGCGACTTAGCGGGGGTTATTGAAGCAACCCATGAGCGTCGCTCACAACTAACACGACCTGATTTTTATGACGGCGTGAAAGTCGTCGCTGCCAATATCGACCAAATTTTAATGGTCTCTGCGGTATTGCCTGAGTTTACACCAAACATTATCGACCGCTATTTAGTTGCCTGTGAAGACATGGGTATTGAGCCTATTTTAGTGCTTAACAAAATAGATTTAATAGACGATGAAGGCCTTGCTTTTATTGATGAAATTCTCGATATCTATCGTGAGCTAGGTTATCAAGTACTGTTAGTCAGTAATAAAACCGGTCAAGGCATTGCTGAGCTTAAACAAAAACTAGTTGATAAAAACAGCATTTTTGTTGGTCAAAGCGGTGTGGGTAAATCAACCTTAGTGAACACTGTACTGCCAGATGCAGATATCTTAACCCAAGAAGTCTCTGAGAACAGCGGCCTTGGTCAACACACAACAACCGTATCGCGATTACACCATTTACCAAGTGGTGGTAACCTAATCGACTCACCGGGAATTCGTGAGTTTGGCTTATGGCATTTAGATGTTGAGCGCGTTACATGGTGCTTTAAAGAGTTCCGTGATTTTATTGGTGGCTGTCGTTTTCGCGATTGTAAACATTTAAACGATCCTGGCTGTATAATCCGCCAAGCTGTTGATGATGGTGAAATTTCAGAACTTCGCTTTGACAGTTACCACCGAATTTTAGAAACTATGGCCGACGGCCGTGCTGGTGCACGCGCTCCTCGCGTATAACTATTTAGGAAATAACAAGTGAGTTTAGATAAATTCAAAATTGCTATGCAATATGCCATGCCAAAACATTTCATTTCGCGCATGGTTGGCAAGTTAGCAGCAGCAAAAGCGGGTGGCTTAACAACGGCCTTAATTAAATTGTTTATCAAACAATACAAAATTGATATGAGTGAGGCTAAATACCCAGATCCAGCTCATTACAAAACTTTTAATGAGTTTTTTACTCGCCCATTAAAAGAAGGTATTCGTCCACTTGCTGAAGATAGCGACATTATTGCTCACCCAGTTGATGGTGCAATTAGCCAATTAGGCGATGTAGTCGACGGTCAAATCATCCAAGCAAAAGGCCATGACTACAGCTTACAAGCACTCCTTGGTGGCAAAGAAGAAGACACAGCGCCGTTTTTAGGCGGTAAATTTGTGACTATTTATTTAGCGCCGAAAGATTACCACCGTATTCACATGCCTGTTGATGGTACGCTGAGCAAAATGATTTACGTACCGGGTGATTTATTTTCGGTAAACCCGTTAACAGCGCAAAATGTACCTAACCTATTTGCTCGTAACGAGCGTGTTGTGGCTATCTTCGAAACCGAAATTGGCCCGCTAGCCATGGTACTTGTTGGTGCAACAATTGTTGCTAGCATCGAGACTATTTGGGCAGGCACAGTAACGCCACCAGCAGGTAAAGATGTATTTAGTTGGAACTACCCAACCACAGGTGACAACGCGATTACTCTGAAGAAAGGTGAAGAAATGGGTCGCTTTAAGTTAGGCTCTACCGTTATTTTAGCCTGGGGTGCAAATCAAGCTGAGTTCTTATCAGATCAACACCCAGAAACAGTGACCCGCATGGGCACACCATTTGCGAAAATTAACGACTAATAAGTTCAATTAAGCAAACCACTTGAGCAAAAGTGGTTTGCTTAAAATTCTCTATAAATCGCGCCTATACCCCACGATTACACTCTGAGCACTCACTATCTTTTTGAATATTAAAACGCTGCTGTTTTAGTGTTAGCCCGTCAAATTGAATAAACTCGCTGCCCGTTTTATGGCCAAGCAATATATTGATAGCCAATAAACTTTGCATGCTGCCCATAACACCCAATAACGGGCTCAATACCCCAGCATTGTCACAATTAAGCGCTGTCTGCTCCTCCGTTTGCGGGAATATACAGCCATAGCAAGGGCTTTGTTCATCACGAAAATCAAAACTCATCACCTGCCCCTGTGTTGCAATAGCCGCAGCTGAAACAAGCGGAATAGATTTAGCTAAACAATAGCGATTAACCAAATACCGGGTAGCAAAGTTATCACTGCAATCAAGAATGATGTCAGCACCTTCAAGTAGCTCAGCACAGTTACTTTCATCAAGCTTTTGGCATAGAGGCTTAACCGTAATTTGATTATTTAAACTGCTTAACACCTTGGCAGCCGCCTGTGTTTTTGCCTGCCCCATGTGGTTTACTTTATAGAGTATTTGTCGCTGTAGATTTGAAAGCTCAACTTTATCGTCGTCAATCAAAGTGAGCGTTCCGACTCCTGCAGCTGCTAAATAAAACAGTGCTGGTGAGCCAAGCCCACCCGCTCCGACAACCACAATATGTGCAGACTTTAACTTATGCTGACCCGCATGCCCCACCTCTTTGAGTAGCAAATGGCGGCTATAACGAATTTGTTCTTTGTCGCTTAACGCGCTCATATTATGGCTGACCTTCGACCAGCTGTTTTAACGTGGCAATGGCTGCTTGGTAGTCTTCGGCTTCGGTAATCGCACGCACTACGGCAACACTGCCAACCCCCGTGCTCGCAACTTGCTCAGCACGAGATAAGTCAATCCCGCCAATCGCGACCGTTGGATAATCAGCCATTAACGGCACAAATTTTTCGAGCTTTTCTAAGCCTTGAATCTGCCCTGTCATGTCTTTGGTGGTGGTTGGATAAATAGCGCCAAACGCCATATAACTTGGTCTGTAATTATGTGCACGTAGCATTTCATAAAAGCCATGAGTCGACACACCTAAGCGTAACCCTGCCTCTTTTATGGCAATTAAATTAGCGGTTTGTAAGTCTTCTTGTCCTAAATGCACACCATAAGCGCCGTGCTTAATCGCCAATTGCCAATAATCATTAATATATACCTGCGCATCGTACTTCTGCCCCAGCAAAACCGCACTTGCAATCGACTCTTCAAGTGCTGTATCGTCTGCATTTTTCATTCTTAATTGAACGGTTTTAACCCCTTCGGCTAAACACTTCTCTAACCAATCAACCGTATCAACAACGGCATATAGCCCAAGCTGTTTAGAGTCGCACTCGGCAAAACCTGCTGCCATGGTAAAATCAACCGGGCAATCAAAGTCGAGCTCATCACCCAGCCAACTTCCCGCTTCGATGACTTGTGGGTAATCAGCTAGATTTGTTGGAAAGCAAGTGTGTGCAACGGGGCCAATCCCTTCACCATATCGAATGGCTGCTTTTAATCCTTGGTTTATATAGGCTTTCGCTAAAATAAAGGCATCTTTGAGAGGATACTGTTTGGTTAAACACGCAGCAATCACAGAGGCCATACTGCATCCAGTACCGTGACTATGCGGAGTTTGAATTTTTTCGTTACCAAGCCAATATTCCTGCTCACCTTGCACGCAGTAATCAATGCAATAGCCACTTGGGTAATCCCAGTGACCCCCTTTGATGATCACCGCTTTTGCACCATAGCCTGTTAACTTCTTTGCGGCCTCTTTCACTGCGCTTGGGCCAATCAGGTAAACACCAGTTAATAGCTGTGTTTCGTGGGTGTTCGGTGTTACAACATCGACTAATGGCAATAAACACTCTTTGATAGCACTAACAGTATCTTCTTCTGTTAATAAATCACCACTTGAGGCAATGGCAACCGGATCATAAACAACCAAAGGCGGCTCTGCCCAAGTTGCTTTGTAATGTTTTAAATGCTCACTAATAAGCTGTATTTGCTGCACATTGGCAAGCATGCCAATTTTAATCACGCTGGCAGGCATATCACTGGCTAAGGCTAATAGTTGCGACTCAATCACTTCTGTTGAAATCGGGTTAAGTGCTTCTACACCTAAACTATTTTGTGCCGTTAAAGCAGTAATAACCGTACAGCCATGTACATTAAAACTTTGCATTGCCTTGATATCGGCTTGAATTCCTGCACCGCCGCCCGAATCTGAGCCAGCTATGGTCCATACAACCTGATTCATGTTATTCCTCACATTTTATTCTTGATGCCAAAATGGCATTCCAAGCGTCGGCGTTGATGGGCTTGCTACGTCTTTCTCTGGCATCGCTTTAGCCAAATAGCTATATCGCCCCGCTTCAACCGCACTCTTAAACGCTTTACTCATCGTTACTGGGCAACCTGCACCTGCAATTGCCGAGTTTAATAATACGGCATCATACCCTAATTCAAGCGCTTGGCAGGCATGAGATGGTAAACCTAAGCCCGCATCAACAATTAAAGTATGGTTTGGCAAGCGCTCACGGATCATTTTTAAGTTATAAGGATTCAGCAAGCCTTTACCCGTGCCAATCGGTGCGCCCCAAGGCATAAGTACTTCGCAGCCTAAATCAGCGAGGCGCTGGCACAGCACTAAATCATCTGTGCAATAAGGCAAAACTTTAAAGCCATCGGCCAATAAAATTTTAGTGGCTTCAAGCAATGCGATTGGATCGGGCTGTAAATTATATTCATCACCAATCAACTCTAACTTGATCCAATCAGTGGCAAACACTTCGCGGCACATTTGTGCCAAGGTCACCGCTTCTTTCACGCTATGACAACCCGCCGTATTTGGCAGCACCTTTAACCCGGTATTTTTTATCAATTGCCAAAAATCATCACCCGCAGCAGCGCTTTGCTGACGTCTTAATGAAACGGTGACAATTTCAGCCTGTGAGGCCACTATCGACTCTGTCATAACACTTGGCGAAGGGTACAGTGCTGAGCCAATCAGTAAACGACTCGTAAATTGCTCACCATAAACCGAAAAACTATCCATCTTAGCCTCCTTGAATTGGCGACAATAACTCAATGCTGTCGCCTTCATTGAGGGGTTTAGCATCGCATTGGCTGCGCGGTACAAAGTCACCATTAACGGCAACGGCAAATGGAGGTCTTGCACCAAACTGGCTCAACGCCTGAGTGAGCGATGTATTGTCGTTCACTGTAACTGACTGACCATTAATTAAAATATTCATTTTTATCCTTAAGCAATTAAGCTCACTGCATCATCAACCACCTGAGGCGCAAGTAAATAACCATGGCGGTACAAGCCATTAATACTGATCACTCGACCTTGTTTTGTGACTTTAGGGCGGTTGTCTGCAAACGCTGGACGAAGCCCTGATTGCAAGCTCTCGATACGCCCTTCAGCAAAGCCGCTATGCACGGTATAAGCAGCAGACAATAGCTCCAGCGCCGAGCGCACGGTGACTTTACCGCGGTCTTGCGATTCGATTTCAGTCGCACCAATCACAAATTGATGATTTGGCTTAGGAGCAATATATATGGGGTAACGCGGATGCATCAGCCGTATTGGTCTGGTTAGGTTCACTTCTGGTGCATATAAACGCGCCACCTCCCCTCTTACTCCGCGAAGTAAGGGTTCAGCCTGTTTAGCACCTAAGCCGCGGCAATCAAATACATAATCAAAGCTTTGGCCATTCACTTTATGGGCGTTCAATTCAACTTTACAGCCAAAGTTAAATTGCACTCCTTGCGAGGTAAGCTTTTTAAAACTAGCGCTATAAAATGCCTGATTATCGAGTTGCCCTTCACAAGGTAAATACACACCTTGGTGGAACCGCCCAGCTAGTTCTGGCTCAAGGTCTGCGATTTGAGTGCCAACCAATGCCTGCGCCTGATAGCTTTCAAGCGGTTTTAAGCGCCTCACAAAACTTTGTAAATCGCCCTTATCTTGCTGATGAGCAACCACTAAGCTGCCTGTTTGTTGAAAATACACAGCGTCATCGAGCTCACTTAAAATTTGCTGCCAACGAGTGATGCTATTAAGCCCTTGTAGAGCTAAATCCTGTTCACACAAGACTGATTCAGCAAGGGGGGCTAACATCGCTGCAGCAACGCTGCCAGCACTGTTGCTAGCATGTTCATCATCTTGCTCAAACACACTTAACTGATGCTCTTTAGCAAGTGCCAATGCAGTTAAACGGCCAGTTAAACCAAAGCCCAGTATCGCTATCTTTAAAGACATAAACTTTCTAGGCCCTAGGCTCTAGGCCCTAAGTAAAAACCCAGAGCCTATCGCTGATGCCTAGCTCCATCAATTAAACGGCTTTGTGGTAAATCTCAGAGCCTGTTTTTTTGAACTCGTCTGATTTCGCTTTCATTTCGGCTTCAACATCGACCATTTTGATTTCGATAGCATCGCCTACGTTATTTGGATCAATGCCTCTTGCTTCAAGATCTTTGGCGTAATCACGCACTTCTTGAGTGATCTTCATCGAACAAAACTTAGGGCCACACATAGAGCAGAAATGTGCAATCTTGCCAGATTCTTGTGGCAATGTTTCGTCGTGATATTCGCGGGCGCGTTCTGGGTCTAAACCTAGGTTAAATTGGTCGTGCCAACGGAACTCAAAGCGCGCTTTTGATAATGCATTGTCACGTTCTTGCGCACCTGGGTGGCCTTTTGCCAAATCGGCAGCATGAGCAGCAATCTTGTAGGTGATTAAACCTTCTTTAACGTCTTCTTTGTTTGGTAAACCTAAATGCTCTTTAGGGGTTACATAACAAAGCATAGCGCAGCCGTACCAAGCAATTTGCGCAGCGCCAATACCTGATGTGAAATGATCGTACCCCGGTGCAATATCCGTGGTTAATGGACCAAGAGTATAAAACGGTGCTTCTTCACAGTGTTTTAGCTGCTCTTCCATGTTCTCTTTGATCATATGCATTGGCACATGGCCTGGGCCTTCGATGAACACTTGCACATCATGTTTCCAAGCAAGTTTTGTCAGCTCACCTAAAGTACGTAATTCGCTGAACTGGGCTTCGTCATTAGCATCAGCAATAGAGCCCGGGCGCAAGCCATCACCTAATGAAAAACACACATCATACTGTTTTAAAATTTCACAGATTTCTTCAAAGTGCGTGTATAAGAAGTTTTCTTTATGGTGCGCTAAACACCATTTCGCCATGATTGAGCCACCACGCGAAACAATACCGGTAACACGCTTTGCCGTCATTGGCACGTAACGCAGCAATACCCCAGCATGAATAGTAAAGTAATCAACACCTTGTTCTGCTTGTTCAATCAAGGTATCGCGGAAAATCTCCCACGTTAGGTCTTCAGCCACACCGTTTACTTTTTCAAGCGCTTGATAGATTGGTACGGTACCAATTGGTACTGGCGAATTACGTACCACCCACTCACGGGTTTCGTGAATGTAGCGACCCGTTGATAAGTCCATTACCGTGTCGGCGCCCCAACGAGTCGACCACACCATTTTTTCTACTTCTTCTTCGATTGATGAAGTGACCGACGAATTACCAATATTCGCGTTCACTTTAACTAAGAAGTTTCGGCCAATGATCATCGGCTCAGTTTCCGGGTGGTTGATGTTGTTAGGAAGCACGGCGCGGCCACGGGCAATTTCATCACGCACAAATTCAGGGGTAATAAAATCAGGAATACTAGCGCCAAACGATTCGCCTTTGTGCTGGGCCGCAAGTAACTCTTCACGAATTTTAGCGCGTCCCATGTTTTCACGAATTGCCACATATTCCATTTCAGGCGTTACAATACCTTGTCGCGCATAATGCATTTGCGTTACGTTTTTGCCTGCTTTTGCACGGCGGATCTTTGGTAGATGTTCAAAGCGGATATGATCTAACCCTTCATCTGCCATTCGTTGTTGAGAAAACTGCGAAGTCACTGAGTCTAAAATTTCAGTGTCGCCGCGGCTTTCAATCCACTTTTCACGGTATTTCTCAAGGCCTTTGCGCACATCAAGTTTAAAATCTGGGTCAGTGTATGGGCCCGAGGTATCGTAAACACGAATTGGTGCGTTAGATTCAAATACAGGGTTCTCTTCAGTGCCACCGATAAAGGTATCGCTTAGGGTGATTTCACGCATCCCTACTCGTACATTGTCTTGTGTACCTTCTACATAAACTTTATGAGAATTAGGAAAGGGTTGACCCGTTAAGTTATAAATATAATCTGATGCTGCCGCACGAACTTCGCGGCGAGATGGTTTAGTTGTTGTGTTTGACATGACTTACCTCATTGCTTTAAGGGTTGTCTTGTCAGATATTGCAAATGCAATAGAGAGTGGCAAACGCCATTGGATCGTTAATAAGCTAAATGCTTACTAGTGCAGCCTGCGCCGCTTATACCCCATAAATTTGGCGCACAAGCGCCCAGTGAGGCAGCTTGTTCCCTACGCAGGTGTTAGCCTGATCAGGTTCACGGATCCCGCTTTCGCGATCTCAGCCTTGTTAAAGGCACTCCGACAAGTATAAATTCGTTTCTTTAAAACGCCCTGAGTGTACGCCAGTTAAAAAATTGCTGCAAGCTAAGCCACTTTAGTTTTTTGCAATGAAGGTAAAGTGATGCTCGCCTTGCAGAGTTAGTTTCTCACCTGTTAGCGTAATTGCCGCACCTTCTTTTAGCGCTGACAATAATTGCTGCTCAAGCTCATTAACTTGCTCGCCACATGATTTACGAGTCATACCTAACTTATTTACCGTTAGCGTATCTTCGCTGAGCGCACCTTCACCAAAAAATTTATTACAGCCAGCAAAGCCGTTAACCTGCATCGCTTCGATAAAGCGTATAGAGGCTTTTTGAGATACAGGAATAGCTAAACCATTCACTTTTGATAATTGCCACTGTGTATATTTTAATTGCTCACTAGTGACTGTCCCTGTCGATGAGCAGCCCATGCAAAATAATACAAAAAGAAGAGGCAAGGCTACTAACTTCATATTTTTTAACTATTCAAATTTCAATGTAGTAATAATAACAACATTTAACGCAATTGATCGTTAAAAAAACATGTTTTATCTGTAAAAAATTGTTCTAAGTTAGCTTATCAAAGAACAACGCAGACTATTTGAATAAGTTATCGACTTCTTCTGGTAAAAAAGGACGACCTTTTTCATTTACTGACGTGCCAATCACTAACGCTTGTAGCATCACTTTATCATCATGTTTGCGATACACTGTTTGCCTAAAAGCAAACTTTAATCGGCTGATACGCTCGGGCTCAACGGCAACGTAAAATTCATCACCCGGCATAAGTGATGCCTTGTAATCCATTTCGCTACGCAGTACGACAAGGTTTACTTTTTCTCTTGCGAGCTTTGCAAAATCGATACCTTGGGCATGTAAAAACTCATGGCGTGCATGTTCTAAATAATTAAAATAAACACTGTTGTTTACAATTCCTTGTAAATCACACTCATAATCACGCACTTTAAAGTCTACTTTAAAGGTCATAGTCGTATTCCTAATCAATTTACGTATAATTGCCTGCGTTTATATCATAAAAATTGATTTTATAGCCATTTGGCTAGCTAGGTTGCTAGAATAGCAGTCCCGAAAATGGAGTTAAGAATCCGCATGAAACGACGTTTATCATTATTATCTGCTGCCATCCTGCCTTTATTCGCAGCATCTTCGATTGCATACGCTGAAGACGGTGAGCTTGAAAAAATTGAAGTTACCGGTGATTTCAAAAGAGAAAGCATTCAAACCCTTAGTGCCAGCGCAAGCTTGTTTTCAGACCATGAAATCAATCAACGCGGTGCAAAGTTTTTAGATGAGATGCTTGCTAGTGCAGCGAATGTAAACTTTACCTCAGGGGCATCTCGTGGTCGTTTCGTGCAAATTCGTGGTGTTGGTTTACGCTCACAGTTTGTTGACCCTATTAATCCTTCAGTTGGCTTAGTGATCGACGGTATTAACTACTCTGGTTTAGGCGGCAGTTCACTGTTATTTGATATCGACCAAGTTGAAATTTATCGCGGCCCACAAGGAACTCGCTTTGGTGCTGATGCCTTGGCTGGCATGATTCAAATGGAATCTGCAACACCCACTCTTGACCCAAGTGTGAAAATACAATTAGGTGCGGGCAACTACAACAGCTATGAAGCAGGTATAGCCGCAGGTACGGGTATTACCGACGACACAGCAGTACGCGCCAGCATTTATCAACGTGAGTCTGATGGGTATGTAGAAAACCGTTATTTAGGTGAAGATACCCAGCAACAAGATGAGCTTGTCTCTCGCTTTAAGTTACACAGCCAATTGACCGAGCATTTACGTACTGAACTGAATGTACATTACATCGATATAAATAACGGCTATGACGCATTCACATTAGATAACAGCCGTTACAGTGTTGCTGATGAACCAGGCCAAGACAACCAAGAAAGCATTGCGGTTGGCCTAGCAAACATATACACCGGCTTTGACTTTTTTGATGTTAGCCTAAACCTATCTGGTATCGACAGCGAGCTGTTATACAGCTATGACGAAGACTGGGTGTGTAATGATGAAGCCCAACCTGAGTTATGTGCTGCTGGCTTGCATGATTGGGGCTATAGCTCAACAGATGCTTACTTTCGCGATCGCCAAGATCAAGCGGCTGAGCTGCAATTTAGTGGTAAATCTGGCGAGTGGGTCGCAGGCATTTACTATCAAGGCCGCGAAGTTGACTTAGAACGTCAATACACTTGGCTGGCACAACCATTTGCATCTAATTATGAAACCAGCAATATTGCTGCGTATGGCCAACTAGCAACAGCTATTGGTCCAAAAACAACCTTAATTTCGGGTCTGCGTGTTGAGCAGTATCAAGGCGACTACATCGACAATAACGGTTTTATTGAAGAAACGGATGATGTCATGGTGGGCGGTAAGCTTGCACTTGAATACCAAGTGATTGATCGCACCATGATCTACACTAGCATTACTCGTGGCTATAAAGCTGGCGGTATTAACTCTGAAGCTTTAGCAAAAGCAAAAGACGAAGGCTTAAACCTAGATGCTGATTTCTTTGCTAATCACACATCATTTGCCCCTGAATACCTATGGAGCGGTGAGTTTGGTGTGAAAGGCAGCTCTTTGGACGATAAGTTTGTGTTACGTCTTGCCGCTTTCTACATGTACCGCGAAGATATGCAGTTAAAGTCGTGGCAAGTTGAAGGCCAAAAATTCACAGGCTATATCGATAACGCCAGCTCTGGAGAAAACTACGGTTTAGAAATTGAAGGCAGCTTCCAAGCTACTGACAATTTACTACTAACAGGTAGTGCAGGTTATCTAAATACAGAAATCAATGACTTTGTTGCGCAATCAGGCCTAGATCAAGATGGTCGAGATCAAGCACAAGCACCTAAATACCAATACGCATTCACTGCGCGTTATAACTTTACGCCAGCACTTTATGCATCAATTGGTGTAGAAGGCAAAGACGATTACTACTTCTCTGACAGCCATAACTCACAAGCATCAAGCACTAATTTAGTGAATGCTTCATTTGGTTATGAAAGTGATAATTGGAGCATTAATGCATGGGCACGTAACTTATTTGATGAAGACGTACCAACCCGTGGTTTTGAGTTTGGTAACGACCCATTAGATGGTTACACCACTCATACATACACACAACTTGGCGAACCTATGGTTGCCGGTGTGACATTTATTTACGAGCTATAAACCGTAGGCGCGACTTTATGTCGCGCTTTTAAAATCAATGAAAATCGCGGGGTAAACCCGCTCCTACATTTAAGCCCTTTCAACATCAAAGGCGAGTACGTCTTTAATCTTTTGTTTATTCGTTGCCAGCATAATGAGTCGATCAATACCCAGTGCGACACCCGCACATTGCGGTAAGCCATGTTCTAGTGCAGCTATTAAGCGCTCATCCATTGGCACTTGCTTTAATCCATTCGCTTCACGATATTGATTATCTTCACTAAAACGAGCTGCTTGCTCTTTACCATTGGTCAGTTCATTAAAGCCGTTTGCCAGCTCCATATTTTTAAAATATAACTCAAAGCGTCCTGCGACTCGCTCATCGTGCTGACAAATTTGGGCAAGAGCGGCTTGCGATGCAGGAAAATGATAAACAAAACAAGGCTTTTCTTGGCCAATCGTTGGTTCAACCTTCATACAAAATAATAGCTGCAACAAGGTATCGCGGTGCGTTTCATTCGCGGCAATATCGGCAAAGCCCTGCTCCGCTGCTAATTGTTGTAATGTACCCACATCAGCAGTTAAAGGATCTACACCTAAGGCGTTAATGAAGGCTTGCTGATAAGTTAGTCGCTCTGCGCTATCTACGCCAAGCACTAATTGCATAAGCTCATCCATTTCATCCATAAGCGCAAACTCATCAAAGCCTGGGCGGTACCACTCAAGCATTGTAAATTCAGGATTATGATGACTACCTGCCTCTTCATTACGAAAGGCTTTGCACAGCTGGAAAATAGCCCCAGAGCCCGCAGCAAGTAAACGCTTCATGGCAAACTCAGGTGACGTTTGCAAATAAAGTGGTAAGCCACCAGCATGGCCAGGACCAACAAACTCGGTACTAAAAGTCACTAAATGCACATCGGTTACACTGGCAGCACTAAGGCTTGGCGTTTCAACCTCCATAACATCACGTGCATAAAAGAACTCACGAATACGGCGAATGATGACGGCACGCTCTCGTAAAGTTTCAATATCGGCGCTTGGTTGCCAAAGGACATTAGACATAGTGTTTCCCAAAAAAAATCCCAGCAGAAGCTGGGATTTTATAAAAATTTCATACCAACTCGCTTAATTAAGTGGTCTATTTTGAGGCAATAAAACCTCGTTGATAGCAAGGCAAAAATTTCGTTATTTAGTTGTTCTAAATCAGAAGTTTTTAACGCAGCTAGCGACAGGTTTAATCCCTCAAAATGATTAAGTATTATTGCGAATTGGTATTATAAAAGCCTATTACTTAACACGACTCACGTATTCACCGCTACGAGTATCAACTTTGATCACTTCGCCGATTTGTACGAATAGAGGAACACGAACAACAGCACCTGTGCTTAATGTTGCTGGTTTACCGCCAGTACCCGCTGTATCACCTTTTAGACCTGGATCTGTTTCAGTGATTTCTAATTCAACGAAGTTTGGTGGAGTCACGGCGATTGGGCTACCGTTCCAAAGCGTGATAGTACAAACGTCATTTTCAACTAACCATTTTGCATTGTCGCCAAGCGCTTTTTCGTCAGCAGCGATTTGCTCAAATGTTTCGTTGTTCATGAAGTGCCAGAACTCACCGTCAGTGTAAAGATACGCTAAATCTGTATCCATTACGTCTGCACCTTCAACGCTATCGCCTGATTTAAACGTTTTCTCAAGAACTTTGCCTGAAATTAGTTTACGAATACGAACACGGTTAAACGCTTGGCCTTTACCTGGTTTTACCATTTCATTTTCTAAGATGCTGCAAGGTTCGCCGTCTAACATAATTTTTAGGCCGCCCTTGAACTCATTGGTGCTATAATTCGCCATCGTTTCCTCTGTCTAAATAATTTCGAGTAATCTACGTGTCAATGATACAAAGAAATGAAGTAAATTTGCATAAAAACTGGCAAAAAGAATTGGCAAATGTTGTCACTTGTCCTGAACGCTTGCTAGAAATGCTAGGATTATCAAGCAAAGTAGACGAAAAAGACCTAAAAGCACGCAGTCTTTTTCCTGTCCGCGTGCCACTGCCTTTTATCAAAAAAATGCGTTATGGCGACATAAACGACCCTCTTTTGCTGCAAGTGATGCCAAGACACCAAGAGTTTTTAGCAAAAACCGGTTACGATAAAGACCCTTTAAAAGAGCAAGATAACAACCAACCTGGTTTGTTACATAAGTATCGCTCTCGGGTTTTAGTGATGTTTAAAACCGGTTGTGCGGTAAATTGCCGTTATTGTTTTAGACGCCACTTTCCTTATCAAGAAAACCAATTAAACAAACGCAGCTTGATTGACGCACTGGCTTACATAAAAGCCGACAGCAACATCAACGAAGTCATTTTAAGTGGTGGCGATCCATTGATGGCCAAAGACGATGCTGTGAGTTGGTTTATGGATGAGTTAGAGCAGCTTCCGCAAATTAAACGCATGCGTATTCACAGCCGCTTACCTGTGGTGATCCCTGCAAGAATTACCGATGAGCTATGTACACGCTTTGCTGCATCGCCCTTAAAGGTGGTGTTTATAAATCATATCAATCACGCTAACGAAATTGATGATGACTTTAAAGCGGCCATGCAAAAGTTAAAAGCTGCAGGGGTGACGTTACTAAATCAGGCGGTGTTACTAAAAGATGTGAATGATTCTGTCGAGTCGCAAGTTGCATTAAGTGAAGCGCTATTTGAGGCAGATATACTTCCTTACTACTTACATCTACTCGATAAAGTTGAGGGTGCTAGCCATTTTGACATAGCTGAGAGTCAGGCACGGGAAATCGTAACGGCTATGCTGGCAGCATTGCCGGGTTTTTTGGTTCCTAAGCTGGTGCGTGAGATCGGCGGCGAAAAAAGTAAAACGCCTATCGATCTCAATATACTGTAGTTAAACGTATACGTTTACGTTGTTACCTAGTGTCGCAGTTACCGACTTAGCAGGTGTTTGTGCAGCACTGGTGTTCATTGCTGCGCCTTCGATAAGTGCAAGTGCCGCAGCACCATCAGCCTTTTGCTGTTTTTTAGCAAGTGATGCGCTGTAAACTTCTGCGCTTTCGCCACCGCCACTCATCGCTGGTAAGCTTGATCCTGATATATTCATAGTTCATTACCTGACTTTTTATGACAATCCACGTACTATATCGGCATTGCAGTCTAAAGCTTTAGGAAAAAAATGGATTCAATTATTGAACAACTCAATGCTAACCTAAAAATCGTTTATCGTCAGGCACTTGATGCTGATAAAAAATTAGATGATTTACAGCAGCAAGGCCATGGCAAATTCAAAGCCTTATTTGCAAAAGATGCTGGCTTTGATTTTGAAGCGAAACGCTTTAAACCTTACGTTCTCGATGTTGCAGCTGATGTAGAAAGCTTAAGCAACGACGGTATGGACGAAGAGAAGCTGAAAAAAACCGTTATTAAACTGCAACAGTTATTACAGTTGCTAGCAACCTTCAAATAAACACTTAATCACTACAACGTGCTGATGATTTTTGAGGAGCACTGAGCTCTACTTTGTGCCCTCTTAAATCTCTCTTAACATGGTGCTTTTTAACACTTACAATCCTTATTAACAGCCGTTGCTCGAATATCAAAGGTTCTGGTACACTTTTCCTTTGTTCATCTTATTACTCGCGCAATGACTCATCATTCTCTAACCTTAATCGTATTAGCTGGCGGACTCGGTAGTCGCTTTGGTGGAAACAAACAAATTGCTGATATTCCAGGTCTTAACAGCACTATTATGGAACTAAGTATTCGAGATGCTGTTCAAGTAGGTGTAACTCAAGCTGTTATCATCATAAATGCTAATATTCGAGCCGAATTTGAAGCAAGAATTTTACCCCGTTTGCCTAAATCACTTGAAGTTATCTTAGTTAATCAAGAAATCACTGCAATTCCAGAAAAGTATCTTTCTTTAGCTAAAGAGCGGCAAAAGCCTTGGGGAACAGGCCACGCTCTTTTATGTGCAAAACCCTATGTAAAGAACCCTGCAATTGTAATTACAGCCGATGATTATTATGGGGCCTCTTCGTTTAAAATTATCGCCGAACATTTTAAGCGTAGTAATGATTGGGCTATGGTTGGTTACCCTATAGTTGATACTTTATCGACTCAAGGAGGGGTCAATCGCGGAGTGTGTAGCATCGATGAGCAACAACATTTAATCGATGTTGTTGAATATCTTGATATCAAGCTAGAGCAAGATATTTTGTTAGGTAATAACTCTCTAGGTGAGCGTCAGAGTATTGCTAAGGAAGCTCTTGGTTCAATGAGTTTTTGGGGGATTACAGATGATTTATTCATGGTTCTAGAAAAGGGCTTTGTACAGTTTTTAGAAAATACTGACAACGGTGTCACGAAAGAGTATTATTTACCAAATCAGATACAACTTGCGATTAAAGATTACAATCAAACTGTCGCCGTTTATACCGCACAAGAGCCATGGTACGGCGTAACCTACAAAGCTGAATTGGATGCAATAGCAAGTACATTACGTCAGTTACGCCTCGGGCTTAATGAATAAATCTACACCTCTTCTTACAAAAAGTAATGGAAAATTAATGAAGTCGAATCCTGTTGCAACTTATCTTTCTGAGCATTTTGGCTTAAGTTCAGATCACGTGACACTGAAACCTATTGGCAACGGCCATATAAACACAACGATGCTTCTTAAGTCACAAGATAATGCTGTCGTTGTGCAAAAACTAAATACTGATGTATTTCCTAACCCTGAGCAGCTTGTAGAGAATGCAAGGCTTATCGAAAAGCACCTAAACGACAAACATGTGAAAGGTGAATATAGTCTCGAGATTATTCGTCATGTGCCGACAATAAAAAATGATTTTTTGGTGGAATGTGACCAAGGCGTGTGGCGTGCACTCGAATTTATTGGCGGCAGTTACAGTGAGGATGTTGTAGCAAACATCTCTCAAGCACAAACTGCGGCCAATGCATTTGGTCAATTTGCGCTTGCTTTACAAGACTTTCAGGCTGAGCAACTACATCATGTTATCCCAGATTTTCATAATTTAGCAATGCGTTTTGATGCTTTCAGAAAAGCAATCGAAAATGACCCTGTAAATCGTATCGAGCTTTGCCAACCAGATATCGAGTTCTGTTTAAATCAGCAATCGCTAATTGATGAACTACAGAAACTGGAAGGTAAGATCCCATTAAGACCCTGTCATAATGATACAAAAATCAATAACATGCTTTTTTGTAAAGATTCTGATGATGCAAAAGCAGTTATCGATTTAGATACCTGTATGCCTGGCTATTGGTTATTTGATTTTGGTGACATGGTGCGCACTTTCTGTTCACCTGAGCAAGAGGACTCAACTAACCTGAAAAATGTAACAGTTCGCGAAGAAATTTTTGCAGCTATTGTTAAGGGCTATGTAGAACCATTAAAAAATGTAATCACTGATGCAGAAAAAGAGAGCTTTTGGCTTGGCACAAAAGTAATGACATTTATGATTGGCTTGCGCTTTCTTACTGATTTTATTGATGGTGACAATTACTTTGCGACTAAACATGCTCACCATAATCTCGAACGAGCCCGAAACCAGTTCGCACTGTATCGCGATATTCTTGAAAAAGAGAATACCCTAAAAGCTATTTTAGAAATAAATAAGTAACGAGCTTACAATTAAAGTTTGGGGTTAAACTTTTGGAGCAATTTCACATCAAGCTATGGGGATGATAGGAGCTACCGACCACTCCTTAACTAATCAGACCGAGCCACTCGAATTGTTATATCGGTGGCTCTTAGTTTAGATATTAGTGAGCTTGTTGCCAGTTGTCACCGCTGTCGGCTTCAACAATCAGAGGCACATCAAGAGTAGCGGCTTCTGACATTAACTTACAAATTTCAGCTTTATAGTCGTCCACAGATTCTTCTTTAATTTCGAACACTAATTCATCGTGCACTTGCATGAGCAGCTTAACTGAACCTGCAGCTTGTGCGTTCACCCATTGATGAACTTTTAGCATCGCTTTTTTGATGATATCTGCAGCAGTCCCTTGCATTGGTGCGTTGATCGCAGCACGCTCAGCGGCTTTACGACGAGCACCGTTACGGGCATTGATTTCAGGTAAATGTAAGCGGCGGCCAAAAATCGTTTCTACATACCCTTTATCAGCTGCTTTTTCACGGGTTGTTTCCATGTACTCAAGTACGCCAGGGAAACGCTCGAAGTATTTATCAATATAATGCTGTGCTTCATGACGTGGTACATCTAATTGACGTGATAAACCAAACGCCGACATGCCATAAATTAAACCGAAGTTAACCGCTTTAGCTTTACGGCGCATATCGCTGGTAACCTCTTCAAGGCTAACCCCGAAGACTTCTGCCGCTGTTGCACTGTGAACATCTAAACCATTCGCAAAGGCAGTTAATAGGCCTTTATCTTGAGATAAATGCGCCATGATACGTAATTCAATTTGGCTGTAATCGGCAGCCACAATTTTATGGCCAGGTGCAGCAATAAAGGCTTCACGAATTCGACGGCCTTCTTCTGAACGAATTGGAATATTCTGTAAGTTAGGATCCGTTGAACTTAAACGACCTGTTGCTGTTACAGCTTGATGGTAAGAGGTATGCACTCGCTTAGTGCGCTCATCAACCATTAGCGGAAGTTTATCTGTGTAGGTTGATTTAAGTTTAGATAAACCACGGTGCTCAATAATCACTTTTGGTAACGGATAATCATGAGCAAGTTCTTGTAACACCTCTTCTGCTGTCGAAGGTGCACCCTTAGGTGTTTTCTTGATAACAGGCAGCTCAAGTTTTTCAAACAAAATAGCTTGCAGTTGCTTAGGTGAGCCTAAGTTAAATTTTTCACCTGCAATATCATAAGCTTCTTGCTCAAGCTCTAACAGGCGTTCACCTAAACGTTGGCTATGAGCTGCTAGCATGTTGCTATCAATTGCAACACCAGTACGCTCAATATCAGAAAGCACTGTGACAAGTGGTAACTCAATCTCTTCGAATACCGATTTTAAGTGGCTATCAGCATCAATTTTTGGCCATAATACTTGATGAAGACGTAGCGTTATATCGGCATCTTCAGCAGCATAAGGCGCCGCTTTTTCTAGCTCAATTTGATTAAACGTTAACTGCTTCTTACCTTTACCGGCAATATCTTCAAAGCTGATATTTTTGTGACCAAGGTATTTCAGTGCCAACGAGTCCATATCATGGCGGCTGCCTACACTATTAAATACATACGACTCCAGCATGGTGTCGTATTTAATGCCTTTTAATTCAAAACCTGCGTTAGCTAACACGCTTTTATCATACTTAAGGTTTTGCCCCACTTTCGCTTTGTTTTCGTCAGCTAAGATTGGGCCAATTTTTGCCATTACGGTTTCTAAGCTTAATTGCTCAGGCGCATCTGGGTAATCGTGACCAACCGGAAGGTAAGCCGCTTCACCGGCTTTAACCGCAAAGCTCATACCAACCAATTGCGCTTGCATATAATCAAGGCTGGTTGTTTCAGTATCAAAAGCAAACAATTCGGCGTCATTTAACTGCGCCACTAAGGTATCAAGTTGCTCTTCAGTTAAGATTGTTTCGTAGTGTGCATCAGCAACTTTTGGTAGTTCGTTAGCTTCAGTTGGCACATCTAAATGCGTGTCAGCGTCTTTAGGGTTATCAAGTAGCTCAGCTAACCAACGGCGGAACTCACACTCACCATAAAGTGCAATCAATTCGTCACGATTAGGCTCTTGCAGCTTAAAGCTTTCAAGATCTGACTCAACCTCAACATCACACTTAATTGTTGCTAACTCATAGCTAAGTGGCAAATGATCAAGTGCTGTAGCAAGCTTTTCACCAATCTTGCCTTTTATTTCACCTGCATGATCAATGACACCTTGTAATGATCCATATTTTTGCAGCCACTTCACCGCTGTTTTTGGACCACAGCCATCAACACCTGGGATGTTATCGACTTTGTCACCCATTAGGGCAAGGTAATCAATGATCAATTCAGGACCAACGCCAAACTTCTCAACCACGGTTTCTGGATCTGAAATGCTATCTGTCATGGTATTGATCAGCGTAACATGCTCATTAACAAGCTGCGCCATATCTTTATCCCCAGTCGAGATCAGCACATGACGCTGCTGCTCTGAGGCTATTCGCGCAAACGTACCGATAACATCGTCAGCTTCAACACCTTCAATACTAATCAGCGGAAAACCCATTGCTTTAATAATGTTATGCAGTGGTGCGATCTGTGTGCGTAAGTCATCCGGCATTGGCGGACGATTCGCTTTATATTCGCTGTACATATCATTTCTGAAGGTTTTACCCTTGGCATCAAATACCACCACCATGTGCGATGGATCATATTGCTTGATCAAACTCTTAAGCATATTAACTACGCCATAGATTGCGCCTGTCGCTTCACCTTTTGAGTTAGTAAGGTGCGGTGGCGAATGGTATGCACGGAATAAATAAGAAGAACCATCTACAAGAATAAGTGGATTTTCAGGGATCTGAGCCATGGTGAAATTGGATCCTAATTGAATAACATTAAATTGTTTGTAAGCATGCCATAAGGTCATGAAGAAAACGACTGTGAATTATTAACCAATAAAGCTTTATGACAGAGCAAGCTGTGGATAACTTTGTAGATAACAGACACAGTTAATTCTCCCAAAATGAAAAAACATTTAGGAAAATTAGATAAGCTTATGTTTTTATTTAAAAAAGATATTACGGCGTTCTTTTTTTATTATTTTTGTCCGATGTGGAAAACGGTTTTAGTAGCGATAACCTTTTGCTTATTCGATACCGAATTAACATCCCTTTTCATAACCGGAGGAGTATTCTAGCATAATGGATCAAAGATCATAGCGATCCTTTATACTTTTTTTTTCGTTAGTAATTTATAAAAAGGCATAAACAGCTATTCATCATGCTTTGCGAGTTATCAAGCGACGAAAATTTTTTATTTTGTCGCCATGCTCGTATCCTTGTTAAACTTAAGCTAGTCGCATTAAGGAGAGTTCAAAAAATGAAAAAAGTTGCTGTAATTTTAGCTGGTTGCGGTGTTTACGACGGCGCAGAAATCAATGAAGCCGTGTTAACCTTATTACATATCGCTAAAGCAGGCGCGAGCTATGAATGCTTCGCACCCGATATCGAACAAATGCACACCGTTAATCACCTAACAGGTGAAGAAATGACACCTAATCGTAATGTGCTAGTTGAAGCTGCACGTATTGCCCGCGGTGAAATTAAAGCGCTCACTGAGCTAAATGTAGATGAGTTCGATGCCTTGATCGTACCAGGTGGCTTTGGGGCCGCGAAAAACCTATCCGACTTTGCAGTAAAAGGTGCTGATGCACAAGTTCAAGGTGATGTACTGACAACAGCGAAGGCCTTTGTCGATGCCAACAAAGCAGCTGGTTATATATGTATTGCGCCTGCCATGCTGCCGCTTATTTATGGTAAAGGTGTAAAAACAACCATTGGGAGCGATGCAAAGACCGCTGCAGCTATAGAACAACTTGGTGGAGCACACCAAAGCTGTGCTGTGAACGATATCGTTGTTGATCAACAACATAAAGTGGTCACTACCCCAGCCTATATGTTGGCCCAAAGCATTTTAGATGCAGATGCGGGTATCGAAAAATTAGTTAACAAAGTATTAGAGCTTGCTTAAGCATCAAGCTAAGAGCCAGTATTTTATGCTGGCTTTTCTTGCGCTAACGCAAAAAAATGACGGTTTTTCTCAAGAAAAAGCCTTTTAGATCATTTTATAAATTGTGGCTTAGCGTTATAATCGTTCTAATTTCCGTCATATATATCGTGATTGATCACGTTCAAATCGAAGTGAGCAAGGCAAAATGAAAAAACTATCAGCTGCATTATTACTGCTAGCAACAACGGCATATGCACAAGCGTATGACAACTCTTTGACTGAAGATGCTATCAAAAAGCGTCTAGCGCCAATTGGTTCTGTCTATCTAGAAGGTGATAAAGCTGCAGTCGCTGCTGAACCTACAGGCCCTCGTTCTGGTGAACAAGTTTACCAAGCAGCATGCTTTGCTTGTCACGGCACTGGTGCACTAGGCGCACCTAAATCAGCTGATGATTGGGCTCCTCGTATTGCTAAAGGCATGGACACTTTACTTGACCATGCAATCAATGGTTTCAACGCGATGCCTCCTAAAGGTACGTGTATGGACTGCTCTGATGAAGAGATCAGCGCTGCTATCGATTTCATGACTAGCAAGTAACAGTTTCAAATCTAATACTAAGGGCTTATTTTTATAAGCCCTTTTTTTATGTCTTTATCAGGGCGCGAGGCTAGCTCTGTAGCCAAATATGACCATAATAAATTACTAATTTGTTAACAGCTGTTACTTGACGATCTAATAAAAAAGTGGAACTATTAAGGACGATATTTAAACAATAATAAAATGAGTTCTAAATCATTGGAAGATTCAGCAACACACTTTGATAAGCTTGCACGTAAAAATGTTCGCTTAAAATCGCTTTTACAAAAGTATAAGCAATCACATCACTTGCAACATGCTCTTTTACAATTATCAGAGCAAGCGAGTACTGTTGCCGAATTAACCTTGCTTTACCCTGCTATCCACAACATCCTGCAAGACTATATTCCAAGTAAAAACTTCTTCGTGGTTTTGCATAACCCTGTTTACGATAACCTTGAGTTATCTTATTTTGCCGACGAAAAAGATGGCCTCTCTGTGCCATTGAAGTATGAGCAGTACTTTAAAGAAGGCCTGACAGGTTACGTATTTAAGCAAGGTAAAACCAGCTACTTTACCAAACAACAAACAGAGCTAGCGGTTGAACAAGGCTTACTCAAATGCTTTGGCACACCTGCCGAGCATTGGGTTGGAGTTCCTGTATACCGCGATAAGTCAATAATTGGAGTGATGGTCGCGCAAAGCTATGAAAAAGACCTGAGTTATTCTGAGCAACAAATTGAGTTGCTAGAAGTAATGTCACTTTATTTGGCAACGGCCATCGAACGAGTTAAGAAACGTGAACTGCTCGAATCAGAAGTTAAAATTCGCACTCGTGCACTGACACAAAGTAATCAAGCTCTCAATGAAGAAATACAGCAACGTAAAAAAGCGTTAGAGCGTCAACAGATCCTTTTTAAAATATCAGAGCTGGCAACCTTAAGTGAAAATCTTGACGACGTTTATAAACATGTTCACGAAATTATTAAAACCATTACCTATGCAGACAACCTATATATTGCCCTTTATGATGAGCAAACTCACTGGTTAAGTTTTCCGTACTGTGTCGATGAATATAATGACACAGGCAGGCCGAGACCTTTTGCAAAAGGTTTTAGTGAACTTGTTTTAAGCTCTGAAGAATGCCAAGTCATCGATATTGACAAAGCAAATAATCTAATTAAGTTAGGCGTTGTTGAAAGGCCCGTAGACGTCCCGGCTGAACGAACAGCAACTAGCTGGTTAGGTGCACCACTTAAAACATCGCAAGGTGTCATTGGTCTAATAGTTTGCCAAGCGTATAATAATAAACACGAATTCACGCAAGATGACTGTGAGTTAATTACCTTTGTATCGCATCAAATAGCCAACGTCATTCAAACCCATTTAGCAAATCAAGAGTTAAAGCTAAATCATCAAAAGCTGGAAAACAGAGTTGCAGAGAAAACGAAAGAGTTACGCCAAGCAAACCTGCACTTACAGATGCAAATTGAAGAGCGTAAAAAAATAGAACAACAGCTGTACCACGATGCACATCATGACTCATTAACCAGTTTACCTAATCGCAGTTTATTCCTAACACAGTTAGAAAAAACATTGCAGCATTATCAGCGCTATCCAGAGCAGCAGTTTGCAGTGTTATTTATTGACCTTGATAAATTTAAAGACATCAACGATCACCTTGGTCACCAAGCAGGCGATCAATTTTTAATTGGTGTTGCTGAATCTTTCTCGCATTGTATCCGTGAGCATGATTTACTTGCACGTTTAGGTGGTGATGAGTTTGTGGTATTGCTCACTCACTTAACTGAGCAACAGCAAGCTCAAGATGTTGCCAAACGTATCATCGAAATAATGAGAAAACCTTTCTGTATGAAGGGTCAATGCATTCAAAGTGGTGCCAGTATTGGTATTACTTACTCAAAACCAAGCTACAAGCACACCGATGAAATTATACGTGATGCCGACGCCGCCATGTATTACGCTAAAAATGCAGGCCGTAATCGCTTTGAATGTTTCCATCCGCTGCTTAATGCCAGTAATGTGCAACATGATGCTGACAATATGCATCACTTAGATGACTTGCCTATGCACTTTAGAAGTGCCGAAATCATTACCTTGGATGAGCAAACTCGCGCAGAGTCTTTACTCGAAGCATTTGGTGAACACCCAGTACTTGGCAGCACCAGCTTTGAAGTACTTAAGAAGTTTGCGACCGATAGAGTACAGCACTTTGAGGTTGAACTTAACTTACTAAAACAAGCATTCAGCTTAGTAAGTGACAGTAAGAAAGAAAAAGTATTGTTCCCTTGCTCTGGCTTAGTCCTTGAACGTATTAATTTTCAAGCACTATGTAAGCTATTAAAAGCCCACGATGCGAATAGAATGTGTCTGTTATTCAACGAACAAGAAATTCGTTACGCATCAGCGGTACAAATTGAAAATTTAAAAAACTTGGTCGCACAAGGATTTTCGATTGGGTTGAATGAATTTGCTAAAGATCGCTGTGAGTTAAACTTACTGACTGAGTTTCAATTCGATTACTTGTTATTAAGTTCAACATTTAGCAAGCGCGTATTACAGCAAGAAAACTATCACTTACAACTGCAAGGTGTACTGGCGATTACTAAGCTGCAAAATATCAAAGTAATCGCGAAAGGACCGTCGATTTTTAACTACCGCACGTTACTCGATAAGCACGGGTTGTCGTTGTTTATTGGTAAACAGCATGCGCTGGCGCCCTTCGAATACGAAACACCAAGCGCACAAATAATTACTTCTTAAGCATCGCTCTTAGATTAGCTACACGGGCTTGGCCTTTTTCCATACGCTCAGCCTGTGAAGACGGTGGCTTTTTCGCTTCAAAGGCTAAGTCATCTTGTGGTAACTCCTGCACAAAGCGACTGAGCTCAGTATCTGACGTTTCACCAAATTGACGACGTAACTTAGCATAAGTCATTACCAACTCTTGTTGAGCACGGGTTATACCTACATAAGCAAGACGACGCTCTTCTTCAACGTTATCTTCATCGATACTTACTTGGTGTGGTAGTAACCCCTCTTCCATGCCAACCATGAACACATACGGATACTCCAAACCTTTTGAAGCATGCAGTGTCAGTAATTGTACCGCATCAGATTCGTCTTCCTCTTCGTTGCGTTCAAGCATGTCACGTAAAGTCAGTTTACTAACCACCTCAGCAAGGTTCAGCGGCGGGTTGTCTGCGTCCCCTGTTAGCATGTCAGTGATCCAACGATAAAGCTCTGAAACGTTCTTCATGCGCATTTCAGCAGCTTTTGCACTTGGTGATGACTCATAAAGGTATGCTTCGTAGTTAATTTGTCTAACTAACTCTTTCACAGCCTCAAGGGTATCGCCGCGTACCGCATTATCAGAAAGCTCAACCACCCAGCGAGCAAAGCCAGCTAAGGCATTAAAACCACGGCCTTTTAATCGGTGAGCAAGTTCAGGTTCAAAACAGGCTGCAAATAAGCTGATATGCTTTTCATTAGCAAGGGTGCCAAGTTTTTCGAGTGTGACCGTACCAATCTCACGGCGTGGCGTATTTACAATACGTAAAAAGGCATTGTCATCATCTTGGTTCACCAATAAGCGTAAATACGCCATGATATCTTTAATTTCTGAACGCGAGAAAAACGACATGCCGCCACTGATCTTATAGGGAATGCGGTTGCTCATAAGTGCTTTTTCAAACACGCGCGCTTGATGGTTACCACGGTATAAAATCGCGTAATCTTTGTAGCTGGTGCGTTTCATGAATTTATGAGAAATGATCTCTGCCACCACTCGCTCTGATTCATGCTCTTCATCACGACAACCAATCACTTTGATTGGCTCACCATAACCAAGTTCACTGAATAGCTTTTTATCAAACTCATGAGGGTTATTGGCGATCAAAATATTCGCCGCTTTTAGAATTCGCCCTGCGCTTCGGTAGTTTTGTTCAAGCTTAATTAAACGTAAGCCCGGAAAATCTTTACTCAATAGTACAAGGTTTTGAGGCTTAGCACCGCGCCATGAGTAAATTGATTGGTCATCATCACCTACCACTGTAAAACGAGCTCGTTCACCCACCAATAACTTAACCAACTGATACTGACTGGTGTTGGTATCTTGATACTCATCCACCAGTAGGTAACGAAAACGCTGCTGCCAACGCTCACGCGCAGTAGCATTTTGGCCTAACAATAAAGTAGGGATCATGATCAGATCATCAAAATCAAGGGCATTATAAGCA
The DNA here is from genome assembly GCF_021532495.1 of Pseudoalteromonas sp. Cn5-37. Classification (NCBI taxonomy): domain Bacteria; kingdom Pseudomonadati; phylum Pseudomonadota; class Gammaproteobacteria; order Alteromonadales; family Pseudoalteromonadaceae; genus Pseudoalteromonas; species Pseudoalteromonas sp. Cn5-37. The sequence goes on along the minus strand of NZ_JAKGBA010000021.1, from coordinate 26,693 downwards.
CGTAGTTGATTTTGATAACGCGCATACAGCTGAGCAAATAAGGCTTTTTGTGGCTCACGGGCTTCGCGAACAGCACGCTCTGGCAGAATCAATTCGTTCTTCCAGTTACCTATTTGCATTTTTAGTAGGTTGAGTAAGTCTTTGTCTTTTTTTAGTTCTTCTTCGGTCAGCTCGGCTAGTAACTGGTTGGTATCTTGATCATCAAACAACGAAAAACCGGGTTTAAACCCTAGCGTCGTTAACTCTTTTTTGATGATCTCAAGCCCAAGGGTATGAAACGTTGAAACCCATAAGCCTTTCGACTCTTGTTTACCCAGTGTTTGCGTTACACGCTCGCGCATTTCTTTTGCCGCTTTATTGGTAAAAGTTACCGCCGCAATATTGCGCGCTTGATACTCACACTTTTGCACCAAGTAAGCGATTTTATTAGTAATAACACGCGTTTTACCAGAGCCCGCACCGGCTAATACCAGACACGGTCCACTGATATACTTTACCGCTTCATCTTGTTTTGGGTTGAGTTTCATAAGCCCCTAAAGAAATTATCCAAAGACAGGACGGGCAATTTTACCGTAATCACTACACTACGCCTAGCCAATAAGGTAAGATTGTTTTTTTACGTGACTCAAGGGACGAAGATGATCAACCCAGCAAAACTTGAAGAAATCGCTAAGCAAATTACTGACAACATGCCTCAAGGCGTGAAAAACCTTGCCGAAACAGTTGAAGGCAAAACAAAGCAAGCTATTCAAAACAAACTTGCTGAGATGGACTTTGTAAGCCGTGATGAGTTTGATATTCAAAGCCAAGTACTTATTCGTACTCGAGAAAAACTCACTGAGCTTGAAGAGAAAGTTGCATTACTTGAGCAGCAACTTGCTAGCAAACAAGACGAACAATAAAAAAGGAGAGCGAATTAGCTCTCCTTTTTTCTAACTAGCTAGTTTTAGCTTTTTTCTGCCACGCGTTCAAATACGCGCTTAACGGCAATACCGTAGGTATCACTAGCTTCTTCTGCACAGGTCACAACCGACTCTAGATCATTAAGATGACCATTTGCTAAGCCATACACCCAACCATGAATTGTTAAATCTTGGCCTTTCGCCCAAGCATCTTGCACAATGTTAGTACGGCACACGTTACGTACTTGTTCGATAACGTTTAGTTCAATTAAGCTATTTAAACGCTCTTGCTCAGGTAATGCATTGAGTTGTTCGATGTGTTTTTCTTTTACATCACCTACATGGCGTAGCCAGTTATCAATTAAGCCAAAACGCGCTTCGTTTAATACTGCTTGAACACCACCACAGCCATAGTGACCAACGACCATGATGTGCTTCACTTTCAGCACTTCAACAGCGTATTGCATTACCGAAAGACAGTTATGGTCAGTATGCACAACGACATTTGCTACGTTACGGTGAACAAATAGCTCACCCGGTAATAAGTCTACAATTTCGTTTGCAGGTACACGCGAGTCAGAACAACCGATCCACAAATACTCTGGATTTTGCTGCATTGATAGAATTTTAAAAAACTCAGGATCATTTTCACTCGTACGCGCTGCCCAACGTCTATTATTTTCGAATAAATTTTTTAACTTTCTCATTGCGCCTCTTTACGGTTTTTAATAATTAGCTTGGATCAAGATATTCCTTGGTGTCAGCTGCTTTTCGCAAAACGTACTAACTGTTACTTGATACCCTTGTTGTTGCAAATATAAAGCACGATCGAGCACGAGCCAAACTTCAATTGCCCTTCTGAACACATGTCGGACGAGTTCAACTCGCTCGGTGACCCTTTTGCGCTTTTTACCTATCTCTAAAAACTTATTGTAATCAATGCCTTCAGGCAAATGTAATGATTTTTTCTCAGCAGCCCATAAACAAAATGAGTTAAACGAATCAGAGAAGATCGCTTTGTTCACTGACGGTACACTCACATAGTGCATTTCACCGGTCAGTGATTTACGTAACGCATCAAATCCAAGACGCCATTCAACCTCTGTTTTTCTGACCTTATCAACTCGGCTCGGTGCGGTTACCGTTTCTTGCAGCGCCAGTTTTAAATCGCGATGAGTAAGCGCAAGTTGGCTTTTTTTTACGGGCTCGCTCATTGCTTGATAAGCGTTATCAGTGAATAAATGATAACAGCACGGTGAAAAACTAATTTGCTGGGTTTTCGCTTTACTTGCTTGCTGCATAAATGTTTGATGCAAACGACCACAGGCATGCAATGCAACTGCATGCTGCTGGCTTTCAAAAAAGCCATCTGTGTCATCGGTTAATACATCAGCTTGTGAAAACTGCATCGCCAATTGCTGTTGCTTAGCACTGTGTTGACCTTGATCGCACAAGTGTTGTTGTAGCTCAATGCTATGGACACGTGGTGCCCCATTAAATGCCAACATACGACCTAAATGCCCTTTACCTGCACACCATTCTAAAACAGGCTGGTTTAATGACTGCTGACTAATGGCCGCGACAAAGTCTTGTAGTTGTTCAAACTTACGGCCCTTAATGCCATTACTTATCCAAAATGGAAATTCATTACGGGCAGCACTTATAGCAGGCAAATTACACAACTCAGCCAACTGGTCGATACCCTCTATTGCCTCAGTAAAATAACGATATAAAGCTTGCTGATCGGCATCAAGTTCACTCACTTGTTGGTCATCAAGCGCCCATAATAAGTTGGCTAATTCAGGCCAAGGAAGATCATCAAAATCAAATGCGGTACATTGCCAGTATTGGCGGGTTGAAAATAGCAGTGCATCTAAAGCTGCAAAGTGCTCGGCAAGTGTCATAACTACTTAGCGACAAGAAATAAAGAGCAGTATAACAGCTTTTATCTTATTTAACGTCGGTTACTGCTGATCAAGCGACTGTACAATGGCACACACGCAATACTTAAAATGATGGCGAGGATCAACATCCACGACAGCTCAATAGCTTCAGCTTGCTGCTGATCATACATAAAGCCATCAAAAGCCTGATCAAAATCAGCTTGCTCGATGCCATATAGATCTGCAATTAAACGCCATTTTGCCATCGACATATTGCCTAACTTAATCCCTGGAGGTTGAATATAGCTTGCCAAAACATGTGCTTCATAAGCCAGCTCCTGTACGCTTTTATGTTTAGCATAGTGCTGCTTGGTCACATCGATGCTTTCTTCTAAGTGCAATAAAGCATACCGCCACCCTTTTAGGCTCGCGCGGTAAAAACGCTCTACAACCTCAGGCTTCTTCGCTAAAAACTGCTCAGAGGTATATAAAATATCACCATACACATTCAAGCCGAACTTTTGCGGGCAAATGAGTCGATAGCCAACCCCTCTAAGAGTCATGCTGTAAGGCTCATTGGTGACATACACTTGCACCGCATCTAAATCACCGGCAAGCCACTCTTTAACGCCGCCTTCTTGGCTAGCTGCCATCAAGCTTTCTTGGCTCAATCCAGCACGCTGTAACATGACCAAGAGTTCTGCATTTTCTAGTGAGCTAACTTTGCTGAGTTTCTTTCCAACAAAGTCTCTGGGCTGAAAAATATCTGAGTTATTCTTTACCATCCAGCAGTAAGGCGAAAACTGCAGAATGGCTCCAAGGGCAACAACCGATGCGCCTTGCTGGCGTTTTTGTAATATGCCTGAGTGAGTAATGGCAAAGTCGGCTTGGCCGTTTAACACTTTAGGAAAGGTATCAGGGTCATTTGGGTCGGCAGGTATAATAGCAACATTAAGGCCCGCTTCCTTGTAAAAGCCTTTTTCTGCAGCCATATAATAACCTGCAAATTGAAACTGGTGAGTCCATTTTAATTGTAAGCTAACGTTATCAACGCTCTGTGCGCTCATAGAGAGCATTAGACAGATTAACCCTAGTAGACTTTTCATTCCTTGCACGCATCATCCTTGATTGAGAACCGTGCAATAACTATAGGAAAAATAGACAAAAAAACAAGGCTACTAATTAGCAGCCTTGATTATATTAAGCTACTGATTTGCCGCTTTAACCTCACTTAATTCTTGACCTTGGCTAGTTAAGAACTGGGTGAAACATGGATTGTTCGTTTCATCTTGAACGTTGTATCCCAAACGGTTCAAATGCTCATTGAATACCTCATAATCACTCGGTTCAATAGCAAAGGCCGCCAGCACATTACCAATCGCTCCACCATGATTACGATAATGGAATAAAGTGATATTCCAATTACTACCAAGGGTATCTAAGAATCGCGCCAGTGCGCCTGGGTATTCAGGAAACTCAAAGCGTAGTAAACGCTCATGAAGTTGAGCAGGCGCTTTACCACCCACCATATAACGAATATGCAATTTAGCCAGCTCGTTATCTGATAGATCGCAAAACGTGTAGTCGTTTTCTGTCAGTGCCGCTTTTAATTCATCAAGCTCTTGCTGCCCTTGCCTTAATGCAATACCAACAAAAATTTGTGCTTCGCCGGGGCCTGCGTAACGGTAATTAAACTCGGTGATAGCTCTGCCACCTAGTGAATTACAAAACTGCTTAAAGCTACCCTTTTCTTCTTTTATGGTCACAGCAAGGAGTGCTTCGTTCTTTTCACCAAGAGCAGTCCGCTCTGCAACATAACGTAAGCGGTCAAAGTTTAAGTTTGCACCCGATAAAATTGCAGCAACGTTTAAGCCTTTAACACCATTTTGTTGGCACCATTTTTTCAGCCCTGCTGTTGATAGCGCCCCTGAAGGTTCTGCTATCGCACGAGTCGAAACAAAGATATCTTGCATTGCGGCGCAGATTTCATCGCCCGTTACAGTGACCACTTCATCACAAAACTTTTGCGCTAAACGAAACGTTTCGGTGCCAATAACTTTTACGGCTACACCATCAGCAAAGCTGCCAACACGGTCAAGCTCAACGGGCTTGCCCGCTTCAAGCGCTGCTTTTAGGCAAGCACTCTCGTCAGCTTCAACACCAATGACTTTGATATCAGGACGTAACGACTTAATGTACACCGCCATGCCTGCAAGTAAACCACCACCGCCAACAGGAATAAAAACAGCATCGAGGTCGTTCAATTGCTGCATTAATTCACGGGCAACGGTACCTTGGCCAACAATCACATCAGGATCATCAAACGGTGGCACAAACACCCCGTTACGCTGCTCTGTCAGTTCTAAAGCATGGGCTTTTGCCGCATCAAAATGATGGCCGTGTAATACCACTTCACCACCGAGTGAACGTACTGCATTCACTTTAATTTCTGGTGTTGTAACTGGCATCACAATCGTTGCGTTATGCCCTAAAAATGAGGCACTGAGTGCAACCCCTTGCGCATGGTTACCCGCTGAGGCTGTGATCACATCAGACCCTTTTGGCAACTTGCTCAGTTTATGAAAAGCACCACGAAGCTTAAATGAATAAACCGGTTGTTGGTCTTCACGCTTTAACCACACATGGTTGCCTAACCGTGCACTAAGATCAGCCATTTCGCTGACCTCAGTGACTTTTGCAAGCGGCTCCATGTTCGCTTGGATGATAGCGCGAAAATAATCGAGCTCTTGAGAAACCATAATTAACTAAGCTCCTCAAGTTTTGCTAAATCGCGAACAGCTCCTTTGTCTGCACTGGTTGCAAGTAATGCATAGGCTTTAAGTGCAGATGAAACATAGCGGTCACGATCAAGTGGTTTATAAGCGTCTTTACCACGTGCAAGTTGCTTTTGTTTACGTGCTTCAAGCTCTTCATCTGACAGCGCTAAAGTGATTTCGCGGGTTGCAATATCAATTACTATTTTATCGCCATTTTCAACATAGGCGATTGCACCACCACTTGCTGCTTCTGGTGAAACGTGACCTATTGATAAACCCGATGTACCACCCGAGAAACGACCATCGGTGATAAGCGCACACTTTTCACCTAAGCCCATTGATTTTAAGTAACTCGTTGGATACAGCATTTCTTGCATGCCTGGGCCGCCTTTTGGTCCTTCGTAACGAATTACAACAACGTCACCGGCTTTCACTTCGCCGTTAAGAATACCCTCTACCGAATCATCTTGTGATTCGTATACAACCGCAGGGCCTTCAAAATGCAGCATTTCTTCAACTACGCCGGCACTTTTAACAATACAGCCATCAAGGGCTAAGTTACCTGATAGTACAGCTAAGCCACCATCTTGACGAAAGGCATTTTCAACACTGCGGATACAGCCGTTTTCACGGTCATTATCAAGTTCTGGCCAGCGGCATTCTTGGCTCATTGCTTTTGTAGTGCGGATACCTGCAGGGCCTGCTTTATAGAATTTTTGCGCTACTTCATTATTAGGATCGGTGGCATCCCATTTAGCCACCATTTCAGCCATACTGTGGCCTGCAACGTGATCAACAGATAAATCAACAAGGCCTGCTTTACCTAACTCACGGATAATTGCCATCATGCCACCAGCGCGATGCACATCTTCAATGTGATATTTATTGGTTGCGGGTGCCACTTTACAAAGGAAAGGAGTTTTACGGGAAAGCTCATCGATGTGCGACATGTCAAAATCGACACCCGCTTCTTGCGCGGCAGCTAATAAGTGTAAAACCGTATTTGATGAACCACCCATAGCAATATCAACTACCATTGCATTCATAAAGGCAGTGCGATTAGCAATAGCACGTGGTAATACTGCTGCATTATCTTTTTGATAATACTCACGGCATAAATCAACAATGCGCGCACCTGCTTCAACGTAAAGTTGTTTACGGTCTTTATGCGTAGCAAGTGTGGTACCGTTACCCGGCAGCGCTAAACCAATCGCTTCTAATAAGCAGTTCATTGAGTTGGCAGTAAACATACCCGAACACGAACCACAAGTAGGACACGCAGAGCGCTCTACTTTTTCAGAGTCTTCATCGCTTACTGTGGTATCAGCGCCTTTCACCATGGCATCCACTAAATCAAGTTTAATGTCGATATCAGCAAGGCGTGTTTTACCCGCTTCCATTGGACCACCTGATACGAAAATAACCGGAATATTTAAACGCAGTGCAGCTAGCATCATCCCTGGGGTGATTTTGTCGCAGTTAGAAATACAGATCATGGCATCAGCACAGTGTGCATTAACCATGTATTCCACTGAGTCAGCAATTAAGTCACGCGATGGTAGTGAATACAGCATGCCGCCGTGACCCATTGCGATACCATCGTCGATCGCAATAGTATTAAATTCTTTTGGTACACCACCGGCTTCGGTGATGGTTTCAGCCATCAGCTCACTAAGTTGGTTAAGGTGAACATGACCCGGTACAAACTGAGTATATGAGTTAACAACAGCGATAATTGGCTTACCGAAGTCTTTATCTGTCATCCCTGTTGCACGCCACAAAGCACGCGCCCCTGCACGTTTGCGACCTTCTGTTGTTGTTGCACTTCTTAATTTAGCCATAATTACCTCAGTTGTTGCAGTGGCATGCCACTGACTTCCTCATTCCTAATTTATTTCTCACTAAAGCATCACTCTGACTGCTCTAGTTACCTGTTGATTTTTTACTAGATTGCTTGTTGTTGAAATTGGTTTTCAACATTAACGTGTTTAACATCAACCAATTTATTCAATTGTGATGTTAGTAGATAAATTGGCTTATCGCTGTCTACCGTCATGGTGACGTGAAACGCTTCATCAGCCATTTCTAAATTCATGGTTGTTAGGTCAAAGCCGCGATGACGTGCAACGCGTAAAAAGCGCTCTACAGCGACACTTTGATTCTTTAGTGCAATCGTTAGGGTGTGTTTCATTTTACTGTCTCCGTCATCATTTCATCATTAGCTGCACCCGGTGGTACAAGCGGCCATACATTTTCTTTATCATCAATACAGGCATGCAGAATGTATGGACCTTCACTATTAACTAACGCATCAACCGCAGCATCGACTTCATCTGCTTTAGTGATGGTTTGACCTGGAATGCCAAACACCGCTGCTAACTGCACGAAATCAGGATTATCTGAAAGGTTTGTTTCAGAATAACGACCTTCAAAAAATAGCTGCTGCCATTGACGTACCATGCCTAAGCGCTGGTTATCTAAGATTAGAATTTTAACTGGCAGATTGTTACGGCGAATTGTAGCCAGTTCTTGAATGTTCATCATGATTGAGCCATCACCCGACACCGTGATCACAAAATCATTTGGACGAGCAACTTGAGCGCCGATAGCGGCCGGTAAACCAAAGCCCATGGTACCTGCACCACCACTACTTAAATGATTGCTTGGGTGGCTAAACTTCATGTGCTGCGCCACCCACATTTGGTGCTGACCCACATCACAGCACACAACACCCGTTGCTGGCATTTTTTGGCTTAGTTGGTTTAATAAATATGGGGCAAATACTTTCTCGCCTGGATAGTCATAACGCCATGCATGCTCTTTCATCATGCTTTCGATATGCGTTAACCATTCATCAGGTGTTACAAAACAATCAAGTTGCGGTAATGACGTTTTTAAATCTGCGACTAATGACGCTTTTGCAGGCTTACGCTTACCAACCTCTGCTGCGTCGATATCAAGGTGTATCACTTTTGCTTTTGCGGCAAACTTGCTTAAATTGCCAGTAACACGGTCGTCAAAACGGGCACCGATACAAACCAAAACATCACACTCTTGCACTGCTAAGTTAGCTGCTTTACCGCCATGCATACCTAGCATACCCAAATCATATTCATAATCAGGTAATACACTGCCTAACGCTTTCAACGTTGATACCGCAGGCATATGTGTTTTTTCTAAAAACTGCATAAGCTCGTTTTGTGCATCAGCAGCTTGTACACCACCACCGATATACGCCACAGGGCGCTGAGCTTCACTTAAGATTTGATTAGCTATTGCAACTTGGTTAGGGTCTAATTTTGGTAAATGATCTTCGGCAGCTAACCAAGGGTGGAATGGCACTTGTGCCATTTGGATGTCTTTCGGGATATCAACTAACACAGGACCTGGGCGGCCGCTTTGCGCTAAGTGGATGGCTTCTTGTAGGATTTCGGCTAAATCTTCTGCTCTTTCAACCATGTAACTATGTTTAGTACATGATAACGACATACCTAACACGTCCACTTCCTGAAAGGCGTCGGAGCCTATTGCGGCGGTAGGTACTTGCCCTGTGATGGCAAGTAACGGCACTGAATCCATCATTGCATCAGCAAGAGCGGTTATTAAGTTGGTTGCACCAGGGCCTGATGTTGCAAAACACACACCTAACTTACCTGTGCTGCGGGCAAACCCCACTGCTGCAAAACCCGCTCCTTGCTCATGACGCGTCAAATAATGTTTGACTGGCGCACCGTACAAGGCGTCGTAAATAGGCATGATGGCACCGCCTGGGTAACCAAAAACATCCTTAACGCCATGTTTGGCTAATAAATCGATTGTTAACTCTGCGCCTGTCATCGTAAATCCTCATTCCTCAGTGACATTGTGTATTTGCTGCGACTCAAACCTTAAAACAAAAAAGCCCCCCGGACTGTTAAGTGCGGGGGGCTTTTTAAATGCTTCACTTTTCTCTAAGCACTAACTAGCCCCCGCGGTAATAATAATCACCACGACGTTAATTAGAATTAGAGAAAGTTTGTTTGTAAGCATTTATCTGTAACCAAATTCTGTTCATTTGTAGCGGAAATCTAGCCATCCCGCTGTCTTTTTCTATTAGTACCGCGCTGGGGGCGTTAAGTCAACATAAAATTCAATTCAAAAAACAAGCAAAAAAACGACTTTATAGAAATAAATATCTAAACCTCACCATTAATAAGATTTATTTTTCGCTATTTGCTAAATATTGAAATTTCATACCTCTTTATCTGCCATTCTATGATTGATTAATTTTTGGCAATTAAATGTAATTTTTTCTGCTTAAAGCCGATTTAATTTAACGCCTCTTTAAAAAATTAGTTTAGTATTGAAAATAACCACGTAATGAAAAGGAAAGTTATGAAATTCGTCCAACGTATAAATGCCCTGTTTTTTATGGTGCTACTGCTTGGTTTTAGCCAACATGCACTTGCCGAGCCGGGATTATGGAAAGTAGAAAAGAACGGCGTTGCTTCATATTTATTTGGTACCGTACATGTGGGTGACAACAGCATGAAAGGCTTACCGAGCAAGGTAAAAAAAGCACTCGATAACTCAGATAAAGTCATTGTTGAGGTGGATATCAGCGCTATTTCACCGATGGAAATGCAGCGTCGCTCATTACCATTTATGATGCTGAAAAATGGCAAAACCTTACAATCAGAATTATCACCAGAAAACTATGCAAAACTGCAAAAGTACTTTGCGGATAAATCAATTGATATTGCGATGTTTAAGAACTTAGCACCGTGGGCGGTGATGGTCACCATGATGCAAATGGAGTTCCAAAGCGTTGGTTTTTCAGATCAATACGGCATAGACAAGCAAGTACTTGCTTATGCTCAAGAACATAAAATTTCTGTTGGTGAGCTAGAAACTCTTGAACGACAAATGGAAATGTTTGAGCACTTAGCAATCATGAATGACAAAATGATCGAAGAAACGTTCGACCAACTTGCAGATGTAGACACCTACTTTTTTGGCCTGATCAAGGCTTGGAAATCAGGAGACATGAAAACACTTACACAGTTTTATAACGAAAGCTTTGATGACTCTCAGTATGGTCAGCTAAGCGAGCAAGTGATGTTGATAGACCGTAACAACGATTGGGTTAATCAACTATCTACTCGCATCGGTAAAGAAAAGCTGTTCATTGCAGTGGGCGCTTTGCACTTACCAGAGCAACACGGCTTATTGAAGCAATTAACAGATAAGGGTTTTACCGTTACCCGTATCTAAATGATTTCAATCGTTTAAAAAGCGCCTTATGGCGCTTTTTTTGTGAAATCAGCCATCTCTAAATAATTGTTGATACCGACTATTTTGTCACTCGCGTGGTGATTAACATACACCACGGTGCTGGTGCCTGCAGCACAGATTTTTTCTATTAGTAATAACACGCGCTGCCTATTCGCTTCATCAAGACCTAAGCAAGGCTCATCAAGAATCAATAAGTTAGGGTGTTTAACCATAGCCCGAGCAATCAACAATAAGCGCTGATCACCAAAAGACAGTTGGCTGAATGAACTGCTTTGTTTATCACTTAAACCTAATAACGCTAACCACTTTTTGGCAATGGCAAGTTGCTTATCAGTGGCTTTTTGGTAAAGACCAATGCTGTCATAAAAGCCCGAAACAACCGTATTGAGTGCGGTGATACTCACTCGATAATCCATATGCAGCGCGTTAGAGATATAACCAATGTGTTGTTTAATTTGCCAAATACTCTCACCGCTGCCGCGCTGGTAGCCAAACACCTTGATATCGTTGTTGTAACACTGCGGGTTATCACCCGTGATAAGGTTCAGCAAACAGGTTTTACCTGAGCCATTTTTACCTGTTAACTGCCAATGTTCGCCTTGGTTAATTTGCCAGTTTAGTTTTTCAAATATAGCCTCGCCGCCATAACTGACTGATGCGTTGTTTAATCTTACCAGCATAGAGTCTGTGAGCGGAGGCGCTTGATGGTCAATATCTGCCTCAGGTATTTGTAGCTGAGTATGAGTAAGGTGCAATAGCTTAAGTAAATCATCGCGCTGCTCGGCTGTAGGCTTTGCTAATTGCTGAGCCACATGACCCTCTTTAACGTAGGCGTAATGATCCACAAAGTCAGGGATCTCAGTTAAGCGATTGAACACAAAAATAAGGGTCGTTGTTTTACTAAGCTCAGTGAGTAGCTGATTAAGTTCAGCCATTGCCGTAACATCTAAACCATCAAAAGGCTCATCAAGCACAAGTAAATCTGGTCGACCGATTATGGCTTGAATCAGCATTAGTTTGCGGGTTTCGCCGGTCGATAAATCGCGAAATGCCTTGCTAAGTTTGTCACTAAAATCAAATAGGCTTATTAATTGCTGTAGCAAATCACTATCAAGCTGTTGCTCGTCTCGACCTGCAATAATCAGCTCATAAACTGTACTCGTAGCCGTAACACCCTCAATAATATCATCTTGATCTTTAGTTAACTCGGCCGCGAGGAGCTGCTTTTGGCTGTCTGGCGATACCAATGCTATACGCTCAAAGCTATTCTCATACTGGCCTTGCTCTATTTTCGCAAAACCAGCAATGGCAGCGGCCACAGCCGATTTACCCGCCCCATTAGCGCCAAGTAAAACCCATTGCTGCAATGGCGATACATTGATATTGAGCTCATCTAAATAATAAACGTCATTGCCTTGGCCCTTCAGGCTGGCTCGAACATTAACCAACTGCACTTGTTGCACTTTGAATCCTCATTCTAAGTTACCGTTAGCTTGACGTTACCGCATTCGATAAAAAATTAAAAATCGTTTAAACCTTTTTTGAACACGGCTGCGACTAAGGTATAAAAGGTCATTAACAGGAATCAGACAATGAAAAAATTACTTTGTGTAGCAGCAATAGGCCTAGCACTTACAACAACATACGCAATGGCAAAAGACTCACGTGAGCTAAATCATAACTTTACAGTGAATGGCGCAAGCCAGCTTGATATTGATTTTCCGGTGGGCAGCTTAGAAGTCGAAAGTTATGACGGCAGTGAAGTCGTGGTTACGGTTCGCATTGAACCAAAAAATGACAATAGCTGGTTCAGCTCTGATGTTGACTTATCTGATATCGAATTAAGCCACTCGCAAAGTGCCAGCTCACTTAGCTTAAAATTAGATAACGATGACATTCAACAAAACTGGTATGTAAAAATGCCTAAATCAATGGCAATTGATGTTGAGCTAGGTGTAGGTGATATTGAAATTAACGACGCAAGTAATTCAGTTGAGATTGAGCTTGGTGTGGGCGCAGTAAGAATTGATAGTGCGCTTGACGATTACAGACGCATTGAACTGGATACCGGTGTGGGCGACACCAAGATTCGCGGCTTGAAAAAAGAGGCTAACACCAGCCGCAAAGTCGTTAGCTCTCACTCAAGCTACCGAGGCAATGGACTGCATGATATTGACGTTGAAGTAGGGGTTGGCGACATCAAAGTAACAAACTAATTTAACGCTTTGGTTATCCCTGTGAGCTCTCGGTAAATAAAATACTGAGAGCTTTTTGCACTGAATCTAGCGAGATCGGTTTGTATACATGTAGGTTAGCCCCAAGTTCATACACACGTTGTAAATCATCATTTGATGTATTGGCCGTCACCACCAAAATTGGCACCTGTTGCCCCTGCTCATTACGAATAATATCAATCGCTTTAAAGCCATCCATAACTGGCATATTCAAATCCATAAAGATTAAATCATACTGCTTATCTGACGCTTTATCTGTGGCGATTAAGCCATTTTCAGCGATATCAAAGCTGTAATTTAACTGCCCTAAAATACGACCTAATATAGTGGCATTCAACTGATTATCTTCCACAATTAAGCAGTGTAACTTATTGGGTAATAAAACCTCAGCGTCATCACCAGCGGCATTACTTAACTCTAAGCTGAGCACTACTTTAACACCTTGCGGTTGAGCACTTAAAAACTCAATATTCCCCTGCAAAGCTTTAACAATATGCACCACCCTCAACAAACCAGTTTTAAGGCCTTGAAAATGTTGCTCGCTATCATTTTCCAAGCTGAGTATATCGGTCGGTGGCTTTTCAAACCCTTTGCCGTTATCTTGCACTTCAATAATATAGTTTTGTTCGCCTTGGCTTCTTGCTGTGATCGCAATTCGACCTTGTTCAGCAGTAAACTTTACTGCATTGTTGATGAGTTCAGCCAAAACTTGCTGTAAACGAGCATGATCAGTGAGTACATCTTTGTTAAGAGATTCTGGAATATCGATACTAAGCAGAATATTCTTTTCGTCGCAAACATATTCAAATGGGGTGATCGCGTGTTTTAGAGTCGACTTTAAATTTCCACGACTCGGGTTTAATTGCCAATTTCCTGTTGTGAGCTGTTGTAAATCAACAAGTTCATCTAACATTGCGACTAATCTATTCACACAATAAACAGCTTGTTTTTTAGTTGCGAGCTGTTGTTCATTGATATCAAGCGCTTCAATAGAGGCTGTAAGGCCTTGTATTGGTGTTCGAAATTCATGACTTGCGCGAGCTATAAAGCGCTCTTTATTTTTGCTTATTTGCTCCGCATATTCTTTTTGAGTTTGATACTTATTAATTGTTTTAGCGATTAATGATTCCATTGGCTTAAAGACAAAAAATAGTTCAATCAATAACAACAGCAAAGCCGTTAACCAAAATATTAATTCAACTGTTGCAATAAATGTGACTTTTTTTACAGACTCTTGCTCAAGCAACTCAACAGCTACATCTAATTCATTTAATAAGACTTCAACTTGTTGAGTTTCGAAAACTGGCCCGTCAAAATCTGTGTAGTCGTCACGGCTATTTAATAACTTCTGTGCTTTGCTAACATAACGTTTAACACGCGCATCAAGATTAATTGGAGCGGCAAAGTAATGTGCCTCTAACTCCTGATTTAAATGACGAAACGTATTTGGACCATCGCGAGCAACCAAAAACTGGTGACCTGCAATAAACTGCTCAACGGTGTCTTGTAGCAGCTTGCGATGCTGTTGCTTTACAGGCAGAGACTTGTCATAAATTAATGCGTTACCATGCAAAGCAATCTTTTGAGAGAGCATTCGTTGCTTGCCAGCAATATTGATCACCTCGGCATCACCCTTTTGGATATACAACAAAGATTGAATCAAGGCCGCTGACAAGGATATTAGAAGCGCTATCGCTAATAACCCCCAGCGATATCTTTTACGGATATCAATAACTAGGTTTAACATGCATTTCTCTGATCTTTTTTATTTTATTCTAGTCTAAATTAAGCAGTAAAGCCCACTATTAAGTGGGCTTTATCAACAAACAAAGCAAGCACTTAAAGGTTACCTATTTTCGAGGCGGTTATAATCAAATAACCCAAATTCGACACCTCGGTACTCTTTAGCTACACGATGCAAAATATCGCTGTATTGCCAAAACTGAGGGTGCGTTCGACGAATCGCAAATTCGCTTTTCAGGTCTCTATATGCCGACTCATCAGTCACTTTAGCAAGCCCAGCTGCAAATGCAGCAACCTGTTGTTCGTTATGTAGATACCAAATTGCTTCTGGGTAATCACCAATAAACCCCGGTACAATTGTTACAGTATCTTCGTCATAAGCTCGCTGCCCTTCTTCATTCAATAAACTCGAAATATTGTAATGAGCATTGTGATGAATAAGAGTATAGGCTTTGTGCTGTTCATCGCCCTCTTTGACTAACACAAACGAAATTTGCGGCAGTAGATTAATTGCTTTGACAGGCAAATCATTTATTTGTGCAAGCGGTTCTGGCACTTTGGTGTAGTCATAACGAGGACTCAAAATTGGTTTGAGCTTCTCTTTAAGCATGTTATACAGCTCAGACTGCTGATCTGCTGTTTTGAATTCAATGCCAGTAGGTTGACTAAATGACAGTTCATCTTCAAAGAAACTGGTTAAACTAGGTGGCGATTTACGATACCACTGAGCTTTAACTTCTTTGCGTTTAGCTTCTGGTAATAACGCCAGATAATTCGCTTCGCCTTCTAAGCGTAAAAAGTCCATATACAAACGAGTTAAAAGCTGATGACCTATATTGCCGTACACATCAAACCCCGCCACCAGCAGGTAATGAATACGCTCAAATAAGGCATAATCGAGTATCCAAGCAGTCTTTGGTTGCTGGCCTATCCAACCTTTTACAACCGTTGCACTATCGAAATGACGGAACACCGTCAGCGCTGCATTTTGGTTATGACCATCACCTTGCCAAAGTAAATCGGTGGTAAGGTGCTGACCGTTCTCAAACATCTTATTTGCCAGTGCAACTTTTGCTGATAAGTATTTGTTTTGGCGTTTTGAGTACTTTACCCAACTAGAAATCGGTAAAGCGTTACTTTCTTCTTCTGCTGGTAAAGCTAGCGCATCTTCATGTTGTAACAACATTTCACCGACTTTAGGTGTCGCCGCCATTTCAGGCTTAGCAAAACCAACCCAAAACTGATCGTTAATCACGTTTAACGCGATTTGACCACGACAAACAGGACCTTTAATAAAGCCCATGATTATCAGCTCTGCTTCATCAAGCATAAATTGATAACGCGAGTTTACTGGAATTGCTGCAAAAGCTTTAAACGGATTTGATGCTACTTCAGGCTTATAGCTTGGCAATTTATTTACTTGATAATCAGCTTCAATAAATTGCGAATGTAAGCGGGCAAGTTTTTCATCATTTAATGCTAAAGGTAAATGTGTTTTAGCTAAAATAGTCGAGCGGTCATGCATTAAACGATAGTAAACTCGTTCAACTTTAGGGTCTTCATAAGGGCGACGCGTGCTAATATGCTTGATCTCTTCTCCCGGCGGAGTCGAAGAGCGAACTAGTTTAAAGTAGCTGTGTTTATCGCCATGCTCAGGAAAATAAATATGCGCTAAGTACCAGTGCTCGTAAATATAACGAGCAGCTAGTTGATGCTTTAAACCATCTTGATTTAAGAAAGCTTCCCAGCGCTCCACTTGCTTAAGTACGCCTTTTTCAGGGGGCTCAATATGAGCAAGATATCCGCCTTTTCTGAGCCATTTAGCAAGGTGCTGAAACTCTTCGCTTGAGATCCCCGGTAAACCATATGGCATACCACTGTGTGGATTATCTTTAGCAAATGAATCAAACTCATTCATTGTGGTGCATGTTTGTTCACGATCGAGTGAAAAATCAAACTCATCGCCTAAAATAGCTTGCTTAGGCAGAGGGCTGCTTTGCTTAAGCACCAAAGAGTTATAAAGCACGCTACCCGCTAGGTTCGCTTCTTCGGTTTGTACTCGCTCGTTAAGCACTGGCGTAAAGCCTTTTTCACGCCACTGAGCTGTGGTTGTAGCATCAAATAGTAAACGACTTGGCTCTTGTGCAAGCAAACGTGTGCCATCATAGACACGCTCTTTACTTAAACCTCGGTCAATTCCTTCCACAGAAGATAACTTAAGCTGACAAGGTGCATCATAACAGCCGTGACAAACCACACAACGAGTGTCAAGAATAGGTTTTACGTCACTTAAAAACTCGGCGCCTTCAAGTGTTGATGCAGCAACAACACGCTCTCTAGGTTGCTCTTCACCAAACAATTCATCGTAATGAGCAGCGCCTAAATATGCACAGCCACTTAAAAGAATAAGGCCGAATACGGTCGTGAGGGTTTTTCTCATCCTTCCTCCTCGATATCTTCAACGTCATCACCTAAATCGAAGGTTGGCATCATATCTACTTGCGGCGACACAAAAGTTTGATCATTGTCACAGCTAAGCATTGCGCTCAATAATGGCCCGCGAACTAAAGTTAACTGCGCGTCGTGCTCACTATTAATCAATACTTGATAATCATCATTTAACGCTTCAAGACGATATTCATTAATAGCAATAGCGACACTGCTATCAGCAGCTGGGTTTTGACAAAGCTGCGCGAGTAACTCTTCGCTTAACGTTACATGTAATAATAGATCTGGAGATTCAATATCGCGGCTATGAAGGTTTTCATCGAAATAAAAAAGAGGAAGGGTTAATTCGCTATTTTGCTCTAATTCCATGTGCTGTTCTCTACATCAAAATGACTTTTAATTGTACGAGTATAGCAAACTATAAGTTCAAAAATTAGCGAAACTTATCAGCAGTTAGCAGCTTTTTAGCTACTAACTAACCGAGTTATAAAAACAGTGAAAAAAGTATTACCAAGGTAGCGTTTCACCATTTGAATGCCAAAACCCACCTGTGTTGCTTAGGTTTAGTTCATCAATACGTTTGATGAGACGCTCTGCTGCAGTTTCAGGGCTGATATCGCCAGCAAAATTAACCATTTGCGTTTGTACAAAGCCTGGGTGAAATAAGCCAACAGCAATTTTTTTATCTTTTAACTCATAGGCTAAACTAACACTCGCGGCATTAAGGGCCGCCTTTGACATGCGATAACCAATGTAACCGCCCGAGCCGTTATCAGCAATTGAGCCCATGCGCGATGTGATCATCGCCACTTTAGCATCAATGCCTAAACTTTGCTGTAATGCATGCGTAATACGAATAGGCGCGATACTGTTCACGCTAATTTGCTTTTCGATGGCAGCAAAGTCCATATCAGCGAATGTTTCGTTGTGAAAAATACCGGCGTTATTAACCAAAATATCAATTTTGTCGCCGTGTAAGTAATTGGCAAGTGTTGCAACGTCATCGGCATCAGCCACATCAATGTCGCTAATAATTTTCACATCGAGTGCTTGAAGTTCTTCGCTTGGGGTGCGAACCACCGCGGTAACACGGTAACCTTTGGCTGAATATTGTTTACATAAATTAAGACCAATCCCTTTATTGGCCCCTGTAACCACCACATGCTTAGTCATCAATCTGCTCCTTAGTTGGGGGATTTATACCTAAACCACCTCAAGGTGCGAGTTTCTGCATCTTGATGAGGCTTAGGTGTATACTTTGGGACAGATTGGCAAAAACCAAGAGCTTAAGTTAATTCATCAATGGTTGACTTAAGAATAGAAAAAACGGCCCCTTGTGGGTCGGTAATCACACTAAAACGTCCAACATCTGGAATGTCTGTTGCTGGCACACAAATAGCGCCATTAAGCTGCGTTGCTTTGGCAACCGCCTGATCGCAATCTGCTACCGCAAAATACGGCATCCAATGCGGTGGAATATCATCTGGCCATTCATCGGTCATTTCGAGCATGCCTGCTATCGGTTGCTCATCAATAGTGAATAAGGTGTAGTCCATACCTTCCATGGGTTTCACCTCAAACTGCCATCCGAATAACTGACAATAAAAGTCGCGACTTTTTTGCATGTCTTTCGACACAAGCTCAAACCAATAAGGTAGGTTAAGCTCTTGCACTCTTTTAGCCCCGATATGCTCACCCGCTTGCCACAAGGCAAATGTTGCGCCGCCAGGTTCTTGCAGCATCACCATGCGACCCGCTGTCATGACATCATGTGGCCCTGCCAAAACCGTTGCCCCCAATGATTTTGCCAGCTCAGTGCTTTGGTCAACGTCATCAACAGCAATATATAATAACCAATGGGTTGGCATCTCACTCATACTTGCTGGCAGTTGATACATAGCGGCAATATCATCACCTTGCTTTTGCAGCATGGTGTAATACATGTCTTCACCTATTGGCTGATCATCAAAACCCCAGTCAAAAAGTTGCGTGTAAAATTGCTTTGCAGCTTGCCAGTCTTTTGCGCATAACTCGGCCCAACAGAAAGTACCCGCTGGGTGTTTTGTATTTATTTTTGTCATGGCTGTTCCTCCTTCATTAACGGTAATCAACAAGCGGCTTTTTTGCCAATTATTTTTAAATTAATTAAATAACCGTTTAGAAAAATTAAATAATCATTATCAGTCACTTACAGAAAAACCAAAGTAAACCAAGTTTTTATAGCCTTTACACAATATTGATTGCGGCAATAAACACATGTATAAATACGAACAATTTTTAATAACAATTATATAGCGATTTAATGATGTCAATGAAATTTGCGCTTCCTTTTTTACTTACTCCTATCGCTGCGTTAGCAAATCAGGCTCAAGATATTGAGCGTATTACTGTTTCTACAACGCGTAGTACTGCACCTGTTAGTACTGTACCTGCAACTATCAGCGTTATTACCAGTGAAGACATTGCTGAGCAACTTGCTCACACTCAAGATCTATCGCAAATTTTAGGTAATTTATTACCGAGCTTTTCACCAAGTCGTCAAAAAATGACCAGTGCAGGTGAAACACTACGTGGCCGTGAACCGCTATACATGATTGATGGTGTACCTCAGTCGAACCCGTTGCGTAATGGTTCTCGTGACGGCAATACAATTGATCCTGCTATGATCGAACGCATCGAAGTGATCAGTGGTGCTAATGCAATCCAAGGCATGGGCGCAAGCGGCGGTATTATTAATATCATCACAAAATCAGCAGGCGATTTTAATCACCAAATGAGCGCGGGGTTTAGCACTCCGACAGACGGTGGCAGCGACAGCCAAAGCTATAAAGCCAGCTACTTATTCAGCCAACAGCTAGATGATATTAGCTTTATTGGTGGTGTATCGGCTCGTAGTACAGGTATGTATCGCGATGGTAACGGAGACTTTGTTGGGTTAGATGGCACACAAGGTGATACGCAAGACTCAACCAGCCTAGACCTATTTTTAAAAGTTAAATATCAGCTTGATAATGAACAAAGTATTCAAGCGATGCTGAATCACTACAAAATTGAGGGTAATGAAGATTTTGTTGCTATTAATGGTGACCCAACAACAGGCCTTGCCACATCAGCTGAAAAAGGCGATATAGAAGGTGATGCACCACGCAACCGTGTAACAACTTTCACCCTTGATTACAACCACACGAATATCGCTGGCGGCAACCTTGCAGTTCAGTTATTCACGCAAGATTTTGCGGCAATGTATGGCGGCGGTACATTTGGCACTTTCCAAGATCCTGAATTTGGTGAAAACCTTTACGACCAATCTCAAAACAAGTCACAAAAGTTTGGAAGTCGCGTTACTTATAATAAAGATAACCTATTAAGCAGCCAGTTTGATATTGCGACCGGTATCGATTTACTTTCTGACGAAACATACCAAGAGCTTGCGCAAACAGGTCGTCATTGGGTGCCAAAAACCAAGTTTAATAACATCGCACCATTCGCTCAGCTACGTTATGACGGCTTAGAAGATTGGACTTTCAATGCCGGTGTTCGTTACGAGTACGGCAAATTAAAAGTAGATGACTTTACTACCCTAGCATCTTACAACAGCAGCTTTGTAGAAGGCGGTGAGCCAAGCTTTAACGAATTATTAGAGAACTTAGGTGTTGTCTACCAAGTGACTGATGACCTTCGTTTCTACGCAAGCTACAGCGAAGGCTTTAGCATGGCCGATGTGGGGCGTGTACTGCGTGGTATAAACCAAGCTGGCTTATCGGTTGAAAGTTTCTTAAACCTAGAACCTGTGATTTCTGATAACCGCGAATTAGGTTTTGAATATGCAAGCGATAGCTTCAACATTAAAGCCAGCTACTTTGAATCTGACTCAGACTTAGGCTCTCGTTTACAAGCTGATGCTGATGGTATTTACAGTGTAAAACGTGAACGCACTGAGATCTCAGGTTTTGAAGCCAATGCACAGTATTACCTAACTAACAGCACAACATTCGGTGCAAGTTACGCTGATACAGAAGGCCAATATGACGGTGATGGCGACAATAAAGTAGAGAGCGACTTAGGCGGCAGCAATATTTCACCGACACGGTTAAACCTTCACTGGCAGCAACAATGGCCAGCAAGTTTGTCTAGCCGCTTACAAGTTAATAAAGTGTTTGACCGCGACTTTAATACTGGTGAAGAATTTGACGGCTACACAACCGTTGATTTATCAGTGCAATATCAAAGTGCTGAGTATGGTGTATTTAGCCTAGGTATCGATAACCTGCTAGATAAGTACTACATCACTTATTATGGGCAAACAAACCCATCGGCAACTCGCTATTTTGCAGGCACTGGCCGTACTGTAAATCTATCTTGGAACTATGCATTTTAGGTTTAAGCTAAGTAATTAAACAATAAAAAAGGCACCTTGGTGCCTTTTTTTGTGGTTGGTACTAATTAGTGATGATGGCCATGCTCACCTTTGAGCTGATTACCTTGCGCATCATAAAATCCACTTGCACCATGCTCAACAAACCCTAAGTTGATCATTTTAGCTAAAAACGGATCGCTTTCATTATCACCGATATCTGCGTAATCGGTCGTTTGATAGTTATCCCATTTCGCAAACTCTGCCTCAACCTTTTGCTGGTTGTGATGATTGGCTGTTAAAGCAATTTCACGGCTATAAGTGGGTGTTGAAATACGAATTGCTTTGAGTAACTTTTGATTGGCAAGCCAGCTTAGCTCTATTTTGCTCTCACCCTGCTGTTGTGTGTAATACTCTGTTAGCTCACAGCCTTCACCCGTGCTTTTTTGGTGCGTCATTGAGGTTAAAAACTTATCGCTTACTAGCTGATATTTGCTACTCCAATCTTGTTCACCTTGCACTTCCGATGGTTGATACTCAATACCACGCTGGGCATGCTGAAAATAACGAATTGGGCGAATTTGTTGATTGCGCAACTGTTGCCATAATTCAATAAACTGTGGATTCTGCTTAGCCACCTGGTGAGGCGTACGCCAAAGGGTAAAGGTGTTTTCAGTATGCTGCTTATTAGCAACTATATCTGTTGTGACCGTATAGTCTGCTTGCGTAAAACCGGTGTTCATATCGCATTGCCCTGCAACAGCTAGTGGGCTAAGTAATGAGGCAAGTAAGATGACTGCTTTCACGGGATTCTCTTTTGTCTGGTTTACTTTATAACTAATTGAGTAAGGGAGGCTCAGAGCCTCCCAAGAACTCATTACTGTGCTAATTTAGCATCGGCTTGTTTAACAAGGTCAGCGGCATAATCCATAACATGGAAGATAAGGCTTTGCTCATTAGTGCCTGTTACTAAATGTGCACCTGGGCCTACTGCATACACACCCACATCTTCTGCTGCGTGTGTTTCAGAGCCTAGTGGTACAACGGCTTCTTGGTGGAAACCTGGTGTTGTTGTGTCAACATCAGTTAAATCAACACGACCCGTTACCGGCGCAAAGTTATAACCTGCATCAGCATCAGTCTCATCACCTAAGTCGCGGAAACCGCCACCATTGGTATAACCAACCGTTGTGTATGGCATGTTATCTGCTGCAAGTGATGGTTCATCACTACCCACAGGTACCACTTTACCTAAGATTGGGTTACCGCGTTTTGGGTAGCCTGCAATGGTAAATACGTGGCTGTGGTCAGCTGTTACTATGATTAAAGTGTCTTCGATGCTGGTTTTATCAAGAGCAACTTGGACTGCTTTTGAAAGCTCAACTGTATCGCTTAGTGCATTGTAAGCATTACCAGCGTGGTGACCGTGGTCAATACGGCCAGCTTCAACTGTTAGCATGAAACCATTGGCGTTGTTATCTAAAACATCAATTGCTTTTGCTGTCATTTCAGCAAGTGAAGGCTCGCCAGCTACATCATTTGCGCGATCTGCTTCGTATTGCATATGTGATTCATTGAATAAACCAAATACGCGCTCTGTTGACTCAGCATCGATTGCATCAAAACCAGCTTGGTCCATCACATATTGACCTGCTGGGTATTTAGCTTTCCATTCAGCTGTTAGGTCGCGACCATCTGTACGGTCACCTTCTACTGAACTAACAGCATCAGCAGAATTAAACGCTGCGTCTTTCGGTAAGAAATGACGACGACCACCGCCCATGACAACTTCTAAACCATCAACATCTAGGCCTTCGTAGCGTGCTTCTAGGTTTGCTTCAAAGTTAACTAACTGCGATGCAATATCTTCACAGCCAGCGGTTACTGCCGCTTCTGGCATGTCTGATACGTCTTCCCAGTTACGGTCAGCCGATTTTGCATAGGTTGCTGCAGGCGTTGCGTGAGTGATACGCGCTGTCGAAACAATACCAGTCGACTTACCGGCGATCTCAGCAAGCTCAGTGGCTGTGACTAGTTCATTACCTGCAACCGTTGCACAGTTACCACGTTCGATGTCTTCATCAACACCGATAACCCCTGCATCCGTTTTTACGCCCGATGCCATTGCTGTCATCGTACCCGCAGAATCTGGTGTTTGCGCATCAACATTATAGGTTTTAGCAAACCCTGAGAATGGTAGTGTTTCAAAGCTTAGTTGATGTTCTTCTCCTAGCTTACCCTCTAGTTGACCGGCCATAATACGTGCTGCTGTGACAGTTGAAATACCCATGCCGTCACCAACAAACAGAATCACGTTTTTCGCTTTACCTGACTCTTTTACAACGGCAGCAATGTTTTCTTCGCTACTAGCGACTTTAACTTGTGCTGACTTGAACCATTCATTATCAGTCAACGGCGCTAATTGCGATGCCGTTAACGACGTTGCTGGTGCATTACATTCAACGCTTGTATCCGTTACTTCTGCTGAGTCTAGCTCACCGTTATCGTTGCTATCTTCACCGGTAAGGGTTTCTGTACCACCGTTTACGCACTGCTCAGAGCCAACAGCTAATGTATTTTCAATGGTTAATGTTTTTGGTGAGTTGTCATCGTCATCAGAACAACCCGCTAATGCCACTACTACAGCAAGAGAAATTAAATTTAGTTTTTTCATCGTCGTCGCCATTATTCTTCAATTAGTTCTAGAGCTTGGTTAATGATGTGGAAAATTACGTTTTGCTCCACAACGCCTTGTGCTAGTTGCGCACCTGGACCTTTTGCATGCAGTGAAATATCTTCACCTGCATGAGTCTCTGAACTTAGTGGCACAGTGGCTTCTTGGTGATAACCAGGAGTAGTCGTATCAACACCCGTTAAATCAACACGGCCTGCAAATGCCGCTTCGCTATAAGATGCATCAGCGTCGGTTTCATCGCCTAAATCGCGAAAACCTAAACCATTAGCATAACCAACTGTGGTGTAAGGCATACCATCTGCCGCAAGGCTTGGCTCTTCGCTACCAATAGCAACTACTTGACCTAAGATTGGATTACCACGCTTTGGGTAGCCCGCGATAGTGAATACATGGCTGTGGTCGGCAGTAACAAGAATAAGAGTTTCTTCTGGGTTGGTGTTCTCAACTGCTGTTTGCACTGCTTTGGCAAATTCAACGGTATCGTTTAACGCGTTATAAGCATTGCCCGCATGGTGGCCATGGTCGATACGGCCTGATTCAACCGTTAAGAAAAAGCCTTTTTCATTGCTCTTTAAGATATCAATTGCTTTACCTGTCATTTCAGATAATGACGGTTCACCCGCTACATCGTTAGCGCGATCTGCTTCGTATTGCATGTGTGATTCGTTAAATAATGCAAATACACGTTTGCTGTCAGCATTTAGTGTATCGAAGCCTGCTTGGTCCATGACGTACTTACCATCAGGGTACATTTCTTGCCACTCAGCCGTTAGGTCACGCTCATCCGTACGGTCACCTTCTACTTCGCTCACTGCATCAGTTGAGTTAAACGTTGCGTCTTTTGGTAAGAAGTGACGACGACCACCGCCCATCACAACTTCAAGACCATCTACGTCAGTCCCTACGAAGCGTGCTTCTAGGTTTTTCTCAAAATTTACAAGTTGTGAGGCAATATCTTCACAACCGGCTTCTACAGCATCAGCCGGCATATCTGATACGTCTTCCCAGTTACGGTCAGCTGATTTTGCATAGGTTGCAGCCGGTGTTGCGTGAGTAATACGCGCCGTAGAGATAACACCTGTTGCTAGACCTTTAATTTCTGCCAGTTCTGTTGCGGTAATTAACTCGTTACCAGCAACAGTTGCACACTCGCCACGTTCGATATTTTCGTTAACACCAATTACACCTACATCGGTTTTAACACCTGAAATAATTGCTGTCATTGTGCCCGCTGAGTCAGGGGTTTGCGCATCAACGTTATAGGTTTTGATTTGCGCTGAGTATGGAAATTCTTCAAAGCTTAGTAAGCCTTCTTCGCCTGACTTGCCTTCCATTTGTCCCGCCATGATACGAGATGCAGTCAGCGTTGAGATACCCATACCATCGCCAACAAATAAAATGACATTTTTAGCTTTAAACGTTTGCTCAGCCTGAGCCGCCGCCTCTTTTTCCGTTAATTTTGTTTCAGCGGCACTATACCAATCATTTTGTTTTTGACTGTCTGGTAACACACCTGCATTGGCTGTCGCTGACAATGCCAACGTTAAACCAATTGCAGTAGCAATTTTATTAATTTTCATCGTTACGTTCCGTTAGTACGTTATTTTAAGAATTTGAGTGCTAACTAAACTGCACTTGGATAATTAGCGCAGCCATACTAAGAAGGCATTGTTACTAAAAAAGTGACTTTTCATGACGAAATGATGAAACCAAAACGACTTTAGATATAAGTAAGTAATTAGTTTTAGGGGAAATAATAGGGTTAACTGCTAGGTGTGAGTTAGCGAGGGTAAAGGCTCTAGGTTATAGGTCAAGCATAACCTTGGGAGTTTTTTATGATGGTTGGGTTTACCAAAGAAAAGGTTTACATGGATTATGTTGGGTTTCGCTGCGCTCAAACCAACCTATCCGAAGAATGAACAGGCCGAATGCTGAGTGAGATACCACACAAAACAACTCCACCAATCTAATCTGACGTCTGAAAGCTGATAGCACTGTTTACGTTGGGTTTCGCTCCGCTCAAACCAACCTACCGAAGAATGAACAGGCCGAATGCTGAGCGAGACACCACACTAAACAACCCCACCAATCTAATCTGACGTCTGAAAGCTGATAGCACTGTTTACGTTGGGTTTCGCTCCGCTCAAACCAACCTACCTGAAGAATAAACTGATCGAATGCTGAGTGATACACAGAAGTAAACAACCCTCTCGATCTAATCTGACGTCTGAAAGCTGACAGCTGATAGCTGATAGCTTTTTCACCCATAAAAAAACCCGAGACTAAGCTCGGGTTTTTCTTAATGCTTAATGCATCACTATAGTTGATTACTCAACGATAGTTGCAACAACACCAGCACCAACTGTACGGCCACCTTCACGGA
>NZ_JAKGBA010000020.1:0-64899 GCF_021532495.1 Pseudoalteromonas sp. Cn5-37 | reverse complement strand
GGGAATGGAGCCGGAATAAAGAAAGAACAAGTATAAACTGGATGTTTAATGTTGAATTAGCTCGTGAAAAACTTCAGAGGGCTTATGGTGCCCTCAACTAGTCAGAACTTGTGTGATGAAGTACTAGCACCTAGCACCTAGCACCTAGCACCTAGCACCTAGCACCTTCTGTCTTTTTCCTTTCCACTTTCCCCTTGCTACTTTCACCTTTCTCCTTTGCCTGGGTGTGCATATACGCACAGAAGCTGTTCGTTTTACGCTATTTTCATTACATCAATCCTAAGCTAAGCTGTACCTAGTTTCACGATTCTCATGGGAAATGAGTATGTTAAAGAATTCAAAGTCAAGTTATGGCTGGGTGGCCATCTTAGTGCACTGGTTAATGGCACTTGGGGTGTTTGGTTTGTTTGGCTTAGGCGTGTATATGGTTGAGCTAACCTATTACGACGCTTGGTACAAAGGCTCTTTGGACTTGCATAAAAGCGTTGGTATTACCTTAGCGGCATTATTGCTGTTTCGATTTGGTTGGCGCTTGTTAGGCACCCAACCTGAGCCTGTTGCAGGCAGTTCAAAAGCAATGAATCGAGTTGCACACTCAGCCCATAAACTAATTTATTTAGCTTTAGTCGTCATTGTGACATCAGGCTATTTAATTTCTACGGCTGATGGCCGTGCAATTGAAGTATTTGATTTATTTGCTGTACCGGCATTACCAGAGTCGGTCGCAAACCAAGAAGATATTGCAGGTAAAATTCACTTTTATGCCGCGTATGGGCTAATAGCTGTGGTTGTTTTACATGCTTTAGGGGCACTAAAACATCATTTTATCGATAAAGATAAAACCTTAATTAGAATGATCAAACCATTGAAGGATGATTAAAATGAAAAAATTACTATTAGGCACAGCACTAAGTGCTGCACTTTTCTCAACAGCTAACGCAAATGCAGCTGACTATGTTATTGATACAGATGGTGCGCACGCATTTGTAACTTTTAAAATTAAGCATTTAGGTTACAGCTGGTTACATGGTCGTTTTAATACATTTTCAGGTGATTTTAGTTATGACGATAAAGCGCCTAATGCATCTAAAATCAATGTAACGATAGATACTAAAAGCATCGACTCAAACCATGCTGAGCGTGACAAGCACTTACGCGGAAAAGACTTCTTAAATGTTGATAAATACCCAACGGCAACATTCAAAAGCACCTCAATCAAGTTTGATGAAGACGGTGACGAAGCAGATGTTACCGGTGAATTCACCTTAAATGGTGTGACTAAAACCATTACTTTTGAAATTGATAAAATTGGTGAAGGTAAAGATCCATGGGGTGGATACCGTGTTGGTTTTGAAGGTGAAACAAGCCTTAAACTAGCTGACTATGGTATCGACTACAATCTAGGCCCTGCTTCAACCCATGTTGATATCGGTTTATTCATTGAAGGTGTGCGTAAGTAAGCACCATTAATACGACTGCCAATTCGCATAACTATGTGGATTAGGATATTAAAAGTGCCGCTCAATGAGCGGCACTTTCGTTTCTATCTTTTAACCTTTTTTCTAAAATGGGCTGTAAATTATCAGGTAGCCAGCGAACTAAAACATCATGAAAAGCGTTTGTGTGAGCTATTTTTTCAAGGGTTTCATCTAGTAGTTTTACCGTTTCTTTGCCTTGTTTGTTATTTGTACAACCTATATAACCAACGCTTAATGCCGGTGCTTCGGTGAGTGTCAGTTGGGTCAATTCATCTTTAAAGCCCATTGAGTGCGCCAAATAGTAATGTTCGCTAGGGTAGCCAAGTAATATATCAATGCGCTTCTTATGCAGCATATAAGTTAAGCTTGCGAGTGTATCTCTGCCGGGGCGTGAGATAATATTAGCGTCATGGCTTTCGTTAATCACGCTATCTATATCGGCGCCAAACGAGCGGCTCATTGATACCCCTAATGCCAAGTGTTTTTCGTTTAATAACGATTTTAAAGACACGGGTTTTGTGACGTCTAACTTAAGTTTTGTGGCTAACTCTTTACGTATGGCAATGGAGGGTGATAAACCCACTGTTGAAGTGTGCTCTGTAAACTGAATATGCTGCTTACGGTGCTCGCTTTGATATAACGACAGCATACAGTAATTGTTGTGTGGGTTTGATAGTTCATGCACGGCACGACTAGCCGGCAATAAAGTGCGTTTAAATGAAACCTCTGGCAGAAATTGCTCTAGTAATTTGATCACACTTTCGTCACGACCAGTTCCTTCATATTTGTCATTCATGATGTAGTAGGGAGCAAAATCAACCATGATCCATTCGATTGACTTCGGTTGCTTAGTTGCAGCAACGGGGAGGCAGAAAAGTAATAGTAAAATAGAGCACGTAAAACGCATTTTTACTACCTATTTGTGGGCTTAAAATATAAGTGTAGCAGGAATTTAGCTATATGCAGGCTGGTGATGAAAAACTAAAACGCCAGCGTATTGGCTGGCGTTTATCGGTAGGGTTTAGTTGGCTTTTAGCCACTTCACAAATTGGCGTGCATCACTTGCCTTTTGGAAGATGGCGTTTTTTAAGCCTTGCGTGTCACTAAAAATTACACGCTGTTTATTTACCGAGATTGATTGCACTGGGTGTGCGATCTGGATCAAAGATCCGTTGTATTTATATGACATAATAAAACTCACTCTTTCTTTTGTCTGTGTCTGTAGAGCTTTAATAGGCATTTAAAAAATACAGACCGACATTTGTTGTCTTGCTAACAGTGTTGACTAAGTTTGTGACAGTTTGGTGATGATTTGAAAATTCATCAAAATGTCATTTAGCAAACGAGTTGCAAGTATTTATACGAATATGCGGGAATTACTGGATCAAGGTAAGGGGTTAACCGCGTGGTTTCTAAAAACCAGACAAGTAGATTACTGTAAGAATTAACTAAGCGCAAGGTTTATTTTTTAAACATCAAAAATAATTTCTGGATGTTTAATAGAAACGGGCGTATTGTGATTAGGCACAAAATAACAATAAGAAGTATGCATATGAATTACCTTTTGGTGTCAGATATATTTGGTAAAACAGCGCATTTATCGCTGCTTGCCCAGCAGCTTCGCGGTAAGGTGAGTCTTTGCGACCCTTACCAAGGAGAAATTCAGCTCCCTATAAATGAGCAGTTTCAATACCAGCATTTCTTAACACAATGCGGCCATGATAGTTATTTTGAAAAAGTACATTTAAAAATGGCTGCTATTCGTCAGCCAACCACGATTATTGCATTTAGTGCAGGCGCTGCTGCCGTTTGGCGAGCTCAAGCAGAGTTAAAAAATTCATTCATTAAAAAAATTATTGCCTTTTATCCATCCCAAGTCAGATATCATCTTGAGCTTGAGGCTAACGTCCCTTGTCGATTTATTTTTCCTCACAGTGAAGAGCATTTTGATATTAAGCCTGTGGTTGCTTCATTAAAAAGCAAAGCAAAGGTGAGCTGTGAAATAGCCGACTTTGGTCATGGTTTTATGAATCCGTTATCTGAAAATTTTAATCAGTTTGGCTATCAGCAATTTACAGAAAAACTGTTAAAAGAAAGTTGTCATCTAGAAGTTACCACCAACCATTAAAAACTAGTCTATAGTCATTACTAAACAATAATATAAGTAATAACTATGACGGACCAAGCAAATTACAGCCATTTCTTATCTAACCCGGTTGCTAAACCACCTTGTCGAATGATCAATGCGCAAATGTACGGATTTTTTGTTGCAGGGTGTGAGCAAAAAATGCAGCAGTATGTTGATGCAACTTTAAATTTACTAGCAACCGAATCAACCTCGTTTAATGTGTTAGGGAGCACGTGTTTACTTACCTTCACTGATATCGAAAAAATCTCTTCGTTAACGCCACCTTTTTCAGATCATGGCTGGATGCAAGAAACCGATATTATTATTTGGCTCCCAGTCGCAAAAATGCAAGGTGGTGACATTAGTCATTTATATTGGTATCCGGCATTTATTAGCGTCAATAACATTTATGCTTTAATTAATGGCCGAGAAGCCTGGGGTTATAATAAATACCTCTGTGAATATCAAATGCCTGCGACTGTGAGTGATGCGGGCGCCTTTAGCATTTCTTTAGAATGTTTTGATGTGTTTAACCCAGACTCTAAATTAGCGATGCATGAGCTATTAACCATTGAGCAAACGCAGGCAAGCACGAAGGAAGACCTACTCGATAACTTATCGCATTTTTCTAAACACGTGACAGATTTATTTGATGCGCAAATTCAAGGCATTGATTTATCACTTCTTAAACAATTATTAGACGGGTTTATTCATCCGCAGATGGATCAGATTTTGTTTAAACAATTTCCCGATGGTCAAGGAGATAAAGCCGTTTATCAAAGCGTGGTTCACTCACCATCGTTAATCAAAAAAATTCACCAATTAAAACTTTTACACAATGATTTTAGTTTGGATGTAAAAGCCCTTGCGAGCTTTCCTCTGAATGACATGTTTGGCATTGCACTTGGCAAACAAGCGGTTCATTTACCCTTTTACGTCAATATGGACTTTGACCAGCTTGGCGCAACACAACTGTTACCGGTACAGGGGTAACCATGGAAAAAGAAAAAATTACCATTGTCGGTGGCGGTGTTGCAGCGATGACCGCGGCAGTGTATTTAACCGAGCAAGCTAATTGGCAAAGCCAGCGCGAGATTACCATTTATCAACAGGGGTGGCGCCTTGGTGGTAAAGGGGCGAGTGGCCGAAACGCCCATTTTGGACAGCGAATCGAAGAGCATGGTTTACATGTTTGGTTTGGTGCCTACGTAAATAGCTTTCGCACCTTAGAAGGGGTGTATAACGCACTCAATCGACCAGCTAGTTGTTCATTGGCTACTTGGCAGCAGGCATTTAAACCACACAGTTTTATTGCTTTACAAGAGTTTATAGATAACGAATGGCAAACTTGGCCGATAGATTTTCCTACCGTTGAAGGGAACCCCGCTGATGGCAGCCTAGATATAACAGTGTGGGACTTTGTCACCATGACATTAGCATGGCTAAAAAAATGGACCGAAGGCATTGAGCATGTTTGTCAGCAGCAAGATGCTAAAACCACTTTAGTGACAAAAAAGTCACGGGATCAATCGTTACTCAACCACATGTACCAAGAAATCAAAGCAGACATTGATACCCATTTAAATGGCGCAAAGCAGTTTATTGATGATATTGAATCAGGCGCAACTGAAATTGCCTCGAACCCACGAACATTGATAACTCATTTGCTGCAGTTCACCGAAAAGCAGGCCACTCATACAGATAAACAGGCCGATCGATTGGTGATTTGGTACATCGTCAGAAAGTTAAAACGTTGGTTTAAAGACCAAGTTATTGATTTGCTCGATGACAACCCAGAGCTGCGCAGACTTTATATTTGTGCCGATCTTGCGATTGCAATGCTCACCGGATTGATTAAAGACAAAGTATATCGTGACGGTTTTGGTGTCATTAATTGCTACGATTTTCGTCAGTGGCTCGAAAAAAATGGTGCTAACAAAACTTACAGTGTCGATTCAGCGCCAGTGCGTGGCTTTTATGATTTGGTGTTCGCATACCCTAAAGGTGACTTTAATAAACCCAATGTTGAAGCAGGCGTTGCCGCCCTTGCCATGTTACGTATAGGTCTTTGCTATAAAGGCGGCGTGATGTGGAAAATGCAAGCTGGGATGGGCGATGTCATTTTTGGGCCAATTTATGAACTTTTAAAGCAGCGCGGCGTTAAGTTTAAGTTTTTCCATCAGTTAACTAACTTAGCTGCAGGGCAAACTGACCAAGGTGAACAGCTGGTAAGTGAAATTGAGCTTTGTCAACAGGTGAGTTTAGTTGGCCAAGACTATGATCCGCTCATTGATGTTAAGCAGCTACCATGCTGGCCAAGTGAGCCTCTGTATGAGCAAATCAGCTCTGAACAAGCGCACTTATTACAAGAATATCAAATCAATTTAGAGTCATTTTGGAGTAATTGGCCTGAGGTGTATCAAGAGCACTTTGGTACCCCATTGCCAACAGTGACACTTCGCCATGGTATTGATTTTGACACACTTATTTTAGGTGTATCGGTTGCCTCACTTGAACACGTGGCCCCTGAACTTTTAGCTGTAGATTACGCGCTTTCTCAACAAGCAACAAAAGTGCAAAGTGTGGCGACTCAGGCTTGCCAAGTATGGTTGAATAAAACCGACCCACAACTTGGCTTTACGCAAACTAATGCTGCTCACGAAGGGCCTATTTTAAGTGGCTTTGTCGAGCCGTTTGATACCTGGGCGGCAATGGGTAACTTACTCGATAAAGAAGATTGGCCAAGTGAAAATACGCCTGTGAACATTGCCTATTTTTGCAGTGCATTTAGCTGCGAAAACTACCCACCTGCCAGTGCACATCAAT
Source organism: Pseudoalteromonas sp. Cn5-37 (assembly GCF_021532495.1). NCBI lineage: Bacteria > Pseudomonadati > Pseudomonadota > Gammaproteobacteria > Alteromonadales > Pseudoalteromonadaceae > Pseudoalteromonas > Pseudoalteromonas sp. Cn5-37. The sequence continues at coordinate 58,467 of NZ_JAKGBA010000020.1, read as the reverse complement.
TCCCAGAGCAAATGAAAGCCGAAGTAAAATTGAATATGCATAATTTGTTTAGCGCAGATATGCGGCCACTTTGGCCTGAAGCCTATATTGATAACAAGTTTGATTGGCAGGTATTTTACAGTGATCCGCATAGCATTTTACCTGTTCTTGAGCAGCAATATTGGCGCGTTAATGTCGATCCTAGTGAGCGCTATGTCTTATCTGTGGTTGATTCGAGTAAATACCGCTTGGCTACAGATGGCAGTCAGTTTGTTAATTTGCGCATCACTGGCGACTGGATAAAAACCGGCGTTAATGCAGGCTGTGTTGAGGCTGCTGTGATGGCCGGTATGCAAACAGCGCGGGCAATATGTGGTTGGCCAAGCGAAATTAGCGGAGAGCATGCATTCGAAAAAAGTTAGGGTGAGCAAAGTTATAAATAAGTATGCGTATAAGTCATGAATTTTCATGATTTATATGCGACTTTAATCTATTGTTTGGTCTATACTTACCACTAAATTACAACAATTTAACAAGTTTCCCTCTTTTAAGGTCTAAAAGCCAATGAAGCGACCCTTTCTGAATGATCCTAAATTTATGATGATGTCGAGCACCTGCTTGGCAGCATGTGTAATGGCAAGCGCTTTTGCACAAGGAGCTGAGACTGAAAAAGACATGGAAGTTATTAGCGTTTATGCACAAAAGCGTCCGCAAGCAATTGAAGATGTGAGTGTAGCGGTAAGCCAAGTGGATGGCGAAATTTTAAAAGCTCAGCATTTTAAAGATTCAACTGAAATTGGCTTGTTTGCGCCAAATGTTAAAATCACCCAAAACGCCGCAGAAGGGACGCCTCCCGCTGTGAGTATCCGTGGGGTGGGGTTACTTGATTACAATACGGCTAATACCTCACCTGTTGCTATGTATCTTGATGGCGTTGCGGTGGGGTCTGCTAATAATCAAATTGTTAACTTGTACGATATTGAACAGCTCGATATTTTACGCGGCCCGCAGGGTACCTTGTTTGGTCGTAATTCTACCGGTGGTGCAATACTTATACGCTCAAATCGCCCTGAGTTTGATAGCTATGGCTCGTTGACATTAGGCGTTGCCAACAATAATGCCACCAGCGTTGATGGTATGTGGAACCAGCAACTATCAGGTTCCAGTGCATTACGAATTGCGGTTAACTATCAAGACTACGAATACTCAACAAAAAACACTTATGCAGACTCGCCAACAGCTGGCATGGAGCAAAAAAATGCCCGTGTGTCTTTTTTGTCTGAGTGGGATAACGTTGATCTTTACCTGCAAGCGCATATTGAAGATTGGGATGGTATTGCCCAGCCAGTTGGTAGTATTGGTATTGTCGCAAACCCTTTAACGGGTGAGCTGTGTTCACCAGCAGATGCGGGCTCAACACGCTGTTTTGATAACTTTGGTTTTAATGATGGCAGTGATGACTTCTTTGCGGTGAGCGTCAATAACGACTCACCTCATAAATCCGATGGCTACGGTTTTATTGCTGAACTGAATTGGCATTTAAACGAGCAAAGTACATTTACTTCACTGTCGAGCTTTAACGATTTAGAAAGAAGCCACGCTTTTAACTGCGATGGCTCCCCAGCTCGTTTGTGCGAAGGGGTATTAGGGTTAGATACCCAACTATTCAGCCAAGAATTCAGGTTATTAAACGAACTTGCTGATTACACACTCACCAGTGGTATTTATTTTGCCGGTGAGACAATTGAGCAAGATAATTTAAATGATATTTTACGTGATTTCCGGGGTGTTTTACCGACAAATTTAACCGCGACCTTTATCTACGATAACGAAATCAAGATGCAAAATTTGGCTGTATTTAGCCAAATTGAAGTGCCTGTCGCAGATAAATGGATGATTACAGCCGGTCTTAGATATGACTATGAGTCACTTGAGTATGACTCAATCGCCACCTTAAATGCGGTGGTTGATGTAAACGACTTAGATGGGGTACTGGTACCATTTTATCGTGTTACCGATGAGCAATCGGATAACGGTTTTACCGGGCAATTTGCCGTTAATTATCGCTATTCAGATACAAGCAATCTTTATTATCGTTTTGCTAATGGTAGTAAAAGTGGTGGCTACAATGGCGGCTTTTTGTCATCCGAAGAACAAGCAATCTTGGCAAACTATGGCAAAGAGCGCTTAAATGCCCATGAAATTGGCTTAAAGTCGTTCTGGCCTGGGAAGCAACTTAGAATGAATTGGGCGGCGTTTTATTATGATTATAACGACCAACAAGTGTTTATGAACCAAGCGTCAGAAACACCGCAAATGCCCCCAGTGCAATTACTTGAAAATGTGGCTGATTCAACTATTTACGGCCTTGAAACTGAAATTTATTACCAAGCAACTAAACAATTAGCCATGCTACTTTCAGTAGGCTATATCCCTCATGCTGAATTTGAAGAATACGTTGATCCACTTGGTAATAGTATTACCGATAACCAACTACCATTTACTTCTAAATGGAATGTATCAGCGGGGTTAAAATACGACACCAGCTTGGCGTCGTATCCGTTATCGGCCAACATTATTTACGATTATCAGTCTGAGTTTTATTTTGACCAGAACATGAACCCATATGCCCGCCAAGACGGTTTTAGCATTGTTAATGCGCATCTAAAATACGATGTTGAAAATTGGTCATTTACTTTATGGGGCAAAAATTTATTTGATACTGAATACAGTCAGTTAAAGTTCGATTTAAGCTCGTTCCTAGGCATGCTTGAAGACTTTAAAGGGGAAGGGCGTCGCTATGGCTTTGATGTTTCACTGCAATTCTAGTCGTTGCCATCTCCACACTGGTACAGGGGTTTTGTGAATGCGGTTTAAGCTGTATTTTAGTACTCTGCTGTTTTTGTTGTTATTAAGAGTCTCGGCTAATGCACAAGAGACGTTTGTCTACACCGATGCTGTGGCTGATCAAAATCTTCATGATGTCGGTGATGTGTTTACGGCGAACGATAATATGTTCCCGCAATCAGTGGCTGAAATTGATACTTGGCGAGCCAGCAAAAAGCCACAATCTCGAATAAGCTCGGTTGGTGGTAGTTATTGGTTAATTGTTGAAATTGAAAATCAAAGTGATATCGAAGATTTAGTGCTCTATCCGTATAACACCTTGGTTTCAAAAATAGAAAGCCGCATTTACGATATCACTGATCCAACAGCCCCCATACAGCACTTTGTAACGGGTGGTAAAGAGCCAAATCAGTTTGCATTCCACTATGGTAATCGTTTGTCTCTTGAGAAAGGCAAGCGCTATACGCTAATTACCTATTTTGAAAGTGACTACTTTTATACCCCTGCAAAGCTAGTATTAACGCCATACCAAGATTATTTTCAGAATATAACCGTTGAAAATATGGTCATGATGCTCTGCTTTGGGGTGGGTATTGCGCTTGGCTTATATAACTTATTAATTTATTTGGTTTCCCGTGATGTGACACATCTTTACTATGCATTATTTACTGCATCTTGGGTGTTTGCTTGGAGCCACTTTTTCCATATTTCGGATCAGCTATTTGGTTACTATAATCCTCACCTTCATTGGCTTGGCTTTGCGCTCACGCCATTAACCAATATTCTGTTTTACAACAACTTGCTTAAACTCAAAGAGACATTTCCAAAACTGGCGCAATTATCATTGATGGTGGGTGTGATCGCGACCTTGGGTATACCGTTTTGTATTTTATGGCCAAGCTTTGGTTTTTATTGGTCAACGTTAGTGACGGGCGTTGCTTTATGTTTAGGCTTATACATAGGTATTCGCTGTATGCTTATTGGCTTTAAGCCAGCGCGATATTTTGTGCTTGCTTACATAGCCATGATGCTACCGAATATGGTAGGTAATTTAACTAATTTAGGCTTGCTGCCAGCAACCTCCATTAATTTATATTTATTGGGTTTGATAGGCACCGCTATGGACGCTATGTTGCTTGCGTTTGCTGTGGCCGATAAGTTTAGACTGCTTCACGATGACAACGTAGAGCTCAACAAAAATCTAGAAGAAAAAGTCCATTTAAGAACGTTGGAGCTTGAAGAACTCGCCTCAGAGCTTCGCGATGCAAATGAGGCTAAAAGCCGTTTCTTAGCGAATATCAGTCATGAAATTCGCACCCCAATGACGTCAATCATTGGTTATGCAGATGGCATTATGCTCGGGGATATTAAGCCCCATGAGCGCAACCATGGAATTGGGGTTATTTTGCAAAATAGCCGTCATGTTCTTGGATTAATTAACGATATCCTCGATATGTCGAAGATTGAAGCTAACAAGCTCGAAATTGATTTAGTCGAAACAGACTTGTTTGCCACGATTGCCAATATAGAGTCGCTCATTGGCAAGCAAATTCGCGATAAGGGCTTAAAGTTCAGTGTCGATTATCAGTTCCCATTACCAGACTACTTGATTACCGATCCGAGTCGATTAAGGCAAATCTTATTAAACTTAACAACCAATGCCCTTAAGTTCACGCAAGTGGGGCGTATAACCTTAACTGTGAGCTGTCACAACGATAAGTTGTCAATTAGTGTAAAAGATACTGGCATTGGTATGACTGAAAAAGAGCAGCAGTTGTTATTTAGTGCTTTTTATCAAGCTGATTCGAGTATTTCTAGGCAGTATGGTGGTACTGGGCTTGGTCTTAATATTTCAAAGAGCCTTGCGCAGAAATTGGATGGGGATATCAGCGTTAAAAGTAATGTCGGCTCTGGCAGTGAGTTTATTTTCACTATGTCGGTGTACACCACAGACAGCACTCGTTGGCTCAATGATATGAGCGAAGTGAAACTTGTTGAAACCTCACCGTTTAGTAAGCTTGATGCACCAGAGAATTTAAAGGGTAGGGTATTACTTGCCGAAGACCACCCAGACAACCGACGTTTAATTGCGCGAATACTAGAGCGTATGGGGCTGACAGTGACCACTGTTGAAAATGGTAAAGACGCAGTACAAGCGACCCTCGAAGACAGCTTTGACCTTATTTTGCTCGATATTCAAATGCCGATTATGGACGGCCAAGAAGCTTTAAAAATGATGCAAGCAACCGGAGTAAGCGTGCCTATCATTGCGCTAACAGCGAATACTATGAAGCATGAAGTGACGCGTTATATGAAGCAGGGCTTTAATGATTTGATTGCAAAACCAATCGATAGAAATGCCTTTAGTCATAAAATTGCCAGTTATTTAGAATGCGATGAGTTAGCAGATATAAAGTTGCCTGAAAAAGAGTTTCAGGCATTAAAAAATGATTATATAAAAGGGTTAGAGACACAGTACAAAGAAATGCTAGAACAATATAAAAAAATGGATTTAGAAGGGTTCAGCAAAAATGTGCATATGCTCAAAGGTGCAGCTAATATGTTTGAGTGTGAAATGCTGTATGTAAAAGCAGTGGCTGTCGATACGGCCTTAAAAGAGGATACTGTAACCTTGGATACCCAGTTAATTGGCTCATTATTTAATGCGATGGAAAATGAATTTACCAAGGTAACCCATTGATTGTTTGAATAGCGGCTATTTATTTGTAAGCACAGACAAATTAGCTATTTCTTGATATTAATATTGTTAAAACTCTTTGCTGAGAAGGCATGATGCAGTATCAACATATTTCAGTTCCCTCGAGCGGCGCGCAAATTACGATTGATAGTAAGGGCCAATGGCATATTCCTGATAACCCGGTTATTGCTTATATTGAAGGCGATGGTGTGGGTCAAGATATTAGCCCGGTGATGCGAGATATTGTCGATGCTGCGGTGAGTCATGCTTATCAAGGTGATAAACAAATACATTGGATGGAAGTGTTCAATGGCGAAAAAGCGGCAGCATTATACGACGGCGACTGGTTCCCGCAAGAAACCCTACATGCCGTTAGACAGTATAAAATTGCCATAAAAGGGCCGCTAACAACCCCCCTTGGCGGTGGTTTTCGCTCTTTAAATGTGGCTCTTCGTCATGAGATGGACTTATTCGTTAACATGCGGCCCATTCGCAGTTACCCGCATTTACCTTCTCCTTTGAAAGAGCCTGAAAAAACCCAAATCACAGTAATACGCGACAGCTCTGAAGACGTTTACTCGGGCATTGAGTGGCAGGCTGGCAGTATTGACAACGAACGTATGCTTGATTTCTTATGCCAAGAAATGGGTGTCACCCGACTTCGTTTTGATAACCAATGCGGTATTGGCATTAAAAATAGCTCGAAAGAGGCGGCAGAGCGACTAATGCGTTACGCCCTTAACTTTGCCCTTAAAGAGCACAGTGAATCACTGACGGTGGTGCACAAAGGCAATGTACTTAAATTTACCGATGGAGCCTTTAAACGTTGGGCATTTGCCCTAGCAGAGCAAGAGTTCAACGCTGAAGCGCATGAAAATGGTCGTTGGTTGGTGATCAAACGAGACGAACAAGATGATTTAATCATTAAAGAAGTGATTGCTGATAATATGCTTCAACAAGCGCTGCTCACCCCAGAGCAATTTGATGTGGTGGTAACAACCAATCAAAACGGCGATTACTTAGCTGATATGCTAACCGCACAAGTTGGTGGGGTAGGTATTATGCCTGCGGCAAACTTAAATAATGAAGTGGCCTTTTTTGAACCGACTCATGGTACATTTAATCGCATCGCCGGGGAAGACAGTGCAAATCCAACAAGCAGTATTTTAAGCGCGGTCATGATGCTACGTTTTATGGGTTGGCACGAAGCGGCGAATAAAATAGAGAAAGCCCTAGAAGAGACGCTTAGCGCAAATGAAATGACGTTTGATTTGGCTAACTTAGTAGCCGATGCGACGATGCTTAGTTGCAGTGATTTTGCAACAAGCATCATCGCGCGAATAAGTAACTCAAATAATGAACCATATTAAGCGGCATTGGCGCTTTTAACTGCGTAGACACATGGTTTACCTGTTAACTGTGCTGCACGTTGATAAATGTGCTCTGCACCTGGCTCATTGCTTGTCATGCCTGTTAATGTATCCATTAACGCAACCACTAAAATAGCTGGTACTTGGCAGCAGTATTCATCGAGCACCGCAGTTGTTGTTTGTGCATCAACATGGCAATGAGGGTGAGTACGTACTGTGCTATATGCTTTTAACAGTGTGTCTGCTTGTAAAACATCATCATCTTGATGTTTGGTTTTACGACATTGGCAACCAAACTCATCAACCATGGTTGCCAGTGTTTGGTAAATTTCTTCGCAAGCTAAATCGCTTTTTTTACAAAGCTGCTGCTCGATGAATGAGTGTAATTGACCATTGATGTAAAGGCCGTCCTGTTGAGTGAATTGCGCTGAAGTTTTCATAATCATTTTCTCTTTGTTTATGTGCTTAACTTCACTCTAGCCCTTCACTCATTATTAATGAAATTGTTGTTTTCAATAACTGATATTGATTTTATCAATATTATGCTGTTTTTAGCGATCAGCCACAGTACTGGCAAAGGCGAGTAGCTCTCTACGCAGCCACTGATGCGGGTTTGCGTGATGTAGCAAAGGGCTCCATAACATTTTTACTTCAATAGGAACTATTTGAAATGGCACTGGACTTATTACCAAATCAGTGTGTTTTGCAAGCAACATGGCTTGGCGGCGGGGCAATGTGGCTATGAGTTGAGGTGATTGGCAAAGGAGGCTCGCAACCATGTAATGGCGGGTGAATACGCGAATATTGCGGGTTTGTTCTAATTGCCATAATGCCTCATCGACCCAGCCGAGTTTTTGGCTGCCTGATTTATTTGTTACTGCGGCTTCTACGCCCCAACCAGCCCGATTTACCCAAATGTGTTCTTGTGCAAGGTAGCCTTCAAGGTTTTGCTGTTGTAAGTAAGGGTTGTCTGGGTGTGTTAAGCAGCAGTAATTGTCTCGCCACACACTGGCTTGGTGGAATGAGCGGGGCAGGCCGTTAAAGCGATTAATGGCAAGGTCGATGGTGCCTTTTTCCATATCTTGAAGGTTAACATCGCTTGGGCTCAAAATATCAAAATTAAGCCCCGGATTTTTTGCAAGCTGCTGAGTGATAAACGGCGCAATAAGCGTTGATTCAAGATAGTCGTTTGCCATGATCCGAAACGTAATATTCGCGGTGCTCGGGTCGAATACCTCACTTGGCTGAGTAATTTCCTCAGCCATTTTTAACAGTGATTCTATCTCTGGTTTAAGACTGAGCGCTTTTGCCGTTGGCGTCATTGTGCCAGCGGCTCTCACTAATAATGGATCATCAAATAAATCACGCAAACGTTTAAGGGCATTACTCATTGCAGGTTGAGTCAAAGCTAGTTTATTGGCGGCTTTAGACACACTTTGTTCATCAATGAGTACATTTAAATACACTAATAGGTTGAGGTCGACGTGCCTAATATTCATTTGATCAATCTTATTTATTATCTTTATTAATTACCTAAATTAAAGCGCGCTTGCTATTGTGTGTAAACAAGGCGACTAAAATAATCAGCATAAGCGATAAAAATAATGCCACAGCAAAGTTCACATTTGGCTGTTAAATCACACAGCGAACAGTTAAATCAGGTCGTAGCGACTAAGCTTGCCCGTGCGGTGTATGCTGGCTTTGAGGCTATGTTTGCAGAGTTTTTAAATATAACTCTCGGTGCACAAAGTCGTTTTGAACAGCGCCAGTGGCATCAAGTTCAAGGGGCTATGAAATCGCGATTGCAAGTTTACGAAGGGCAAGTAAAAAAGGTAAGCCAAGCGGTAAAAATTATTGCTTATAGCGAAGTAGACGACCCAGCGCTTTGGTTATTAGCCAAACAAATATACGCAGAAATGGTGCAAAATCACGAAAACCAGCCCATTGCTCATACCTTTTTTAATTCAACCTTCGGTGCAATTTGGGACTCACGAAAAATCCGCAATGTGCACTTGTTTGTGCTAAAAGCGCGCTATCAACTGGGGCCAAGGCCCTTTGATTCACTGGTTAGCCGCATTTCTCTGCAAAATGGCTTTGAAAGTGCGATTAGTAGCTTGATAAAGCGCCATGTGTTTCGCTCACAATACGCTAACTTTGCTGATGATGTAGCCATGTTACAGCGCACCTTGATTGCTGGAGCGAAACAACAATGCCCACAAGTTTATGAGCTGCTTGCTCTCAACGATGGCTATATTGAATACGCCAATTCATTGTTTTTCAGAAATAAAGCGTGCTACATCATAGGTCGTTGTATTGCTAAAAATGGCGATAACATGCCATTTGCTATTGCGCTATTAAACAGTGAAAAAGGGTTGCACATTGATGCTGTGATGATGGGAGCTGATCAACTCAGCTTGTTGTTTGGCTTTGCGCGTACTTATTTTATGGTCGACACTGACCAACCCGCCCGATATGTTGATTACCTCAGTGTTTTAATGCCTCATAAGCAACGTTTTGAGCTGTTTAATGCTATAGGCTTTATCAAACACGCAAAAACCGAGTTTTATCGTTATAAAGTTGATACCACCCGTAATAGCCCCGTTGACGATAAATACACACTTGCGCCGGGTACGCCGGGCATGGTGATGCTGGTATTTACCACCCCAGGCTCAGATTATGTGTACAAGGTCATTAAGGATAAATTTAGTGCGCCAAAAACGGCTACCAAACAGCAGGTGATGGCTAAATACGATTTTGTCAAACAAGCCGACCGAGTTGGCCGGCTAGTCGATACCCATGAATTTCGCTATTTAGCGTTCGATTTGAGCCGATTCAGTGATGAGCTTATACAAATAATGCAACAGCAAATTGGTGACAGCCTTGTGATTTCGGGTAATGCACTTATTTTGCGTCATGTGTATGTAGAGCGCAAAATGACGCCGCTTAATTTGTATATCAACGACTGTGATGAGCGAAAACTGCAGCAAGTAATGGTTGATTACGGTAAAGCAATAAAAGAGCTTGCGGGGGCTAATATTTTCCCCGGTGATATGCTGATGAAAAACTTTGGTGTAACCCGTTGGGGAAGAGTGGTGTTTTATGACTACGATGAGATTTGCCCGATGACAGAGTGTCAATTTAGAGAACTGCCAAAAACCGAGGATTCATTAGATGAACTCAGTAGCGAAAGCTACTTTGATATCGCAGAAAACGACGTATTTCCGAGCCAGTTTAAAGTATTTTTTAGCGCTAATAAGCGAGCGTTTGATCACTTTAATGCTGCGCATCAAGATATTTTCACCGCCACAATGTGGCAGCAATTACAAACTGCGATAAACGATGGGCAATTGCTTGATGTTTATCCTTATAAGCAGTCTTGGCGCTTTTCTTCGATGAGAGCTCAAATGAAAAAATCTCAACCTATAACTGTTTAATAGGAACATAGTGTTAGCGTATGCTATTGAAAAATTGCTAAGGAACTCACTATGAAAAACACACTGTTATTATCGAGTTTATTTATTTCGTCTATGGTAAGCGCCAATCCGTTATTAGGTAGCTGGCAATTTGTTGAAGGCAAATATGCAACCAATGACGGCTATGTGACGGCAAAAGCGCCAGAAATATCCTCAGTTAAACTGATTACACCTAGTCATTTTAGCTATATCACTCAAAAGCAAGGCAACTTTCATTATGCTGGTGGCGGCAAATATGTTTTGCAAGACCAGCAATTTATCGAAACTTTTTCCTATGGTAATGTACCTTCACTACTTGGTAAGACCATGGCATTTGATTACAAACTAGAAGGTGACTTGTGGCATCACACCTTGTATGAAAATGGCAAATTAGTCGAAGCTGAGATCTGGCAACGAATTAAATAGAAGGTGATATGCGTTATATTAAGCACGAAGATTCACAGTTACATTTTGCGCAAACAGAAAAACCAGTACTAAAAGATAACGAAGTTCTTATTGCTGTTGCAGCAATTGGCGTTAATCGGGCAGATTGTTTACAGCGACAAGGTAAATATCCTGCGCCCAAAGGTGACAGTGAAATTTTAGGGCTAGAATGCGCCGGTACCATTGTTGAGCAAGGTAGTGCAGTATCCGGTGACTGGCTGAATAAACGTGTTTTTACCTTATGCGCGGGCGGTGCTTACAGCGAGTATGTTGCCGTTGATGCTGCACAAGTGATGCCGTTACCAGATGAAATGACAATGGCAGAGGGCGCTGCTATCAGCGAAGTTTATTTAACGGCTTTTTCTGCCTTATTTCAATTTGGTCAGCTCAAAGCGGGGCAAACGGCACTGATCCATGCGGGAGCCAGTGGTGTCGGTGGGGCGGCAATTCAAATGGCAAAACGCGCGGGTGCTCAAGTAGTGATAACTGCAGGTAGCGATGAAAAGTGCGAACATGCCAAACAGCTTGGCGCAGACCACACCATTAATTATAAAACCACTGATTTTGTAGAGTACTTCAAAGCCAATAATTTACAGGCCAATACCATTGTTGATCCTGTCTCAGGACGCTATTTAAATAAAAATGCTGCCGTTGCAGCAATAGATTGCCAAATTGTGATGTTAGCCTTTTTAGATGCGCGCTTTGCTGAGGTTGACTTTGCAAGGCTGCTTAGCAAACGTATTTCCTTTCATGCATCAACCTTGCGTAACCGTTCAATTGAATTTAAACGTGATTTAAAAGAGCAGTTTATTTCGCGTTTTTATGATGACTTGGCCAACGGGTTGTTCGATTGCAATATCTATAAAACCTTAAATTGGCAAGAAGCGAATGAGGCTCACCGTATTTTAGATAACAACGAAAACTCGGGAAAAGTGGTGATGTTAGTTGAATAACATCAATTTGCCCATATTATTGGTTTTATTAGTAGTTAAAAGTAAAGGTTAATATGAACCCTATTATTGCAATGCTCAAAGAGCACAATGTAAGTGACGAGAAAGTGCGTGAGCTGTTTCAAGCGTTTATGGAAAACCCAATGATGGCAATGGGTCTGGTCCAACAGTTAGGTATCCCACCAGAAAAGCTTCAACAATTGATGGCATTAGTGATGACGCAGCCACACCTTATTAAAGAAGCGGCTGAATCAGTGGGTATCAGTGATGATGAAGTTGAGCAAGCCAAAGCGCAGTTCAAAAATCAGCAGTCATAAAATTAAATGATACGAATTTAAAAAAGGTTAGCTCTTTGGCTAACCTTTTTTGTTGGTCCTATTGATACGAAAACACATCGTCCAGTTTTTTATCAAACAATTGAGCAATCTTAAAAGCCACCTCGAGCGACGGTGAGTATTTACCTTTTTCAATCGCTACTATGGTTTGCCTTGAAACTCCAACAGCCTCTGCCAATGCTTGCTGAGTCATTTCATTGTGATGAAATCGAAGTTCCCGAATGGTATTACTGAGCTGTTTTGTCATCTAGCTGTCTCTTCGATATAAATACGCTTTGCTGGCAATAGTAATAATTTCACTGACTAAAAAACCAATAATAAGAAAGTGCATAATATTATATAGATCTGAGACCTCAGGTAACAGCATGCGTCCAGATACGCGCTCAATTTGCGTCGCTAAAAATACACATATTAAGATAGTTGCAGAGCAAAACCAGTGACCAAGCTTGGTGCTTTTTAGGTCAATGAGCTTATCACGCTCATCATCCCCTAAGTCTGCTTCTTTGTGTTTAATACCAGCAAGTACAGATTGCATAATTATCTCTAGGATCACCGCAACTACGGCAACCCTATACAAATAAGACACCATGGTCTCTTGGCTTAGAGCACCCGCGGCTTGTAGTGAATTAATACCTAACATGTAATAGCTTAACAGGCCTATGGTTACCACCAAGGTGCCCCAAATTGTCATTTCTTTGTAGCTCATTTTCTTCCACCCTATGTAAAAAATATTTGACTTGGTGTTAAGTAAACTACTCATTGCTTGCTGTGTCAAATATTTTTAACATCATGTATGGTATTTTTATCATTGACGCATTTCGTTACATTTAGTTAAGAACTAATTTGTACCGCTCAGACTCCTAATGACACAAACAATAAATAAGGAACGAATATGAACTGGCTTTTAAAGGTATGGAAAAATAACCGCTCATTGATTTTATTTATCTGCTTGATGAGTGTGTTTAGAAGTGCAGTGGCTGATTGGTATGAAGTGCCAACAGGTTCAATGAATCCGACCATCGTTGAAGGGGACCGTATTTTAACGGATAAAATGGCTTATGATCTGCGTGTACCATTTAGTCATATTTCGCTAATGCGTACTGATGAGCCAAAAGCCGGCGATATTATTGTATTTGATTCTAAGGCTGCAAATAACCGTTTGATAAAGCGTGTTATTGGCGTGCCGGGCGATACAGTGACTTTAGTCGATAATAAATTGATCATTAACGGTAAAGCACTTGATTACGCATTAACTGATGATAAGCAAGAGCAGCAAACACTCATTGAAAATCTTGCCGGTGTTCAGCACGCTATTCAGGTATCAAAAACGCCCTCGGTGATGCAGCATTTTGCACCTGTCGTTATTCCAAATGATATGTATCTAGCGATGGGCGATAATCGCGATCACAGTGCAGACTCGCGAGTGATTGGGCTAGTGCCTCGCAGTGAGTTATTAGGCAAAGCTAAAAGAGTCATAGTGTCACTTGATTATGATGATTATTACTTACCTCGAAAAGAGCGACTCTTGCATGATTTGTACTTAGCACCCTAGATAAAAATCGTACAAAATTGGTAATTTAGAATTTTATGTTTCAATATTAACGACATAAAATAATAAGCCAAAAGGTAAAGTATGATAAATGATAAGTGTGCGAGATTAATTCGATCTCTTTTGTTACTCGTCTTTTCAATTAGCCTAGTTGCATGTGGTTCGAGCTCAAAAAACGAATCTACAAAAGTTGATGACACTAACAGCTCAACACCGGATACAGGTGTTGAGCTTGTCGATAACAGTGGTAGTGCTGACTATAAAATTATTATTTATGGCAATAGCCATAGTGCTAGATTAGGGGATTTGCTTGAACAGCTTATTTCCAGTGAGTTAACCAACGCTCAAGTTTCAACGCTTACCGTCAGTGGTCGTTTTTTAGATGAAATAGTGAACACATCGGGCAATGTTGAAAAGCTACAGCAAGCCAATTGGAGCCATGCTATTTTTCAAGGTCAAAAGTATTCTCAGTCTGGCTCTGTTAATTATTCTACAAGTGAGGCTGAGCGATTAATTGCCAGTGCAAAAGAGCTGGAAATTACACCTATTTTGTTTCCTGAGCATCCGCAAAGAGGTGATAGCAAAGAAGGGGAGCTTGTTTATCAATTGCATTTGTCGATTAGCGAAAAAGAGGCAAGCTGTGTTGCACCAATCGGCTTAGTTTGGGACAAAGCAATCGCCGCATTACCTGAGCTTAATTTTTACAGCGCAGATGGTAATCATGCATCAAACGCAGGGCACTTACTGACCGCGATGACTTTTTATGAAGTTATAACAGGTGAGCTTGCAGATACCCTAGCTTACAATGCTGCTTTTGCGATTACCGAACAGCAACACCAGCAGTTTGGGCAAATAATTACACAAGTGCTTGCTGAATATCCTGCATGCCCCAGCTCTTAAGCTAACAACATTAATCTAAAGCATTCATTAAATACAAAAAACCGTTGTGTCTGAAACACAACGGTTCTTTATATTAACTAGCAATTGTGTAATTACATTACACGCATGCCAGGCTCTGAGCCTTCATCAGGGTTAAGAATATAAATTTCTTTTCCGCCAGGGCCTGCTGCTAATACCATGCCTTCAGACATACCAAAACGCATCTTACGAGGCTTAAGGTTTGCTACCATTACCGTTAGCTTGCCTTCGATGTCTTCTGGTGCATACGCCGATTTAATACCTGCGAATACTTGGCGCGTTTCGCCACCTAAATCTAAAGTTAGTTTTAATAACTTATCTGCGCCTTCAACGTGTTCTGCTTTAGCAATTTTTGCTACGCGTAAATCAACTTTCGCAAAATCATCAAATTCGATTTCTGGGCTGATAGGTTCTTTTGCGAGTGGGCTGTTTGGATCAATCTTGTCTTTTTCAGCAACTAGACTTTCTTTTGACTCTTCAATCATTTTGTTTACTTTATCCATTTCAACACGTTGCATTAACGGTTTGAACTTATTAATTGCGTGACCAACCAGCGCTGTTTGCGCGCCTTGCCATGTTAAACCGTCGTTTAAGAAGGCTTCAACGTTTGCAGCCATACCAGGTAGAACAGGTTTTAAGTAGGTGATAAGTACACGGAACATATTTAAACCAAGTGAGCATACATCGTGTGCTTCTTGTTGTTTTGTTTCGTCTTTAATTAACACCCATGGCGCTTTAGCGTCGATGAATTGGTTTGCTTTATCAGCAAGGGCCATGATTTCACGAATTGCACGGCTATAATCACGGTTTTCGTAGTGATTTGCAATGCTTGCAGAAGCCGCTTGGAACTCACCTAATAGCGCTTCGTCCATTACGGTGTTGCTAAGCTTGCCGTCAAACTTCTTGGTGATGAAGCTTGCACAACGACTTGCAATATTAACCACTTTACCTACTAAGTCTGAGTTTACACGTAGTGCAAAGTCTTCAAGGTTTAAATCAAGGTCAGTAATGCCGTTGTTTAGTTTTGCTGCGTAGTAATAACGAAGATACTCAGGATCTAGGTTATCAAGGTAAGTGCGCGCCTTAACAAAAGTGCCTTTTGATTTAGACATCTTCGCGCCATTCACAGTTACAAAACCATGGGCAAATACATTTGTTGGCTTTCTGAATTTTGCGCCATCTAACATTGCAGGCCAGAATAAGCTGTGGAAATAGATGATATCTTTACCAATGAAGTGGTAAAGCTCTGCATCTGAGTCTTCGCGCCAGAATGCATCAAAATCAATCCCTTTTTTATCACACAGGTTTTTAAAGCTTGCCATGTAGCCGATTGGTGCATCGAGCCACACGTAGAAATATTTACCCGGTGCACCTGGGATTTCAAAACCAAAGTAAGGTGCGTCACGGCTGATATCCCACTGCTGTAGGCCATCTGCAAACCATTCATCAAGCTTGTTCGCCATTTCTTGTTGAATCGTGCCTGAGTGTAACCACTCTTTAAGCATGTCTTCAAAAGCAGGTAGGTCGAAGAAGTAATGCTCAGAATCTTTTAAAATTGGCTCAGCACCCGACATTACAGAGCGTGGGTTAATAAGCTCAGTTGGGCTGTAAGTTGCACCACAAGAATCACAGCTGTCACCGTTTTGATCTTCTGACTTACACGTTGGGCAAGTACCTGTTACAAAACGATCTGGTAAGAAGATACCTTTCTCTGGGTCGAAAAGTTGAGAAATAGTATGCTTTTTAATGTGACCTGCTTCATTTAAACGGTTGTAGATTAACTCGCTGAAATGACGGTTTTCTTCACTGTGCGTGCTGTGATAATTATCAAACTCAATGTTGAAATCAGCAAAGTCACGTTGACGTTCAACACTCACGTTTTTAACCATCTCTTCTGGCGTGATCCCTTGCTTTTGCGCATTCAGCATAATTGGTGTGCCGTGAGCATCATCCGCGCAAACGTAATAGGTTTCATGACCTTGTTGTTTTTGGAAACGCGCCCAAATATCAGTTTGGATATATTCTAGTAAATGACCCAAGTGAGTCGGGCCATTGGCATAAGGTAATGCGCTAGTAATCAGGATCTTTCGCTGTGCCATAATCATTCCGAATTGAGATTAGTTCGATGCAAATATGCTCGAATATCATTATTTAATTCATTGTGAGTTGCTCATATGCAACCTAAAGCAATGATATTATCTAATTGTCTGGTTTTAATGCCTTGAATGTTACATAATTCCGCAGCACTTTTCATCAAAGAAACGCTAATTTATTGCTATGTTTGGACTGTCAAAACTATTCTCAAGTAAATCGGCTGAAAAAGCACCTATCATTGCTGCCTTAGCCGCTTATCGTAGTAGCGCATTTGCCATTGGTATTGAGCAAGATTGGCTCGAAGAGCTTAAACAAAACAGCGATAAAAGCTGGCAAGTCAAATTAAACCTCCCTTTTGCAGGCTTGGGCGAAATCAACGACATTGAAAAATTTGTCGCCGATAAACTATCAGTGCCTGTGTCAATTAGCGCTAAAGTGAAATTACCAAGCACATATAGTTTTAAGCAAATCAAACATATTGTGCTCGTTGCTTCAGGAAAGGGGGGCGTTGGAAAGTCAACTACAGCGGTGAATCTTGCCTCAGCTTTAGAGCAAGAAGGTGCCAAAGTGGGTATTCTCGATGCCGACATTTATGGCCCGTCTATTCCACTGCTTCTGGGCCTACAAGGGGCTGAGCCGAAAACAGCCGATAATAAAAACTTACTTCCTTTTGAGGCGCATAACCTCAAAGCGCAATCGATTGGCTTTTTAGTACCAAGCGATGATGCAACCGTTTGGCGCGGACCAATGGCATCAGGTGCACTTAATCAATTAATGAACGAGACCGCTTGGGGAGAGCTTGATTATCTCATCGTTGATATGCCTCCAGGCACGGGTGATATTCAATTAACCATGAGCCAAAAAGTGCCAGCCAGTGGTGCGGTGATCATCACCACGCCTCAAGATTTAGCCCTAGCCGATGCACAAAAGGGCATTGCCATGTTCAATAAAGTGAACGTGCCTGTGCTTGGCTTAATTGAAAACATGAGCTACTTCTTATGTGGTCATTGTGGTGAGCCTAATCATGTATTTGGTAAAGATGGTGCCGTAAAATTAGCACATCGTCATGGTGTGCCTGTGCTGGCAAATATTCCACTGGCCATTGAAATTCGTGAAAGCTCGGAGCAGGGCGATTTAATTGCCAAAGACAACGCGGCTCAAATAAGCGAAACCTACAAAACCGCTGCCCGTGTGCTTGCCAGTAGCTTGTATTATCAACAGGCGCACACAAGCGCAGTTGAAATAGTCATTACTGAAGATTGATTGTTGCAAAGATTTTGTTAATCGATTTTTCTTATTAACAAAATCTTGGGTGGTTCTTTATCATTAACTTTGCTCTTAAACCCCTCTTTTAGCCGTATATAGCCTACATTTTCGTTAAACATGTCCAAAAAACAAAATCGCCACAAATGTTAATATTTTATTGACGTTTTAATAACCTTATCATAGTCTAATGAAAGCGCTTACATTTACGGGGCTTTTTATTTACCTTTAAATGTAAGCGCTTACAATTGACTGGTTAGAATAATATTCATATAAATCAGTTGAGTACTAACAAACACATAATGTTAGGGTTCAATGCAATGAACAGATTCAAAACACACTTAACACAACTTACAATGGCGCTTTCAGTAGCGACATTAGCTGGCTGCGGCGGCTCTGCCACAGATACGAAAATTGATACTGTCAACCCAACTGAGCCTGTTTCAGACTGGGTGATGGTTTGGGAAGATAATTTTGATGGCGATGCTATCGATGACAAAAAATGGAGTTTCGAAATAAACTGTGCGGGTGGCGGTAATAACGAAAAACAATGTTATACCGACAGTGAAGAAAACGCCTTTATTGCAGACGGTATTCTTAATATCGTTGCGTTACCTGCGGAAGAAGGGGCTGATAAGCCTTATACCTCTGCGCGTATTAATACTCGTTACAAAGCTGATTTTAAATATGGTCGCTTTGAAGTACGCGCAAAGCTGCCTAGTGGGCAAGGTTCTTGGCCTGCGTTTTGGATGATGCCTACCGATGAAGTTTATGGTGGATGGCCTCGCTCTGGTGAAATCGACATTGTTGAGTCGGTTAATTTAAAAGTACCAACCGATGACGGTGTAGAATCAAATATCTACGGCACATTACATTACGGCCAAGAGTGGCCAAATAATGATAGCAGTGGCAAAGCTTATACCTTCGCTCAAGATTCTAATCCTGCTGATGACTTTCATACTTATGCTATCGAGTGGCAAGAAGGGGAAATTCGTTGGTACGTAGATGATTATTTATATGCTACACAGCGCCAATCAGAAGTGCTTTATGATGCGAAGGGCAATGAGATTGCACTTAAGCACAGAGGCTGGTATTCAGAGTACTTCGATCAAACAACCGGAGAGTTAACGACTTTTTGGGATGCATCTCCTTACGATCAAGAATTTTATTTAATCCTGAACTTCGCAGTGGGTGGTGATTGGCCTGAAAACGTTAATGCCCTGGGTGTTGATGCAACTGCATTCGAAAATGGTCAAACTTTTGAAGTTGACTATGTACGTGTTTACGAATGTGCACAAGACCCTGACACAGGTAAAGGCTGTGAAACCGTGCGCCCGGGTTACGACAACTTAGACGATGCACTTGTGCAAGGCAAAGCTCCGGCTCCAACACCACCAAGTGATGGCACGGTAACGCCGCTTACTATTTTTGATAGCAGTTTTAACCCTAACTGGCCTGCATGGGATTGTTGCGGTGAATCAACACCTGCGCTTGTTGAAGATGCAGAGCGTGGTAATGTAGTTGAGTTTGTTGTAGGTGCAAAACCTACAGTAAATGGCTTTATTAGCCGTGCTCTCTTTATTACCGATGAAAATGGTGAAGCGTCTCCTTATGACGCCAGCGCTATGTTAGAAGATGGTTTTGTGCGTTTTGATATGCAAGTGACTTCATTACCTTCTACTCCAGATGCACCTTGGCTTTTCAAAATTGAAAGTGATGAAGGCAAGACAGCCGTTGAACTAAACCTAAGTGCTAGCACTGAAGGTGTTAGCCCAGTTGCTGGTGAATGGCAAACTTATACCTTCCCACTGCAAACATTAGCTGATGCGGGTTTAAATGTATCGCTGATTGATGTGATCATGATTTTCCCTGCGTGGGGTCAAGGTGATGGTGCTGTTTATCGTGTGGATAATGTAGAGATCACAAATGATGCACCTCCTGCAACATTAACTCTTTTTGCTGACGAGATGAATCTTGATTGGCCACTTTGGAACTGTTGTGGTGATTTAGCACCTATTGAGGCCGTCGATGATGAGCAACATGGTTTGACTGCTGAATTTTCGATTGGACCAAAACCAACCGTTGTTGGCTTTAACAACCGTACTACATCAGGCGGCAGTGGCAGTCAATTTGATGCATCATCTTTAATTGATGAGGGTGTATTGCAATTTGAGATGAAGATCACCTCTTTATCATCAACACCGGATGCAGCTTGGTTTGTTAAAGTAGAATCTAGTGGTGGCCCTGATAATGGTGGTACTGCAGTTGAAGTTAACCTTAATACCAGCATAGAAGGTGTTGACCCTGTTGCAGGTGAGTGGCAAACCTATACTTTTACGGTCAATTCATTGTTACAAGCCGGTTTAGACATAAGTTCAATTGATGTCATCATGGTATTTCCTGCGTGGAGTCAAGGTGAGGGAGCTGTGTTCCGTATTGATAATGCAGTTATTTCAAACCCGTAATTAACATTGGCAACAAGTGATGGGTGCTGAATATGGCACCCAGTATCCATGACAACATATTGCAAAAGCAGGTAAATCATGAAAAGCACAAAATTTATTAAAACACCTCTTGCAGCGTCAGTTGCGATGATCTTAACTGCAGGGCTGGGCACTATGTCTGCTTATGCACAAGATGAACAAGAGAAAGCTGATAACGATATTGAAGTTATCGAAATTAAAGGTATTCGTGGCAGTATGATCCGCGCCATGGATATGAAACGTGATGCAACAGGTGTTGTAGATGCGATTTCAGCAGAAGAGATGGGTAAATTCCCAGATACTAACTTAGCTGAATCATTACAACGTATTACCGGTGTATCAGTGAGTCGTTCTAACGGCGAAGGTAGCGAAATTACGGTACGTGGTTTTGGTCCTGAGTTTAACCTCGTAATGCTGAATGGCCGTCAAATGCCAGGCACGGGTTACACCCGTTCTTACGCCCTTGAGAATATTGCCGCTGACGGTGTCAGTGCACTTGAAGTAGCGAAATCAGGGCAAGCAGATGTACCAAGTGGTGGTCTAGGTGCTACGGTAAATATTATTACTACGCGCCCATTAAATAGCCCTGGCGAGAAATTTAGCTCGTCTATTAAGGCTATTCACGATTCATCTAATGAGGCCGGTGATGATGTAACCCCAGAGTTTTCTGCAATGTACAGCAATACTTATGTTGATGATACATTTGGTTTTGCGGCATCATTCTCACATCAAGAACGTGATTTTCAACAGCAAAACGCCAATATTCAAGGTTGGCAAGCCAATGTTGATTTACCGACCCTTGATGAAGCTGACTACATTGACCCTCGTGCAGTCGATAGCGAAGGCAACCGTGTCGGTAATCATTTCTTTCCGAAAGACATGAACTACAGCATTGCTGATGTTGAACGTGAGCGCACTAATGGCCAAGTAACTTTACAGTACTCGCCAATTGAAAGCTTCACTGCAACGGTTGATTACACGGCGAGTCGTGCAATCACCGGTGTGAATACCGTGGGTTGGGGTATTTGGAATGAGTTTGGCAGTAACATTAACAGCTATGAGCTTGATGAAAATGGTACAGCGATTTATGCCGATATCAGTGGTAATGATGGTTCATTTACAGCAAGCCGTGGCACTACTGAAGTTAAAGCACGTTCAATTGGTTTAAACCTAGAGTGGCAAATTAACGACCAGTGGGAAGTTGAGTTCGATTATCACGATTCGAAAAACGAAACAGATAACGGCGCAGATGATGGCTTAGGTTCTGATGGTCAAATCATTCTTGGCTCAGATCAGTTACAGAGCAAAGTATATGATTATCGCACTGGTGAAGTTCCGCATGCCTACGTTAACTGGAACAATGGCACAACGGTGCTTGATCCAAGTGAGATTGATTCAAACTTCAGTCAGTTTATTTACTCGCCTGGTGAGTCTAATGTTGAGCAAGCTCAGCTTCATGCAACCTGGTTTAATGAAAGCTTTGAAATTCCACTTGTTAAAGTGAAATTCGGTGCTGCCAATACTAAGCAAACTATGGGCGGTTTTACTGCATGGAGTGGCTTACGTGGCGGCCCTGGTTTTAACCCATCATTCACCGAAATCTTCCCTGATGGCATGTTCACTTATAATGATACAGGCGACATGCTAGATCAATTCTCTGGTGGTGGTAGTGCCCTTGAACCAAATTACTATTACACCTATAGCTTTGAAGAAGCGTTAGCGCGTCAACTTGCTTATTTGAATGAAGACTTATTGGGCGATAATCAATACTCAATTGATCCATTCTTTGATGGTATCGACAGTGAAAGCTACGTAGAAGAGAAAACGCAAAGCTTCTATGTGAACAGCTTATGGGAGTTTGAATTATCTGATTACTTCGTACAGATTAACGCAGGTCTTCGTTATGAAGAAACGGATGTGACCAGTACGGTTCGTCAACGTGTTGAAAGCCAAGTTAACTGGGTGAGTTCATCTGAGTGGATCATGCAGTACGAAACTGGCGGTACAGATAACTTTTATCAAGAAGAAGGTAACTATGATATCTGGTTGCCGAACATCGACGTAAAAGTTGAAATTACAGACGAGCTTGTTGGTCGTGTTTCATGGGGTAAAACCATGGCACGTGCGCCGCTGGGTAATTTGGCTGGTGGCCGTAGCTTAACGGGTAGCCCGAAACCAGGTTCGCGTACAGGTAGCCAAGGTAATACTGATCTGTTGCCATTTGAATCAACTAACCTCGATTTATCCCTTGAATATTACTACGGCGAAGGTAGCTATGCTTCG
This sequence comes from Pseudoalteromonas sp. Cn5-37, assembly GCF_021532495.1. NCBI lineage: Bacteria > Pseudomonadati > Pseudomonadota > Gammaproteobacteria > Alteromonadales > Pseudoalteromonadaceae > Pseudoalteromonas > Pseudoalteromonas sp. Cn5-37. The sequence continues at coordinate 35,802 of NZ_JAKGBA010000020.1, read as the reverse complement.
GTTGGTTACTTCAAAAAAGACGTAGATAACTTTATTCAAACGCAAATAACTGAAACAACCATTGATGGTTTATACGATATCTTAAATGGTCCTCGTTACATTGAAGCTGTGGCATCTGTAGAAGCTCGTGGTGAGCAAGCTACAAGTGACGCTGTGTTCAATGAAATGCTGGCATTAGGTTATGGTAATGTGGATGGTGCTATTGAACCAACGAGTTCTGATCCACTGATGGTATGGAATATTTCTCAACCACAAAACACGGATAGTAAATCGGTTGATGGCTTTGAACTAGCTGTTCAACACTTATTTGGTGAAAGCGGCTTTGGTTTAGGGGTTAATGCTACGTTTGTTGATGGTGATGTTGAATTTGATGTAGCAAGTTTGACTCAACAAGCTCCTTTATCTGGCTTAAGTGACTCAGCTAACTTCCAAGCTTTTTACGATAAAGATGGTTTATCTGTGAAAGTGACTTACGCATGGCGTGACTCTTACTTAATTGGTGTTGGTCAAGCACAAGGCTCATCTGATGCGCCGCCACAATTTGGCGATACATATGGTCAGTGGGACTTGAGTGTTAACTACGACATTAACGAAAACACGACTGTTTTCTTTGAAGGTATAAACCTTAACAACGAAACTGAGCGTGGCTATGGCCGTTACGAAGAGCAGTTCTTATTTGCTCGTCAATATGGACCACGTTACACAATCGGTGCCCGTTATAGCTTTTAATATGTGATCTCAAAAGGAACAAAAGCCGCTCGTTGAGCGGCTTTTTATTATCTATTTTAATTAATTAATAATTATTGAAGCAACGCACAGTTGATTTGTGTAATATATGCCTCACTAAGTCCACTATAATTAGCTTTTCGTAGACGCAAAAGGTTTGTGTTTTTTGTTAAAGTTATCGTTTTTTCCAACTTTAAATCAAATGTTTAAGTTGTTTAGGTAGAATAATAAATGAGATTATCAGATACCCATATTCAGCAATATATTGACGAAGGCCGCATTGTTATAGAGCCAGCACCAAGTAATGAAATGATCTCGGGTGTCACGGTTGACCTGCGTTTGGGCAATAAGTTTCGTGTTTTCCAAGATCATACTGCTGCGTATGTTGATTTAAGTGGCCCTAAAGATCAGCTTAATAAGGCAATGGAATCAATCATGAGTGATGAAATTGTGCTTGATGAAGAAGAAGCTTTTTTCCTTCATCCAGGTGAATTAGCATTGGCTATTACTCATGAAAAAGTTACTTTACCAGCAGATATTGTTGGTTGGTTAGATGGTCGCTCGTCGTTAGCACGCCTTGGTTTGATGGTACATGTAACAGCGCATCGTATTGATCCAGGTTGGTCGGGTAATATCGTTTTAGAGTTTTATAACTCAGGCAAGCTGCCACTTGCGCTTCGTCCAATGATGAAAATTGGTGCCATGAGTTTTGAAACCATGACAAGCCCAGCACAGAGCCCTTATAACACACGTAAAGATGCTAAATATAAAGATCAAAATACGGCAGTAGCAAGCCGCATTAGTGACGATAATAAATAATCCTTCAACATGTGGTCTTTGGGCCACATATCATTATTTGTTCAACTTTTTACTTATTTGCATTCTCATAAATTGGCAATTTAAGCGTATTCATCCCATACTTTTAGCTGGTGTTTAAAGCACGGAGCTAAAATGCACTTTATTGGCAAGCTGATCCATCAGGTTATAAAAAATTTGCTCGTTTTACTGGGCTGCGTATTGCTTCATAGTGCCAGTATTAATGCTGCAAGCAATAACTTACCGGTATGGGTACTTGATTCAGAACAGCCTTTAGCCAAACTTAGTCAGACCCTCGAAGTATCACTGCAAAATGCTGAGCCTTTAAATGCTTTAGAAAACAATACGGTTCGCCTCGCAGCACAAACCTCCTATTGGTTAATTATCGATTTACAGCAATTGCCTGAAAATAAAAACTATGTTGTTTATCTTAGTGAGCCTAACTTAACGTGGGCAAAGTTTTATCTGTTAGATGAAAATTATCAGTCCACCAATGATCAGCGGCTTGCTTCTCTAGAAAGTTTATCGAATGTGCGACCTCATTGGTTAATAGAGCACAGCCAAGGAGCTCGCTGGGCGCTAGTTAACTTCGTGCACAAAAGATCTCTAACATTAGAACTAGGTGTCGAAACAGCAAAAAGTTTTGAAGTTGACTTACATCAAACTATTTTGAGTTACGGTGCGATTTTAGGGGGGCTGATTTTGTGTATGTTTGTTTGTGGTGTTTACTTTTTTGTATCCCAGCGAACAAAATACTTAGTCCTAAATGCCTATTTTATATTGGTCACCATTGGGTTTTTAATCGATAACGGATTAATAAATTATCTAATTGGTGGTTTTAATTGGGAATCTAAATGGCCTGTTAATGAGTTCGCATTATGTTTTGTGAGCTATTTTTTATATCATTTTTTAGCGATCCATACCTATACAGCAAAGTTTAAAAAGGCCTGGCAAGCAATGATGCTGTGTTTATTCAGTGCAGCTTTATTGTCATCACTATTGCCTCATTTTAATCGTCAGTGGTTATTTATAGTCAGCTGTTTGGGCTTTTTGTGCTTTGCCTCTGTAATATTTTATAGTTTGATTAAGCGTAAGGGTAATCGTACTCATCTGCGTATTTTTATGCTTCTAATTATTGTTATTCAGGCGTTAAGTCTGTTTTTATGGAATGGATTTGGTATTGGCTACCATGGAATTCATAACACCATTTTATTGCTCACATCATTGGCGATCTGTTCTGTATTGTTATTAAAAGACCGTCAGCAAATTTCAGCATTTAGTTATTCGATGCTGCACGATGCGGATACGAAGCTACCAAATAAACAATTTTTACTCGCGCAAATGATGAAAAAAGTGTCGCAAAAGCAACATTTTTCAGTTTTATTATTTAAACCTCATGTACTCTCAAATGCACGTTCTACCTTTGGGTTTGAGCAAGCTAATATTTGTATCAATGAAAAACTAAGTATATTAAACATTCAGATGCAGACCATGAATACATTAAAGTTGGAAGTTCAAGCCACCAGAAGCACATGGCTTGCTCATATTGACGATAGTACATTTGGGTGTTTGATCTTGGGCGAACTAGAATTAAGCCATATTGAGCAATTTGCCTGCATGATCCATGGTGTGTTTGAAGAGGGCCTTACTCATGAAGAAATTAACTTAGTCGACCGTGTTGATATTGGTGTTGCTTATTACCCGATGCATGGCAATACCGCGAAACAAATATTGCAATGTGCAATACAAGCAATGACTGAAAAGCGCCTACAAGGTGAACGTTGGCGTATGTTCGACTCAGAAAGTGCGCGGCTTTCTGAACAAAGGTTATCCATTGCGGCAGCGCTTAAAATTGCGATTGATGAAAATCAGCTAAGTTTGCACTTTCAACCGCAGATATGTTTGAAAACGGGCAAAGTAGTTGGCTGTGAAGCATTACTGCGCTGGACACATCCAATTTTTGGTATTGTTAGTCCTGAGATATTTATTCCAATTGCAGAGTCAGCAGGGGTGATCAATCAGCTAACAGAGTGGGTCGTTGAAAAGGGGGTTGAATGGCAAGCGAAGTTTTGCAAACTGATACCCGATCATGTTATTTCCATCAATATTTCTGCAAAGGATTTATTAAATAAAAATTTACCTGTGCTGCTAATTACCATTTTAAATGAGCAAAATGTGGCGGCTGAATCAGTGATGTTAGAGCTCACTGAATCAGCGACCTTAGAAGAGAGTAAAAAAATTAAAGCCATGCTTGATGATTACCGTTTAATAGGTTTAAAACTCGCTATTGATGATTTCGGTACAGGCTACTCATCACTTGCCTATTTAAGCCAACTTGGTTTTGATGAAGTCAAAATAGATAAACAATTTGTGTTAAATCTGCCGTTTTCGGTTAATGATCAAAGTATCTGTAAGGCAACCTGTGATATCGCCACTACTTTAGGTGCACATGTTGTTGCTGAGGGTATTGAAGATGAGCAAAGCCTCACTATGTTACAAAGCTATGGTTGCCAGTTTGGACAGGGATATTATTTTTCAAAACCCCTTGCCGCAGATGATTATTTAGACTGGATAAGCGAGGTGCAAAAACTTGACCTTAATCTTGATGCAACAGCGAACCTAGCTGATTAAAATATTTAAGCAAGGCTTCAAAACAATTCATCGTATGCTGCTCATCCGGGTAGATTAAGCCACTTTTCGATAAGCCACTCACTAAAAAGCTATTTTTGATATTAGGGTGGACGCTAATACACTTTTCAAAACAGCGGGCAGCTAGTTCCTCTGGCATACTCATATAAAGTTGCTTTACTTGCTTATCAAAAGCGATAGATTGTTTTACGAATTCATTTGGATTTTTACCAGAGTTATCTAAAAATACCTGATGATAAAACTCATTTAAGCGTTGATTAAGTGGATGACTCAAGTCTGGTGACTGTTCGAGCCACAGCGCCGAACAGAATTGCATGCTCTTTCTGCCGCTAAATAAGTGCTGACAAATATGATGGTCAAAAGCATGAAACCATTCATGGGCGAGTGCGCCACCGCCTGCATTTTTAGCCAGCGCAAGGGTTTGGCTGTGAGCATTATAATGAGCCTGCACACCTTTTTGTCCGCCATGACCAAAAGCAAAATTGAGTTTCCCTCTAAGGCCAATTGCCGTTGGCGGTAAAGTCAGTATTTGCGCAAGATCGGCTAAAGCATCGTAAATTAAATTCGCCGCTAATAGCCGTTCTTGCTTATTAACCCAATTACCAACCACCATAGTGCGAAAACCAAAGGTGTCGCGAATATCGTCAAAATCGACCTGATCATCAAAGCGATAATCGGGTCCTTGGCGATGAAAACCTGCGCTTAGTCGTTTTGATACACGCATTAGAGATAGCGTGCCTTAACATCATCCGGCATATGCTGGGTTTGCTTATCGACCAGTGCTGCTAATAATCTGTATAGTGGTGTTACATCAATGCCTTCAATTAATTTAAGGCTATGAGCTACAGCTTCTAAAGTTGATAAACTATCTGCTCGAGGTGCTTTACGGATGACGTATTTGTTTTGTGGTATGTGCTTAAAACTCACCGTTTGAAATGCACGGAGGCTAGGGGTTAATTGCAGCATTTTGTAGGCTTTTTTCCATGTACCATCAATTACGATTAAATGATTTAAAGACTGTTTGAAAGCATCTGTAGTGGCAGTGTGCTCATCTAGACTTAAGGCATCCTCAGTAGGGTAAAGAACCGCTGTTGTTGCTTTTGGCAATGTTGCAAGCTGTAAAAAGTCTTGCTCTGACTCACCAGCGATGATCTGGCAATTTTCTAAACCTAAATTCAGTAAATTGGCCGTATTTTTAGTGACTTTTTCCTCACTTGGGTGGCGTAATATAATGATTTTTAGTTTATTATTGATTATGCTTATTGAATCACATAAACAGGTTTTAATTGAAAAGCCACAATGTGAGCATAATTCTCTAGCCATAGATACTCTTGTATACATTTGAAGTCTCTTAAGTATACATGAGCTAGAGCTGTAATTTTGCATTTTTAAAGCAGACAGCTAAAATTGCGATTTAAATATTTGGTTTTATTAAGGGATAAAGATGACGACTATCACTATCGATGAAAGTGCGCTTGAAGGAATGGAGTCGCTACTGGGTGATCAATTTGCTGACACGCTTTCTTTTTGTTGTAGCGAGTTTCAAAGGTTAGGCTCTGAAGTGCACGCTAATCTTGGTTCAGACAACGAAGCTGCAGCGCGTCATGCCCATAGCTTAAAATCAAATGCTGCCCAATTTGGAGCTCAAAGTCTATCTGAGCTCGCTCAATCAATTGAGCATGCACTCAATGAAGGGAATGCTGATATAGCACAGCAAAACAGTGCAAGTATCGATCAGCAAGTTTCTGGCTCTGTAGAAAAATTACAAGCTTGGTTCGCTACTCGCTAAAAACTTGAATTTATTTCAGTTATAACCGCAAAAATCCTCTGGCGTGGTGGCCCCTTACTAGGTTAGTCTTAAGGCTAATTAGTAGAGGTAACCATGTCACAAATCAAAAAGAGTCACAAACTAGACGGTGTCTGTTATGACATACGTGGGCCTGTGCTTGCACAAGCTCGAAAAATGGAAGACGAAGGGCAAAAAGTATTAAAGCTAAACATTGGTAATCCAGCTGCCTTTGGCTTTGATATGCCTGAAGATATGCACAAAGATATCATTCGTAACTTATATTCAGCCCAAGGCTACTGTGACTCTAAAGGCCTCTACTCAGCCCGTGTGGCAGTCTATCAGCACTATCAGCAACGCGGCTTATTTAACCTTGATGTCGATAATATTTATATCGGCAATGGGGTCAGCGAACTCATTCAAATGACCACGCAAGCACTACTTGATAATGACGATGAAGTGCTTATTCCTGCACCGGATTATCCGCTATGGACTGCATCGGTTAAATTAGCAGGGGGTAACCCTGTGCATTATCTTTGTGATGAAGAACAAGATTGGTTTCCTGATATTGCTGATATTAAATCGAAGATCACCTCAAAGACCAAAGCATTGGTGCTTATTAACCCAAATAACCCAACCGGTGCGGTATATAGCGATGATCTGTTGATGGAACTGATCAACATTGCTCGCGAGCATAAATTATTGTTATTGAGCGATGAAATTTACGAGAAAATCTTGTACGACGGTGTCAGCCACAGCTCAATTGGCGCACTGTGTGATGATGTACCAATTATCACATTTAATGGCCTAGCAAAAACGTACCGCGCTGCGGGATTGCGAATGGGCTGGATGGTGCTAAGCGGTCGCACTAGCATGATGGACGACTTGAGCCGTGGCCTAGATATGCTGGCATCAATGCGCTTATGTGCCAATGTACCAGCACAATATGCTATTCAACAAGCTTTAGGTGGTGTGCAGTCAATCGATAACCTGATAAACCCAGGTGGTCGGCTTTACGTTCAGCGTGATATTGCATGGCGTGGTTTAAATGCAATTGATGGTATTAGCTGTAAAAAGCCTAAAGGTGCGCTTTACGCATTTGCGAAAGTGGATACGGCGCACTTTAATATTAAAGATGATGAGCGCATGATTTTAGATTTACTCAAAGCGGAGAAAATCTTATTAGTGCATGGTCGCGCTTTTAACTGGCCTGATCCTGATCATTTTAGATTGGTGTTTTTACCAAACAAAGATGATTTAACAGAAGCCATGAGTAAGATGCAGCGATTTTTCGCTGATTATCGACAAAGCTAAAAAAAGCGAGCCGAGGCTCGCTTTTTTAATAAGCTTTATCAACACGTACCGTGTTATCATTGAGGTACACCAAGCGTACTTTATCACCTTGGCTAAACAGCATTTGGTTGTCTTTATCTTGCACAACCATAAATTGTTCGCCGCTTTCTACTTTGATCATTAATTCAACGAGCTGATATTGTATTACGCGACTGTTTTGCTGACGGTTGTGAGCAACAGAGCCACCAATCATCGAACCTAAAATGGTTGCTACAGTACGGCCACTACCGCCACCAAACTGATTACCGATAACACCGCCAATAAGTGCACCGCCAAACGTTTCCCAGCCGTTGGTTCTGTCTTTGACCAGTTCTTGTTCAGTAATGGCTCGTACTGACTGTACTGAGCCAAACAACACCTGTTGTACTGGTACTGCTTTGTTACGCTGGTAGTCAGCATAACTAGGCGAGCTCAGTAATAAACAGCTTGCTAAGATTGCTACTAGGTATTTCATAAACCCTCCTGGCTACCAGCCAAAAGTTGATTTCTCACGTGTTTTACGGATTTCAGTTTCATCAGCCCACTCAACTAGCCCGCTTTTTAAATCCATTAAACGCATAGTGAATTTGTAATACACATCAGCCTTGTCAGCATTTGATTTAACAATGCTCGATAAGTTGCCGTATAACATATATTGCGCACCAACTTGCTGGCCAAAGGCAATAGCGGTATTTGGATCAACTAGTGGATCGACGTTTTGGAAATTAAGTTGTTCGCGCACAGCTTCAACACGGGTCATATCAACAAAGCGGAACTTACCACTGCGTAATAACTGTGTTGAGATTGAATCAGTAATTGATTCAGTATCAATATGCTCGCTCGTTTTGTTTTTAATACGCTCAACAAACACGATAGGGCGAGTATTTGCTGTCATGGTGCCAACCACAGGTGAAGCAAGTAACGAGTCTGTCATTTGGCTTGCTACTTTTTGTAGATCCGTTGAGCCAAAATTGATATCTGTGGTTTCAACAGCTTGCGCATCACCATAGCTAACAACGGCTTTATTAGCACAGCCAGATAGTAACAAAGCGCTTGTCATTGCAACGGCCGCAGCCGACTTAACAGAAAGTAATTTCATTGTAGTATCCTTAATCTTCAAATTCTTGTGCTTCTGTTGACACTTCACGCACTGCAAGCGAGAAGGTGACAGCATTTGCTGTCGGGGCTAGGCCCGGTAATTGAGTTTTAGCAAATCCAAATAAAGTAATGGGTTGCCAAGGTGAGTGGTTGCCACGAATAACAAAGCCATCAGCGTCATACCAAGTAAATTGATATTGTAAGTATTGAGACTTTTTATATTGGCTTGCCAGTGTCACAACCACATCAGTTAAGCCGTTCGTTTGGCGTGTTTTTACATCTGTAATGGCTAATTTCTTGCCAAGTTCAGGGTTATTAACAATCAGTTGTTGGTTATACTGTTGTGATGCCTGCTCAACCCCAATGCCAGAAGTGGTAGGGCGTGAGGAGCAAGCCGCAACAAGTAAAATGGTTAATAGTGGCACTAAGTATTTCATCATTGCTCCTAGAGTTGTACAACGTGTGTGTCGTAGTAGTTATTTATGGAAGTTAGAAAAATCAAGGTTAACCCTTGCTTACCAACCGTAAAAGTTATTTCGCCATGCCCTGGCACAGTTAAAGTGTGCTGACCTGTGGGCATTGGGTGCTGAGCAATGCTAAGTTGGCTTGGTAAAGTCAACCAGCTTCGTGTATCAGCTTGCTCAGATGCAACGTTATAAATGTTGGCTAAAATGTTACCAACATCGCCGCCACTTCTTGCTAACTCTGCACGTACCTTTTCTTTTGCTACCAGACGCATTACTTGTCGGGTTATTCTGCCAGCACTTTGATCCTTTAATGTCTTCGCCGCTAGCGCTTCGAGCCTAACAATGGGCGTCAGTGGCAAATTTTCGCCATCGAGAGTCACTGTTTTATCACTGGCCGCATAGGGCGCAGCGCGATAAACTGGCATGGCAACACTATAAAAGCGTGCATCGCCACGCGAAGTATAAATAGGTAACCGTAAATTAAACTCTTGCCTTGCTGGTATTAAACCTTGCTCTGCAATTACAATTACTTGGCCTGTGTTTGCTTGAGCTTGCTTTAATTTGCCAAAGCGTTTGCTAAATTCTTCAAAGTCCTGATCAAAACCTTGTTTTTTGGCAAGGCGTAACACTGCTTGCTGTAAGTAGCTATTCTCACTGTTTATTTCGAGCGCTTTCTTATAGTCGATATAGGCATCATCAAATTGTTTATCTGCCTCATAAAGTAGGGCCGATAAATAAAACGTAAAAGCATTTTGAAAGCCATTTTTGACATTACCAATTAACTCGGCCATATCAGGGTAGCCTTCAGCGGAGTTTTCCGCTTGTTCATCAAGTGCGGCTTGATTATCTTTTAGTGCATCTTCTTGCACTTTATTAGCGCGTCTAACTTCAACTAATGCAGATTCAAGTTGTTTATCAAATACATAACTCAGTGCTTTGTAGCTATGCAGCATGGTCATTTCATAGGCTGCTGGCTCATAACCAATCACAGAGTCATTGGTTAATAATGAGTTTGTTTGCTCAAGGCCTGCACTAAGCTGTACTTTGGCTGCTTGACGCTTTTTTTCCATACTTTGATATACAGCTTCAAAGGTCTCATTAGCCTGCAAATTTTGTTTTGCCAAAAACTCAAGACGGGCCGTTTCAAGCTGATTTAACAAATAGTTACTGTGAACACGGCTATTACTTGGCAAAAGCTGCTGAGCACTTGCAATGTTATTTTGAGAAACAGCTTGGCGCACAGGTCTTAGCTGCGTCGCATAATCTTGGAATAGATCAGTAATACCTATGGTACTGCAACCAGATAACAGTAAAGCAGCTCCAATAAATAAACGTCGATGCACTGAACACTCCTTTTAAACAATGTACTCAGATTAGCATACGCGGCTTAACCTTATATGATAAATTATGTAAAAAATCGTAAGTTAATAGACAACTTTCTGGTCTTTTTATTTTTTATGTTAAAGGAACAACGCATTTGTTAAGCACTGTACTGTATACCTTTATTGCACTTTGTGCGTTTGCAGCTAACTCTTTGCTGTGCCGAATGGCATTGCAAAGTGGTGATATTGATCCGTTAAGTTTTACCGTCATTCGCTTAGCGAGTGGGGCGTTTATGTTGCTTGGTATACTTTTATGGCAAACAACTTTATTGAGATCAAAATCACAATCAGCACAACCTTTAACCGACAAAGGTAGCAATATCAGTGCGCTTAGTTTATTTATTTACGCGCTGTGCTTTTCAGTTGCCTATGTTGATTTAAACACTGGCACAGGCGCACTTATCTTATTTTCGGCAGTGCAGTTAACTATGATAGGTCATAGTGTTTTAAATAAAGAGCCACTCAGTAAAGTGCAGTGGGGGGCTTTGTTTGTTGCTTTTGCGGGTTTTATTTACTTAATGCTGCCCTCAGCCACCGTACCTTCTTTCATGCCTGCAATGCTCATGGCGTTAAGTGGCGTAGCGTGGGGTGTTTACAGTATTCGCGGAAAATCATGCAGCTCACCTTTGCAAGCAACCAGCTTTAACTTTCTAAGAAGTTTAATACTTGTGCCAATTTTAGTCTTTCTAGCCGTGGTTGATTGGCAGGGTATCACAGCAACTGGCGTTTATTTGGCGATAGCTTCAGGAGCGCTTGCATCTGGGCTTGGTTATAGCATTTGGTACATTGCACTACCTAGGCTTAAAAGTAGCCAAGCAGGTGTGGTACAGCTAACCGTGCCCGTGCTTGCCACATTAGCTGGGGTGGTGGTCTTAGATGAGCAATTAACAGCGCGTTTAGTTGTAGCCAGCGCCTTAATTCTTGGCGCTGTACTGGTGTTTTTAATGGCTAAAAAGCGCAGTGTCTAGATTAGGGCTTATTAACATTTAATACGTAGCGTTCATACAGGGTGTTTAGTTCGGCTAGTATCGCTTGTTTGCCGCTAAGCTCACTTTGTTCAATACATTGCTGTAATGTTGCAACTGACAAATACTGCATCATCTTAGCAGCTGCACCAATATGACTAATATGCCAAGGCTCAGGGGCAACTCCACCTTTGTATTCTTGGTAAGGGCGATAAAAACCATACTTTTCTAGGTTATCGTCAAGCCATGCAGCAAGCTTGGCAAAGGGCCCTGTGGGCGAATACTCATCAGGGGTTAATTGCAGCTGATAATCATCGTCAATAGGGCGGGTATCGTAAATGTCGAGGTCGGTACCAAAGTGGTGCCTACTTGCCCCAGGGAGTGCTGAGTAAAGCATAATAGCGTGGCACTTTTCAGTATCACTTAGGCTTTTTAAATCTACCGCTTGTTGCTCAAGGGTGTAAACTGGTCGAAGGCCCTGAAATTTAGCATTCCAAATTGCACTTTGACGATAAAAATCACGAAAGCTTGAGGCAATTGTCAGATCAATACCTGCTTCTTTTGCCCCTTGCTGCAGAGCTAAAAAATCATCGACAATATCACGATGCAAGCGATGATTTTGTAGCTCAACTAAATGTGAGCTACTTAATCCTGTGGCGCATTGCTTAAGCTCTGTTTGGTTCATGTAAGCAGCTGCTCTAAAATCACTTCGTAAATATCAGCAAGTTGAATTAAATCATCGGTGCTAACACATTCATCTACTTTATGAATGGTTTCATTACGCGGACCAAGCTCAATGACTTTGGCACCCGTTTGTGCAATAAAGCGACCATCAGAAGTACCGCCGGTGGTTTCAAGTGCGGTGTCGCGTCCAGTTACTTGCTTTATAGCGTGCACGGTGGCATCAACTAACGGGCCATGATCGGTTAAAAACGGTAGTCCATTAACAATCCAATTTAGCTCGTAATTGAGGTTGTGTTTCTCAACAATATCAACCACTCGTTGCTGTAGCTGTTGGTGAGTTACTTCGGTGCTAAAACGAAAGTTAAATTGAATTTCAAGTTCACCTGGGATCACATTACCAGCACCGGTGCCACCGTTAATATTCGAAACCTGAAAACTCGTTGCAGGGAAAAATTCGTTACCTTGATCCCACTCAGTTTGACTCAGCTCAGTTAACGCAGGAGCAGCTAAATGAATTGGGTTTTGCGCTAAATGCGGGTAAGCAACATGGCCTTGCACACCTTTCACAGTTAAAAAGCCAGTTAATGAACCACGACGACCATTTTTTACCACATCGCCAAGTACATCTCGTGAAGATGGTTCGCCAACGAGGCATAAATCAATCTTCTCACCTCGAGCTTCAAGGGTATCGATAACACGGGTTGTGCCGTTGATAAACGGGCCTTCTTCATCAGACGTAATTAAAAACGAAATTGACCCTTTATGAACTGGGTGTTTAGCGACAAAACGCTCGGTGGCAACCACCATGGCAGCTAAAGAGCCTTTCATATCGGCTGCACCGCGGCCATGTAACATACCGTCTTTTACCTGTGCAGAAAAAGGAGGGTGCTGCCAATTTTTTTCAGGACCTGTTGGTACAACATCTGTGTGACCAGCAAAACAAAAATGCGGTGACGCATCTCCCTTACGAGCCCAAGTATTCAAGGTATCAGTGAAAAACAGTGATTCAATATTAAAGCCTAGTTTTTCAAGGCGTTCGTTCATTAACGCTTGGCAACCAGCATCTTCAGGCGTTACTGATTCACGCTGAATAAGCGCTTGAGCAAGTTCAATAACAGGGTGAGTCATTAGGCAAAAATCTCATCGTATTGAGCGGCTTTAAAACCTAAGTGGTATTGGCCGTTATGCACAAGTACCGGGCGCTTGATCATCGCAGGTTGCTCAACCAGCAATGCTAATGCAGATTCTTTATCTAGGTTTTGCTTTTGCTCATCAGATAATTGACGGTAAGTTGTGCCGCGTTTATTAACTAAGTCTTGCCAATCAATGTGCGCTGCAAACTCATTAACTAGCTCAGCACTAATGCCGTCTTTACGGTAATCATGGAAAGTAAATTCTTGATTGTTATCAGTTAAATATTTTTTGGCTTTTTTAATTGTATCGCAGTTGCTGATACCGTACATGATAGTCATAAATTCTACTTTTTAGTTACAGTGAGTAATGTGTCTACCCCAGCAGTGACCTGAGATAGTGAATAATATAGGGGTCCAAGGTGTTGGCTATTGAGAACGCACAGTGTGCCAAGCATAGGGCTGCTCAGCTCGCGTAAATCAAAATAGGCTAATCGTTCACCTTTGCTAATTTTACTGCCGTTTAATTTAGCAATATTGGTGTGGTTGATATGTTCTTCAACCGATGAAAACGATAAGTTTAATAAAACTTTTAAACCGTTTTTTGCCTGTAAAATGTATTCTTTACCGGCATTTTTAACTTGTAATAGGGTGCCATCGAATGGCGCGATGATGTTGTGGCTAGTTAGTTCAACACTAATCCCTGGGCCAAGGGTGGCAAAACGAAAAAATGGCTCAGGGTGTTCGCTAATGCTTTTTACACGCCCAGTAAATGGGCTTTTAATGGCCATGCAGCGCGCTTTTCTGAGACTGCGTTCGGGTAAGTATTGAACTTCGTTAGTCATGGCTTATTTAACATCACCTAGCACATGGTAACCGTCTTTTTTCAGAGCTGTAATGGCTTTGGCCATACTTTGTTTTTTCACCAATACATAATCTGTATCGTAGGTTGATAATGCAAAAATCGAAATCGACGCTTTTGCTAACACACCAGAAATGTTCGCCATAATACCTGTTAATGAAAAACCAAGTGGGCCAATGACTTCCAGTGCTTGCCAGTCGGTTTCTTGGTCCAGACTGTCGAGCTGGAAACTACTTGGGCAGACAATAGACAGCTCATCAGCCGTTTTTGCAATAAAGAAAATAGCTTGTTGGAGTAAGGCAGGGTCAATCGTTGCATCGACATCTAAACTATGAATGGTAAGTTCTTCACTATGAAGTTGTAACGTTTGTTTTGACATCTGCGATCCTATCTTTGAAGCCTTTGAATTTATAGTATAGGTAAACAAAGTTAAGATAAAGCGCAATAATTTTGATTGCTGAGGTTTTGCCCAATATCGCTGTTGAGGTTGTCCACAGATTCTGTGGATAAATATGGGAATAGGTCAGTATAAAGAAGGTAATAGGCTAATTTATAAAGGGTTTATAAATTAGCCTAAATTTTGAAGGGTTAATTTTCTATGCTTTCAACTTGCTTAGCTTGAATCGCTGTAAGGGCAATGGTGTAAACAATATCGTCTACTAATGCACCACGACTCAAGTCATTTACCGGCTTACGCATACCTTGCAGCATAGGGCCAATACTAATTAAATCAGCACTACGTTGTACGGCTTTATAAGTTGTATTACCGGTATTTAAATCAGGGAATACAAACACCGTTGCTTTACCTGCAACGGGGCTGTCTGGTGCTTTCTTAATTGCTACGTTTTCCATAATTGCAGCGTCGTACTGAAGCGGGCCATCAATCACTAAATCAGGGCGCTTTTGCTGGGCAAGTTTAGTGGCTTCACGCACTTTTTCTACGTCAGCACCTGAACCCGAAGTACCCGTACTGTAGCTGATCATTGCAACACGAGGTTCAATACCAAACGCAGCCGCTGAATCAGCTGACTGGATCGCGATATCGGCCAGTTGCTCTGCTGTTGGGTCAGGGTTGATTGCACAGTCACCGTAAACCAGAACTTGATCAGGTAACAACATAAAGAACACTGACGATACCAACGATGAACCCGGTGCAGTTTTAATTAACTGTAACGGCGGGCGAATCGTATTCGCTGTAGTGTTAACCGCACCCGACACTAGGCCATCTACTTTGCCTTGCTCAAGCATCATAGTACCAAGCACCACGTTATCCAGTAGTTGTTCTTGAGCAACTACTTCTGTTAAGCCTTTGTTTTTACGAATTTCAACCATAGGCGCAACGTAATCGTTGATCACATCACTTGGCTCAACAATAGTTACGTTATCGTTAAGCTCCACACCTTGTTGCTCAGCAATACGTAAAATCTCTTCTTTGTCACCAAGTAAAATTGTTTTTGCAATGCCACGTTGACCACAAATTGCCGCAGCTTTAATTGTGCGCGGCTCATTACCTTCTGGTAAAACAACCGTTTTATTCGCTTGACGAGCTTTGTCTGTCAGTAAGAAGCGAAACGCTGGCGGAGACATTTTACGAGTACGACCAACACTTTGTGCCAGGCTGTCTAACCAGTCAGAGTCAATATGGCTGGCGTTGTGATCTTTTACTTTATCGATACGTTGGTCATCATCACACGGTACTTCCATATTGAAGTTGTGCAGTAATAAAGACGTGCGCCACGTATCTTCTTGTGTTGCTAGGATTGGCAGGCCAGTATCCATCGCTTGTTCGCATAATTTCATGATGCGATCTTCAGGTTTAAAGCCACCGGTTAATAAAATAGCCCCAAGCTTGGTACCATTCATAGCCGATAAACAAGCGGCAACGAGTACATCAGAGCGATCGCCCGGAGTGACCAGTAATGCACCTGGGGTAAAGTGGCTTAAAATATTCGATACAGTACGAGCACAGAAAGTAACGCGACGTAAACGACGGTGAGCCATGTCGCCTTCATTAATAACTTCAGCCTTTAGGTATTCACATAAATCACGCACACGCGGCGCTACTAGGTCGAAATCCCACGGGATTGAACCTAATAATTTAAATGGGTGTTTTCTGAAAATAGGCAATGATGCTAAACGGTTTAATTCGTTTTCAAGTTGCTCAGGCTCATGGGCTTCAACAAGGTCAGCACGGGCACGACCTTCGTCATCTAAAGGTGCATTAACTTTATTGAAAATACAACCTAACACGCGAGGGTGGTTAACACCGCCATAGTTGCCTGAGGCGATTTCTAAACGGTCTTCAATTTGGTCGTTGCTATCGTTACTAGGCGTTAAAACAAAAACAATATCAGCACCCAGTGTTTGCGCGATTTCACGGTTTACACGGCCAGCATAAGGCTGACGACGTGTTGGCACCATACCTTCGATAATAGCAATTTCGTCTTCTTTAATAGTGCTTTCAAAGCGCTCTACGATTTCTTCTAGTAAATCGTCGCCTTTACCATCACCAATCATTTGCTCTGCATAGCTAAGCTCAAATGGTGTCGGCGGATTAATTGGTGAGCCATGGGTGACAATTTGCGTCGACTTTTCAGGGCCTGTATCGCCAGAACGTGGCTGTGCAATTGGCTTGAAAAAGTTCACTTTGAGCGCTTTTTGCTCAAGCGCACGCACTAAACCAACAGAAACAGATGTTAAACCAACCCCAGTCGAAATAGGGATCAACATAATTCTACGTGCCATTTACTTAACCCTCCTTTGCAATGCGGGCTGCATCGTTAGCAATAACCCATTCTTCGTTGGTCGGGATCACAAACGCTTTAGCATGCGTTTGGCCTTTTGAAATTAAGCCTTCTTTACCAAAACGTGCCGCTAAGTTTGCAGCTTCGTCACACTCAAGGCCTAAAAAGCCTAATTGGGTGATCACTTTGTCGCGAATGATATCTGAGTTTTCACCAATACCACCGGTGAAAATAAGTGCATCAAGGCGCTGCACAGGCACTAAGAATGCGGCGATTTGTTTTGCTAAACGGTAGCAAAAAATATCGAGTGCAAGGTTCGCTTGCGGGTGGCCTTCAACAGCGGCTTCTTCAATAGTGCGACAGTCATTTGATAGTTCACTAATACCTAACAGGCCACTTTGCTTATTAAGTAAGTCATCAATTTCTTGCACTGAATAATTTAGTTGCTGAGTTAAAAACGTGAATAAACCCGGGTCGATGCTACCACTGCGCGTGCCCATCACTAAGCCTTCAAGCGGTGTTAGACCCATACTGGTATCAACGCTCTTACCATCTTTAATCGCACACACTGAACAACCATTACCTAAATGCGCACTGATCACATTGGTTTGGTCGCGCTCTTTGCCGAGCATTTTTGCTGCTTCACCTGCAACATAATAATGGCTTGTACCATGGAAGCCATAACGTCTTACGCCGTGCTCTTTATAAAGCGAGTAAGGCAGGGCGTATAAGTAAGCAATATTTGGCATGCTTTGGTGAAATGCCGTATCAAATACAGCAATTTGTGGCAGCGCTGAGAACGCTTGCTGTGCAGTGCGAATGCCTAATAAGTTGGCTGGGTTATGAAGTGGAGCAAGTGCCGCTGTTTTTTCGATAGCTGCAAGTACATCATCGTCGATAAGCACAGATTCAGTGAAATGCTCACCACCATGCACAACACGATGACCCACGGCAATTAAATTATCTGCAAGGCCTAGCTCATTAACTAGCTTCACAAGCTCAGCAATGGCTGCATCGTGGGCTTGGCCCTTTGCAAGCTCAATAAGTTGTTTTTCACCATTATATTTATATTTGATTGAAGGCGTGTCTGAGCCAAGGCGCTCAGCTAAACCAGAAATAACTTCGTCAGAAGTGGCGGCATCTAAAATGGCAAATTTTAAACTTGAACTACCACAGTTCAGTACTAAAACATGTTGTGGTGAGCAAAGGGGCGTCGACATAGCTAGGTCCTAAAAGTACGATATCAGTCAGTATATATTAAGGCTTGATAATTAGAATTCTTTGCCAGTATAGTAAATAAGTATTTTGTTGCTACACTTAACAAAGCTAGGCTGTAATTATACTAAAGTCTGGTTGACTTAAGCCGATAACATTTTATCTCATTTAGACTTTAAACGTTAGTCTCCTAACCATTAATTTGGTATTAAAACTAGGACAGGTTTTGCAGGGATTGTATCCGGGAGTGTGTTACACTCGGTTGTGAAACAAGTTGAAAACCCTAGGAGTGATGATGCAAAAAGGTGTCATGTCACAAGTGCAAACAGGTCGTCAGTACGCTAAAAAATGGCCAATGCGACAAGAGCTCGCTCCATTGTTTGCCGAATTTAGAGTGATCAAGGCCACTGATCTGGCAATCACAGTGATGCCAATATTGGCAATGCTGACCGTATTTATGCAAGTGAATTACTTAGGTAGTGATTATTTTCCACAAGCTATCACGATCGCGCTTTTCTTTTTATCACTACCGCTGCAAGGTTTGTTGTGGCTAGGCCGCCGTGCAGAGACCCGTTTAGAGCCAGCAATGCTAAGTTGGTATACCGAGCTGCACAGTAAAATGAAGGCGCATGGTTATCAGTCACAATTAACGACTGAAAAACCACGCTACACTGACTTAGCTCAATTATTAAAAGATATGTTCGAAAAAATGGATAAAGCCTTCACTAAAGAGCACTTCTAATCGCGAACAAACTGGCTCACATAAAACGATAAAGTTACTTTTTGTGGGCCTTGTTGCTCTATCTGCTGCCAATGCTCTGGGCGAAACTTCCAAGCAAACGGCGTCATCATAATTAAATGTTTAATCTCATCGACAGACAACAGCACCTGTTGCTCTAATAAGTTTATCGACTCTTTGCTAAAGCCTGCTGGTGGTTCTATCTCAGTATGCGGTTTTACATCGGCATAAATAAACGCTTTTAACTCTTTAAGGTGCCAAGGGCCAGGACTTGCAACAATTAAACTAGCTTGCGGCTTGGCAAGGCGGGCAAGCTCTTGTGCAAATAAAGGGGCAAACACACTAACAAGCACATCAGCCTGCGCATCTGCAAAAGGGGCTTGGCTAATCGACGCGACACTAAAATGCGCATTTTCGTAACGCTTAGCGGCGTATTTTACCGCGGGCTTAGAAATATCGACACCATATACATCGGCACTCGACTGCGCTGCAATTGCTTGAGTGTAAAAGCCTTCACCACAGCCTAAATCAATCACTGAACTTGGTTCGAGAGATGCCACTAGCTCTGCTAAAGCTTGCTGTAAAAACAAATAGTGTCCGGCACTTAAAAAAGAGCGGCGAGCTTGCACCATTTCAAGATTATCGCCCGGTTGTTTCGATTTTTTATTTTGCACGGGAAGTAAATTGACATAACCCTCTTTGGCGATATCAAAACTGTGGTTATTGTCACAACGGTAAGTTTTGTCGTTTAGAGTGAGTTCAAGTTTGCAAAGCGGGCAGTGGTAGTGAAGACTCATGAGTCTAAATAGTCCTTATCATAAAAGGTTTTAACCCAATGAGGGCGATAGGTGATCATCAAGGTAATGGCCATGCCATTGAGCATTGCTTCAGGAAACCAAATTATGGCACACAGAATCAGATAATTTTCTGAAATCTCAATAAAACTGTAATCACCAAGCAAGTAATAAAACACACCGCTGGTAAGTATTTTAATACAGGCGATAACAGCAGCGGTTAAAAACGCGCATAAAAAGATATAAATAAAAAAGTGTCTTGGTAAATAGGTATAGCAAATTACAAAGCACAGATAGCTCAACGTAATTGGAATGAACGCTGTAAATAACAAATGCACAGGCAATAAACTGATTGGCAATTGTGCAACCAGCACTAACAACAAACTCGCCAAGGTACTTGCAAAAATAGCCAGTCGCCAACCTAAAATTAGGGTCACTGCAGTAACCCCTAAAATATGCAATTCGAGGCCTGGCAATATCCCCGCTTTAATGCGCCACAGTACCGCAAGTACTAAAGCACATGCGAGCACACCAACTTGTCTTATTGGCGTTGCCAATAATTGTGATGCGCTTTGCTTATCAAAGCTGAGCCAGAGTATTATAGCCACACAGCTCCACAAAGGGAGCTGCCATTGCAATGTGTCTATCATGCGTTAAATGTTGACCAAATTGGCGCATGATCAGATGGTTTTTCGATACCTCGCAATTCGTAATCGATACCAGACTCAACACAACGCTCAGCAAGAGCTGGAGTTGCTAAGATCACATCAATACGTAGACCACGGTTGTCATCAAAACCTTTTGAGCGGTAATCAAACCACGAGTATTGCTCAGTTTTTTCTGGGTAAAGTTCACGGAAGGTATCTTTAAAGCCCCAGTTTAATAAAGTGCTTAACCATTCACGCTCTTCAGGTTGGAAAGAACACTTACCTGTTTTTAACCAGCGCTTACGGTTTGGTTCACCAATACCAATGTCGAGATCGGTCGGTGAAATATTAATGTCGCCCATCACAATAACATCTTGATCAGCCGTGTGGTTATCTTCTAAGTGAGTCATTAAATCTTTATAGAACTGACGCTTATAAGGGAATTTGGTTTCGTGGGCAATATTATCCCCTTGCGGGAAGTAGCCATTCATCACCGTTAGGTCACGACCATTTTCTTGTGTCACGGTAACACTGATCATACGACGCTGTGATTCGTCGGTATCGGTTGCAAAGCCTTTAACAACTGATTTTGGCTCTTGTTTACATAACATTGCCACGCCGTAATGTGCTTTTTGACCGTGAAAATAAACGTGATAACCCATTTTTTGCACATCTTCGAGAGGGAAGGCCTCATCATGTACTTTGATTTCTTGTAAGCCAATAATATCTGGTTGATGTTTATCAATTACGGCTTGCAATTGGTGTAAACGAGCGCGCAGGCCGTTAATGTTAAATGAGATTACCTTCATGGTGCACCTATTATTTTTGTTTCAGTGTTTAGCGCAATTCTATCATCAAACTAGGGCTTATTCATGAGCTAATTACGAAAATCAAATTGGGTAAATGTTGATCAATTGCTGCTTAATTTAAAAACATTGTTAACTCACTATTAATTATTAAATTAAATAAATAATTCAGTTGATCTGCTTATTTTTGTTTATATAATGCGCGCAAACCACCCGTTCATATTATGTACTATTTAAAGGTAAACCATGAAAAAACAATTAGTGATGCTTTCTCTTGCATGTATCTCATTTGGCTCATTAGCAAGCAACCCGCACTACTTTTCAGCTGATAACAGTATTGAATCGAAGTTATGTAGCTTAAGTGCAAACGAAGGGTTTACCGCAGCACGTAAAGAAGCAGCAAAGCATGGCATTTCAATGTCACGTTTTTCAAAAAGCATTTTATGTAACGGTACTGACATTCGTGAAATTGCAAAAAAAGCACAATCACAAGAAGTAGCAAAAGCAGCGATTGAAGTGTTTGCTAAAAATGAGCAAAAAGAAACTCAACTTTGTATCACTGCACTTAAAAAAGGTTTAACACCTGTGCGTGAAAAAATTGGCAACTTAAACACGTTAAAATGTAATGGCGAAGCAGTAACAGACTTCGTTAAGCGTTACCAAAACGCAGCTATCTAATAGCGACAGTATAGTTATTTGTAAAAAGCGCTCTTCGGAGCGCTTTTTTTATGAAAAAATTACAGCAACCTATGAAAAGCTTGCTAAATCATAGGCTTAACAGTAACTTAACTAGATTGTAAGTGCTTGATTTTAGTCAATAAGGCATTTTGGCATTCAACTTGAAATAGTCTAATTGAATCTAATCGACTACAAGGAAATGTCTTATGAAAAAGTTAACTTTAGCATCTACAATTTTAGCAGCACTAAGTCTTTCAGCATGTTCTGCAAGTAACTCTTTAGCAAAAATCGACAGCGATTTTGGCAGTCTAGATAATGACAATGACGGCTATATCTCTAAGGTAGAAGCTGACGATGATGCAATTTGGGATCATTTTTCAAATATCGATACCAATATGGATGAGCAAATCAGCCGTACTGAATTTAATGCATACATGCAATTAAATACGGGCAAGGTAGCAACTGATAGTGAGGTATCTGAATCAGCATTTAAAGCTGAAATCGCTAAATTTGACCCAATCGAAAATGACTTTAAATCGTTAGATAACGACAAAAATGGTTATGTTTCTATTGAAGAAGCCGATGACGACGATATCGCAAATCACTTTGGCTATATGGATAGCAACAAAGATAAGCGTATAAGCCGCACTGAGTTTGTTAATTACATTAGCAAATATGGCAGCGACGTTGCCGAAGATGATGCCCTTGAAATGGTTAAAAATAGCTAATTTCAATATTCATTCGTAAATATCCCCTAAAGCCAGTGTTTTACACTGGCTTTTTTACAATAATTTTTCCAACCTTGGCCGACTTCTGTCATAATAGAGCGTTAGTGATTTAAAATGACCTTTAGTAGCGATGGCCACAAAACGTATCAGTGATGAACAGTTAGTCGAAATCATAGAAGCCGCGATTTTTGTTGCTGGAAAACCTGTGTCTAAACGTCATTTAAAAGAGACAGTATTAGCTGATTTAAGCGTATCTATGCCGCGCATTAATAATGCAATTGAACAAATTCAAACGCATTATCAAACCCGAGGCATTAAGCTTGTTGCAGTAGGCAGCGGTTACAGGTTTCAAGCCTGCGCTAGTTTAGCGCCTTGGCTGGCAAACTTATGGCAAGAGCGCGCACCTAAATACTCACGAGCACTACTAGAAACGTTATCCTTGATTGCCTATAGACAACCTATTACCCGTGGTGAAATTGAACAAGTACGGGGGGTTGCTGTTGGCTCAGGAATAATTAAAACCTTATTAGAAAGAGAGTGGGTTAGGGTTGTTGGCCATAAAGAGGTGCCCGGGCGCCCAGCGTTGTATGCCACAACATCCGCTTTCTTAGATTATTTTTCATTAGCTGGTTTAGATGAATTACCGCCGTTACCTGAACTTCAGGAGAGTAAAATCAACCAGTTATTGAGCGATCCTTCTGTGAGAGAACTATCTGAATGAGTAATGTAGAAACTGAAAAGTTACAAAAAGTATTAGCCCGTGCTGGCGTGGGTTCACGTCGTGAAATGGAAAAATACATCGATGCCAACCGCGTGAGCGTGAATGGTAAAGTGGCTCGTTTAGGCGACCGCGTAGAAGCAACCGATGTAATTCGTGTTGACGGTCACGTAGTGAAAATCGAAGACAAAGCCGACCGTATTTGTCGTGTGCTTATGTATAACAAACCAGAAGGTGAGTTATGTACGCGTAAAGACCCTGAAGGTCGTCGTACGGTATTTGACCGTTTACCACGTGTTGATGGCGAACGCTGGATTGCAGTTGGCCGATTAGATATTAATACCGCTGGTTTAATGCTGTTTACTAACGATGGTGAACTTGCTAACCGTTTAATGCACCCAAGCTACGAAGTAGAGCGTGAGTACTCAGCTCGTGTGTTTGGTGAAGTGACTAACGAAACGCTACGCACTCTAACAAAAGGCGTTGAGCTTGATGATGGTCCTGCGAAATTCTTAAACATCAAACCTATGGGTGGTGAAGGTATCAACCGTTGGTTCAATGTCACTTTAACAGAAGGTCGTAACCGCGAAGTTCGTCGTTTATGGCAATCACAAGATGTTGAAGTATCGCGTCTTATCCGTATTCGTTACGGTAAGTTAGAGCTTGATAAGCGTTTGCCACAAGGTGGTTGGGCTGAGCTTGATTTAGACACGGTTAACTATTTACGTAAAACAGTACAACTTGGCCGCGAAACGCAAACTAAGCTGTCGGTTATTCCTGAAAAGCGTAAAGACAAACGTGCTAAAATTAACCAAATCCGTAAAGCGGTTAAAAAGCACAATCAACGCGCTAAACAAACTAAGCGTCGTTAATCAGAAATATAATTGTTTGCAGATAAACTAATTTATTTGCAAACAGGCATAAAAAAAGCAGCGATTTCGCTGCTTTTTTTGTTTCACAATGCTAATTAAGCATTTTCAACTGCTGTACGTGGGTCAACATATTCCATGTTGAAAGCTTCAGCTACTTCTTTATAAGTAACTTTACCTTTGATCACGTTTAAGCCTTTTAAGAAGTTTGCATCGTCAAGAAGCGCTTTCTTATAGCCTTTGTTAGCAAGGTTGATGATGAACGGTAATGTTGCATTGTTAAGTGCGAACGTAGAAGTACGTGGAACAGCACCTGGCATGTTAGCAACACAGTAGTGAACAACGTCATCAACAATGTAAGTAGGATCAGCGTGTGTTGTCGCCTTAGAAGTTGCGATACAACCACCTTGGTCGATTGCAACGTCAACGATTGCAGAACCAGGCTTCATTGCTTTGATGTGCTCAGCTGTTACTAGTTTAGGCGCTGCTGCACCTGGGATTAGTACGCCACCGATAACAAGGTCAGCTTCTAATACGTGTTTTTCTAGTGCGTCAGCAGTAGAGTAGATAGCTTTAACTTTATTACCGAACTGTGCGTCTAATGCACGTAGTACATCGATGTTACGGTCAAGAACAACAACATCAGCACCTAGGCCAACAGCCATTTGCGCTGCGCTACGACCAACCATGCCGCCGCCGATAACAACAACTTTAGCAGGCTCAACACCTGGTACACCACCAAGTAACATACCACGACCGTGGTTTGATTTTTCAAGCGCTTGTGCACCAGCTTGAATAGACATACGACCAGCAACTTCACTCATAGGAGCTAGAAGAGGTAAACCGCCACGTGAATCAGTTACTGTTTCGTAAGCGATACACACTGCGCCACTTTTAACTAGGTCTTCAGTTTGTGGAAGATCCGGTGCTAAGTGAAGGTAAGTAAATAGAATTTGGTCTTCGCGTAACATTGCACGCTCAACAGCTTGTGGCTCTTTTACTTTAACGATCATTTCAGCTTTAGCAAAAACGTCTGCTGCTGTTGGTAAAATTTCAGCACCAGCTGCAACATAATCTTCGTTAGTGAAGCCAATGCCCATACCAGCATCAGTTTCAACAAACACTTGGTGGCCATGGTTTACTAGTTCACGAACACTCGCAGGAACCATACCTACACGGTATTCATGGTTTTTGATTTCTTTAGGTACACCAATAATCATAGTTTTTCGCCTTAATAGAACGGGATAAAATTTTTGACTATTATATTCATGACCAGCCAGTGTGTCTCACCTTTTTTAAGTGGTATTCTAGTGATATAATCTAAAAATATATTTTAAACAGTGCAAAACTCTGGTTTGGCTTATGCATCAATTACTCGACAGAATAGACCGTAAAATTTTAATGGAATTACAGCTCGATGGTCGGATCTCTAACGTAGAGCTGGCAAGGCGTGTAGGACTAAGTGCCACCCCTTGTTTAGAGCGGGTAAAAAAGCTCGAAAGAGAGGGGTATATACTTGGATATAAAGCAGTAGTGGATCCTGCTAAACTTGGCCAAGGTTTGTCGGTTTATGTAGAAGTAACCATCACTAAAACCTCACCAGATGTTTTCGAAGAATTTAACGCTGCAGTTAAAAAGCACGACGAAATAATCGAATGCCATCTAGTATCAGGTAATTTCGACTTTCTATTAAAAACACGTGTAAATGATATGTCGGAATATCGAAATGTACTGGGTGATATTCTACTAAAACTACCAAATGTTAGTGAAAGCCGAACTTATGTGGTAATGGAAGAAGTAAAAGGTGAAGAAGGGGTCATTATTCGCCCATATATTGCCTAAACTGTTAAAATACATATTGAGTAACAAAAACTTGTTCATTATCAGTCCATCAAGGCTAAGATAAAGTGCATCAAACGGCATTTCCTGCTAAGGTATTTCACTGCTAATCGATCAGTAAAGAATAATAAGGAATAGGGAGCTATGCGCCTAAATGGTGTTCAAAGACTGTTAGAAACGGGGCTAATCATCAGCACCTTTGCTGCAGTATTTATTTTATGTGCATTAATCAGTTTTGATCCTGCGGACCCTTCATGGTCGCAAACCGGTGAATTTGTTAATGTTAAGAATATTACCGGCACAGCGGGAGCTTGGGTTGCAGATATCCTATTACTCACTTTTGGCTGGCTTGCTTATTTAGTGCCTGTTGCTATTCAATTGTTCGGTTATTTATTGTTTAAACAGCCACACCGTATTTTCCAGCTTGATTACACCACGCTTGCCTTACGTGTTATTGGTTTTGCGCTGTTTATTACTTCAGCAACTGCCATCAGCAGTATTAATTTTGATGATATTTATAACTTTTCATCTGGTGGGGTAGTGGGAGATGTTATTGCGACAGCAATGATGCCTACCTTTAATTTTACCGGCACCTCAATTTTACTACTGTGTTTTTTCTTTGCTGGTTTAACCCTATTAACCGGTATTTCGTGGGTGCAATTTGTCGATTTTGTCGGCAAGTGGGTAATGAAAGCATTTTACTTTTTACGTGAGCAATTTTCTGCTTGGTTACATCGTGAAAAAGAAGCTGTTAAAAATATTGCCACGACAGAGCCAGACGCTAACTTTGTAGAGCCAGAAAACGAGCCAGCAATTAGCTTTAATGACGATGATGTAGAAGCACCAAAGCCTACTAAGCCTAAGCAAAAGCCTGCTGAAAAAGCCGATGATGACTTTAAAGGCTTTGATGAACTAGACGATATTCTTGACCAAGAAATTGGTTTCAGTGCCCTTGATGATGAATCATTCGATACCGTATCGGCACTGAATGCGCTTGATCAGAGCCCAGTTGTTGAGCCAGAAAAACCTGTCACAACGGTTGTTTCGCCTGCGCGCCCAATGCCTAAGCCAAAACCTGCGTACCAGCCACCGCCAACGGCAAAAGAAAAGTTTGAAGCACTGCTTGAAGAGCAGCCACCTGCAAACCCGTTACCATCTCTTGATTTATTAGACCGCCCAGATAAAGCGAAAAACCCATTATCTCAAGAAGAGCTTGATGGTATTTCGCGTCTAGTTGAAACCAAACTACTTGATTTTAACATTCAAGCTGCGGTTGTGGGTGTGTACCCAGGTCCGGTTGTAACGCGCTTTGAGCTTGATTTAGCGCCGGGTATTAAAGTAGCTAAAATCACTGGCCTAGCGAAAGATTTAGCACGTTCACTGTCTGCTGTAAGCGTACGTGTGGTAGAAGTTATTCCGGGTAAAACCTATGTAGGTTTAGAGCTGCCTAACAAACACCGTGAAATTGTGCGCTTAAGTGAAGTTATTAACGCGCCTAAGTTCGAATCAAACCCATCACCACTGACTATGGTGTTAGGTAAAGACATTGCTGGCGAGCCGGTATGTGCTGACCTTGGCAAAATGCCACATTTACTTGTTGCGGGTACCACAGGTTCAGGTAAGTCAGTGGGCGTTAATGTAATGATATTAAGCTTACTGTACAAATCGGGCCCTGATGATGTTCGTATGATCATGATCGACCCGAAAATGCTTGAACTTTCTGTGTACGAAGGCATCCCACATTTATTATGTGAAGTTGTTACCGACATGAAAGAAGCAGCCAATGCATTGCGTTGGTGTGTAGGCGAAATGGAACGTCGTTATAAGCTGATGTCGGCACTTGGGGTGCGTAACTTAAAAGGTTACAACCAAAAAGTATTGGATGCCAAAGAAGCGGGTCAACCGATTCTAGATCCACTGTTTAAAGACACTGACGGCATGGCCGATGGCCCTGAAGAGCTAGATAAACTGCCAAGTATTGTGGTGGTCATTGACGAATTTGCCGACATGATGATGATCGTGGGTAAAAAAGTGGAAGAGCTGATTGCACGTATCGCGCAA
This sequence comes from Pseudoalteromonas sp. Cn5-37, assembly GCF_021532495.1. Taxonomy (NCBI): domain Bacteria; kingdom Pseudomonadati; phylum Pseudomonadota; class Gammaproteobacteria; order Alteromonadales; family Pseudoalteromonadaceae; genus Pseudoalteromonas; species Pseudoalteromonas sp. Cn5-37. The sequence goes on along the minus strand of NZ_JAKGBA010000020.1, from coordinate 8,067 downwards.
AAAGCCCGTGCTGCAGGTATTCACTTAGTGCTAGCAACACAGCGCCCATCGGTTGACGTAATTACCGGTTTGATTAAAGCAAATATTCCAACCCGTATGGCGTTCCAAGTTTCAAGTAAAATTGACTCGCGTACCATTTTAGATCAGCAAGGTGCTGAAAACTTACTTGGTATGGGTGACATGCTTTACTTACCGCCGGGTACCAGTGTACCTGTGCGTGTGCATGGTGCGTTTGTTGACGACCACGAAGTTCATGCGGTTGTAGACGATTGGAAAAAACGTGGTAAACCAAATTATATTGATGAAATTTTAAGTGGCGATGCCACAGAAGAAATTTTACTACCAGGAGAAACCAGTGAAGACGGTGATGAAGAGTCAGATCCGCTTTACGATGAAGCAGTATCATTTGTAATTGAAACCGGCAAAGTGTCGGTATCGAGTGTACAGCGTAAGCTTCGTGTAGGTTATAACCGCGCAGCGCGCTTAGTTGAACAAATGGAAACATCAGGCATTGTTAGCGCACCAGGACATAACGGTGCCCGCGAAGTCTTAGTGCCAAATGGTGGAGCAAATTAATGAAAAAAATTAAATACCTAGCCCTAATTATGGGTTGTTTATTAAGCGGTCAAAGTTTTGCTGACGACAGCGAAGCGTTGCAACAACAACTGGCTGCGATTAAAAGTTTTAAAGCAGAGTTTTCACAGCAGGTTACCGATTCGCAAGGCGAAGCTATCATGCAAGGTGAGGGGAATATAGCCTTGCAGCAACCTATGATGATCCGCTGGCAGCAACAAAGTCCAGACGATACTTTATTTGTATCAAATGGCGACAAAACGTATTACTTCGACAGCTTTGCTGAGCAAGTAACGATTATGAATACCCACAGCCTGATTGATTCAACACCATTTGTATTGTTGACCTCAAAAGATCCAGAGCAGTGGGCAAAATACCAAGTTGTGGCAACTGATGCAGGTTTTAGCGTCACGCCAAACAAAGGCGTTGAGAGCCAAGTTGAAAAGTTAGACATTAGCTTTAACGCTCAAGAGCAAGGCCTAGCATCACTGACAGTATTAGATACCTCTGGTCAGCAGTCTTTATTTACCTTTAAAGATGCCAAAGTGAACGAAGAACTTGCAACTCAAACCTTTGAATTTACCATTCCTGAAGGCGTTGAAGTTGACGACCAAAGCCAAGGTGATTAAGGCTTGAGTAATCTCGGATTTAATTTTGGTCCTGATGTGCGCCCACTTGCGGCGCGCATGCGACCCGAAACACTCAATGACTACATAGGTCAGCAGCACCTTTTAAGCCCCGATAAACCTCTTTACCAAGCGATTCTTGCAGGTCGATGCCACAGCCTCATTTTGTGGGGGCCGCCAGGCGTTGGTAAAACCACCTTAGCACAGATTATTGCAAACCATGCCGATGCCAGCCTTATTCAAATGTCGGCGGTCACAGCAGGTGTCAAAGATATTCGTGAGGCCGTAAGCGAAGCAAAAGCAAACCTTGCTGGTCGAGGACAGCGCACCTTATTGTTTGTTGACGAAGTGCATCGCTTTAATAAATCTCAGCAAGATGCATTTTTACCACATATTGAAGACGGCACTTTTATTTTTGTTGGCGCGACCACCGAAAACCCATCATTTGCACTTAATAATGCGATACTGTCTCGTGCTCGTGTGTATGTTTTAAAAGCGCTTGAACAAGCTGACTTATTTACCGTGATTGAGCGCGCCTTACGTGAAGACGTAGAGCTCAGCCAAAAACATATAGACATTGCTGAAAACGCTAAGCAAGCGCTTTGCCAAGCAAGTGATGGCGATGCGCGTAAAGTGCTTAACCTGTTAGAACAAGCTGTTGATTTAACCTCGGAGCAGCAGGGTAAATACCTTGTTGATCAACATGTTCTAAGTCAAGTTCTACCAACTCACTTAGCCAAGTATGACAAAGGCGGTGATGAGTTTTATGACTTGATTTCAGCGTTTCATAAGTCAGTGCGAGGTAGTTCCCCTGATGGCGCTTTATATTGGTATTGCCGTATTTTAGCAGGCGGCGGTGACCCACTTTATGTGGCTCGGCGTTTATTAGCGATTGCTACAGAAGATATTGGCAATGCTGACCCGCGAGCAATGGAAGTGGCACTCAACGCGTGGGATATTTTTCAACGTGTTGGCCCTAGTGAAGGTGAGCGCGCTATTGCACAAGCCACCATTTATTTAGCCAGTGCCCCTAAAAGTAACGCAGTTTATATGGCGTTTAATCAAGCTATGCAAGATGCTAAAAATGAGCCGAGCCACCCGGTGCCTGAGCATTTACGTAATGCGCCAACCAACTTAATGAAAGACTTAGGTTATGGCGCTGAATATCGGTATGCACACAATGAGGAAGGTGCGTTTGCAGCAGGCGAAAAGTATTTCCCTGAGGCAATTAATGATCGCCAGTATTACTTCCCAACCGACCGAGGGCTTGAACAAAAAATAAAACAAAAGCTGGACTATTTAACCCAGCGCAACGAGCAAAGTGATATTAAACGTTATGAATAGTTTGAAACTTTACATGATGATTGCAATGGGTGGCGCTTCAGGGGCATGTTTACGCTATTTTCTTAGCGAAACCATGCTAAAACTGCTCGGTAGGGGATTCCCTTTTGGCACGTTGACAGTTAATATTCTTGGTTCATTGTTAATGGGCATTTTATACGGCTTGATTGAAAAAGAAATAATCGCTGTTAGCCCCGCTAAAACCTTAATTGGTATTGGCTTTTTAGGTGCATTGACCACCTTTTCAACATTCTCAATGGATTCGTTGTTGCTCTTGCAACAAGGTCACTTTTTTAAAATGGCCCTCAATATCACCTTAAACGTGGTGGTGTGTATATTTATGGCTTGGCTGGGCCTTCAGCTGGTAATGCAAAAAGGTTAAAAATCGAACATGTTAGATTCTAAATATTTACGTCAAGATATCGAACAAGCGGCTGCACGTTTAGCATCACGCGGTTACGAACTTGATACTGCAGCGGTAACTGCACTTGAAGAAAAACGCAAAACATTACAAGTAAAAACGCAAGAACTTCAAAGCGAGCGTAATGCAAGTTCCAAAGCTATCGGCCAAGCAAAAGCGAAAGGCGAGCACGAAAAAGCACAACAGCTGCTTGATTCAGTCAGTAACCTTGGCGATCAACTAGACAGCGTAAAAGCAGAGCAAGACGCAGTACTTGAAGAGCTTAAGCAAATTGCACTTGCTATTCCAAACTTACCTGATGAGTCTGTTCCTGTAGGTGAAGACGAAGATCAAAACGTTGAAATCTCAACCTGGGGTACGCCTAAGTCATACGACTTTGAAGTAAAAGATCACGTTGATGTTGGTCAAGACGTAAACGGCCTAGACTTTGAAATGGGCGTTAAAATCAGTGGCGCGCGTTTCACTGTTATGCGTGGTCAAGTTGCACGTATGCACCGTGCTCTTACGCAGTTCATGCTTGATACGCACACAGAGCAAAACGGCTATACAGAAATGTATGTGCCTTACCTAGTTAATAGCGCAAGCTTATACGGCACAAGCCAATTACCTAAGTTTGCTGGTGACTTATTCCACACATTAGGTTTAGTGGATGACGACGGTCAGCAACAACCAGGTTTTAGCTTAATTCCTACAGCTGAAGTACCGCTTACGAACAGTGCTCGTGACGAAATTTACGACGAAAGCGACTTACCAATTCGTTTAACAGCGCATACGCCTTGTTTCCGTAGTGAAGCAGGTAGCTATGGCCGTGATACACGTGGTCTTATTCGTCAGCACCAATTCGACAAAGTTGAATTAGTACAACTAGTAAAACCAGAAGATTCAATGCAAGCGCTAGAAGAGCTAACAGGTCACGCTGAGCAAATATTACAAGCATTAGAACTTCCATACCGTAAAGTGATTTTATGTACGGGTGATATGGGCTTTGGTGCAGCAAAAAGTTATGATTTAGAAGTATGGTTACCTGCACAAAACACCTATCGTGAAATCTCATCATGTTCAAACATGGTTGATTTCCAAGCGCGTCGTATGCAAGCGCGTTTCCGTCGTCAAGGTGAGAAAAAGCCGGAGCTACTTCATACATTAAATGGTTCAGGTTTAGCAGTTGGTCGTACACTGGTAGCAATCTTAGAGAACTATCAACAAGCAGACGGCTCGATTGTTGTACCAGAAGTATTGCGCCCTTACATGGGTGGCTTAGAAGCTATTAAATAACGTTTAAGTTCATAACGTTTTAAAAACCGTATTTTGATCAGAAAATACGGTTTTTTTATGCCTAGCATTAATAATAATTGCGGTACACAGTATTTTTAGTAGACTGAAAAAAGTACTACAAGTTTAAAAACTAAACTACATAGTATTTTTATTAAAATACACGAAGGACTGCTGTTATGAAAAGACTACTCGCCGTAGCATCCGCTGCTTTATATTTAGCAAGCTCTGTCGCTTTTGCTAAAGACAAACCCAATATTCTAATTATATTCCCCGATGATGTTGGCTGGCAAAATGTAAGTGCTTATGGACTTGGTACCATGGGTTATAAAACGCCAAACATCGATAAACTCGCCCACGAAGGGGCAATGTTTACCGATCATTACGCGCAACCATCGTGTACTGCAGGGCGCGCTGCACTTATTACAGGTCAATATCCAATTCGTAGTGGCATGACTACAGTGGGACGACCTGGCGCTGAGCTTGGTTTAAAAGCGGGTTCTTATACCCTTGCCGAGGTATTAAAAGAGCAGGGTTATGCAACAGGGCAATTTGGTAAAAACCACTTAGGTGATCGCAACGAGCACTTACCAACCGTGCATGGCTTTGATGAGTTCTTTGGCAATTTATACCACTTAAATACTCAAGAAGAGTTTGAGCAACGTGATTACCCGAAAGATCCTGAATTCTTCAAAAAATATGGTACGCGAGGTGTTTTACATACTTACGCCACAAATGTAGATGACAAAACAGTTGATCCACGCTTTGGTAAAGTAGGTAAGCAAAAAATTGAAGATACTGGCCAGCTTTCTCGTGAGCGTATGAAAACCGTTGATAAAGAGTTTATGGACGCAAGCATAGACTTTATTAAACGAGCGAAAAAAGCAGATAAACCTTTCTTTGTTTGGTTTAACCCAAGCCGAATGCATATGTACACGCGTTTAAGTGATGAGAGCCGTTATTTAGCAGAAGAATACACCACAGAGCATGATTTATACGGCAGTGGTCTGATTGAACATGATCAACAAGTGGGCGAGTTAATGGCTGCACTAGATGATATGGGTGTGCTTGATAACACTATTGTTGTTTATTCTACAGATAATGGCCCAGAACACAGTGCTCGATTACATGGTGGTACAACGCCTTTCCGTGGTGAGAAAATGACGACCTATGAAGGTGGTGTACGTGTGCCTATGATTGTTCGCTGGCCAGGTAAAGTACCTGCAAATACAGTATTAAACGGTATTCAATCGCACATGGATATTTACACAACGCTAGCTGCAGCAGCAGGTGAACCTAATATCGCGAAAAAAGCGCTGAAAGAACATAAGCAACCGATTGACGGCGTAAATAACTTGAATTACTGGCTTGGCAAAACTGACCAAAGCGCCCGTGATCACTTTTTCTACTATTACGAATCAAGTATAAAAGCGATTCGCTACAAGCAATGGAAGCTGCACTTTGAAACGAGCGAAAATTATTATGCTCCTTATGAAAAGCAAAAGTTCCCAATTTTCTATAACATACGTATGGATCCGTTTGAAAGCTTTGATGGTTTAACCGACCGCTCAGACATAGTGCAAGCTAAGCAATGGCTGAATGAGCCTGTGCAACATCTACTTGGCGAACACATAAAATCGCTATCAGAGTATCCACCACTGCAAAAAGCAGCAAGCTTCGACTTTAGCCAGCTAATGGAACAGTTGATGTCTGGAAAGCAGTAACTCTCAATAAAACAATTTATTGGCCTGTTAATTAAATAAATAGCCGCATCGGGAAGCAAATAAGCTAACCATGCGGCTTTTTGCTTTTGGCTAGAAGACAAGTGATAGTAAAGCTAAAGTCGATCTAAACTCGAACAACCAACGTATTCAAAGCATTAAGTTAATTGTGTGAAGTAATATGAGTGATAAACAAAAGCCTGTGCCAACATCACGCTTTGCAAGAGCGGCTCGGCTTGGCTCTTTAGCTGGCAAAGTTGCGAGTAATATGCTGTTTGAAGGCACAAAAGCATGGGCGACCGGCAAGCAAACATCACGACAAGAGTTATTGTTACAGCCAAAAAATATTCAGCGCTTTGCAGAGCAGCTTGCAAATCTGCGTGGAGCAGCAATGAAATTGGGGCAGCTGTTATCCATGGATAGTGGCGAATTACTTACTCCTGAGCTGTCAGCAATTTTAGCAAGGCTACGTTCAGAAGCGACACCCATGCCACAAAAGCAGCTAGTTAAAGTAATGCGTGAGCATTGGGGCGATGCGTGGCTAGAACAATTATCGCATTTTGAGCTCAGACCATTTGCTGCGGCATCAATTGGGCAAGTGCATATTGCTTACCGAGAATCGGGCGAAAAGTTAGCAGTTAAAGTGCAATACCCAGGTATTGCAAAAGGCATTGCCAGTGATGTTGATAACTTAGCTTACCTTCTGAAGCTCAGTGGCTTATTACCTAAAGAGGTAGAAATACAGCCTCTTATCGAGGAAGCAAAACAGCAGCTTATAAACGAAGCTGACTACGAATTAGAAGCGAGTTTTTTAAAACGCTACAGCGAGTGTTTAAAGGGTGATGACAATTACCTTATTCCAAATGTGGTTGATTCGCTTAGTTCTTCTCAAGTTTTAGTCATGAGCTTTGTTGAAGGGCAAGAGCTAGATGAACTGGCAAGTAAAGAGCAAGCTTTACGTAATAAAGCGGTTGAACAGTTACTCAGCCTATTTTTACATGAATTAATTAGCTTTAAACTAGTTCAAACAGATCCAAACTTTGCTAATTATCAATATCAAATCGACAATCAACGCTTGGTGCTTTTAGACTTTGGCGCCACCCGCGAACTACCTCAGCATATTAGTGATGGTTACTTACAGTTATTATCTGGTGCGATTAGTAACGACAGAGCAGGCGTTGCAACAGCAGCACAGCAAATTGGCTATTTTCAAAAAGGGCTTGCTCAAGAATATATAGATAATGTCGTTGATATATTTCTACTCGCTTGCGAGCCACTGCGCCACCAAGGTGAATATGACTTTGCAAATAACGACTTGCCAAAACGCATTAAAGAACTCGGCCTAAAAATGAGTACCGCCTCAGAGCATTGGCACGCACCACCCGTAGATGCCTTGTTCGTTCACAGAAAACTAGCAGGCCTGTTTTTAATCGCTGCAAAGCTAGGTGCAAAAGTGAATATGAACAGTATTTTTAAGGAGTTTGAAGTATAAGCTACTAATTAAGAGGGCTAAGTAGTAAGGTGTGTACTATTATTTATAAGTAACCTTAGATCTAACTTTAGCTAAAAGTTATTTCACAAGTTACGACAAAATAAAGCTACTCCTAAGGAGCAAAGACTGATTTTATTTGCATTTAGATCTAGCCTGCGACATTATATGCCTGAAACACTAAGCCCTCTTAAAGAAGATGATGCACTATCAATAACTTAGGATCAACTGATTTTTTTCAATTGTGCTCCATAGGTCCTCTTTATTCCAAGACACAAACCAATTATTAGTTGTCATTGTCTCAAAAAATTCATTTTCTGAAATCTTTCTAATTTCTTTATCATTTGAAAGTAATGTTTTTAACTTTCTTGACCAAGAGAGCCTATCCTCTTTCTTTATATTAGGGCAAGATATGCAGTCTAAGAGGAGATAAAGATACTTTGAATGAAGTTCAATGTCGGAGATTAATTGAATTCTTTTTGAAATACACTTCACGATGGCGTTGTTTCCTAAAAGTTTGAACTATCTTGCCAGCCTGTGATCAGATCATCTATATCCTACTAGCCCGTGCAACAACAATGAGCAAAATCACAAACTGGTCTCACTATAATCAAGCCCTCGTTA
>NZ_JAKGBA010000019.1:0-65333 GCF_021532495.1 Pseudoalteromonas sp. Cn5-37 | reverse complement strand
TCACCCGTCCGCCGCTCGTCAGCAGAGTAGCAAGCTACTCTCTGTTACCGCTCGACTTGCATGTGTTAGGCCTGCCGCCAGCGTTCAATCTGAGCCATGATCAAACTCTTCAATTAAAAGTTTTTTGTTTGAAGTAAACTTCAAACCATGCTCAATGAATTCTGATTTTGATATCTTTCGATATCGAATTGACTATGAAGTCACTCAGTTACATTTGAGACTCTAAATTTGTTTGCGTTACTTAGTAAACTAAGCTTCGCTGTTAGAACTCAATCTGTACGAGTGCCCACACAGATGATTGCTTTATATTGTTAAAGAACTTTGCGACGTTGTCGCTAGGGATGCGTATAATACATCCTTAATTTTTCGAGTCAACACTTAATTTTAAACTTTCTTTTTAGACCGTTTTAAACCGAAGTTTTACTTAACTCTCTGTCACTTTGTTCAGCGCTTTTCATTGCTGCCCGCCGTGTCAGTGGATGCGCATTATAGGGAGATGGATTTTTAACGCAAGCACTTTTTGAAGGTTTTTTTGATTATTTTCGAATTAGTACAATAACCATACAAATAAAGGGCTACAGAGGGGTTTTAGCTCAAAAAGCAGTCATTTTTGTGAGGATAAAATGGCATAGAAAAAGCGACATGCTTTAAATTAGCTATGTCGCTTTTTATTTTTATAAGGCGGATTAGTTATTAGAAATTTCCCAAACAGCGATTGAACCCGAAATTTCATTACCAACAACGAGCAATGCTTCATTCGTTGCACTTTGTTCTGCAGGTATAAATGTCATACCTTCAGGAGCAAGATCACCTGTTATATCTGCATCAGCTTCTAGGCCACGATTAAAAAAGTAATCTTGGAATGTCACATTGTATGGATTAGTAATATCAAACACCATAATGCCACCCATACGCTCTAAACCAATAAATGCAAATGTACGTTCGCCAATCGTACCCAGTGCTAACGCTTCTGGTTCTGCACCTTTGTCATCAGAGCGACTATCACCTTCATTTTCATCTTCGTTATTATTGAATGCTGCTCCGTGAACTGATGCAGTAATACGTGAGATTTGATCGCCCGAGTCAAAAACCACCATGCCGTTACTATCCCAGATGGTAAAAGAGCGAGCACCATATGCATAGAGTGATTCATATTCGCCATTATTATCTTCATCACCTTTAACAGTGGTTACTTTTAAACGGCCAATATCACTGTTGTCATTGTTCAGGTAGTCAAAACTGCTTGCCAGTGTTAAGTCTTTAGCTCTAGTTTCATCTATATATGATAAACAACCATCATCTTCATCGTAATCTAGACCACCTTTTGCTAAACAATCAGCTTCGTCGGTTGTATCAAAGAAGTATTCTCGTGCATCACCTTCGTTCGCTGTGACAATAAAGTTAGCACCTTTCCAAGTAAAGCTTGAAATCGTATCTGGTTGATACATGCCATAGAGACCAGGGTACGATTTAAAGTTAACGCCACCGTCTTTATCTGATGCATCAAAAAGTAAATTAGACCAATCCTTAAAACCTAATCCTTTAAGCTCGAGGCTATTATCTTCGAGGTTGACGATAGCAAGGGCGTTATTTTCTTGTAGTGACACGTAGGCAAACTTATTGTCTTTTGAAATGCTGATGTATTCAGGTTCTAAATCCATTGCTACGGTTGTATTAATCAAGTTACCGTTGATTGTTCGACCTGTCGGGTTAGCAAATACAATCCCAAGTTCTTCAAGCTCTGCTTGTTTGTCGTTATAAGCCGAAAAAGTAATGCTAATAGCAGTATCTGCAATTACACCATCATTAATATTAATAATGCTGATAGAACCTTCAAGGTCAATACTGTAATCACCATTGGGTTCGCCTTCATTTGCAACCAATACTTTATTGCCATCATGGCTAAAAGTAACCATGTCGGGTAGGGCGCCTACAGATACATTTTTAATAAACTGAGGCTCGTCGCCACTAATATCATAAAATGCGATTAAACCTGCATCACCGGTATTACTAGCTGCCATTGCAACGGCTAAAAGTTCATTATTAGCATCAATAGCGATACTGTTTGCATCACCCACACTGTGCTCATTAAGTGCAAGGGTAATCTCTGAGGTTAAATTAGTGCCGTTTATAACCCCTTCGTTATCTTTAACTAAAGCTGCACGATCAAAGCTATCGGCTTTCATGATATTAACGACCGCAGAATCACCGGAACTATTGATAGCAAAAATTCGTTGTTTAGATGCTTGATAAGCGACAATTTCTGCAGCACCTTCAGGGCTTTCTGCGTTCAGCACTGCACGGCCGATAAGATTTATAGTTAAAGCAGCGTTTGCATCTGTACCATTTGCTCCGTCAGTTCCGTTTGTACCATCGGTGCCATTTACCCCATCAGTTCCATTTTGACCTGCAGGACCTTGTTCACCTTGTAGGCCGTCTTTGCCGTCGTCACCGTCTAATGAGCAGCCAGAAAGAATGGTTAAAAGTGATAGCGCAATAATTGATCTTTTTAACATTATTATTTTTCCTTGGAGTTGTATTGAGGCAATTACAACACGCAGGCATTACAACTATATGGCACTTTTATGAGAACAAAATTTAGTCATAAAAAAAGCGAGTATAAACTCGCTTTTTATTTATAAATTAGTAGGGTAGCTCATTACTTTTTAGTTGGGCGCTTCCAACCAGTAAGGTTACGTTGTTTACCACGAGCGACTGCAAGCTGATCATCTTCAACAGTATTAGTGATAACAGAACCTGCGCCAATCGTTGCCATTGCACCAATATTCACAGGGGCTACCAGTGATGAGTTAGAACCGATAAAGGCGTTATCACCAATAATGGTTTTTGATTTATTTACGCCATCATAGTTACAAGTAATAGTCCCTGCGCCAATATTAACTTTTTCGCCAACTTCAGTGTCGCCTAAGTAGGTTAGGTGGTTTGCTTTTGAGCCTTTACCTAAGCGACTCTTTTTCATCTCAACGAAGTTACCAATGTGCGAGTCTTCTTCCATAATCGCACCAGGGCGAAGGCGGGCATATGGGCCTAAAGTGCATTTAGCAGCAACGCTGGCTTCTTCAACAAGTGAGTTAGCTTTAATAACAACGTTATCGCCGATAGTACAATCTTTAAGTACGCAATTTGGCCCAATTTGTACGTTATTACCAAGCGTTACTTTACCTTCGAAAATAACATTAACGTCGATCAGTACGTCTTCGCCAGTCGTTACTTCACCACGTACATCAATACGAGCAGGATCAGCAAGTGTTGCGCCGTTTAGCATTAGCTCTTCTGCTTGCCATGCTTGGTATGCACGTTCAAGCGCTGAAAGTTGTACGCGATTATTAGCACCTTCAACTTCCATCGGATGCTCAGGCTGTGCAGAAGTAATTTCAACCCCTTCACTGTGTGCCATAGCAACAATGTCTGTTAGGTAGTATTCACCTTGGGCGTTATTGTTAGATAGGTTACCTAACCAACGTTTGAGTAGCGCACCATTAGCAGCCATAATACCGGTATTGATTTCTTTAATCGCAAGTTGCTCAGGTGAAGCATCTTTTTGTTCGATAATACCTACTAGCTTGCCATTTTCACGGATCATTCGGCCATAACCTGATGGGTCATCTAAGGTAACCGTTAATACTGCTAAGCCTTTTTCTGGAGTCGCAGCAAGTAGCTTTTCTAAGGTCGCGCGTTTTGTTAGTGGCACATCACCATAAAGAATTAATACGGTGTCATCATCGGCAATGTGTTCTTTAGCAACAGCAACAGCATGACCCGTACCGAGTTGTTCTTCTTGTAATACCCAGTTTACTTGGTTGTGCGATAGGGCTTCTTGAAGCTGATCACGGCCATGACCATAAACAAGATTTGTTTCACGAGCGCCAAGGGCAGTGGCATTATCAATAACGTGCTGAACCATAGGTTTGCCAGCAACTTTGTGTAATACCTTAGGTAGAGCAGAGCGCATACGGGTGCCTTTACCCGCAGCAAGAATAACGGTAGTCAGAGACATTAAAACAATATCCTTCTTTCTTTGTTTTAGGTGTGCAATATTTTGTGAGTTCTGGAAAACATACAAAGTTGTGTAAGTCACATCATGTGTAAATACTCAATCCTAATGTGTTGGACTGAACCTTGAATGAAACAGCTATTCACTATTAATTTACACTATTGTAGCGAGCTTTGATGAAGGATATAAGTATAAATATAAAGTAGGGTGCTAAGCGGTGAATTTTAGGCACAAAAAAGCCCACGTTAAGTGGGCTTTTCGAAAACCGAGTAGGCTTACTTTTTACGTAATTGTTGAATTACGCGAAGTTGAGCGATTGCTTCAGCAAGTTGCACTGCAGCTTGTTGATAATCTAACTCAGCAGTTGACGTATTCGCCATTTGCTCTTCAGCATCACGTTTAGCTTTTTCAGCCGCTTGCTCGTCTAGGTCTTCACCACGTACTGCAGTATCTGCAAGAATCGTGATGCGATCCGGTTGAACTTCTAGCGTGCCGCCAGCAATATACATCACGTCTTCGTGACCAAATTGCTTAACTAAACGTACCATACCAGGTTTTAGGGCAGTTAATAATGGAGCGTGACCATAGTTAACACCAAGGTCACCTTCACTACCACTCACTTGAATCGATTCAACCAGACCAGAGAACAAGCTCTCTTCTGCGCTTACTACGTCAAGATGTACAGTCATAGCCGCCATACTACCCTCCTAATTACATGCTTTTGGCTTTTTCTTGAGCTTCTTCAATAGAGCCAACCATGTAGAACGCTTGCTCTGGCATATCATCAAACTCACCGTTTAAGATACCTTTGAAGCCAGCAATTGTGTCTTTAAGTGACACGTATTTACCAGGCGCGCCTGTGAATACTTCAGCAACGAAGAACGGCTGAGATAAGAAACGCTGGATTTTACGTGCACGAGATACAACTTGCTTATCTTCGTCAGAAAGCTCGTCCATACCTAGGATTGCGATGATGTCTTTAAGTTCTTTATAACGTTGAAGAACTGTTTGAACGCCACGCGCTGTATCGTAGTGCTCTTGACCGATTACTAGTGGGTCAAGTTGACGTGAAGATGAATCAAGTGGGTCTACCGCAGGGTAGATACCAAGTGAAGCGATATCACGAGAAAGTACTACTGTTGCATCTAAGTGAGCAAACGTTGTTGCTGGAGATGGGTCAGTTAAGTCATCCGCAGGTACGTATACCGCTTGGATTGAAGTGATTGAACCCGTCTTAGTAGATGCGATACGCTCTTGAAGTACACCCATTTCTTCAGCAAGAGTTGGTTGGTAACCTACTGCTGAAGGCATACGACCTAGAAGTGCTGATACCTCTGTACCCGCTAGAGTATAACGGTAGATGTTATCAACGAAGAAAAGTACGTCACGACCTTCGTCACGGAACTTCTCAGCCATAGTAAGACCTGTTAACGCTACGCGTAAACGGTTACCCGGTGGCTCATTCATTTGACCGTATACTAGAGATACTTTGTCTAGTACGTTTGAGTCGTTCATCTCATGGTAGAAGTCATTACCCTCACGAGTACGCTCACCAACACCTGCGAATACTGAGTAACCGCTGTGCTCGATTGCGATGTTACGGATAAGTTCCATCATGTTTACGGTTTTACCAACACCGGCACCACCGAATAGACCAACTTTACCACCTTTAGCGAATGGACATACAAGGTCGATTACCTTGATACCAGTCTCTAAAAGTTCTACTGAACTTGATTGTTCTTCATAAGAAGGTGCTGCACGGTGAATAGACATACGCTCTTCTTCACCAATTGGACCAGCTTCATCAATAGGGTTACCTAATACGTCCATGATACGACCTAGTGTCTTCGTACCTACTGGAACGTGGATTGGCTGACCTGTACCTTCTACTGCAGTACCACGACGTAAACCGTCAGTAGTACCAAGTGCGATACCACGTACCACACCGCCACCTAGCTGTTGTTGAACTTCTAAAGTTAAACCAGCTAAGTCGCCATCTGTTACTTTTAGTGCGTCATATACGGCTGGCACGTTGTCTTGTGGAAATTCGATATCCACAACGGCGCCGATAATTTGGACGACCTTACCTAAACTCATGTCTATTCCTCTCATTAAACTTTGCCGAAGCGTTAAACTGCTGCCGAACCGCCAACAATCTCACTAATTTCTTGTGTGATTGCAGCTTGACGAGCCTTGTTATAAACAAGCTGTAACTCATCCATAAGGTCGCCAGCGTTATCAGTTGCAGCTTTCATTGCAACCATACGGGCAGCCTGTTCAGAGGCAGCGTTCTCAACTACACCTTGGTATACTTGAGACTCAATAAAGCGTACTAACAGAGCTTCTAAAATCGCTTCTGGGTTTGGCTCATATAAGTAATCCCAAGAATGTTGAGATACTTCTTCTTCAGCTTTTGGCAAAGGGAGTAACTGATCGATTGTTGGCTCTTGCTTCATAGTATTAACGAACTTGTTAAATACTACGTATAAGCGGTCAATTTTACCTTCAGAGTATGCATCTAGCATTGTCTTTACAGGACCAATAACGTCTTGTAGTGAAGGTGTATCTCCTAAGTTCGCTTTTTTAGCGACTAACTTACCGCCAAAACGTTGGAAAAAGCCAGCTGCTTTGCTACCTAAAGTAGTAAATTCAGCTTCAACGCCTTTTTCTTTCCACGCTTTAACATCTAGGGCAACTTTTTTGAACTCGTTTGAGTTCAAGCCACCACATAGACCACGGTCAGTAGAGATAACAATATAACCAACTCGTTTTACTTCACGCTCTTCTAAGAAAGGGTGAGTAAAATCAAGATTTGCTTGAGCAACACGACCAATCACTTGGCGTAAGTTTTCAGCGTATGGACGGCTTGACGCCACACGTTCCTGCGCTTTTTTCATTTTAGACGCAGCAACCATTTCCATTGCGCTGGTGATCTTTTGAGTATTCTTGATACTCCCGATCTTGCTTTTAATCTCTTTTCCGCTGGCCATGACTCTCTCTCCGAATCAGGTGGGCTTTAGTTGCCTAAAGCTCACCATTCATAACTAAATTACCAAGTTTGCGTCGACTTGAACTTCTCTAGAAGTTCTTTAAGTTGAGCTTCAATCTCAGCGTTGTAGTTACCAGTTTCATTGATTTGAGCCATTAGCTCTGCGTATGTGCTGTTTGCATAAGAAATTAGGCCAGCTTCGAAATCCATGATTTTCGCGATTTCGATGTCTTTAAGGTAGCCTTTTTCAGCAGCAAATAGCGACAGAGACATTTCAGCAACAGACATTGGTGCGTACTGTTTCTGCTTCATTAGCTCTGTTACGCGCTCACCATGCTCTAATTGAGCACGTGTTGCATCGTCAAGGTCAGACGCGAACTGCGAGAACGCAGCTAATTCACGGTACTGAGCTAACGCTAGACGGATACCACCACCTAGTTTCTTAACGATTTTAGTTTGCGCTGCACCACCAACACGAGATACCGAGATACCAGCGTTAACAGCTGGACGGATACCTGAGTTGAATAAGTCAGTTTCTAAGAAGATCTGACCATCGGTGATAGAGATAACGTTTGTCGGTACGAACGCAGAAACGTCGCCGCCTTGAGTTTCAATGATTGGCAATGCCGTCAATGAACCTGTTTTACCTTTCACTTCACCATTAGTGAACTTCTCAACGTAATCAGCGTTTACACGTGATGCACGCTCTAGAAGACGTGAGTGAAGGTAGAATACGTCACCTGGGTATGCTTCACGGCCTGGTGGACGCTTAAGTAGTAATGAGATTTGACGGTAAGCAACAGCTTGCTTAGATAAATCATCATATACGATTAGCGCGTCTTCACCACGGTCACGGAAGTATTCACCCATAGTACAACCAGAGAATGGTGCTAGGTACTGAAGTGCCGCAGATTCAGAAGCAGATGCAACAACAACAATCGTGTTTTCTAATGCACCGTGCTCTTCTAATTTACGTACTACGTTAGCGATAGTAGATGCTTTTTGACCAACTGCAACGTACACACACTTAACGCCTGTACCTTTTTGGTTGATGATAGCATCGATTGCTAATGCAGTTTTACCAGTTTGGCGGTCACCGATCACAAGCTCACGTTGACCACGACCTACTGGGATCATCGCATCGATAGATTTATAACCAGTTTGTACTGGCTCATCTACTGATTGACGTTCGATAACGCCTGGTGCGATTTTCTCAACAGGTTCAAAACCGTCGTTATCTAAAGCGCCTTTACCGTCGATAGGTGCACCTAGTGTGTTAACAACACGACCAAGTAGACCACGACCAACAGGAACCTCTAGGATACGACCAGTTGATTTAACTTTTACGCCTTCTTTAAGGTCAGCGTAAGGACCCATTACTACAGCACCTACTGAGTCACGCTCAAGGTTTAGTGCGATAGCATAACGGTTGCCAGGAAGCTCGATCATCTCACCTTGCATACAGTCAGCAAGACCGTGGATGCGGATGATACCGTCAGTAACAGATACGATAGTACCTTCGTTACGAGCTTCACTTACAACTTCGAACTGCTCAATACGTTGTTTGATCAGATCTGAAATTTCAGTGGAATTAAGTTGCATGCTCTTTTTCCCAATTACGATTGTAGTGATGTAGCTAAGCGGGCTAATTTGCCACGTACTGAGCCGTCGATTACAGTGTCACCCGCCTTAATGATAAGACCGCCAACAACTGTAGTATCTTCACTACAATTCAGCTTAACTTTGCGTGCGAAACGTTTTTCAAGTGCCGCTACCAATGTTGCTTGCTGCTCAGCAGCAAGCGGTGTTGCAGAAATCACGTCAACGTCGATTTCTTTGTCGTAGTCCGCTTTAAATTCAGCGAATAACTCAGCAACAGCAGGCAGTGCAACTAAACGTCCATTTTCAGCCATCACCTTGATTAGGTTCTGACCTTGTTCGTTGAGCTGCTCTGCACAGATCTTGATAAACAGATCTGCTTGTTCAGTAGCAGTAGGCAATCCAGCTAGCGCGGCAGCGGCTTGCTCGTTGCTGGCAACGTGGCCAGCAAAGAACAGCATGTCGTTCCAACTTTCAACAGTGCCTTTTTCAACGGCAAGTTCAAAAGCCGCTTTAGCGTATGGGCGAGCGATAGTAGCCAATTCAGACATGCTCATACCCTCCTAATTACAGCTCAGCGACAAGTTTTTCAACGATGTCACTGTGTGCGGCTTGATTGATTTCGCGCTCTAAAATCTTCTCAGCACCAACCACTGCCAGCGTCGCTACTTGTTTACGTAGTTCTTCTGTTACACGGTTACGCTCTGCTTCGATTTCAGAGTGCCCTTGAGCAATAATTTTTTCACGCTCTTGTTGACCACGAACAGTTTCTTCGTCAACGATTAGCGTGGCACGCTTTTTAGCTTGTTCAATGATATCAGCCGCTTGAGCTTTTGCCTCTTTAAGCTGCTCAGCAGCTTTCTTTTGCGCAAGTTCTAAGTCTTTTTCGGCTCTATCAGAGGCAGCTAAACCATCTTCGATTTTCTTCTGGCGAGCTTCAATTGCACCATTTAGTGGTGGCCATACGTATTTCATACAGAAAAGTACGAAAACCGTAAATGCAATTAATTCACCGATAAGAGTGGCTGTTAAGTTCACGACCGCTCCTCCTTAAAATAGTAAGCTGTTCAAAAAATAATATTAAAGTACGAACAACAATACCATTGCGATACCAACACCGATCATAGCTACGGCATCGATTAGACCAGCAAGGATGAACATCTTAACTTGTAATGAAGGTGCAAGTTCAGGTTGACGAGCACAAGCTTCTAGGAATTTACCACCCATGTTACCGAAGCCGATAGCAGTACCGATTGCACCGAAGCCGATAAGTAGAGCAACAGCGATGTACTTAAGACCAATCATTAGTTCCATTTTTTTCTCCAAAGTTTCAATTGTAAATTAAAGTTAAAATTTAAAAGTGTAAAAAATTAGTGATTATCTGAGCTTGCCATGCTTAGGTATACGATTGTAAGCATCATGAATACGAATGCTTGCAGTACGATTACTAAGATGTGGAATACAGCCCAAATAAAGTGCAACGGTAGTTGCATTAAACCAACTGCGCCGATCAAGATGAAAATCAACTCACCAGCATATAAGTTACCGAATAAACGCAGTGCTAACGAGAACGGCTTAGCAACTAAAGCGATTGTTTCTAGTAATAAGTTACATGGGATTAAGAACACCATCGCTAGCTTGTTATTAGAGCTAAACGGGTGAAGCGTTAATTCAGCTAAGAATCCGCCAATCCCTTTGATTTTGATTGCGTAACCGATCATCAGAATGAATACACCAATAGCAAGTGCAGCAGTCATGTTGATGTCTGTGGTAGGTACAATCTTCATGTAAACGTCGTGAGAATCCATACCAAATGCTTGCTCGCCAACGAAGCCAGCGAATGCAGGTAGGAAATCAACCGGAATCAAGTCCATTAAGTTCATTAAGAACACCCAAACGAAAATCGTTAGAGCTAATGGAGCGATTAATGCGCTTTTACCGTGGTATGTGTCACGTACGTTGTCGCCAACGAACTCAACGATCATTTCAATGAAACACTGAAATTTACCAGGTACACCGGTATTTGCTTTCTTAGCGGCACTACGGAAGATCCATAAAAATACAAGACCTAGACCGATTGACCATGCGAGGGTATCTATATTCCATGTCCAGAAACCACTGTCTGCACACGCTTTGTTGAAGGCAAGACCAGCGTCGGTCGAGCACATCTTAGCGTTAGTTAAGTGGTGCTGAATATGGCTTGATAGAGTTACTTCTTCTGCAGCCATGTTATATCCCAAAAGTTAATGATTAAAAAAAACGGGCGCAAACAATCCGCTAAATAACACCAATACATAAACACAGAAAAACGGTAATAAAACGACCGTGTAAGACTTCAGTATCAGTGCAAACAAAACGATTGTTAGCATAAATTTTAATCCGTTGCCGCGCTTTAGCGAGGCATACACTTGATTTACTCGACTTGCACCCATATAACGGAATGCATAGACAGCAAATACAAAATTAGGGAGTAGTGCAACAGCTCCGCCAGCAAGCGCTGACTGGCCGGCATTGACTCCCCAACCTATAAAAACAATTACTGCAGCGATTAATGCTACGATACCCTGAAGACAAATTAATTTAAATGCGGCAAGCCTATACGGCCTTGCTAACCTATTAGTCACGTTTTGTTAACCTTTAGAACGTTAAATTGTCAGGGTATGAAAACTGGCGAAATTATACTGATTCCTACCAGTTTTGCAACTTGAGTCGACCCTTTGTAGTGCAAAAACACCACAAATGTCTCTTTTTGGACATGTTATTAATTAATGACGGGAATAGTCTTAATTTATACGGCTTAAAATGCCATCCAACTCATCAAGAGTTGTATAAGAGATAACCAGTTTGCCTTTGCCTTTTTTATTGTAGTTTATTTCTACTTTGGCGCCTAAATTTTCAGCAAGTTTTTGTTCTAACTGTTTGACATCCGGATCTTTTTCTTGCACTTCTTTTTTCGGAGCTGGTTCTAAGATAGAGCGAACTAATTTCTCAGTTTCACGAACAGTCAACGCTTTAGCAACCGCTAATCTAGCAGCATCTGACTGCGCTTCGCCTTCAAGTGCCAATAAACAACGTGCATGACCCATTTCGATGTCGCCATGTTCTAACAAGATTTTAACATCTTCGTTAAGGTTATTTAGACGTAGTAAATTAGTCACAGTCGTACGCGATTTACCAACTGCTTCGGCGACTTGTTGATGAGTGAGTTCAAATTCGTTAAGTAAACGATTTAATGCTATCGCTTCTTCCATCGCGTTTAGGTCTTCACGTTGGATATTTTCAATCAATGCGATAGCAACGGCTGCTTCATCTGGTACATCTTTGATGATACATGGAACAGCATCTAATTTTGCAAGTTGAGCAGCACGCCAACGACGCTCACCAGCAATAATTTCATATTTGTCTGCACCAATTTGGCGCACAACAATTGGCTGAATGATACCTTGAGCACGAATTGAGCTGGCTAACTCTTCTAGCGCTTCTTCAGACATGTCTTTACGCGGTTGATATTTACCCGATTGTAAAAACTCAATCGCTAATTTTTGCAGCTCACCTTTGCTTTGCTCTGCAACTACTTCAGAGACTTGCTCTGGTGTTGCTGTCGCTTGTTGCTGATTATTTGCACTTGGGGCAGGTTTTGATGAACTTAATAAAGCGTCGAGTCCTCGGCCTAAACCGCGTTTTTTAGCAGACATGTTATTTTTTTACCTCGAAGTTAGGCTACTGCTGAAGATGTTTTCTCTTTTCTACGTAACATTTCGCCGGCTAGGGCTAAGTAAGCTTTAGCACCACTTGATGCACGGTCATAATACATGGCAGGGGCACCAAAACTCGGCGCTTCTGCTAAACGGACATTACGTGGGATAACGGTACGATATACTTTATCGCCAAAATGTTGTTTTAATTGTTCTGATACATCATTTGCAAGGCGATTGCGCGGATCATACATGGTGCGCAAAATCCCTTCAATTGTTAACGCTGGATTTACTAGCTTAGATAGCTGCGTAATGGTATCCATTAATGCCGTTAAACCTTCAAGGGCATAATACTCACATTGCATCGGAACTAAAATCGAATCTGCGGCAGCCATGGCATTAACAGTAAGCATGTTAAGTGAAGGCGGGCAGTCGATAAAAATGAAATCGTATTGATCTTGAATTTGTTCAAGCGCATTACGTAAACGCACTTCACGAGCAAACAATTCCATTAGTTTAACTTCAGCGGCAGTCACATCGCCATTAGCAGCAATTAAGTGATACTCACCTGAGGTTTCTTTATTGATCACTTCATCGATTGGTGTTTCTTCAATCAATAAATCGTAAATAGTCGCAACATCACCGTATTTATCGACACCACTACCCATGGTAGCGTTTCCTTGCGGATCAAGATCGATTAATAACACTTTACGCTTCGTCGCGGCCATCGATGCCGCGAGATTCACAGCGGTGGTTGTTTTACCAACACCACCTTTTTGGTTTGCTAATGCGATGACTTTTGCCACAGTGCTCTGATCCCTAGTCTTTAGATAGAATGATTAGATGTCTTTGCGCATCTAACTCAGGTACTTCCAAGCTGATTTTTTCATCAAACTTAATACCTTTCGGTAATGAGTCTAGTTCTTCGCTCGGAAATACGCCTTTTAAGGCGATAAATTTACCTGAATGATCAATCAAGTGCGCACACCAGTCAACCATATCTTGTAAAGAGGCGAATGCACGACTTAATACACCATCTAATTTAACACTTGGTTGATATTCTTCAACTCTAGACTGCACTGGGGTTACATTTTCAAGGCCAAGTGCATGTTTTACCTGCATCAAAAAGCGCACGCGTTTACCTAAACTATCTAACAATACAAATTGTGTATCAGGTAAAGCGATGGCTAATACGATACCCGGTAAACCAGGACCGGTACCTACATCAATGTAATGTTTGCCTTTAAGGTGTGGTGCAACAACTAAGCTATCCATAATATGCTTAACCATCATTTCTTCAGGTAAACGAACAGAGGTTAAGTTATACGCTTTGTTCCACTTGTCTAATAATTCAACATATTGCACAAGTTGTTGTTGCTGTTTTTCTGTTAGCGCAATATCAGTTTGCGCTAACAGCGAAGTTAATTGTTGTTGTAACACTGTATTCCTCACCAACTACGCAGTCTTGCGCAGTAAGCCTTGCTTTTTCAGATAGACTAATAATAGCGAAATAGCAGCAGGGGTGATACCTGAAATACGTGACGCTTGGCCAATTGTATCTGGACGACTATCTGTAAGCTTTGCGATAACCTCATTTGATAAGCCAGAAACAGTTGAATAATCAAAGTCTTTTGGTAATACAGTTTGTTCATGACGTAGCTGCTTATTGATCTCATCTTGCTGACGAGCAATATAGCCTGCGTACTTAGTATGGATCTCAACTTGCTCAAGTGCAGCTTGGTTATCAAACTCAGAACCTAAACCATCGATTGCCATTAAGTCGTTATAACGAATTTCAGGGCGGCGGATCAGATCTTCAAGGCTCGCTTCACGAGTCAGTGGTGTTTTTAATAACGCATTTACTTGATCAACAGCAACGTGATCTTTGTGGATCCATGTTTCTTTTAAACGTTGCGTTTCTTTTTCGATGATTTCCATTTTTTCGTTAAATGCAGCCCAACGAGCATCGTCAACTAAGCCAAGTTCACGGCCTTTTTCAGTTAAACGAATGTCGGCATTATCTTCACGAAGTAATAAACGGTATTCAGCACGGCTAGTAAACATACGGTATGGTTCTTTAGTACCTAATGTTGCTAAGTCGTCAATGAGTACACCTGTGTATGCTTCATCACGGCGAGGTGTCCATGACTCTTTACCTTGTACTTGTAATGCCGCATTCATACCCGCAATTAAACCTTGTGCGCCTGCTTCTTCGTAACCGGTTGTACCATTAATTTGGCCTGCGAAGAATAAACCATTAATAAACTTAGTTTCTAATGATTGCTTTAAGTCGCGCGGATCAAAGAAGTCATACTCAATTGCATAACCAGGACGACAAATATGTGCATTTTCAAAACCAGTGATTGATTGCACAATTTCAAGCTGTACATCAAACGGTAAGCTCGTTGAAATACCATTTGGATATAATTCGTATGATGTTAAACCTTCTGGCTCAACAAAGATTTGATGTTTGTCTTTATCAGCAAAACGTACGATCTTATCTTCGATTGAAGGGCAGTAACGCGGACCAATACCTTCAATTACACCTGAATACATAGGTGAGCGATGTAAGTTATTGCGGATCACATCATGTGTTTTTTCATTTGTATAAGTGATGTAACACGGGATCTGCTGTGGGTGATCCGATTGTTTACCCATAAATGAGAATACAGGCGTTGGGGTATCACCTGGCTGTTCTTGCATCTTGCTAAAATCAACAGTTCGCGCATCAATACGAGGAGGTGTGCCTGTTTTTAAGCGATCAACACGGAAAGGTAATTCACGTAATCGCTCAGCAAGTGCAATTGAAGGTGGATCACCGGCACGACCGCCTTTGAAGTTCTCTAAACCAATATGGATCTGACCACCTAAGAAAGTACCTACGGTAAGAACCACAGAAGGCGCGCTAAAACGAAGACCCATTTGCGTTACAACACCGATTACTCGATCACCTTCAACGATTAGATCGTCACATGATTGTTGGAAGATCTTTAAGTTTTCTTGATGTTGTAAAGTATGTTGAATAGCTGCTTTATACAAAGCACGGTCAGCTTGTGCACGTGTAGCACGTACTGCAGGGCCTTTAGATGAGTTTAAAGTACGAAATTGAATACCACCTTTATCAATAGCCTGAGCCATTGCACCACCAAGAGCATCGATCTCTTTAACTAAATGGCCTTTACCAATACCGCCAATTGCCGGATTACAAGACATTTGACCAAGGGTATCCATATTATGAGTTAGCAATAGGGTATTCATGCCCATGCGAGCAGATGCTAATGCAGCTTCAGTACCTGCATGTCCACCACCTACAACAATAACATCAAAACGTTCGTGAAAAATCATTTATGGGATCCTACTTAATCGACCAGCAAAACTTTGTAAAGGGAGCGTATTCTACCTAGAAATTTAGAGAAGATAAATGATTAAACAGTGCTCAAGATCTAAGTGGGTGATCTCTAATAATATAAAGGATCTTTTAAAGAGATCTTTTATTACTCTTACTACTAGTAACGGCTAGATCTGTTGATAATGTTCGCTTTACTATTAAAAACATGATCTTAACGCAGATCTAAAGGTGTTAATATGATCGGATCTTCCCGCGTAAAAGCTTTGATCAAAAGGGCTATTTATACACAGGGCAATATCGATTGGATCTTATCCAAGGGATAAACTAGGTTAAAATCGCAGTTAGATCAGTGTTTATCCACAATCTGATCTAAATTATCAGTAAATTGTTGGTAACTTTTATAACAACGATCAACACCGATCGGCTTAATTGAGCCCTGCTGATTCGATCCAGCTTGGTAACCAGGCTAATGCCGTGTCTTCTGGCAATGCTTCATCAAGAATATTTAGCTCTAAGCGTTCTGCCACGCGGTTTGCGCCTTTATTAGCTAATAACTCATCTAGATTACGGCCTGCATAGTTATAGGTGTCGTAACTAGTGTCACCTAATCCGATCACACTGTAGTTTAATCCTTTAAGATCAGCCTGTTGGTTAATAGACTCAACAAATGGCAGTAGGTTCTCTGGGTAGTCTCCCGCGCCGTATGTAGAAGTACATAACAACCAAATAGTATCTTGCTGATCAATATCATCAAATATAGGCTGTTCATGAAGCTGCACTTGGATCCCTTGTTGTTCAAGGGCTTCTGCTAGTTGCTCTGCCACGTATTCTGCAGATCCCATTTGGCTGCCAACGATGATATTTACTGATTGCATGTGATTGATCATGTATAGAAATAAGTGGCCACATGATAACTAAGTTAGGGTGTGAGTAAAGCGTTGAATTACGATCTGAATAAGTTTTTCTGCTTAAAATGACAGCTTTAATTCAATGTTTTTTATAATCTACTGTTTTTAATAGTTTTTTATATTTATTCATAAATTAAACCCTTTGATCAAGCTGTTAATAAATTTGGGGAAAGTTCTGATCAAGCTAAATATTGGAAACTGTATAACTTTGCTAAGTTGTTGATCTTTAATTATGTGTAAGCGCTTAAATTTTCAGATCTGATAAAAATAGTGAGTATGATCGTTTTGTGGATAGATCGCTTGTTGATAACGATCGGTTTGCAATTTGCGATCAATAAAATAGATCGAAAAAATCTTAAATAAGCGCTAATAAAGGCTGTTTTTAAGAAAATTAGTTATCAAAAAGGGCTGTTGTATGAAAATAAATTCAAATTTTCGCGTTTTTTTATGATCAAATCAGCCTTTAGATCTAAAAAAGCCCCAAATGTGGATAACATTTTTAGCTAAATTCGATCTTAAAAGCTGTTTTGATCTGATTTTTTAGCTCGCTAAGTTAGTTTTCGATCTGTGTTAAACTGGTTTTTATCGTATTACCGACTAGATCATAGAGCGAATTACCCAATGAAAACCGTTTTGCACCACCAGCGAAAGCGGCTTTTGCTGAGTTAAAATTGCTCATTGCCATCACATTTAATGGCATATCTATTGTGTTAGCTAAGCCGGTTATGTGCTCTATGTTAGTTAAGCCGGGCACAAACAGACCGTCTGCACCTGCATCTTGATACGCTTTTGCTCGCTTTAATGTTGCTTGAAAAGGGGAGTCACTAACAAAGTAGGTATCGGTTCTGGCGTTTATAAATAAACCACCGAAGCCATTTTCGTTAAGTACTTTCTTTATTTCACTAATAATAGTGCATTGCTGCTCGGTAGATCTCAGTGCGTTAGTGTCTTTATCTGAGTCCTCTATGTTGATGCCTACAACTCCTAATCTTGCTAACGCTAAAACGTTTTCGCTAATTTGCAGCGGATCGTTACTGTAGCCTGACTCTATATCGACAGAGAGTGGAATATGAAGGTGTTCGGTTAAGCTTTTAACCAGCGCTAATTGAGTTTTAAAAGAGATGTTTTCACCATCAGCTAATCCTAAACTTGCCGCAATACCCCAGCTAGTTGTTGCTACGGCTTTAGCTCCCGCAGCTTGGATGAATTGTGCTGAACTAAGATCCCATGCATTAGCGAGTACAAAGCCCCCATGCTGGTGGTGTAATTGGTGAAAGAGTTGATATTTGTCCATGATGTCCTCCGTTTAATGACATCGCTAGACTAATTGATATGAGGTTTATTACTGGCTGGTTTCGGCCCTGAACCGATAATTGATTACTGGACTAAAAACAAAAAAGAGTCTTGCGACTCTTTTTTATAATATTGATGACCGGAATTTATTTACCGATACAGAACGAACTAAAGATTTTCCCAAGCAAGTCATCAGAGGTAAATTCACCTGTTATCTCATTTAAGAACTGTTGAGTTAGGCGTAACTCTTCAGCCAAGATCTCACCAGCAATATGCATCTCTAATTGCTCTTTGCCTGTGTTTAAATGATAGGCAGCATGATCAAGTGCATCTAAGTGACGACGGCGTGCCATAAATCCACCTTCTGTGGCACCTTGGAAACCTATACATGCCTTTAAGTGAGTACGAACTAACTCTATACCCTCTGCATTTTTAGCACTCAAACGGATCACCGGATATTGATCATGTTCATCCATACCGACATTTTCACCGGAAATATCGGCTTTATTTCGGATCACAGTAACACCCATACCCTCTGGTAACTTGGCCATAAACTCTGGCCAAATATCATGAGGGTCAGTGGCTGATGTATCAGTGCCGTCTAACATAAATAGTACGCGATCGGCTTGGTTAATTTCATCCCATGCGCGCTCAATACCAATTTGCTCTACTTTATCTGGGCTTTCACGCAGGCCAGCGGTATCAATAATATGTAGTGGCATACCATCAATGTGGATATGTTCGCGTAATACGTCACGTGTTGTACCTGCTATTTCGGTAACGATGGCTGCATCACGGCCAGCTAACGCATTAAGTAGGCTTGATTTACCTGCGTTAGGGCGACCCGCAATAACAACACGCATACCTTCACGCATGATGCTACCTTGTTTAGCTTGCTGAGTTACATTCTCTAACTGATCAATAATGGCATTGAGATCTGTTGATACTTTACCGTCTGATAAAAAGTCGATTTCTTCATCAGGAAAATCAATTGCGGCTTCAACATACATACGTAGGTGAATGACTTTCTCCACCAGCGTTTCAATATGTTTAGAGAATTCACCTTGCAGTGATTGGAGGGCGCTTTTTGCTGCCTGTTCACTGGTTGCATTAATTAAATCGGCAATTGCCTCTGCTTGAGTTAAATCAAGCTTATCATTCATAAATGCGCGCTCAGAGAACTCACCTGGTTTTGCTAAACGTACACCGTCAATTTGGCTAATTTCTTTTAATAGCATATCTAATACGACAGGGCCGCCGTGACCTTGTAGTTCTAGTACGTCTTCGCCGGTAAATGAATTTGGCCCTTGGAAGTAAATAGCAATACCTTGGTCAAGCTGTTCACCGCTCAAGCTTTTAAATGGTACATAGTCTGCGTAACGCGTTTTAGGACAACGGCCAATAATCTGTTCTGCCACTGTTTTAGCTAAGCTACCAGAGACGCGAATAATACCAACCCCACCACGTCCTGGTGCGGTCGCTTGTGCTGCAATTGTGTCTTGATTAATCATGCGATGAAATAATGCCAATAAAAGAATGAATGCTGGCTCTATTGTAACCTATGGCTTAATTTCATGCGAATAGCTGTTTGAGTAATGAGGTAGCAAAAGTCTGATGTAAGTAATACTTTATTTAGCTTTAATTAATAATAAACACTCATTGAAAATGATAACTATATTCATTAACATGTTGCGCATTCTAAATCTTATCGTTTTTTATTATGCGTCTTTCTGCTGTTTTTATTGCACTTGCTGCTGGTTTTTCGGGCGTTGCCCATGCTCAAACTGAAGTGACTACTTCGGATCAAAGTGATTCAAAAGAACTCGAAAAAATAGAAGTTGTTGGCCGTGCGTTTTCTTTATATCGCCCAACCGAGTCTAGCTTTGCTACTCGTACTAATACACCGTTAGAGAAAATTCCTCAGTCAATTCAAATTTTGCCGCAGGAGCTGATTAGCGATCAGGCTGCTCGTCAAATTACCGATCTTTATAGCAATATTGCTGGTGTTAATGCCTTTAGTTATTCAGGCGTGACATTCCGTGGTTTCCGCCAGGATGAGATTTTATATGATGGTGTAAAGGGCGACCCTTTCAATGGCTTTGCTGTACCGCAATTATTTAATATTGAACAAGTTGCGGTGTTAAAAGGGCCTGCTGGCGCTATATACGGTAGTGGTAATCCGGGTGGTATTATTAACTATGTAACTAAGAAGCCTAAATTCACCAGTGAACACAGTATTGAAGTTGAAGTAGGTAATGATGACTTCTTCAGTGGTGCATTAGAAAGCACTGGAACATTGAGTGAATCACTTGATAATCATGCTTACCGTGTTGGTCTTTACCGTGATACTGAAAAGCCATTCCGTGCTAATACTAGCAGCGATAATACCATTGTTGATCTTGGTTATACGTGGCTTATCAACAGTGCAACCGAATTAACCACTCAGTATACCTATATAGAGCAAGAGTTGGGTGGGGCACGTTTACGTGGTGTACCTGCTGATGATAACGGTAATTTTCTAACTGATATTAGCTGGAATCATAACGAGGCGACAGACTTTCAAAATGTTGAAGCCCATGTCTATCAGGCAACTTTAAAACATGAGTTTAATGATGTTTGGCGCACAGATGTCACAGCACGTTATTTTGATAACAAAGAAGTGCAAAACTATCATGAACCAAGAGGCCTCGTAGATACAGATGACGACGGTATTGTTGATTGGAGCCATCGTGAGTTTCGTGATCAAGTTCGTGAGAACGAAGGCTTTAGCTTAACAGCTAATGCGATTGCGGAGTTTGCATTTGCTAATATGCAGCATCAAGTGCTGTTTGGTAGTGATTGGTATGAACATGATTTTGAAAGCGTCTACCGTACAGCTACGCAACAAAGTAAAGGTGGCCCAGTACCAGGACTTGATCTTAACAACCCTGAGTATGGTTTAACCTCTGCTGATGATTATGATCTTGATAGTATTACCCCACGGCTTGGCAAAACGAATAGCACCCGCTTTGGTGCGTACTTACAAGACCAGCTAGATATCACCGCTAATTGGAGTGTGACTGCTGGCTTAAGGTATGATCGTTTTGAAGACAAAGATCTGTTAAATCAAACAGAGTTTTCTGATAGCGACTTAACCTACCGTATTGGTACCAGCTATAACATTAATAATATGTTTTTCCCTTATGCGCTACATGGCACTGGCTTTGTGCCGCAAAGTGCGAGTAATCAAGAAACAGCAAAGGGCGGTCCGTTCTCGCCAGAGACTAGCCGTATTAACGAGTTAGGCTTAAGAACCAAACTATTAGCAGACACACTTGCTGTTAATATGGCTGTGTACGATATTGTCCGCGAAAACATCCTACAACCTAGCTTATTAGGTGATGTTGCAGGTGACGGCGTTGATGATTTAGTTGCCGTTGGTGAAGTACAAAGTAAAGGTTTTGAACTAGAGGTGGTTGGCGATATTACTGATAGCTGGGTAGTGACTGCAAGCTACGCTTATAATGATACCCGTATTACTGAAGCAAACGACAGTATTACCAATCAAATTCCTGATAGCGATAAATTTGCTAACGCGCCGCAAAATACTCTAGGTATATGGACACGCTATGAGCTACCTAGCTTATCGTCATCTATTTCTGCAGGCTTAGATTATGTTGATGAACAGCTTAGTTTAGGCGGTCAACGTGTTAAACCTTACACTGTTTACAACATGGCGTGGCAAACAACCGTTGATAACTGGCAATGGCAGCTATCAGTTAAGAACCTATTTGATAAAGAATACGCAAGCAGTGGCTTTATCGAACGAACTGGGCACTTTCCTGGTGAACCACGTCGTGTTTATTTAAGTGCTAAATACAGCTTTTAATGGTGGCGTGTGAACGCTAAAAGTTGGTTTAACTTACATTCTTGGGCAGGACTCTTTGTTGGAGTCCTGCTTTTTGTTACCTGCGTATCGGGAACACTCGCTACGTTAAGTCATGAACTCGAGTACTTAACAGACGCTAAGTACCGTGCATTAACTTCTTCTGCCTCTATTAACTACCCTGCTCTCGAAAACACCCTTAATAAGCATTATCCGCAAGCTCAATTACTTTATATCCAACGTCATAAGCAAGATTACCTTGCCATTGAAGCGGCTCTTAAAGTCGGTGATTCATTTCGCTTTGTATATTTAGATGCTGCAACGGGTCGCTTACTCGGTGAAGGAGAGTGGGCGCGGATATCGCGGTTTTTACGTAACTGGCATATGAACTTATCGATGGGCTGGACGGGTAAATTAATCGTCACCAGTTTGAGTATTTTACTCGTTATTTTATTGGTTTCGAGTTTTTATGTGTATCGGCGCTGGTGGCAAGGCTTTATGAAAAAGCCTGCTGCGCTAAGCCTAGATAAACGTAGTAGTTGGTCTGATTGGCATAAGCTGTTAGGGCTTTGGAGTTTATGGTTTATTGCTGTGATGGCCATCACAGGGGTTTGGTATCTGGTAGAACATGGGCTGCAAACTGCGAAGGTACCTCACTATGTCTCTAGTCCACCAGCCTTGAGTAAGTATAAAAAACAAAGCCCTCGTAAAGGTCTATCGCCAATTAGTTTAGCTACAGCTTATACAGCCGCTCAACAGGCGTTTCCTAGCCTTGATATTCGCTATATTCGTTATCCTAATAAAGCGGATCAGCCTATAGAAGTGCGTGGTTATAACGATGATATTTTATTGCGCCTGCGTGCTAACCGGGTTTATTTAAAACCAAGCTCCGGTGAAGTTCTAGGCATACAAAAAGGGGAAGAACTAAACCTGCTTCCACGAATTAAAGACACCGCTGATCCGCTGCACTTTGGTAACTTTGCAGGAATTGGTTCCAAGCTTATTTGGGGGCTATTTGGTGCATTGATGAGCTTTGTAAGCGCTGCTGGCATCTATATGAGTTGGCTTAGGGTTAAGCGTAAATCAACGGCTGTAAAGTGGCTTGGTTTATCTGGGGTGATTGCAATCGGTCTGGTGGTTGCGTCGTTACTAACAACGAGTTTGAGCTTTACTGAACGCAATGTGCCTAATCAAGTTTATTCTCCTATTCTCGGATAGCTTTTTTCAGGCATTAAAAAAGGCGCAGTTAGCGCCTTTTTTATTGGGTTAAGAGTTTAGCCTCTTACCTTAATACCTTTTTTCTCCATACCGCGGTAGATGATTAGCATCTGAGCGATTGAGATAAGGTTCGATACTAACCAGTAAAGTACTAGGCCAGATGGGAACCATAAGAAGAAAATAGAGAATACTACTGGCATAAAGGTCATCATTTTTTGCTGCATAGGGTCAGTAACCGTCATAGGTTGCAGCTTTTGAGTGATGAACATACTTAAACCAAATAGAACAGGTAATACGTAGTATGGGTCCATTGCTGATAAGTCATTTAACCATAAAACGAATTCAGCATGACGTAGCTCAGTTGATTCTAAGAATACGTAGAATAATGCTAAGAATATTGGCATTTGTAGTAACAGCGGGAAACAGCCACCCATAGGGTTCACTTTTTCTTTGCGGTACATTTCCATCATAGCTTGACCGAATTTTTGACGGTCATCACCATACTTCTCTTTTAGGGCAGCCATTTTAGGCTGAAGTGCACGCATCTTCGCCATTGACGTGTATTGTGCTTTAGTAAGTGGGTACATTGCCGTTTTAACGATAACCGTGATTGCAATGATAGCTAGACCCCAGTTACCTAGGATGCTGTGTAACCACTTAAGTAGTACGAATAATGGTTGTGAAATAAACCATAACCAACCGTAGTCTACAGTAAGGTCTAAGTCTGGGTGAATAGCTTCTAGTACGTCAGACTCTTTCGGGCCCATGTAATAAGTTGAGCTAAGTGTTGCTTGCGTACCAGCTTGTACGTTAACTGCTTCACCTTTAGTACCAATAATTGCCGCATTACCAGCAACTAATTTGCTGTAAAGGGTATTTTGTTGGTCTTGCTTTGGTACCCACGCACTTACAAAGTAGTGTTGGATAAATGCAATGTAGCCGCCAGATGTGGTGATGTTAAGATTTTTATCAGCCATGTCTGAGAAGCTGTACTTTTCGTATGGCTCTTCTTCAGTACCAAATGCTGCACCTAAGTAGTTTTGATCTACTAAGCTACCTTTTTCTTGTACTGTGCGTTTTACTTGCGTGTATAACTGAACTTGAATTGGATCAGTTGTTACGTTGTTTACTGTGTACTCTAAATCTACAGCGTAGTCGCCTTTTTTGAAGATATAAGTTTTAGTAAATGTCACACCTTTACTGTCAGTAAACTCAAGTGGTACACGTAGCTCATCACCTGTTAAAGTGAATGCTTTTTGTGTGGTTTTATAAACAGGGCGACCAGCAACAGTTGCGTCAGGACCATTTAAACCAATTAAGCCACTTTGCGAGAAGTATTGCTTACCATCGAACTCACCTAATAGCATGTAAGGTGTGTTACTGCCTTTTTCTTCTTCGTACTGAAGTAAGTCTGTTTCAATGATGTCACCACCACGGGTGTCAATTTTAACAGTGAATACATCAGTTGTTACATCGATAACTGAGCGCTTTGCTGTCGTTACAGCTGGAACTTCACCGTCAGATGATGCAGGAATAAAGTCATCAGATTCTGGTGTTGTTGCGCCTAGTGTTTGTGTTGTGGCACTTGGATCAGCCTTTGGTGCGTTGTAGTCGTTATTCCATTCTTGAAATAATAAAAACGACACAAGCATCAAGCCGATTAATAAAAACGTGCGTTGCGATTCCATAACAGCTCTTATTTCTCGTGTT
Organism: Pseudoalteromonas sp. Cn5-37; assembly: GCF_021532495.1. Classification (NCBI taxonomy): domain Bacteria; kingdom Pseudomonadati; phylum Pseudomonadota; class Gammaproteobacteria; order Alteromonadales; family Pseudoalteromonadaceae; genus Pseudoalteromonas; species Pseudoalteromonas sp. Cn5-37. The sequence continues at coordinate 40,692 of NZ_JAKGBA010000019.1, read as the reverse complement.
GGTGGTTAATATGATTTTTTGCCGGTACGGGATCATCCCCACCAGCATGTAAAGGGTGGCATTTTAATATGCGTTTAACAGCTAACCAACTGCCTTTTACACTTCCATGCAAATTAATTGCTTGAATAGCGTAACTAGAGCAGGTTGGATTAAAACGACAATGCGGGCCTAATAGTGGGCTTATCCATTTTTGATAGCCGCGTATTAGCATGACTAAACAGCGCTTTGGAATAGCAACAAGTGGTTTAAGTAACCTCATGATGTGTCTGCCCCTGCGTTAATTTAGTCAATGGATACCATGAATTTAAATTCCCATCGTAGAATTTTAAATGCATGATTAAAAGGTGAGCTAAAGATACCTTAATTAAGCCTGTAATTCTATTGCTATCAGGCTTGTTTATTAGATTTAGCTGATTTATTCGGGCGTTTTTTAAATGGTGGTGGTTTAGGTGCGCCAGGCTTGCAGCGTTCGTTAATTTTTCGCCACAATTTATTTAGTTGCTTTGTTAGCTCTTCGTTGGACTGTTCATCAATACCACTTTTAACCATAAGCACAATATCAATGTTATCGAGTTTATGTTGATTTAAACGGAAACTTTCGCGAGCAAGTCGTTTAATTCGATTACGTTGACAGGCTTTTTTAACGCGTTTTTTTGCGACCGTAAGACCTAATCGAGGATTAGTTTGGTCATTGCGTTTAGCTAATAGGGTAAAGAAAGGAGTCGCAGCGCGTGCTGGTTCATTAAAGATTCGAGAGTAATGCGAGGGAGTTAACAGACGTAACTCCCTGCTGAAGCTAAAGTCTTCCACTTATATATTAAGCAGAAAGAACTTTACGGCCTTTAGCACGACGACGAGCTAATACTTTACGGCCATTTGCTGTTGCCATACGAGCACGGAAACCGTGTGTACGTTTGCGTTTTAAAACGCTAGGTTGAAAAGTTCTTTTCATAACAATTCCATCCGATCGGTTAAGGTTAAAACATCCTATGCAGGTCGCGATCCTGGCACAGGTGCCATTGCGAGCGCGAGATATTATAGATGAAGACAACAAAAGTCAATCATTAAAACGCTGCAGACGCCGTAATTATAAAGGATCCTTTTAACTGATCATATAGGATCATCATAAATAAGAAGTTTTCCACAGCCTCTGTATAAAAAGTGAATAAAAGCTTGGGAAAAGCCAATTCGATCGTAGAATTTGATCGCGATCTGGCTGCAAATTTGTTATGATCACTGTTCGAGCTTAAAAAATAATTTTCTTAAAAATCAGTGTTTTATTCTTTTATGTTGCTGAGATCATATTTTTCATAAAAATCAATCTTGTACTTGTGGATAAAGTACCTTCATAATAGTCGGTCTGGGCCAAGAAAGTTGGTCAAAGATTAGCAATAAATGTTTGATTTTCCATCATTAAAGATGAACGGGAATAAAAATTAAATCTCTGGGAGTTTAACTGTGTATCTGTCGGTTTGGCAAAGTTGTTTATATGTATTGCAAGATGAATTGCCTTCACAGCAATTCAGTATGTGGGTAAGACCACTTCAAGCAGAAAGTACCGAAGATACGTTGACTATATATGCACCTAACCGTTTTGTTTTGGATTGGGTGAGAGAAAAGTATTTAAACCGTATTAATGAACTACTCGTTGAAATTTGTGGTGATGAAGCACCTGAATTACGTTTTGATGTTGGTAGTAAACCTATTTTAAATGCCCAAGTGGCATCTGCACCGGCTGCAACAGAAGCAAGCGCATCTGTTCCACAACAAACTGCTGAAAAGCAACAGCCAAAACCTGAAAAAGCAGCGGTCGAACCTGCACCAAAATCAGGCTATAAATCAAACATTAAAGAAAATTACACCTTTGATAGCTTTGTTGAAGGTAAATCAAACCAATTAGCAAAAGCTGCAGCGACTCAAGTTGCAGATAACCCAGGTTCAGCATTTAACCCTGTATTTATATACGGTGGTACGGGCTTAGGTAAAACTCACTTATTACACGCTGTTGGTAACGGTATTATGGCTAATAAGCCAGACGCGAAAATTGTTTATATGCACTCTGAGCGATTTGTGCAAGACATGGTTAAAGCGTTACAAAATAATGCCATAGAAGAATTTAAACGTTATTACCGAAGTGTTGATGCATTGATGATCGATGACATTCAATTTTTCGCTAATAAAGAACGCTCACAAGAAGAGTTCTTTCATACCTTCAATGCTTTACTTGAAGGAAATCAACAAATTATCTTAACTTCAGACCGCTATCCTAAAGAGATAGAAGGGGTTGAAGATCGCCTTAAATCACGTTTTGGTTGGGGCTTAACAATTGCTATTGAGCCACCAGAACTTGAAACGCGCGTTGCTATTTTGATGAAAAAAGCGCAGCAAAGTAAAATCAATTTACCTCACGAAGTTGCCTTTTTTATCGCGAAAAAATTACGCTCAAATGTGCGTGAATTAGAAGGGGCGTTAAACCGCGTTATTGCTAATGCAAACTTTACTGGTCGTCCGATTTCAATCGACTTTGTAAAAGAAGCGCTACGTGACTTACTTGCGCTGCAAGATAAACTGGTAACGATAGATAATATTCAACGCACTGTTGCTGAGTATTACCGTATTCGTGTATCAGATTTACTATCTAAACGCCGTAGCCGTTCAGTAGCAAGACCACGTCAAGTGGCCATGGCATTATCAAAAGAACTTACAAATCACAGTTTACCAGAGATTGGTGACGCCTTTGGCGGCCGTGATCACACAACTGTATTACACGCTTGTCGTAAAGTTAAATCACTCCGTGACGAAAGCCATGAAGTGAAAGAAGATTATCAAAACTTAATAAGAACCTTGTCATCTTAAGGCCGACTTTATTATGCAAATAACAATATCAAGAGAGCAATTTTTAAAACCTTTAGTTCAAGTGTCTGGTGCGATTGAGCGTAAGCACACCTTACCGATTTTATCGAACGTACTGTTAGTTGTTGAAAACGGACAACTTTCTATGACGGGTACTGATCTTGAAATTGAGTTAGTGGCGAGTGTGTTTGTCGGTGAAGATACCACTGATACGCAACTCACTTTACCAGCTAAAAAGTTACTCGATATTTGTAAAAGTTTACCTGATGGCTCAGACCTTACGTTAAGTAGCCAAGATCATCAGTTACTATTAACAAGTGGTAAAAGCCGTTTTTCTTTAACTACGCTGGCCGCTGAAGATTTTCCGAATCTTGAGCAGTGGGATGGTGAAGTTGAATTTCAACTAACGCGTTTAGAACTGCGTAAGCTTTTAGAAAGCACGCACTTTTCTATGGCGAATCAAGACGTACGTTATTATTTAAACGGTATGTCATTTGAAGTTGATAACGCAGATATTAAAACAGTGGCTACAGATGGTCACCGTTTGGCGATTGCACAAAAGCAATTACCACAGTCTTTAAATACACAACGTCAGTTAATTATTCCACGTAAAGGTGTACAAGAAATTATGCGCCTAATGGTGGCTGATGATGAGCTAGTTACCATTCAATTTGGTGCTAACCATATTCGTATTATTGATACTGAGTTTACGTTTACCAGTAAGCTGGTGGATGGTCGTTTCCCTGATTATCGTCGAGTATTGCCACGTGGTGGTGATAAAGTGATTACTGCTAACCGTGAATGGTTGCGCAGTGCTTTCCAACGTGTGTCTATTTTATCGAATGAAAAATTCCGTGGTGTACGATTAAACCTATCTGAAGGTTTATTAAAAATTACTGCTAACAACCCTGAGCAAGAGCAAGCTGAAGAGGTTGTTGAGGTAATGTACCAGGGCGGCGAACTTGAAATTGGCTTTAACGTTTCTTATGTGCTTGATGTACTTAATACATTAAAAACAGAAGATGTAACCTTTACACTTGCAGACTCTAATAGCAGTGCGCTAATTGAAGGTGCAGGTGACGAAGAAGCTATGTACGTTGTAATGCCGATGCGCCTATAAGCTTATATGAGTTTAAGTCATTTAAGCCTCAATAATTTTCGGAATATTGAGGCGCTGACACTTGAGCCGGTTAATGGCATTAACATTATCTATGGTGAAAATGGCAGCGGAAAAACCAGTCTCCTTGAGGCGATATATTTCCTTTCTCACGGTAAATCATTTCGTACCGCCAAACATAAAAATATCATTCAGCATCAACAAGACAAGTTTGTGATTCATGGGCGCAAAGCGCTGCATGATTTGTCTATTCCGATTGGTATAAGTAAAAATCAAGCGGGTGAAACATCTTTAAAAATTCAGGGAAAAACGAGCCGTAAAATCTCTGAATTAGCTCAACTAGTGCCGGTGCAAGTTATTACTCCAGAAAGCTATTCATTGTTTTTTGGTGGCCCAAAAGAGCGTAGAAAATTTCTCGATTTAGGATTGTTCCACGTGGAACATGACTTTTTTTACTTGTGGCAGTCTTTTAATAAAGTACTAAAACAACGTAATGCTTTATTAAAAAGTAAACCTAGAGATTATTTTGAACAGATCAAGTTTTGGGATAAAGAATTTGTTAGACTAGCTGAACAAATAAATAATCTAAGAATCGCGTATATAAGTAGGTTTAAGCAGCAGTTTTTTGATAAAATGTGTGCAGAATTAACGCTTGTAAGCGATTTAGAAATTAACTTTCATGCGGGCTGGAAAGAGAGTGAAACGCTCTCAGAGGCGCTTGAGCAAAGCTTTGAACGTGATGCTAAACAAGGTTTCACAAGTAAAGGTCCGCATAAAGCTGATTTTAGTTTTAGTGTTTCTGGTAACAGTGTAGAAAATACATTTTCTCGCGGTCAATTGAAGCTCTTGCTTTATGCGTTAAAAGTAACGCAAAATAGCTTAATTGAGTCAGAAACTGATAAGCAATCTATATTGCTAATAGATGACTTACCTTCAGAACTGGGTGAAGATACAAAAGAAAAAGTGGGTCAGCTTTTGACTCATTGCGATTCGCAAATTTTTATCTCATCAATTTTATCTGAAAGTATTTCTGCTGTGGTGGAACCCATGCAACGAGAACTAAAAATGTTCCACGTGAAACATGGCAACCTAATAACAAGATAAGTGGGATTAACCATGTCTGAGAATTACGATTCGTCGAGTATTAAAGTACTTAAAGGATTAGACGCAGTAAGAAAGCGTCCAGGAATGTATATAGGGGACACCGATGACGGTACAGGCCTTCACCATATGGTGTTTGAGGTTGTTGATAACTCTATCGATGAAGCCTTAGCTGGTCATTGTGATGATATTTTTGTAACGATTCACTTAGACGGTTCAGTCTCTGTAAGAGATAACGGTCGTGGTATTCCTACCTCTATTCACGAAGAAGAAGGTGTTTCTGCGGCTGAAGTTATCATGACGGTACTTCACGCTGGTGGTAAGTTTGATGATAACTCATATAAAGTATCAGGTGGCTTACACGGTGTAGGTGTTTCAGTAGTAAATGCACTATCTGAAAAGCTACAACTGACTATTCGTCGTGAAGGCAAAATTCACCAACAAACATATACTATGGGTGTACCAGATGCGCCATTAGCTATAATTGGTGACGCAACAGACACAGGTACTGAATTACGTTTCTGGCCAAGTGGTGAAACATTCAGTGACCTTAACTTCCACTACGATATCTTAGCAAAACGTTTGCGTGAGCTTTCGTTCTTAAACTCTGGTGTAAGTATTATTCTTACTGATGAGCGCGAAGAATCTAAGAATGACCACTTCAAATATGACGGTGGTATCCAAGCATTCGTAGAATATCTAAACCGTAACAAAACACCTGTACATAAAAGTGTTTTCCACTTTACCCATGAGCGTGAAGAAGACGGTATTAGTGTAGAAGTTTCAATGCAGTGGAACGATGGTTTCCAAGAAAGCATTTACTGTTTCACAAACAACATTCCACAACGTGATGGTGGTACGCACTTAGCTGGCTTTAGAGCTGCATTAACACGTACGCTAAATAACTACATGGAAAAAGAAGGCTTTAATAAAAAAGCGAAAACAACAAGCAATGCGACGGGTGATGATGCTCGTGAAGGCTTAACTGCGGTTGTAAGTGTTAAAGTACCTGATCCTAAGTTCTCATCACAAACGAAAGACAAACTAGTATCAAGTGAAGTTAAGTCTGCTGTAGAACAAGCAATGGCAGAAAAACTAACAGAGTTCTTATTAGAAAACCCTGTTGATGCTAAAACAGTTGTTGGCAAAATTATTGATGCAGCACGAGCTCGTGAAGCAGCACGTAAAGCACGTGAAATGACACGCCGTAAAGGTGCAATGGATTTAGCTGGTTTACCAGGTAAATTGGCAGACTGCCAAGAAAAAGATCCAGCACTTTCTGAACTATACATAGTGGAGGGTGACTCTGCAGGGGGTTCAGCTAAGCAGGGTCGTAACCGTAAAAACCAAGCTATCTTGCCACTTAAAGGTAAGATTCTTAACGTTGAAAAAGCGCGCTTTGATAAGATGCTTTCTTCTCAAGAAGTCGCAACTCTAATCACTGCATTAGGCTGTGGTATTGGTCGTGATGAATATGACCCAGAAAAGCTACGTTATCATCGTATCATTATCATGACCGATGCGGACGTGGATGGTTCTCACATTCGTACCTTACTACTGACTTTCTTCTACCGTCAAATGCCAGAGATTGTAGAAAAAGGCTTTATCTATATTGCGCAACCACCACTTTATAAAGTGAAAAAAGGTAAGCAAGAACGCTACATTAAAGATGACCCTGCGCTTGTTGATTACTTAACATCATTAGCATTAAACAATGCAGCACTTTATACAAGCGAAGGTGCATCTGCACTTGAAGGTGAAGAACTAGAAAGAATAGTTCACGACTATCAAAATACAGTTAAAGTGATTGAGCGCTTAAAACGTAAATATCCAAACTCGGTTATGGAACGTTTAATTTATCAAAGCGAAATTACTGAAGCTGATTTAGCAGATGAAGCAAAAGTTAAAGAGTGGACTAACACGCTAGTTGACGATTTAATTGCACGTGATGAAGATGCAACTATCTTCCATGCAGGTACTGAGCACGATACTGAGCGCAACATGTATTATCCTGTTGTGAATATTCGTCAGCATGGTGTGGATAAAGCACATGTACTAAACCATGACTTCATCACATCGCGTGACTACAAACGCATTGCAGCGACAGGCGTAAACATTGCTAACTTACTTGAAGAAGGGGCATATGTTCAACGCGGTGAGAAAACTCTTGCTGTTGATAACTTTGTAGATGCATTAGAGTGGTTAATCAATGAATCGAAACGCGGCCTTTATATCCAACGCTATAAAGGACTCGGTGAGATGAACCCTGATCAGCTTTGGGAAACCACTATGGACCCAGATGCTCGTCGTATGTTGAAAGTAACAATTGAAGATGCCGTAGCTGCAGACCAATTGTTCGCGACTCTAATGGGTGACCAAGTTGAGCCGCGTCGTGACTTCATCGAAACGAATGCGCTACGTGTAGTTAACCTAGACGTATAACGCTAAATTAAGAATTAAAAAGGAGCCAACAGGCTCCTTTTTTTATTGCTGAAAAAGCACAAACTGCTTAAAACCTTACTGCACACAAGGTATACTGAGAGCAATTTTCAGACTAAACGCACCAGATACTATAAGCCAAATATGCAAAAATATGACGTTAAAACCTTTCAAGGTTTGATCCTGGCTTTACAGGACTATTGGGCACAGCAAGGCTGTGTGATTGCTCAACCACTCGATATGGAAGTGGGAGCAGGGACATTTCACCCGTTAACTTTCTTAAAGTCGATTGGCCCAGAGCCAATGTCGAGCGCGTATGTTCAACCATGCCGCCGTCCAACTGATGGTCGTTATGGTGAAAACCCGAACCGTTTACAGCATTACTACCAATTCCAAGTAGTATTAAAACCATCACCAGAAAACATCCAGGAGCTTTATTTAGGCTCTTTAGCTGCTGTTGGTATCGATACGCTAACTGATGAAGTTCGCTTCGTAGAAGACAACTGGGAGTCGCCTACATTAGGTGCTTGGGGTCTAGGTTGGGAAATTTGGTTAAACGGCATGGAAGTAACTCAGTTCACTTACTTCCAGCAAGTAGGTGGCTTAGAGTGCTCACCAGTAACCGGTGAAATCACTTATGGTCTTGAGCGTTTAGCAATGTATATTCAGGGCGTAGATAGTATCTATGACCTAGTATGGGCAGACGGTCCTATGGGTCGTGTAACCTACGGCGATGTATTCCATCAAAATGAAGTAGAGCAGTCAGCTTATAACTTCGAACAAGCGGATGTTGAGTTCTTATTTGCACAGTTCGATCACTGTGAAAAAGAAAGCGAAAAGCTAATTGAAGCAGGCTTACCATTACCAGCTTATGAGCAAGTAATGAAAGCATCACATGCGTTTAACTTATTAGACGCTCGTCACGCTATCTCAGTAACAGAACGTCAACGTTATATCTTACGTGTTCGTGCTTTATCTAAAGCATGTGCGCAAAGTTACTATGATGCCCGTGAAGCTCTTGGTTTCCCGCTTTGTAAGGATTAAGAATTAGCATGTCAGCAGAAAATTTATTAGTAGAAATTGGCACTGAAGAGTTGCCACCGAAAGCACTTCGTAAACTTGCTGAGTCGTTTGCTGAGAACTTAGCAGCTGAGCTTGCAAGCTTAGAATTAAATCATCAAGGCGTTAACTGGTACGCATCACCACGTCGTTTAGGCTTACGTGTTACTGCACTTGAAGCAAAACAAAGTGACAAGGTTGTAGAAAAGCGTGGTCCTGCAGTTGCAGCCGCTTTTGATGCCGATGGTAATCCAACTAAAGCAGCAATGGGTTGGGCGCGTGGTTGTGGTATCGATGTAAGCGATGCACAAACACTAGAAACAGATAAAGGCGCTTGGTTATTACATAAAGCACAGGTTGAAGGTCAAGCAACTACATCGCTTATGAGTGATGCAGTAAACAAAGCACTTGCTAAATTACCTATCCCTAAACCAATGCGTTGGGGTGCAAATAAAACACAATTTATTCGCCCAGTACACACAGCGACTATTTTATTTGGTAGCACGCTGATCGAAGGCGAAATACTTGGTAAGCAAGTTGGCAACCAATTACAAGGTCACCGTTTCCATCATCCAGAAAAAGTAACAATCAACCACGCTGATGATGTGTTTGATGTGCTGAAATCTGCTTACGTTGTCGCAGACTTCGAAGCGCGTAAAGCACAAATTCGCGAACAAATTGAAGCAGCAGCTAGCGCTGTAAATGCAAAAGTAGCTATGGATGAAGACTTACTTGAAGAAGTAACATCCTTGGTTGAATGGCCAGTAACGCTGACTGCAACATTCGAAGAAGCATTCTTAGACGTTCCTTCAGAAGCGCTTATCTATACCATGAAGGACGACCAAAAGTACTTCCCATTATTAGACCAAGATGGCAACTTACTTAACAAGTTCCTATTTGTTTCTAATATTGAAAGTAAAGATCCAAGCGTGGTCATTGCCGGTAACGAAAAAGTTGTTCGTCCTCGTTTAGCTGATGCACAGTTCTTCTACGAAACCGATAAGAAGAAAACGCTAGAGAGCCGTTTAGAATCGCTAGATACCGTTTTATTCCAAAAGCAACTTGGTACGCTGAAAGATAAATCTGAACGTATTAGTGAACTAGCCGGTTACATTGCTGAGCAATTAGGTGCCGATGCCGAGCTGGCTAAGCGAGCAGGTTTATTAAGTAAAACAGACTTAATGACCGAAATGGTTATGGAGTTTACCGACGTACAAGGTGTAATGGGTATGCATTACGCTCGTCACGACGGTGAAGCTGAAGAAGTTGCACTCGCGCAAAACGAACAATATATGCCACGCTTCGCGGGTGATAACTTACCAACAAATGTGATCAGCTGTGCGGTCGCAATTGCTGATAAGTTTGATACGCTGGTGGGTATTTTTGGTATTGGTCAAGCGCCAAAAGGCGACAAAGACCCATTTGCACTTCGCCGTGCAGCAATTGGTGCATTACGCATCATGGTTGAAAAATCATTACCGCTAGATATTTTAGACCTTGTTGCTAAGTCGCAAACGCTATTCGGTGAAAAGCTAACGAACCTAAACGTATCAACAGATGTGTTTGAGTTTATGTTAGGTCGTTTCCGCGCATGGTATCAAGATGAAGGTATCGAAGTTGATGTCATTCAAGCAGTGCTAGCACGTCGCCCAACTAAACCAGTTGATTTCGACCGCCGTGTTAAAGCAGTAAGTCACTTCCGTACATTAGACGCAGCAGAAGCGCTTGCAGCAGCAAATAAACGTGTAAGTAATATCTTGGCTAAAAATGACATCACAACACAAGGTGATGTGAATGAGAGCCTATTAAGCGATGACGCAGAAAAAGTATTAGCGTCACACGTTGCTAAGTTTGCAACTGAGCTTGCACCTTTATATGCAAATGGCGATTACCAAGAAGCATTATCACAACTTGCGGGTATCCGTGAGAGTGTTGATAACTTCTTCGATAACGTCATGGTAATGGCTGATGACGAAGCGGTTAAACAAAACCGTTTAGCATTGTTAAGCCAACTAAGCCGTCTGTTTTTAGATATTGCTGATATTTCTGTACTTCAGAAGTAAGCAGTAGCCAATTAATAAAAGCCAGCTCAGTGCTGGCTTTTTTGTAGCATAAGGAACAGTAATGAAACGTGTAATTACTTTAGCATTAGCAGGCTTATTAACAGCCTGTTCTAGCCAAATGCAAATGCCAAGCATTGACGATATTCTGCCAAGTAAAGAGCTTGACCGTACTATGTATTTACGTGGTGATTTTACTTTGTGGGATGCCGAGCCGCAGTATCAATTAGAGCAAGTTGCACCGGGCATATTCCAAACCGACGTTAAGTTTTCAACACCAGGTAAGGTTTATGAATTCAAAGTGGCGGATGCTGATTTTAGCGAAGGCTATAATTGTGGTTACAGTGATATGGACCCAGCAGGGCAATCATTGGTTCTAGGCCAAGCCGCCAATGCAGATTGTAATACCATCTACAATTATTTCAGCTTTAAACCCGCTGCAAAAGGCGTGTATGTAGTGAGCTTTGATTACCGCAATAGTAATCAACCAAAAGTGACAGTAACGAAGAAATAGCTTTAAGCTTTCAGCTGTCAGTTTTAAGCCGATCGAGTGAGCGTTTAATATTGATAAATGCTCACTTTTAATTTTAATTGATTAACTCGAAACTCGAAACTCGAAACTCGAAACTCGAAACTCGAAACTCGAAACTCGAAACTCGAAACTCGAAACTCGAAACTCGAAACTCGAAACTCGAAACTCGAAACTCGTTGTTACAACCCTTTCTTCACCAAGTATCGGTACGGTGCTTGTTCTACATCTTTAGCCACAAGTGTGTGATCCATAAAAGTACAAAAGCTTGGGATATCGCGGGTGGTTGATGGGTCGTCGGCGATGATAAGTAAGGTTTCGCCATCTTTCATTTTACGTACTGCACCACGCACCATCATCACGGGTTCTGGACAACGAAGGCCAAGTGCATCTAATTGGTGATCGGGATTATCAAAACTCATGGCTGACCTTTTAGGTGAAAGAGACGATTAATAAGCGGCTATTTTAACTTTCTATTGCCGCCAGTTTCAATAACCGAAAGCAAAGCAAATAAAAAAGGCGCACTGAGCAAGTCAGTGCGCCTTTTTATCACCAAGATGTTTGTTGTGAGCTCGTTATTCTACGCGCTCAAATACAGTTGCAATACCTTGGCCTAAACCAATACACATAGTTGCTAGGCCGTATTTAGCGTTCTTGTCTTCCATTAGGTGAACAAGCGTTGTGCTAATACGTGAACCAGAACAACCAAGTGGGTGACCAAGTGCAATTGCACCACCATTTAGGTTAACTTTTTCATCTACCACATCCATCAGACCTAGGTCTTTTAATACTGGTAGAGATTGTGCTGCGAAGGCTTCGTTAAGCTCTGCAACATCGATATCGTCAATAGTGATACCTGCTTGTTGAAGTGCTTTTTGCGATGCAGGAACAGGGCCGTAACCCATGATTGATGGATCGCAACCTGCAACAGCCATTGATTTAATACGCGCACGAATTGGTAAACCAAGTTCTTTTGCTTTCTCTTCGCTCATTACAAGCATTGCTGATGCGCCGTCAGAAAGTGCAGAAGAAGTACCTGCGGTTACGCTACCTGATGCTGGATTGAATACAGGGCGAAGTTGCGATAAACCTTCAACAGTTGTCTCAGGACGGATTACTTCATCGTCTTCAACTAAGATTAAAGAACCATCTGCATCGTGACCTTCCATTGGCAGGATTTCACGACGGAAACGACCTTCAACAGTTGCCGCGTGTGCACGTTGGTGTGAACGGTAAGCAAATTCGTCTTGTTGCTCGCGGCTAATGCCGTGTAGCGTAGCAAGGTATTCTGCAGTTAAACCCATTACGCCAGCAGCTTGTGCTACAGACGTTGATAAACCTGGGTGAAAATCATTACCGTGAGTCATAGGTACGTGACCCATGTGCTCAACACCACCAATGATGTAGGTATCACCAGCGCCAGTCATAATAGCGCGTGCTGCATCGTGTAATGCTTGCATTGATGAACCACATAAACGGTTAACTGTGACAGCTGGTACTGAGTGAGGGATACCGGCTAGTAGTGCTGCGTTACGAGCAATGTTAAAACCTTGCTCTAAAGTTTGTTGTACACAGCCCCAGTAAATATCATCAATTGATGCTGGATCAACGGCTGGGTTACGGTCTAACAAACCTTTCATTAAGTGAGCACTTAAATCTTCCGCACGCTTGTTTTTGAATACGCCGTTCTTTGAACGACCCATTGGTGTGCGGATACAATCTACGATTACTGGATTATTCATGTTTCTTATCCTTCCACCTTATAGAATACACGGCCTTCTTCGGCCCACTTGCGAGTTTCATCTGATACTTGGTAAATCGCACCTAAGTGAGCGTATTTGTCTGCTGTTGCAACAAAGTTCGCTAAACCAGTTTGATCTAAGTAACGGAATGCACCGCCTCTAAATGGAGGGAAACCAATGCCGTAAATTAGCGCCATGTCAGCTTCTTGTGGTGACGCTACGATACCTTCTTGTAAACAAAGTAGTACTTCGTTGATCATCGGGATCATACAACGGTCAATGATTTCTTGTTTATCGAAATCTTTAGGTGCATCAGTAATAGCACTCAGTAACTCAGTTGCTGTAGCATCTTTTGCTTTTTTCAGGCGACCACGACGGTCTGGCGCGTATTGGTAGAAACCAGCACCATTTTTCTGACCAAAGCGTTTTTCGTTTGCAAATACAGTAACAGGGTCTTTATCTTGGCGAGCCATACGCTCAGGGAAACCGTCAGCCATTACACCAGTACAGTGGTAAGCTGTATCGATACCTACAACATCAAGAAGATAGGCAGGACCCATTGGCCAACCAAATACATTTTCCATCACTTTATCAACTTTAGTGAAGTCAGCACCTTCAACAACAAGTTTGCTGAAACCTGCAAAGTAAGGGAATAGTACGCGGTTTACAAAGAAACCAGGGCAGTCGTTTACAACGATTGGTGATTTACCAAGTTTTAATGCGTAATCAACAACGGCATTAATTGTTGCTTCTGATGTTTTTTCACCACGAATGATTTCTACTAATGGCATTTTTGGCACTGGGTTAAAGAAGTGCATACCACAGAAATTTTCTGGTTTTTCAAGTGCCGATGCTAACTCGTCAATACGAATTGTTGAGGTATTTGAAGTTAGGATAGTGCCCGCTGGTAAGTCTTTTTCAAGGCCCGCAAGAACAGCTTGCTTCACTTTAGGGTTTTCAACCACAGCTTCAACAACGATGTCTGCGCTTTGTAAGTCTGCATCGTTTAGCGTTGGCTTGATCTTGCCTAAGGTAGCAACCATCTTATCCATCGCCATATGGCCACGTTGTACTTTTTTGCCAAGTAGCTTAGATGCTTCACCCATACCTAAATCAAGTGCATCTTGGTTGATGTCTTTCATGATAATAGGTGTGCCTTTATAAGCAGACTGGTATGCAATACCACCGCCCATAATACCTGCACCTAATACAGCAGCTTGTTTGATCTCAAGCTCACTGTGTTTAGCTTGCTTCTTCGCTTTACCTTTAATGTATTGGTCAGCTAAGAAAATACCTGTTTGCGCAGCAGCTTCGCTTGTTGCTGCTAATTTAGCAAAGTTAGCGTTTTCAATCGCCATTGCTTCAGCGCGTTCACAGTTTGCTGCAGCTTTGATTGTTTTTACAGCCATAACAGGTGCTGGGTAGTGACCTTTTGTCTGACCCATTACCATGCCTTCCGCCATCGCAAAGCTCATACCTTGCTCAACACGGTTCATTTTCAGTGGCTGTAATTTTACTTGTCGTTTTGCTTGCCAATCTAGCTTGCCAGCAATTGCTTGCTCAAGTGTTGCAATACTTGACTCTAGAAGTTTGTCAGCACTAACTACTGCATCAAATGCACCTACTTTTAGGGCATCCGCAGCGCGGTTTTCTTTACCTGTAGTGATCCATGTCATCGCATTATCAGCGCCAATAAGGCGTGGAAGGCGAACTGTACCACCAAAACCAGGCATAATACCTAGTTTAACTTCAGGTAGGCCAATTTTAGCGTTAGAGCTAGCAACGCGGTAATCGGTAGCAAGTGCCCACTCACATCCACCACCTAGCGCCATGCCGTTTACAGCACTTAGCGTTGGGAAAGGTAAATCTTCAATTGCATCAAAAACGTCAGTTGCATTTTTGATCCATGCAACAAGTTCTTCTTGAGGCTTAGTGAAGGTAGGTAAAAATTCGAAAATGTCGGCACCGATAATGAAATGATCTTTATCGCTGGTGAACACCATGCCTTTGATATCTGAGTTTGTTGCCAATTCTTTTAATGCTAAAGCGCAATCTTGCAAGGTTTGCTGCGAAAGTTTATTTACTGAGCCGTCTGCACAGAACTTAAACTCGGCGATGTTGTCCTTGATGAAAGCAACTTCAAATGAATCGCTTTTATATAACATTATTATTCTCCCTAGTTTATTAACTAAGACTGGTACGATGAGTTTGCATTTCAATCAGTGTGCTTGCTTTAAAATGAAAATGCAACGAAAAATTTACTACGCTTTATCGCGATTGGTTAAAATATAGCTGGTTTGGTGCTAAGGTGTAGCAGAAGTTTTTTGTTATTAATTCTTTAATTTTTGTTAAAGGTCATCATGAAAAAACAACTCTTTGGTTGGACAGCTGCCGCATTACTTTTTCCTTTTTTTGCAGCTGAAGCCAACGATAAACATGACGCTTTTTTAAAAGCAGAAAAAAAGGCGCGTTACGGTGATTATCAAGACATGAAAGAGGCGGCAAATGGGCTTGATCACCCGTTGAAACCTTATGTCGAAAAGGCTTATTGGCAACGGAATCCAAGCCTTAAACACCAGACCGAAATCGAGGACTACCTCAATGTTTACCAAAACACGCCATTAGAGTGGCCTGTGCGTAAGGCATGGCTTAATTATTTAAAAAAGTATAATAAAAAAGCGGCTTATATTCGTAACTACCGCGAAACAAGCAATAACGAATTAACTTGTCCTTATTTAAGTTTTCAATTGGACTTAGGTGCCCCTGAAAAAGCCATCATGAACCAAGTAACAGATTTATGGGTGGTAGGAAAATCTCAGCCAAAAGAATGTGATGAGTTGTTCTCACTTTGGAAGAAAAAAGGCTACCAGACCGAAGAGCGAGTTTGGCAGCGTATTAGTTTAGCTGCCGAAGGAGGCTCATCGAGTTTAATTCCATATTTAAAAACATTATTGCCTCGTGCTGATCAATATTTAGCTGATTTATATTTAAAGGTACGCAAAGACCCAAGTGCTTCGGCGGGTCTTTATCGTTATAAGAAAAAGTCTGCTAAAGAAGGGCAAATCGCGATTTATGGTGTGAAGCGCTTAGTATGGCGAGATAAAGACCTTGCATTACGTGCATGGGAAAAACTCGAAACCATGTTTAATTACACTGACGAGCAAAAAGCAGACGTTTACTACAGCTTTGCGTTATCGCTTGCCTCAAGCGGTCATCAACAAGCACGCTTTTGGTTAAATAAGGTGCCTAAAGAACGCCAAACTCAAAAGTTAATGCAATGGCAACTTGGTAATATGCTAGAGAGGCAAGATTGGTCTGGCATAGTGGCGTTTTTCACAGGTAAAGAAAACTTGAGCCTTGGTCAGCAATATTGGCTGGCGTATAGCTTAAATCAACGTGGTGAAGTCGAACGTGCTCGTGAGATTTGGCAAACAGTGGCTAAAGAGCGTGACTATTACGGCTTTTTAGCGTCTGCACGCTTAGGTGTTCCGGTTAGCTTAAATAATAAAGAAATTAATATAAGTAACAAGTTAAAGCTTGAGGTGGCCAATGCCCCTGGCTTTAAGCGCGCTCGCGCTTTGTATGAGCTTGAGCGTTTTACTTCTGCGCGTCGTGAATGGAATTATTTAACGGATACATCAACCAAAGAAGAAAAGCTCGCTGCGTCTTTGCTTGCTGCTGAACTTGATTGGTATGACAGTACCATCTACACCTTAGCGCAAATAAAAGAGTGGGACTATGTCGACTTACGTTTCCCATTTGCATTTAAGAATGTGTTTGCCACTTATAGTAGTCGTAGCCATATTGATGTCGCTTGGAGCATTGCAATTTCACGCCGTGAAAGCTCTTTTGCACCGGATGCGCGTTCTCATGCCAATGCCCATGGTTTAATGCAGTTGTTGCCAAGCACTGCTAAATACATGAATAAGAGCTCGGTATCACGAAAACAGTTATATCAGCCTCGTACTAATATTCGTCTTGGTAGTGAGTATTTGCAGTATTTGAAAAAGAAAAATCATGGCAACGAAATCCTAGCAACGGCTTCTTATAATGCGGGCTACCATCGTATTAAACGTTGGATCCCAGAGCAAGCTATGCCAGCAGAGCTGTGGATTGAGTTAATTCCTTACACAGAAACACGAAACTACGTTAAAAACGTGTTTGCTTACAGGCAGGTTTATCACACTCGATTAGGACGCGATGGCAATGTTCTAGCGCCAATCCTTGATATGTCGATGGGTGGTTAAACTCGATTTGCCACACTATTCTCCCTCAGTTGGGGGATAGTGCTGGCTATGATAGACTTCTAACAAGTTAAATTTACTAAAGATGGGTTTACTATGGATAAATTAGCGGTGCTATACGCCGAACATATTGCAACCTTGCAACAACGCACTCGTACAATTACAGAGCGTGAAGGTTTAGAAGGGTTAGTAATTCACTCAGGTCAGGCTAAACGTCAGTTTTTAGATGACATGTATTATCCGTTTAAGGTGAATCCGCAATTTAAAGCTTGGTTACCAGTGATCGACAACCCACATTGCTGGATTGTGGTTGATGGTGCATCTAAGCCGAAACTGATTTTTTATCGTCCTGTCGACTTTTGGCATAAAGTGCCTGACGAACCACGTGATTTTTGGGCTGAGTATTTTGATATTGAATTATTAGTACAGCCAGATCAGGTAGAAAAACTGCTTCCTTATGATAAAGCTAAATATGCTTATATCGGTGAATATTTAGAAGTAGCGCAAGCACTGGGCTTTAGCATTATGAATCCAGAGCCAGTGATGAACTACTTGCATTTTCATCGTGCTTATAAAACACAATACGAGCTTGAGTGTTTACGACAAGCTAACCGTATCGCGGTAGATGGCCATAAAGCAGCACGTGATACGTTTTTTGCTGGTGGTTCAGAGTTTGATATTCAGCAAGCTTACCTCATGGCTACCCGCCAGAGTGAAAACGAAATGCCTTACGGTAATATCGTTGCACTAAATGAGAACTGTGCAATTTTACATTACACGCATTTTGAACCTAAAGCGCCGCAAACGCATCATTCTTTCCTTATTGACGCTGGTGCAAACTTTAATGGTTATGCTGCTGATATCACACGTACTTATGACTTTAAAAAGTCAGGTGAATTTAGCGATTTAATTAAAGTAATGACTGAGCATCAAATCGCTTTAGGTAAAGCATTAAAGCCAGGTCTGTTATACGGTGAATTGCATTTAGATTGTCACCAGCGTGTAGCGCAAGTACTAAGCGACTTTAATATTGTGAAATTACCAGCCGCTGAAATTGTGGAACGTGGTATTACGTCGACGTTCTTCCCGCATGGTCTTGGTCACCACCTTGGTTTACAAGTTCACGATATGGGTGGTTTTATGGCTGATGATACAGGTGCGCACCAAGCACCACCGGAAGGTCATCCTTTCCTACGTTGCACTCGCTTAATCGAAAAGAACCAAGTATTTACTATTGAACCTGGTTTATACTTTATCGACTCGTTATTAGGTGACCTTGCGCAAACTGACAACAAACAGTTTATTAACTGGGAAAAAGTTGAAGCGCTTAAGCCATTTGGCGGTATCCGTATTGAAGATAATATTATCGTTCATGAAGATAGCCTAGAAAACATGACGCGTGATCTACACTTAGATTAACGATAAAGGTTCGTGAATATCGGGGCCAATAGGCCCCATTTTTTTAGATAAGCAATTATGTCTGAATACCAATATCCGGCTGAGCCGGTTTTTTACCAAGAAGAAATCAAAAAAAGCACCTTTATTGTGCATATTGCCCACACTCCTGATCTTGCGGCAGCAAAAGCCTTTATTAAAGAAATTCAAGATAAATACAGCGATGCTCGTCATAATTGCTGGGCACATGTTGCGGGTAACCCTGGTGGCAGTCATGTGTATGGCTTTTCTGATGATGGTGAACCCAATGGCACAGCAGGTAAACCAATGCTCAATGTATTAACTGGCTCTGGTATTGGTGAAATTACAGCGGTGGTAACCCGTTATTTCGGGGGCATCAAGCTTGGTACAGGTGGGCTAGTTCGTGCTTACGGCGGTAGTTTAAATAATGCCATGCGTGAGCTTAAAACCATTACCAAGGTACCGAGTATTGAGCTGATAGGTCAAAGTGATTACAGCGTACAAGGTGCAATAGAGCAGTTATTAAAAAATCAGTATCAGGTGCTTAATATCGAAAAACAATTTGCAGAGAACATCACTTGGCAAATTGAAATCGATAGCCGTCAGGCAGAGCAAGCGATTGATGATATCCATGAATTGACTCATGGCGAAGTTAGCCTAAAAGTCAGAAAAGTTTGAAATGTAAAAATAATACATTCCGTTTACTTACAATTAAGCCTGTAAGACAATAAACTGTATTAGCTAAACATTTAATAAGAAAGCGATACGCCTAGATGCAATTTCGTACCATAATAAAAATTCTCGGCCAGCTGGTGGCGTTATTTAGTATCACTATGGTGCCACCGGCACTGGTGTCTTTGATCTACAAAGACGGTGGTGGTGTGCCATTCGTTCTCGCTTTTATCTTTAGTGTTGTAATTGGTTTAGCGGCTTATTATCCAAACCGTCATGAACATGGTGATCTTAAAGCCCGTGAAGGCTTCTTGATTGTGGTCTTGTTTTGGTTAGTACTAGGTACCTTCGCTGCGGTGCCTTTAGTGTTCTTACAAGAACCTAATCTTTCCTTAGCTGACTCCGTATTTGAGGCCTTTTCTGGGCTGACAACGACAGGGGCTACCGTACTTACGGGCATAGAATACCTACCTAAATCAGTGCTCTTTTATCGCCAGCAACTGCAATGGCTAGGTGGTATGGGGATCATCGTACTCGCGGTCGCGGTACTGCCTATGCTAGGTGTCGGTGGTATGCAGCTATACCGTGCAGAAACACCTGGTCCGGTTAAAGACTCAAAAATGACACCGCGTATTGCCGATACTGCAAAGCACCTTTGGTATATCTATGTATCGCTGACGATTGCCTGTACGCTTGCATACTGGGCTGCAGGGATGGATTGGTTTGATGCAATCTGTCATGCATTCTCTACGATTGCGATTGGTGGCTTCTCTACCTACGACGCATCAATGGGGCAGTTTGATAGCCCATTAATTAACTTTATCTGTGTCGTGTTTTTGCTGATTGCAGCCATTAACTTTTCGCTGCACTATGCAGCTGTATCGTCACGCAATATTCGTGTTTATTTACGCGACCCTGAATTCAAAGTGTTTTTATTGATTCAATTAGCCTTAGTTATTGTCTGCTTTACTGTGCTGTCATCAAATAATATTTATGCCGATGGTGATGAGACTCTCGACCAAGCCATGTTCCAAGCAGTTTCAATGAGTACAACCGCGGGCTTTGCGACTGATAACTTCTCAGCATGGCCGCTGTTCCTACCTATTTTACTTATCTTTTCAAGTTTTATTGGCGGCTGTGCCGGATCTACCGGTGGTGGTATGAAGGTCGTGCGGGTGTTCTTACTTTACCTACAAGGTATTCGTGAACTTAATCGTCTAGTGCACCCGAGGGCTATTTATTCAATTAAATTAGGCCGAAAAGCACTCCCAGATAAAGTTGTAGAAGCCGTTTGGGGCTTTTTCTCAGCCTATGCGTTAGTGTTCGTCATTATTATGTTGGCGCTGATGGGCACCGGTATGGATAACATCAGTGCATTCTCAGCAACCGCTGCTTGCTTAAATAACTTAGGCCCTGGTTTAGGTGAAGTCGCTGCTCATTACGGCGCGATTTCTGATACGGCAAAATGGCTACTTACTATTGCGATGGTATTTGGTCGTTTAGAAATATTTACTTTATTAGTGTTATTTACCCCAACGTTTTGGCGAGGGTAAACGGCGGATAACTCTCTAGGAATGGAGATCAAAAAAGTGCCAAAAACCCAAAAGCAATTAAATTTAGAAAAGTTAACCTGTATTCCTGCTGGTAGCTTAGTTGATGTGGAAATTATCACACCAACAAATAGTAAGCGTGTGAAAACAGAGTTTATTGGCTTGATGAATGAGCAATACATCATCTTAAATTACCCTTCCTCAAAGCGATTGGCGAACGGCAGTGATTTCATCAAAGACGGTGTGATGGTGATTATACGGGCTGTGCTCGAAGCGGGCGGTGGTCAAGTAATTGCTTTTCGCCAGCAAATAAGCGCCTTATCATCGCACCCTTATCGCTTAATCTTTCTTGACTTCCCTCAGCAAGTGCAGCTGTTTAGCTTACGAAGTGAAGCGCGTATTCCTACTTTATTCCCTGCAAACTTAGTGATTTCGGAGCAAAAATTGGCAGGGCTTATTAAAGATATTTCTCTCACAGGTGTGCAGTTTGATATTAATAGCAAGGAGGACTTAAGCGCTTTTAAAGGACAAAGCTGCCAAATCACCCTAAGTAAACGTGAGTTTAGTGGCAAGGTATGCAGCGTACGCAAGCGAGCGGGTGGCTTTATGTTTGGTGTGCAACTTGATACCAGTGAAGATGAAATGAAAAAATTCATGGAAGAGCACTTAATTGACCTTTCAGTGTTGGATAGTTAATGCCAATTCGCCATTTTGCAACAAAATGGCTATTTTCCTCAATTTAACCCTACAGATATTAAAATTATTTTATAAATAAATTTAAATAACCAATTAAATCAATGTATTACTAATTAAATTAATTTCGATTTTTTTCTTTAAGTTTTGTTGTTCAGATAGAGTTTATTTTCCAATCCCTAACTTTTCTGTTTTCTAATCCGAATTAATCGCTATTGTCTCCATTTTAATCTTTGTAACTTATTGATTTTAAAGGTGACAAAAAACCAACCACCGAGCTTGTTGCAAAACAGCAACAAATAAATCGCGTTATTTCCCCCTAATTCTCGGTATTTTAATTTAATACACTGATTTTATTGTTCTTTTTAACTTTGGCATCGAAGTTGAAATAGTCTTAGCGAACACAGAGAAAAACTGATTCAGGAACATATCCTTTATCACAGTTGAGACAACATTGAAGGAATAGTGATTATGAAAACGTTACACAAAACTTTAGCACTTGTAGCTCTTGCAACTTCATCTGCAGCATTTGCCGCTGACTTTGACACATTAGATGTTAATGGTGATGGCGCAATCAGCAAAAGCGAAGCATCTGTAAGCGAAGCATTAATGAGCCAATTTAAAGAGCTTGATACAGACGGCAACGGTGAGCTGTCAAAACAAGAGTACTCAAAAGCTTAATTTCATTGTAAGGACGCACTGAAAAGGATTTCTAACTCAAGACAACACATTTTGAAGGAATGACATTATGAACACAGTAAATAAAACACTAGCACTTATGGCACTTGTATCTTCATCTGCAGCATTTGCGATGAGTGACTTCGATACCTTAGATGTTGATGGCAATGGTGTTATCAGCCAAAGCGAAGCATCGGTAGATGCAGAGCTTATGAGCAAATTCAGTGAACTAGACACTGACGGTAACGGTGAGTTATCGAAACAAGAATTTTCAAAAGCTTAATGTGATTAAGCAAAACCAGTTTATTTAGCTGATTAGTTCTGAGCTGCCAAAGACAGCCTAAATGGATAAGGGAATCCATGACAAAGGACAACACTGGAAGTGTGATCAGCTAACACTCTTAAAATTGAAGGAATATGATTATGAAAACAGTAAACAAAACATTAGCTTTAATCGCACTTGCATCATCAGCAGCTTTTGCAGCATCTGACTTTGACACTCTAGACGTTGACGGTAATGGCGTGGTTAGCAAAAGTGAAGCAGCCGTTGACGCAAAAATTATGTCGCAGTTTAAAACACTAGATGTGAATGGCGACGGCGTTCTTACTGAAGCTGAGTTCTCTGAAGCCGAATAACTGAATTAGTACGTAGTTATACCAGTTTCCACTTAACAAGGATCTCAGAAACGGATTTCACTCTTTAAAATTTAAGGTAGTTATTATGAAACAGTTAAGCACAACAATCGCAATTTTAGCACTAGCAACATCATCAGCAGCCTTTGCACAAGGCGTAAGCTTTGCAACGTTCGATACCGACGGTGATGGTGTGATCAGCAAAGAAGAAGCATCTGCAAATATGCAGCTTGAAAAGTTATTTCCAGAGCTAGATAGCGATGGTAATGGCGAACTTTCAAAAGAAGAGTTTGCTCAAATTCAGTAGAATCTTTTAGAAAAGTTAGGTACTTTCACTTCAAGAGTCGTAAAGCAGCTGTCATGGCTGCTTTTTTCGTTTATAAGCGTTCGTTTACAAGAAGATAGCACTTACTTGGAATAGCTTTTCAACAACCGTAATGTGCTTTTTATCAATCAAGAACATGATAACGTGGTCGCCAGACTGAATAACGGTATCGTCATGGGCAATCAGCACATCATCGTTACGTACAATTGCACCAATGGTTGTTCCAGCTGGTAGCTTAATATCAGCAATTGCTCGGCCAACAACTTTAGAAGTATGCTCATCACCATGAGCAACAGCTTCAATGGCTTCCGCAGCACCCTTACGTAACGAATAAACGTTAACAATGTCACCACGACGTACGTGTGTTAACAGCGCCGAGATAGTGGCTTGCTGAGGTGAAATAGCAATATCAATTTCACCACCTTGTACTAGGTCAACATATGCGCCACGCTGAATAAGCACCATGGTTTTTTGTGCGCCCATACGCTTTGCCAGCATCGCAGACATAATGTTTGCTTCATCATCATTGGTAACAGCAATGAAAACATCTACTTGTTCAATATGTTCTTCAGATAACAGTTCTTGATCAGAGGCATCGCCACAAAATACGACGGTGTTATCAAGCATTTCAGAAAGCTGTGCTGCACGCTCTTTATTGCGCTCAAGCAGCTTAACGCTGTGGTTTTTCTCAAGTGAACGCGCAAGGCCCGCACCGATATTACCACCACCGGCGATCATGATCTTTTTGTATGAACGTTCGAGCTTTTGAAGTTCATTCATGACTGCGCGAATATGCTTTGTTGCAGCGATAAAGAACACTTCATCGTCCGCTTCGATAACGGTTGTGCCAAGTGGTTTAATCGCTTTACCTTGACGATAAATAGCCGCTACCCGGGTTTCGACATTCGGGATGTGCTCTTTCAAGGCTGAAAGTGCATAACCCACCAGCAAACCACCGTAATAGGCTTTCACCGCAACCAGCGATAACATGCCATCGGCAAATTGTAATACCTGTAAAGCACCCGGATAGTCGATTAAGCGACGAATATACTTAGTTACCAGCGCTTCAGGAGCAATGTAGTGATCAACAGGTAAGTCGTCATTATGAAATAGCTTTTCACGGTACTTTAAGTATTGCTCTGAGCGAATACGGGCAATTTTGGTTGGTGTGTTAAAAATACTATAAGCAACTTGGCAAGCAACCATGTTCACTTCATCTGAACTGGTTACGGCAATAATCATATCGGCGTCTTCTGCGCCTGCGCGACGCAATACATCGGGATGCGCACTGTGACCGGTAACACCTTGTAAGTCGTACTTATCTTGTAGCTCTCGCAAACGGTTACCGTCGATATCGACAACGGTGATCTCATTTTGCTCACCTACGAGGTTTTCTGCCAATGTGCCACCAACTTGTCCGGCACCGAGTATGATTATTTTCATAGCTTGTTCTTATTAGTGTTTTTTAACTAGCTTTGCGTAATAGAAACCGTCACTTTCACCAGGCAGTAATTGCAGACCAGGTAAAGTAGGGGTGTCGTTTTCATGCAAAGGTATGTGTTCAGCACTTTGATTATTGGCAAGGAACTTAGCAACTTGTTGTTGGTTCTCTTGCGGTAATACAGAGCAGGTCGCATACACTAGCGTACCACCAGGCTTAAGTAGAGGCCAAATGCTATTTAGGATATCGCCTTGTAAGTTAGCTAGATCTTCAATATCAGATGCACGACGTAACCACTTAATATCAGGGTGACGACGGATCACGCCAGTTGCTGAACAAGGCACATCAAGCAAAATACGGTCGAATTGCTGTTCATCCCACCAGATATGGGGTTGTGAAGCATCGGCACATTGTAGATCGGCAGCTAAGCCAATACGCACTAAGTTTTGTTTAACACGTTCTAGACGCTCGCTGTCGCTATCTAGTGCTAATACGTCAGCGTCGGCAAGTTCTAGGATATGGCACGTTTTACCACCTGGCGCTGCACACGCATCTAAAATGACATCATCATTTTGTGGATCTAAAAAGCGTGCTGCTAATTGTGCCGCTGCATCTTGAACTGAGCAGGCACCGGTATCAAACTCTGGTAATGCGTATACATCACACGGTTTAGCTAGTTTAATACCATCAGGAAAATCAGCATTAAGGGTATGCTCAATATCATTTGCTTTAAGCATCTCGCTGTATTCTTGGGTGCTGTACTGCGCTTGGTTTACACGTAACCACATAGGTGCTTGCAACTGATTCGCTTCAAGAATTTCTTGCCAGTTATCAGGATAAGCTGCAGTAACTTGTTTGATAAACCAACCTGGGTGGTTAAATTTGCAAACAGGAATTTGCTTTGCTTTTTCTTCAAGCTCAGCTTGCTCACGTTGGAAACTGCGTAAAATCGCGTTAATCAGACCTTTTAAACCCAGTGCGCGCATTTGCTGAAGCGCATTAACCGTTTCGCTGATTGCTGCATGAGGTGGTACACGCATATGTTGAAGTTGGTAAATACCCACATACAACAAGAACTGGAAAATACGGCGCTTACCTTTTAGTGGTTGATCTAAAAGTTGCTGGCAATAATTTTCTAGGCTAGGTAAATAGCGCAGCACACCGTAGCAAATTTGTTGTAGTAAAGCTTTATCTTTCGGCGATAAACCCTGGCTTGCAAAAGGTAGCTCTTGATTAAGCGACGCGCCTTTATCGACTACGTTGTAAAGGGTTTCAGCAGCAAGTGCTCTTACATTACTCATTGCTTTGACCTAATACTGAGCCAGGCTCGACCCAATCACTGCGACCATTTAAAAAGTCAGTAACAGCCATTGGTTTTTTACCTTGCGGTTGAAGAAGGGTGATTTTAAGTGCATCTTGCCCACAGCCAACAGTAATACCTTGCTTATCAGCAGCAATGATTTTACCGGCTTGTGCAGTTTGCGATACAACTTCGGCTTGCCAAATTTTTACTGTTTGTCCTGCCATTTCGGTAAAACAAACAGGCCATGGATTAAAGGCGCGGATATTACGCTCAATTTGCGCAGCATCCATTGACCAATCAATATTGGCTTCGTCTTTTGATAACTTTTTAGCGTAATTAGCTTGTGCGTCATCTTGCTTTTCTGGAGTGATTTCACCTGCAGCAAGACGGTTGATTGTACTGATCAGTGCATCAGGACCCAATGCAGCTAATTTATCGTATAAAGAGCTACTGGTTTCTGTGCTATCAATTGGGCAACGGCTGATATGCAGCATGTCGCCTGTATCTAAGCCTTCATCCATTTGCATTATTGTTACACCGGTTTCATTGTCACCAGCCCAAATAGCACGTTGGATCGGTGCAGCACCACGCCAGCGCGGTAAAATAGAGCCATGCACGTTTAAGCAGCCTAAGCGCGGTGCATCTAAAATCGCTTTTGGTAACAGTAAGCCGTACGCCACTACAATCATAATATCGGCGTTCAGGCTGGTAAGCTCTGCAAGCGCTTCATCTGATTTGAGTGATTGCGGTTGAAATACAGGTAAATCATGAGCAAGCGCCAGCTCTTTAACTTCACTGGCTTTTAGCTTTTTACCTCGGCCCGCTGGGCGATCTGGTTGGCTATATACACCAACAATGTCGTGCTCTGAGTCAATCAGTGCTTGTAAATGGCGCGCAGCAAAATCCGGCGTACCAGCAAAAATAATGCGTAATGGTTGTGTCACAGATATTCCTATTGATTAACTTATGATTTAGCTGCCAGCTTAGCTTCTTTCTCAAGCTTTTTACGGATTCGTTGGCGCTTTAAAGGTGATAGATAATCAATAAATAGAGTGCCTTTAAGGTGATCAAGCTCATGCTGAATACAAATCGCTAATAGCTCGTCAGCGTCTAGGCTGAATTCTTCACCATTTTCATTAAGCGCTTTAACAGTGACTGTTTCTGCGCGGTCAACTTTTGCATATGAATAAGGAACTGATAAACAGCCTTCTTCACTCACCGTTGAACCATCTTTTTTGGTGATTTCTGGGTTGATTAACACTAACGGTTGGTCGCGCTCTTCAGATACATCGATCACCACAATGCGCTGGTGGATATCTACTTGCGTTGCTGCTAAGCCGATACCGTTTTCGTCATACATAGTTTCAAGCATGTCTTTGACGATTTGACGAACTTCATCGTTTACTTCTGGCACTTCTTTCGCGATTGTACGTAAACGCTCATCCGGAAATCTTAAAACTTCTAACCTAGCCATAGTTACCTTTTACACTTGTGATTCATTTAGGGTATTGTATGCTCTTATTTTAGCCATTCGTGTTCACCTTTAACAGGTTTTGGTTGATAATAATCGAAAAACAACACAAGGAAGCCAAATGAGATACCCACTAGTTGCGGCTTTGCTAGCCTTTAGCAGTGCTTTTCCTGCAATTGCTGATGTGTTAACAATAAAAAAAGATGCGCCAAAACAATACGTTGTAAAAAAGGGCGACACACTTTGGGATATTTCTGGTGTGTATTTAGATGAGCCTTGGCAATGGCCTGACTTATGGCAAATGAATCCACAAATTGCGAATCCACATTTAATATACCCGGGTGATGCGCTCACTTTAATTTACGATAAAGACGGAAATCCTCGTTTAGTTAAAAATGCGCGTTATAAAAAACTCTCTCCAGAAGGGCGAATCACTCCAAAAGGCAAAAATGCAGTGCCTACCTTACCATTGGAATTATTACGCCCATATTTAAGCTATGAGCAAGCGATTAGTGCCGAAATTATTGCTGATAAACCCTATATTTTAGGCGCTAGTGTTAATACTAAAATGAACACCTTGGGGCATACACTCTATGTTAAAGGTGACCTGCATTTAAATGAAGCGTATGGGGTTTATCGAAAAGGAAATGACCTTGTTGATCCAAAGACCAATGAAGTATTGGCGAATAAAGCTGAGCTTGTGGCGATTGTTCGCTCATTTAGAAGCGGTGATGTAGCAAATGGCGTTCCTGCCTCAGTTAAGGTTGAGCTAGTAAAACAAGAAATTAAGCCGCATGACTTTTTAATGCCAGCAATGGAAGGGCAGATGTTGCCTGCCTATTTCACAATGAAACGTCCAGACACGGCTTTAGATGGCACGATAATCGCGTCAGCTAATGAAATGCGTGAATTTAGTACCATGGATATTGTTGTACTAAACTTAGGCTCGGACCAAGTGAAACCGGGTTTCGTCCTCGATATTCAACGTCAATCACCAGAAGTGTATGACGGCCGCAATGGTCCTCGCTACCGCGAAGACTCTAACAGCCTTGAGAAATTCATGACTGACGCAAATGAGCTGTTCGGTATCGAAAGTGACGAAGACAGTAGTGTATGGCATATGCCAAAGGAAAAAGTCGGTGAACTAATGGTGTTTAAGGTATATGACAACGTTAGCTACGCATTGATTGTGAAAAATCAGCACCCGATCCGAGTTGGAGATTATGCAGTTATAAACTAACTCACAATTTGGGCGCTCTAAGGAGGGAGCATGGCACAGGTTTCAGGCAAGCTATCCCATTGGCTTGCCTTTTATTTATGTAAAGGGCTTGGGATAAAAAGCCTTATTGCATTAAGTCAAAAGCAGCCACTGGATGAGCTATTTAAGTTATCTAGTTTAGAGCTTCAGCAGCTGGGCTTATCACAAAGCCAAGCCGATAACTTAGTTAATACCGATTGGCAATTAGTCGCCCACTATCAAGAGCAGATATCAACGCTTAAAATCAAAGTGATCAGTTATTTTGATAGCAACTATCCGCCCTTACTCAAACAAATAGCCAGTGCACCTATCTTATTATTTTGTTTAGGTAACACTGAGCTATTACGGTCACCACAAATAGCAATTGTCGGTAGCCGTAATGCCACACCAACAGGGCTTGAAATAGCCGCTGAATTTGCTCATCAATTATCTTCTGTTGGCATGACGGTGACATCTGGTATGGCTTTGGGCATTGATGGCGCAGCCCATAAAGGTGCATTAGCAGGAACAGGAAACACCATTGCTGTACTTGGTACGGGTATCGATATTGCCTATCCCAAACGCCATAGTTTGCTCATTAAACAAGTTGCAGAGCGGGGTTTATTGGTTTCTGAGTTCTTACCAGGCACTGCTGCTAATGCCGCTAATTTTCCGCGCCGAAACCGTATTATCTCTGGATTATCATTAGGTGTGTTGATTGTAGAAGCGCAGATTAAAAGTGGCTCTTTGGTTACCGTACGCTATGCACTTGAGCAGAATAAAGAAGTGTTTGCAGTGCCGGGTTCTATAAAAAGCCCACTTTCAGAGGCGAGTCATTTTTTAATTAAGCAAGGCGCTAAATTGACAGAAAATATTAGTGATATTCTTGATGAAGTGAGCTTTTTCTGTGAAAACAGTCTATATAGTATAGAACAGCCCATAGCAGATGAACCCGACTGCCCAGTGTTCAAAAGTATAGGGTATGAGGTAACAAGTGTTGATCAAATAACACAGCGCAGCCAATTACCTGTAGACGAAGTACAAGCTCGGTTACTCGACCTAGAGCTCGCAGATAAAATCGAACGAGTACTAGATGGTTATATAAGACTGGGAGGACATAAACATGTTTGACATCCTCATGTATCTTTTTGAAAACTATATCCATAGTGAAGCTGAAATCTTTACTGAAGAGAACGAACTTACCGATGAGTTAGTTCGTGCTGGCTTCAATAAACCTGAAATCTACAAAGCCCTTGATTGGCTAGAGCAACTTGCAGACTTACAACAAAGCGATATCTACCCGTACCTTAATGCCCAACCACAACATGCTATGCGTATTTACACAGATAGTGAGTGCCAAATGTTAAGTGTTGAGTGTCGCGGCTTTTTAATGTTTATTGAGCAAATTGGTGTGATTAACACCGTAACCCGCGAAATGGTGATAGATAGGCTTTGCGCTTTAGATAAACCATTTATTTCTTTGGAAGATCTAAAGTGGGTAGTGCTGATGGTGTTATTTAATGTACCTGGATCAGAGCAAGCTTACGCACAAATGGAAGACTTAATATTTGACGAACCAACCGATGTATTACATTAATTCGACTTTGCTTGTATCTTTGTTGAGTTTGGGTATATTAGGCGAAAATTAGCCAACCCCACAGGAATCTTATGAGTAAAATCGACCATTCTCTTTTTTCTGCAGATAAACATGCACTCGAAAAAGAGTATGAGGTTTGCCCTAAATGCGGTTCTGAATTGGTTATGCGCAACTCAAAGTCAGGGCCATTTTTAGGCTGTGCCAGTTACCCTAAATGTGACTACATCCGCCCATTAGCTCATCACGATAGCCAACAAATAAAAGTACTCGAAGACAGTGCCTGCCCAGAATGTGGCAAGCCATTGGTAATTAAAAATGGCCGCTACGGCATGTTTATTGGGTGTACGGGCTATCCCGAGTGCCACTATATTGCACATGATGAAGAGCCTGACGGTGCCCCTCAATTACCTGCTTGCCCAAAATGCAAAAAAGGCCAGCTGGTTGCGCGTATTAATAAGTTTGGCAAAACCTTTTATTCTTGTGATGGCTATCCGCGCTGTAAATATACGCTTAATCATAAACCTGTGGCGACCGAGTGTCCTGCCTGTCAGTGGCCAATTATGACCGAAAAGAAAACTGCCTCAGGTGTTGTGTTACAATGCCCGCAGAAGTCGTGTATGCATAAGTTAGTCGAATCTTAATGCACTTGTAATTTGTTTATTTAGGAGAGTTTCTTTGTCTGATCCTGTTGCACAACCAGCCAATGCAATTGACGCTTTGCAGCAAGGCGGTGTGATTGTTTACCCAACCGAAGCTGTTTTTGGTCTTGGTTGCGATCCTGATAACCAAGCTGCGGTTGAAAAGCTTTTAGCCATCAAACAACGCCCTGTAGAAAAAGGCTTAATTTTAATTGCTGACAATTATGGCCAGTTATTAAAGTATGTAGATGATGCCAAAATCCCCATGGATAAACGTGCTGATATCTTTTCACAATGGCCAGGTGCTATCACTTGGGTGATGCCGGCAGCAAAAGAAACGCCAAAGTGGTTAACGGGTCAATTTGATACTATTGCTGTGCGTGTAACTGATCACCCAACAGTAAAAGCCCTGTGTCAGCAATTTGGTAAGCCGTTAGTTTCAACAAGTGCAAACTTAACCGGTCAAGAAACGGTAATGACTATCGCACAAGCGAAAAGCGAATTTGCTGACACGGTAGATTTTTATGTTGATGAGCCGTTAGGAGGCAACAGCCAACCAAGTGTGATCAAAGACGCTGCGACCGGCAAAGTATTTAGAGGATAAACATGCAAAGCGAGCTACTCGAACAAGTTAAAACCTATTTAATGGCCTTACAAGATACAATTTGTCAGGGTCTTGAGAGTGCCGATGGCAAAGCAAAATTTGTTGAAGATAATTGGCAACGTGCAGAAGGCGGCGGTGGTCGTACTCGTGTTATCCAAGGTGGTAATGTCATCGAACAGGGGGGGGTAAACTACTCGCATGTTTTTGGCGCGTCAATGCCAGCATCTGCAACAGCGCATCGTCCAGAGCTCGCAGGTCGTAGTTTTCATGCATGTGGTGTGTCATTAGTGATCCATCCTAATAATCCACATATTCCAACGAGTCACGCCAATGTGCGTTTCTTCATTGCCGAAAAAGAAGGTGAAGATCCAATTTGGTGGTTTGGCGGTGGTTTTGATTTAACACCTTATTACCCTGTATTTGAAGATGTACAACATTGGCATCAAGTGGCAAGCGATTTATGTCAGCCATTCGGTGCAGCAGTTTACGACAAATATAAAAACTGGTGTGATGATTACTTTTATCTAAAACACCGTAGCGAAACACGTGGTGTTGGTGGCTTATTCTTTGATGATTTAAATGAGCTCGGCTTTGAACAAAGCTTTGCCTTTATGCAGGCGGTAGGAAATGGCTATTTAGATGCTTACCTTCCTATTATTGAGCGCCGTAAAGACACGCCGACAACCGAACAGCAACGCGATTTCCAACTGTATCGTCGTGGTCGTTATGTTGAATTTAATCTTGTTTGGGACCGCGGTACATTATTTGGCTTACAAACCGGCGGACGTACTGAGTCAATTTTGATGTCGATGCCACCATTAGCACGTTGGGAGTATAACTATGTACCTGCTGCAGATAGCCCAGAAGCTAAGCTGTATCAGTACTATTTACGTCCGCAAGATTGGTTAAACAGCAAAGAATCAGATTTAGTTGCACGTCAGTGGCAGCTTTAATCAAGTATTGAAACCACTCTAATCAACATTGTGTTGTCACCCTCAACGAGGGTGGCGACACTGTCACTGTTAGGCAGCTCTGCCAAGACACTAAATAGCACTTCTGCTTTTAATATCTCTAACTTATCAGATGGTGTATCAATGGGGGCATTAACCTGTGTTAAGCATTGACTAATATCACAGGCATAGAAATCAAGTTTCACCTCAAAATATTCAGGGTGCTGAATAAGCTTATCAAAACCATCAACAATGCTTTGTTCATGTTTATCGCTCTGTGAGGTTTTATCTTGACTGATAAGAGATTGAGCAATCTGTTGAATATCATCCTGATAAATATATTGATCAATCGTGCTTAGTTGATCAGCAGTATCATTCACGCTGTGCTGATAGGTAAATAATAGCGCTGCAATAATCCCAATGCAGACTAAAAGAGTTGTTATAAATTTCATTTAAACATCCTTATTTACTATGAAATGTATATAACAACTCTAGCAGTTGCACGAAAAGCGCGCAATTTAGCTTAATTTGAAGCGTCTTACTTGTTCATCCAGTGACCGTGCTAACGACAACAGCTCTTCACTGACTTTTTGGTTTTCATGGGCATCAACCAATGAGTGCTCGGCATTGTCACTAATTGCTATAACGCTTTGGTTAATTTCTTCAGCTGCTAGATTTTGCTGTTCAGTGGCATCAGCGATTTGCACGTTAAGTTGATTTATTTCGCTCATCTGCGAAGAAATATCACGTAGAGCTTTAGCAACTTGCTTAACTTGAACTGCTCTTTCGTCTGCTTCTTCGCAAGAGTTATTCATGGTATTAACGGTTTGTGCTGCTTCAGCTTGTAGTTTATCGATAGTGCGGCGAATTTCGTCGGTTGAGTCATGGGTACGGGTTGCTAAAGTACGTACTTCATCGGCTACCACAGCAAAGCCTCGGCCAGCTTCACCAGCACGAGCGGCCTCAATGGCAGCATTAAGTGCAAGTAAGTTAGTTTGCTCGGCAATGCTACTGATCACCTCGAGTACTTTACCAACGTCTAACGTTTGCGTTTGTAGTTGACTTACTTGCTCAGCTGCCGCTCTAACATCTGCCGCAAGTTGATTAATACTTTGCTCAGTGTGCTCAGCAACATGTAAGCTTTGCTGCGCAAGTTGATTACTGTGCTCAGACTTCTCAGACGCAAAATGGGTGGTGTTTTTTACTTCGCTTGATGAGCTTTCTAATTCGTTGATGGCGGCAGCGACCGAATCTGTCCCTTGCTTTTGCTTTAAGATCGCTTGCTCGGTGGTATCCGCTGAGGCATAAATGCTTTCGGCAGAGTGGATCAATACCTTAGAAGAATGAGAGACTTGGGCAATATTATCTTTAAACGCGCCTATCATGTGATTAAAGCTGGTGGCGAGAGAGCTAAGCTCGTCATTATTACTGTCATTTACCGTGAGGCTTAAATCTTTATTGGTGGTTGCCAAGTGCATGGTGTGGCTTATGACTTTTAAGCGTTTGATGAATATTTTTCTAAACATCACAGCCAGTAGTGAAAATGCAGTAATGAAAATAGCCGCTAGTAGTAGCGTGTTCATTAAGGTGTTTTGCGATACTTCTTGCTCAATATCAGCCAACGAATAACTAATTTTTACTACACCTAACACATCGCCTTCTTGTGCTTGATGGCAGCCTAAGCAGTTTGTTCCTTTATAATCACTGCGAGCAAACATAGGCTTAAGATAAGTCATCGTACTATTTTGATTATCAATAAATAGTGCTTCAGTGCCTGTTAGTGCTTTTCGTTCAGCATCGTTAGTTGCAACTTGGTTGGCATTTCCTGGCCCATAAATTTTATTAACGATTGGACTACGAATGATATGGGCGTCTGCAATATTAGGATGGCTTCTTAATTTAGTACTTAGAATTTCGCGATTAGCCATGGTGCCAGTTAGCATCATGGTGTTAATAGAATCAAAATAATTATCGGCAAGCAGTTTAATGTTACTTTCAACGGTATCTTGCGCTAATTCATGCTGTTGCTGAGCGCTGCTGAATATACTGGCAAATAATACCAATACGCCTGTCAGTGCCAACAAGGCATAAATTTTAAATTGGATAGACTTCATTTGACGACGCTTTTTCTAAATTAAGGAAAATTTATTATCTTTATTTAGAAAAAGCGTACATTGATATAGCGCAAAGCTTCGTTAGTTTGCCAATCTCTAAATCGAATAGGGTATAAAATGTTTTTAGACTAAATTTGCTCAGCAATTAACGCTCTTATTTCTTTAAGGGTTGTCTCTTTTAAAAGTTTGCCATCTTCGTATACGGTCTGAAGTAAACCTTGCTTTTCTTCATGCTCTGAAACATCATCGAACAATGTAAGCTCACCATCAACTAACTCTACTTTAAGTAACCCCTTTGAGGACTTTTTCTTAGCGTCTGTTTTGGGATCCTTAAAAATAGCAATTCTTTGTCCATTTTTAACGACACTTGTTGCTTTTACAGCTGACCCATGTGTGTCCCGAGTAACGTATTGGTAGCTATAAGAGCCAATACCTAAAACAACTTTAGATGCAAAACCTTTATCCATTAGCCTTTGCAGAATATCTCGTTGGCGTGTCAATGTTATAGCGTCGCCATAAATTGCACCTATATGTTCATCTAATAATTTATATCCTTTTGAAGTTAAAGTGCCGCCAAAGGTTTCCCATAAACACTCAATGAGCCCTTTGACTTCACATTCCATCAACTTAAAAGAGCAGTTATTGTCTATGCCAAAGTAATCGCCATTATATCTATATGCTTCATAACCTTGCTGTTTAGCAGCAAGTTCAGCATCATTTTGTGATTGAAATAATTCTTTATAGTCTGAGATAGGTGATATTTTATATCCTGTAAGAATTTTGACTGGATCTCCTGAATCTGGGCGGATAACGAGTGTCCCTTCACGTGCCATGATTTCTTCTTTTAATTGTGGAAGATAATCAGTCACTAAAGTCCAAAAGTCCCATGTATCAGATACGACACTTAAAATACCTTTGGGAGATTGCTCTTTCATAAGGTACTTAAAAAATTCGATTTCGCCTTCTAAGATCCAAGAGCAAGTTACTGAATGTTCTGTAGCATCAACAGAACAGCCAACCAGTTCTTTGTCGACGTTTGCTCCATAATACTTCTCAGCAAAAAGAACCGCAGGTATAGTATCAGTACCCACTAGGCCTGATGCTAAGTGACCGAAGCCACTCATTGCTGCAGCTTGTTTGCCAAACATCCCTCTAAAGCTGAAGTCGTGGCCCTGAAACGGGACAAATTCTTTTGGTAACCCCGTTTTATTGGCAAACTCTTTAAATGTTTTTAAATATGCTACCGAAGTAGTTGTACTGGTTTGAATAGGCCAGTTCTCACAACTTAAAACAGTTTCAATCATATTTGTTAGCCATTGAAACCCTGCTTTTGTATTTACTATTGTTATTGGTGGTACTAAATAAGGTACCAATGTGCCCTCTGGAAGTGCTTTTATTTTTAGTGGTAAATACCCAAGGTCATGCAAGTCCTCTAGATACTTCACATCTACTTCATACCCGAGCATTGAAGTCATTATACGTTGATGGGTAGAGACTGCGGTTTGTTTATCAAGATTAAAGAAATCGTTCCACTCTGCTTGCAAGTAACTTTTGATAAAGTATTGCAGTCCAACAAAAGCTACTTTGTCGTTGTCGATCACATTACTGAGCTTACCGCTGCGGGAGGTGTAATTGGCATAAACCTCTGTAACGTCAGGGTGGTAAGCTCTACTATGAAACTCTTTATAAACATCTTTTTGCATACTTGCAGCTGATATAACCATGATGTACTCCTTACATCTCAATGATGTGTAAATTAATGTTTTCGTTCTCAATAAACTCATGCGCAGGTTTAAATGAGTCAGTTGTATAGATGTGTTCAATTAGTCCATTAAAAACTTCAAGACCTTTTGAAAAAATTCCGTGCGTAATAAATAAAGTAATGCTTAGTGAACCTTCAGCTTTGAGCTCTTTTGCGAGTTCAACAAAGGTTCTTCCGCCGTCACAAATGTCATCTACTATCAGAACATGCTTCCCTTTTACATTTCCAAGAATTTCAGTTTTGGTGATCTCGCCTGTTTTTAAGTTTCTTACCTTATTAGCTTGTATAATATCGGGTATGCCGTTAAATTGTTGTGAAATTTTCAGAGTTTTTTTACTAGCACCTGCATCAGGAGATATGAGAGTGATATCTCCATTCGCAAGCAAGTTTGATAACTTCGCACACTTTTGAAGTATTGTGACTTGTTCTATATTTTCAACTCTATCTAATAAAGCGGGGGATACGTCACTATGTGCATCCCAAATGGTCACTTTTGAAAAGCCTAAGTTATTTATAAAATTAGCCATAACTCTCGCTCCGAAGGCTTCTCCAGTAACACATACTCTGTCCTGTCGCGCATATGGAAAGTATGGGATAACTAATTCAATAGGAGTGTAAGCCGATATGACTCTTTTTAAAGAATCAACAGCTATCATCAATCGCATTATTTTTGATGAGTCAGTCAATCGGTCAAAAATCTCGACTTTCACGCTGTCTGATAATAGCTCGTGAGAGAGCCTTATATGCTCTTCACCACCTGAAAAAGTGAAATATTCAAAAGGAATAAGTGTTTTAGTACCGGTTGAGTTATAACTATATATATTCATTTCAAGTCCCTTTATCTTTGTGTCTCAGTGACACAATTAACTTATCAGATGGCTCAGCTATAATCAATAACTATTTATAAAATTAGTAAGTCTTGAAATAGGGGTGTTTTATATTTAATGTGTCCTTACGACATCAATAGAGGTGAAGAATGAGCGGCAATAAAGACTCTGATTTTAAAAATCCATTGTTTACAGTTGATAGTGTGTTATTTACCGTAATCGATAAAGAGCTGAAAGTACTATTGGTTAAGCGTGCCAGTGAGCCTTATATAGGTTGCTGGGCATTGCCAGGGGGGTTTATAGACATCGATATTGATCATAGTGCTGATATGACTGCATTGCGAAAATTAAAAGAAAAAACTAATGTTGCCCCTCAGTATCTTGAACAGTTACATACATACTCGGGCCTTGCCAGAGATCCCCGTGGGTATAGTGTTACTTTGGTATATTATGCTTTGACATCAGCTGTGGAAGCATCAACACATATCGAAACAGTTGATGATGCCAAATGGGTTTCGATCGAGGAGCTAGACATATTACCAATTGCTTTTGATCATAAGCACATAATTGAGCACGCTCAGCAAAGGCTTAAACAAAAAGCTCTATATTCTATGGTTCCGATTTATTGTTTACCGGAACTTTTCACCATTGGGCAATTTAAGTCAGTACTTGAAGCAATTTTAGGAAAACCTGTTCAGCGTAAGACTATTATTAGACGTATTGATGCAGCAGATATTTTAGAAAAAGTGGATGAAAAAATAAAATCCGGAGGTCGCTTGGCTCACCTCTATAAGGTCAAGCCTAATGTGGACATAGTAAACTTTGAGCGAAACTTGAGTTATTAAGTTTATGGACAAGTAATTCTTATACCCGTTAAGAATTACTTGTCTAATATGATTACTAATATTAGTTCTGATTGATCATATGGCTGGCGAGTTGCGATAACGATTGTCTTAACCCTTCGCGCAGGAGTGGGTTATCAATCTCGATATCAAGCGTTTTATTCATACAATGCATCCATTGGTCACGTAGGTCTTGATCAATAGGGAAAGGCATGTGACGCTTTCTTAGCATTGGGTGACCATATTTTTCAACGAATAGGTCAGGGCCGCCCAGCCAGCCCGATAAAAATTCAAAGAAGACTTGGCGAATTCTATCTAAAGGCTGAGGATGCATATCATATAATGGTTTGGCGTATTCATCTGTGGCCATTATGTCGTAAAATCGATTTGCAATTGCTCGAGCTCCTGCTTCACCGCCAATAATTTCGTAAGGTGTTTTTTCTGGGGTAGGTGTTTCAGGCGTTGGTTTCGATTTAGAAAAAAGTCGTTTAATCATAATATTAATAAAGCTCTACAGGGCGAAGAGGTTGCTTCACTATGGACAAATACGCGGTTTTTGGAAATCCAATAAAACATTCGAAATCACCCGCAATACACGCACAATTTGCTGCATCATTAAACGAGCAAATACAATACAGCGCCATTTTAGCACCAACAGATGCATTTGAAAAAACTGTCGCTGAGTTTTTCGCTGCGGGTGGTAAAGGGGCTAATGTCACCTTGCCATTTAAAGAGCAAGCGTTTGCCATGGTCGATGAACTTACAGAGCAAGCGAAAATAGCCGGAGCAGTAAACACGATTAAACAACTCGAAGATGGTAGCCTGCTGGGGGATAACACCGATGGTGTAGGGCTTGTTAAAGATCTTTTAGCCAATAAAGTCACCTTAAAAAGGCAGCGAGTACTTCTTATTGGCGCTGGTGGTGCGGCGCGAGGCGTCATTCAGCCATTATTGAATGAGCAAATCGAAAGCTTAACAATAGCCAACCGTACCGCCGAAAAAGCAAAGGCGCTAGCGAGTCATTTTAATGGTGAAATTGATGTGCAGGGCTTTGCTTTGAATGATATCCCAGCAAACAACTATGATGTGGTGATTAATTCAACCTCAAGTAGCGTAACGGGAGAGCTGCCTGGTATAGCAAAAGAGTGCGTTGCTAAGTGTCAGTGCGCTTACGATATGTTTTACGCGAATGATGATACGACATTTACATGTTGGGTTAAGTCGATTAACCCAACATGTTTAACTCTCGATGGTTGTGGCATGCTTGTTGGTCAAGCGGCACAGGCTTATTTTGTATGGCGCAATAAAATGCCAGAAATCATCCCCGTTGTTAGCGCGCTTAAAGCAGGAGAAATTGCGTGAATCAAGCTATCCAATTTATAGACAGACTCGAATTTAAGCCTGAAGAAAAGCAGTTGGTGTTTTTTGCCCAAGTTAGTGGCTTTATGGTGGAGTGTGTTATTGATACCAGCAAGTATGATTTTGCAGATCAAAGCAGTGCAGTTAATTACTTTGAATCTT
The DNA here is from genome assembly GCF_021532495.1 of Pseudoalteromonas sp. Cn5-37. Taxonomy (NCBI): domain Bacteria; kingdom Pseudomonadati; phylum Pseudomonadota; class Gammaproteobacteria; order Alteromonadales; family Pseudoalteromonadaceae; genus Pseudoalteromonas; species Pseudoalteromonas sp. Cn5-37. The sequence goes on along the minus strand of NZ_JAKGBA010000019.1, from coordinate 1,274 downwards.
ATCGTTTCGATTACGAAGAGCTCGCCGAGCAGCTGATCGAAGATGAGCAGTATAACTCGGCAGGACAAATCGAATTAACCGAGGTGTTTTAGCCCTCAGCTAAGTATTCATCTTTAAGCTGAACATAATTATCAGCAGAGATATTTAAAAAGGCGCGCTCTTGCTCTGTTAAAGGGCGAGCCTGTTTAACAGGGCTACCGACATAAAGGTAACCAGACTCTAAACGCTTGTTAGGTGGTACTAATGAACCACCACCAATGATCACATCATCTTCAACAATTGCGTTGTCCATCACAATTGCGCCCATCCCAACAAGTATACGATTACCAAGTTGGCAGCCGTGTAGCATAACTTTATGACCAACAGTGACATCATCACCAATAATAAGAGGGTAGCCATCGGGGTTTGACTGAGAGGCACGTGTTAAATGTAAAACACTGCCGTCTTGAATATTCGTACGTTCACCAATACGTATATAGTTAACATCACCTCGCGCAGCAACAAGAGGCCATACACTTGAATCTTTACCAAGCGTAATATCACCCACTAAAACCGATGACTCATCAATATAAACACTATTATCGTATGTCGGAGTGATCCCTTTATAAGAACGGATAGTCATAAATTCACCTTTTAATTTTAAAATGCGCTCAGTCTAGTGTAACAGCGAAGCAAATAAATACACCAAAACAGAGCTAAATTGACTGCTAAACAGCCAGTTTTAGGGTGTTTAGTTCAAAAGCTGAGCGAACAGTACGTTTTTTTAAATTTTATTGAAAAAAGTGCTTGCGTAAAAAATCCATCTCCCTATAATGCGACCCCACTGACACGGCGGGCAGCAATGAAAAGCGCTGAACAAAGTGACACAGAGTTAAGTAAAGCTTCGGTTTAAAACGGTCTAAAAAGAAAGTTTAAAATTAAGTGTTGACTCGAAAAATTAAGGGTGTATTATACGCATCCCTAGCGACAACGTCGCAACGTTCTTTAACAATATAAAGCAATCATCTGTGTGGGCACTCGTACAGATTGAGTTCTAACAGCGAAGCTTAGTTTACTAAGTGGAGCAAACAAATTTAGAGTCTCAATTTCTTATGAGTGACTATATAGTCAATTTATACAGAATTCATTGAGCACGAATCTTCGGTTTCAAAAAACTTTTAATTGAAGAGTTTGATCATGGCTCAGATTGAACGCTGGCGGCAGGCCTAACACATGCAAGTCGAGCGGTAACAGAGAGTAGCTTGCTACTCTGCTGACGAGCGGCGGACGGGTGA
>NZ_JAKGBA010000018.1:0-66905 GCF_021532495.1 Pseudoalteromonas sp. Cn5-37 | reverse complement strand
TTAACGAGGGCTTGATTATAGTGAGACCAGTTTGTGATTTTGCTCATTGTTGTTGCACGGGCTAGTAGGATATAGATGATCTGATCACAGGCTGGCAAGATAGTTCAAACTTTTAGGAAACAACGCCGTATTGAAATTGAACTTCATCTATTGCGAGATCTAATTCCTTTAGAGTATTAATTTGTGCTTGGCTATTAATAATGGGGATTTCGTTTTTAGCATCGATAAACATCGGCGCTTTATTATGATCCGCCACACAAATTTTAATTAGTAAGGGAGACGCCTCTTTCGCATAACAAGTAAAAGTAAAAAACAACCCTGTACACAAAAATACTCTAGTAAAAAACAACATCACTGTCATAATAAGTTACTAATTTAGTTAAGCTTTAAATAGTGTAGATGGCAATTTAACTTTTTACAAAATTCCTTCGTGTTTCAGTAACCACTCTTTTCTTTCAAGGCCACCCGCATAGCCTGTGAGTTTACCGTTTGCGCCAATAATCCGATGGCACGGTACAATAATGCTAATCGGGTTTTTACCATTTGCAGCCCCCACTGCACGCACCGCTTTTGGGTTATTAATCGCAAGTGCAATATCTTGGTAGCTTTTGCTTTGACCAAACTCAACATCCATCAGCGCACGCCACACTTGCCTTTGAAAGTGGGTACCTTGGGTATCAAGGGGTACTGTAAAACGTGTACGCTCACCGTTAAAGTATTCATTAAGCTCACTTATACAAATTAAAATGGGTGTAAGGGTGTGCTCATCAACAACCTCTGTTTGCATTGCAACCACCGGATAAAAGCCAACGTAACTGACGCCTTTTGATGTACTTTGAATGGTAATATCGCCAATCGGGCTTGGCATTATAACTTGTTGCATACTCATAATTGTTGCCATAGTTGAAAAGTTAAATAAGAGCGAAATGGCGCGCAGTGCTCGCTATTAAATTCGCTTATTCCAGCGAGGGCTTTTTTAACCCCTAAGTCGCCCGCCAATAGAATATCGGGGTGGCTTTGACCGCGTAGTTTGGCGTAATTAACTGTCCACGGGCCAATACCTTTGAGCTCAAGCCAATTATCAAGCTCTTGATTATCTGGGTTTTGCTGACAATAAGCACTTAAACGCCTTAGCGCATCTTTGCGTGATTGTGGCATTTTAAAAAAATCGAGTTCAGAATTGGCAACCCAATCAGGGCTTGGAAAATAGTGGTTAGTACTTTGCTGATTAAATTCATTCACAAGCTGAGTTACGAGATTGTGAGCCGCAGTAACACTCACTTGCTGACCAAGAACCGCACGTATGCCCGCTTCATAGTCTGACCAAATTCCCGGCAAACGCAACCCAACACAAAGCGGCATTGCGCCTTTAAGCTCTGCATCTAAATGCTGTTCAATAGTGTGCGTGTCGGCGTCTAAATCAAGCACACGACGAATGTTATGGATCACTTGCTGTAAATAGCGGGTGTTATCGATATCAATAACCACTTTAAAATGATTTTTATGCTCAACAAAATGCGCTGTGAATTGCCCTTGGCAATATTTGTCTTTAAAAGTGCGTCCATAGCTTGTTGCGCTCAACCATTCTAAACCACTGATTAATCTGCGCTGCAAAAAATCATGGAGTGCTTGCCAGTTATAAGGCGGCCTAAATGCCAGTGTTAGAGTTAATGTTGAGGCTGGTTTTTTATCTGTCTTACGTAACTTTGAAGGGGCAATATTTAACTGCTTTAAAAAAGCATCATTAAAACGACGAATACTATTAAAGCCAGAAGCAAATGCGATATCTGCCACCGACAAATCTGTTTCTTGTAATAACTGTTTAGCAAAATTACATTGGTTAAATAATCGATATTGGGTGATCGAGAGTCCAAAGTGTTGGTTAAACAAACGGCGTAAATAGCGGCTCGACACGCCGAGTCTGTCGGCTAAAACCTCACAATCGTAGGCCTCGCCTTTATCAATCAGTTGTTTGGCGCGTAATGCGGTGGTTTTAGTACCTAACCAAGCAGGGCTATTCGGTGCGCTATCTGGGCGACAGCGAATACAGGGTCGAAAACCATCCTGCGCAGCCAAGTGCGCGTATTGGTAGTATTCAACGTTCTTTTCTTGTGCTGTTGGTGCGGGGCAAATGGGTCTGCAATAAATGCCAGTACTTTTTACCGCCACAAAAAACACCCCATCAAAGCGTGGGTCGCGGCTTTGCCTCGCAGTTTGCCATTGTTGGCTAGTCATAATTTTTCTCGTTACACGCTAATACCGTTAGCTTAACTGAATATTATTTTTTGACTAGCCAGTTTCGGACCTTAACTAATTAAACAGCTATTTAATTGCAGCTAAATATCGGCGCTCAACTTCCGGCCAATTGATCACTTCGTAAAATGCCGCAATATATTCAGGGCGACGATTTTGATACTTCAAGTAATATGCATGCTCCCACACATCTAGCCCTAAAATAGGTATGTGATTTTGCATAAGTGGACTATCTTGATTGAGGCTACTTTCAACAATCAATTGGTTATTTTCATCAACACATAACCACGCCCAGCCACTGCCAAAGCGACTTACCGCTGCATTCGTAAATTGCTCTTTAAATGCGTCAAAGCTGCCAAATGTATCAACAATGGCGGTGTTTAACTCTGCACTTGGCTCACCACCGCCGTTTGGTGTCATTATTTGCCAAAATAATGAATGATTATGGTGACCACCCACATGCTCTTGTACTGCTTTTTGTAAAGACTCAGGCATTGATGAAATAGTGCGTAGTAATGTTTCAGCATCTTGTTCAGAGTAATGGCTGCCCTCGAGTGCAGCATTCGCTTTATTGATATAGGTTTGATGATGCAAGGTGTGATGTATTTCCATGGTTTTCGCATCAATGTGCGGTTCAAGTGCATCATAGTCATAAGCTAAATCGGGTAATGTAAAAGGCATACTGATTCCTTATCGTTAATGTAATAACTGCGTTTTATGGGGATGGTCAGCTAATAGCTGGTTGATTCGGTTAATGAGTGTCGGAAATGCCGATGCCATGCTGGCAAACTTAACCAGTTCATAATAGGTTTTGTGATGATGGTGCAGCACCAAGATGCGGACCTGCTGCTCTGGGTGATTTAACAGCGCGCTTAATCGCTGATGAGCATGACAAAGCCAGGTGCAGGCTTTATCTGGTTTTTGCATTACCTTAAAGGTGTCGGCAAGATTCAAAGTGGCAACAACAAATGCTGCAATACAATGCTCTAACGAGCGTGTTACCGACTGGTTGATTGGGATATTAGAAAACTGTGCGAGTAGTGTTTCAGCGCAGCTGCTGGCAACCGTGTAATGATCACGCGCAGTAATGAGCTCACCAGATTCAAATGCTAAGTTGCCTTGATAAATTGCACTTTGCCAAGGGGCCAGCGCATCATCAATGGCGTTCGAAGTTAACGGTGTGTGGCCTGTTGTTTGAGTCATAAAAATCACCTGCACTTATACCAATCATTCTATGTGTATTTAAACTACACACAGAAAAGATCAAATGCAAATGATTTTTATTTATATTGTTATTTGTTAATTTTAAGCTATAACAACATTAGTTATTGATGCGCAAAGTCGATAAGCTCTTGGCCTGTTAGGCGGTAAATAATCCATTCGTTTTGCGGTTTAGCACCAATGCTGTCGTAAAAATCAATGGCTGGTTTATTCCAATCAAGTACCACCCACTCAAAACGACCACAGTCTTTTTCGAGTGCTTGCTTAGCTAGATATTGCATAATTTGCTTACCAGCACCTTTACCACGGCTATCTGCACTGACGTAAAGATCTTCTAAATACAAACCATTTTTGCCAAGCCATGTAGAGTAATTATAAAAATAAACTGCAAAACCAATTGGTGTGTCGCCCTCTAAACAAATAACACTGTGAGCTGTAGCACCTTCACTGAATAACGTTTTTAAAATAGCTTGCTCGTCTGTTTTAACTGCGTCAGGTTCTTTTTCGTAAATAGCAAGTTCGGTAATAAAATGTAGGATTGTTGCAGCATCACTTGCGACTGCCGGACGAATTGTAATTGCGTTACTCACTCTGTATTCCTTTTTTACATCATTATTGTAACGCCCAGTTTATAAGGGCTTTAGCATGGTGTAAACGCCCTTTACAGAAATACACGGCATTAAAAAGGGGCTACTAAAAGTTAGCCCCATATGCTTTATTTACTCATCGACTTATTTTATTTACTCATCGACTTATAAAGTACCGGAAGTACAAATAAAGTTAAAAAGGTAGCACTAACCAAGCCGCCAACAATAACCGTGGCAAGGGGCTTTTGTATTTCAGCCCCTATGCCAGTGCTAAGTAGCATTGGAATTAGCCCAAGCATTGAAGTAAGCGCAGTCATGAGTACGGGTCTAAGCCTTGAAACAGCGCCTTCAAATACTGCTTTGTCTTTGCTATCTCCCGCACTAATCCTTTGATTAATGCTTTCGACCATCACCACACCATTCAATACCGCAACACCAAATAGTGTAATAAACCCTACTGAGCTGGGTACAGACAAGTATTGCCCAGAGACATACAATGCAATCACTCCCCCAATCACAGCCAAAGGAACATTGACAAGAATAAGTACCACTTGCGATAGGTTACTAAAGGCAAAATACAGCAATAACGCAATGAGTAATAAGGCTACTGGCACTACTATCATCAGCCGCTGCTGTGCCCTTTGCTGGTTTTCGAACTGCCCACCAATGGCTACACTGTAACCACTTGGTAGCTGTATTTTATCGGCTATGGCAGCGCGTATATCGGCAACTACAGAGCCCATATCTCGCCCCTGCACATTCGCTTGAATAACCACCCGCCTTTGAACATCATCGCGACGAACTTGTGGAGCGCCAGACTCTATTTGTACATCGGCTACATCCCCCACCCTAACAATGGCACCCGCTGGGGTTCGCAGTCGAAGATCAGCGATCACATTTGGGTTTTGCCGAAAGCTTTTTGCTATACGCACATAAATATCATAGCGCTCATTGGCATTAATGATTTGCCCTGCAGATTGCCCGCCAATACCGTGCTGAACTACATCCATCAAATCAGACACCGATAAACCAAAGCGCGACAATGCCAAACGGTTAGGTTTAACTATCAGCTGCGCTTCACCGCCTATTTGCTCCATAGCAACATCTTTTGCACCAGATATTTGCTGAACTAGCTGCTCAATTTGTTGGCCTTTTTCAGTTAAAACGCCTAGGTCACTGCCGAATAATTTAATGGCCAATTGCGCTTTAACACCGGATAAAAGCTCATCGACTCGGGTTGCTATGGGCTGCGAAAAGTTAAACAAAAGCCCTGGGAACTGCTCAAGCTTGGCTTCCATTAGTTGCTGTAATTCGACCCGCGTTTTCGCGTTTACCCATTGCTCATGAGGTTTTAAGCCTAAATAGATTTCAATGTTATTAACCGGTTCAGGATCTCCCCCCACTTCAGCCCGACCGATTCGGCTCAGCGCATATTCCACCTCACTAAATTCAAGCAACATGGCTTCAAGCTTAGGCGCCACTGAGATTGCCGTATCGAGACTTGCTGATGGAGCAAGTGTCACACGTAGGTTAATAGTGCCTTCTTCAAGCTCTGGCACAAATTCAGTACCCAGCCTTGGTAGCATAACGGCCGCTACAATTAGTAATAACCCTGCTATCGCTAAAACGCTGCGTTTAGCCTGCAATGCTTTTTGTAAAGCCCGTTGATAAAGCATATCGATAGGTTTTAACAGAATACTTTTCTTTACTGTCACGCCCTTAGCAAATAAGTACACACACAGAGCTGGCACCACAACCAAGGCAACGAACACAGCACTAATAATCGCAAGCATAATACTTACAGCCATTGGCTGAAATAACTTCGCCTCAACGCCTTCAAAGCTAAACAGCGGTAAAAATACCGTTAGTATGATCAAAGAGGCAAAAAAGATAGGCCGTGCGACTTCTTTTGCAGCAATAGCCACCAGCTGCGAAGAAGGCTTATGTTGATTATGTTTAAGCCCTAAGTGCCTAAATACATTCTCAACCATCACAACAGAGCCATCTACCAGCATACCGATTGCAACAGCAATCCCACCTAACGACATTAAGTTTGCCGACAAGCCAAGCCATGCCATTACACTCAGTGCTAAGCCTATCGAGATAGGGATCGACAACAACACCAAAAATGTTGCCCTTAAATCCAACAAAAATAGCGCTAATACAATGATAATAAATACAAAAGCTAAAAGCAGTGCGTCAATAACCGTTTGTACCGCTTGGCTTATAAGCTCTGCTTGGTCGTAAATGGCTTTAAATTCAACCCCTTTTGGCAGTGCTTGATTTATCATCTCGACACGCGCGTTAATGCCATCAATCGTTTGCTTGGTATTAGCGCCCATTCGCTTGAGCACTATACCAGTCACCACTTCACCACGATTGACTATTTCGCCTTGTTCATTGCGTTTAGATAAGGTGACAGCGCCTTGGCGAATTTCACTACCAAGCTCAACATTCGCAACATCAGCCACTTGAACAACCGTCCCATCAATGGTTTTGATAGGTGTTTGTGCAATCTCAGCAAGCCCTTTTTCGCCTGGGGTAAACCAACCTGTACCACGAATAACAAGCTGCTCTTGACCACGGTTCATATACCAGCCACCCACATTACTGTTGTTAGCATCTAGTGCGTTACTAACATCTTGCTGTGTTAAGTCATAAGCAAGGAGCTTATTGGGGTTTATGTTCACTTGATACTGCTTTACCTCACCACCAAATGACAGAATATCGGTCACACCATCAATAGGTAATATAAGTAATTTAACCACCCAATCATTTAAACTACGCAATGCCATGCTATCTATGTTGGCATCTGGCTTTGCTTCAAGTAAATACTGATAGACTTGTCCAAGTCCTGATGTATTAGGGCCCATGGTTGGCATACCCACACCAGCTGGGATCAACTCTTTAGCAGACTGCAAACGTTCAAAAACCAGTTGCCTAGCAAAGTAAATATCGACACCTTCTTTAAACACCACAGTGACGCCCGATAACCCTGTTTTAGAAATAGAGCGTACCTGCTCTACATCGGGCAGCGCATACATAACCGCTTCTATCGGGTATGTGATCAGCTGCTCAACTTCTTCAGCCGCAAGCCCTGGCGCTTCGGTATTCACTGCAACTTGCACATTCGTCACATCAGGAAAGGCGTCTAAATTAAGTTTTGGGATCATAAATGCACTCACTGCAATCGCTGCAAGCAAGGCCAATACAACCAGTAAACGGTTCTTTATCACCGCCTCTATTAATAAATTAAACATATATCACCTCTAGTGGTTATGCGGATCAAATCCGCCTTTAGCTAGCTGTGATGCAATAAAAAAAGCACCTTGGGTGACAACTTCAAGCCCGGCTTTGATACCTAACACTTCGCGATAATCACCAAAACGTCTGCCAAGGGTTACTTCATGGGCAGCAAAGCCACCATCGTCATCAACGACAAATAACTGCCAGTCACCATCTGCACTCCGTGTTAATGCGTTTTCAGGTACGGCAAGTACCTCTTGGTCTGTTTCAAAATGAAAATACACATCCGCAAACATGCCTGGGTGCAAACTATGCTGGGTGTTTTTTACCTCGAGCCTAACAGTTCGTGAACGTGTTTGTTCATCAATGGTATGTGCTTCTTGAATAACCCTTGCTTGATAGCGATTGCCGTTAACTTCTAACAGCGCCGTAGAGCCATTACTGATAGTACGGTCTTGATTAGCTGAAAGCTGAGCAGCAACCCAAAGCGCAGATTCATCGGCTATTAGCATTAGCTCAATCCCCGAATCTACTCGCTGACCTTGGGCAAAGTTATCGGTTAAAACAGCCCCAGATGTTTGTGCAAACAAGGTGTATTCACCGAGTTTTTCTGGGCTTATGTGAGTGTTTGTACAATAGCTTGTTTTGATAAACCAAAGGCAACTAATCGGCTATAAGCCACTTCATACTCGGCTTTGGCAGTTAAGATTTGTTTTTCGCTGACTGTGCCTGCGGTCATTTTAGTAACGCGTTGCCACTCGGCTTCTGCTAATCTAAATTCTGTTTGCTGGCTAGCCACTTCGCCACTAAATAAAGTGACTAAAGAGTCTCCTTTATTTACATGCTGCCCTAATAAGGCATGGCGTTTTACAACGATAGAATCAACACGTGGTGACACCACATAACTGGCGTAGCCATTGGCTTTAATTTCGCCCGGTGCATACAAGGTTTGCTTGTGTTTTTTCAGTACAAGGCGCTCAACCTTAATATTAGCGAGTTGCTGTTGCTGCTCAGTTAAAATGACTTCATTAGCATGCTCAGCTTGCTCATTTTCTTGGTGGTTATGCGCTTGTTCTGTCGCATAAATATTTGTCACAGTCATATAGCATACGCACAGCAATGCATAACGCATAAAATTTCTTAAATACATAGAGTGTCTCTTACTTAAAATGGGCTAAGCCCAAAAAATCTAAAAAAGGGTTTTTGATTAAGTAAGAGCTAAAATAGGTGGGCGATGTAGCGGTGCTAAGTCAGCCGATTTGAAGTTGAAATCAAGTGATTCAATTTTAGCGAAATAAACATCAGTAGGTTCAGACAATTGCAGCGAATCAACAAACGCAGGGCTGTGACAAACATGACAATGGCCTTTCTCGGCTGAGTCAGACAACTGTTTGCTAAGCTCGGCATGCTCTGATTGATGTAACTGGTGATCGCCATTGGCTGCGCAATGGGCTTCAAGGTCAATTTCTTCTGATAACAGTACCGAGGTGTGATTAAACGCAGCATTATGATCGGCCACATCAAAGCTATCCAGCAGTGGCTGGAGCAATAATACGCTAATCAAAATAATAAATGCAGCTTTCACATTGAGCCTAAAAATTAGAACTAAAAATTGGTACAACGGCGCTAAATTAACAAATCCACCGGCATTTGAACAGTAAATTATAATCTGTACACGAACAATGCATTACAAACATTTCAATACCACGGCACGCATGGTATAAAAATAAAGCAAATCAATAACTCGGTATTTTTATGGGACACGGACACCACCACCATCATCACGATACAAATAACCAAAGCACCCGCCAACTCATGCTGGCAGTTGCAATCAATGTGTTATTAACTGTCGCTCAGGTGATTGGCGGCCTTGTTTCTGGCAGTTTATCGTTAATTGCTGATGCACTGCATAATTTAAGTGATGCCTCGTCGTTATTCATTGCCCTAATTGCCCGAAAAATTGGTGCCAAACCTGCCAATGATCGTTATCAATACGGTTATAAACGCGCTGAAATTTTAGCAACCTTATTTAATAGTTTAAGTTTAATTGTGATTGGTGGTTACTTAATTGTTGAAGCTATCTCCAACTATTTAAATCCTGAGCCCATTGATGGCTGGATCATCATCTGGGTTGCGGGTTTTGCGCTAGTTGTTGATCTTGTCACCGCTCTTTTAACTTACAAAGCAGGTGCTAAAGACAGCATGAATATTCGTGCTGCGTTTATACATAATGTGTCTGATGCATTAGCTTCAGTGGTGGTGATCATAGCAGGTACCTTAATTATTCTTTATCAATGGTATATTGTTGATTTAATTGCCACTATGCTGATTTCTTTGTATGTCATTTACCATGGTGTTTTGCTGTTAATAGCGAGCAGTAAAATATTGATGCAGGCAGCCCCTGATAATTTTGCTTTAACAGCAGCTATTACTGAGCTCAAAACCCAATTTGCAATTACTGATATTGATTATCTCAAAACGTGGCAAATAGACGATCATCACGTTCATTGCGAGCTAAAGTTTAGTGCCAAGCACAACATCAATAACGATGAAATACGTCACTTTTTGCATGATAACTTTGCAATTGAAAGCTGCACCATTGAACAAGTTTTAGTGTAAATGTTACGCGTTATCATTTACTATTCAGTTTTGTTTTAACAGCAAACTGAAGGAACAAACCTTGTTGAAGTTGTGGTTACGTCGTACGCATTTATTGCTTGCCTTAGTAAGCGGTTTATTTTTGATTTGTTTAAGTTTGACCGGTGCGTTGCTTATTTACGCAAAAGACATTCAATACCTTACTCAAAGCGATAAATGGACTGTAACACCAGCGGCTTCAGCACTTGATTTTGATAGCCTCATAAAACATGTTTCAGCTTCAACTAAACAACCGGTTACCCTGTTAATGCCTGAGCAGCGCAGTGATCTTGCCTGGCAATTACAGTTAGCTAATAACCGCTATGTCAGTGTTAACCCATACAATGGTCAAGTTCTACATGAGTACGATTACTACAGCACGATTTATGGTTTTACCATGGCTTTGCACCGCTGGTTGCTTTATGAAGATGCCGATAAGAACCGCCCGCTAAGAAATTGGGTTTCGGTATGTGCTCTAATACTCATTTTTGAGATTCTGCTCGGTTTTTATATTTGGGTTAAGCCAAAAAATCGTATTAAACGTTTGGCTATTAAGCGTAAAGCAAAATTCAGAGTGTTAATGTATCAGCTACATACCGTTCTGGGTGTGTATTTTTTAATTCCACTCATTTTAATTGCTTACACAGGTATGGCGTTTAACTGGAAGCCACAAACCAAAGCCGTATTAGAATTTGTGATGCAAGGTACAGTTGAAGATAGACCAAAACCACCAGCCGTTATTCCCCCTTTAGATGCTACGCCATTTCAAGTGCAAAAAGCGTTTGATAACGCACAAACTGTATTTCCTGAGGGTAAGTTGTTTAGAATTTATTTACCGAAAAAACCAACTGATAACATAGGTTTTAGAATAGAGAACCCGGGTGAAAGCCATGCTTATAGTTGGGTATGGGCGAACCCATATTCAGCAGATATTGTTGCAAGCTATGATGCCAGCCAAAGCTCATGGACCACGCAAACATGGAACTTTAAATATAAGTTTCATATTGGTGATTTTGCAGGCTCTATCGTGCAATTACTGTGGTTACTATTTGCTTTATCACCGTTGTTTTTCACGATTTCAGGTGTTTACTTTTGGTACAAACGGCATTACAAATAAACAACCATTACTAAACATACCATTCGCCATGAATAATGAGCTCAAAAATGCCTTTAACACCGAAATGATATTGGCTAAAACGAGTTATAAGAAAGCAGATTACACAACCGCTTTTTATCACTTAGAGCGGGCTCATATTCTCGGTCAAAGCTATATTATTCCGAACACTTACTCACATTGGTGGATGTGTAAAATTGGTTTTAAAACCCATAATACCAAGGAAATAATTGGTCAGTTTGTTCGTATGGCTGCTTCAATTGTATTTTCGCGTATTTGGGTACCACTCGGTAACACTGGCAGCACTAATGTTAGCCCTTTCAAACCAATGCCTATACCTGACGACTTAAAACGCTTTTTAAACTAGTGCCAGCTAAAAATACATCGTTCTTCTTGCTAAACCTAATAGCTATTTGCTTAATAACTAATTTAAAAAAGTAGGTACTAAACAACACTGTTAATTATTGCAAACAATTATCATTAGCCTTGCCTTTACACTTCTTTACATTTAGACTGCCGCACAATCACAAAATAAATACCGATTTAACAAGGACAAGCATGTTAAAAACCTCACTTACTCTGGTCGCTCTTGCAATTAGCGGCCAATCATTTGCTGATAATGCCATCAATAAAAAACTTACCGCAGAAGAAATGGAACACGTTGTTGTATCGGGCAGCCGTGTATTTGAAAGCATTGATGAAGTACCCGCTTCTGTCACGATTATTAGCCAAAAGCAAATTGAAGAGCATTTAAAAGTTAATCCAGAACTACAAAGCTTACTTGCGCAAATGGTACCTGGTCTTGCACCTGATACAGGTAGTTCGAGTAATACAGGTCAGAGTTTACGTGGCCGTGCACCACTTGTGATGATTGATGGTGTGCCACAATCTACACCACTCAGAAACGGTTCGTTAGGGGTCAAAACACTCGACCCAAGTGCCATTGCACGTATTGAAGTGATCAAAGGGGCTACCTCTGTTTATGGTAATGGTGCATCGGGCGGCATTATTAACTACATCACAAAGCAGGCTACAAGTGATGGTCAGCCTGAAGGTGAAATTAGCCTATCTTCACGCTTTAGTGCAGTAAAACTAGAAGAAAGCGCTGGTGCCCGTGTCTCCGCGGCAATTAATGGTCGTGCTGATAAAATTAGCTATTTATTCACCGCAAGTTACGAAGAAAATGGTGTTCAACGTGACGCAGAAGGCGATATTCTTGGCTTACAGTATGGTTTATCTGATGCAGTAACCGAAAACTACTTCACCAAACTAGGTTATGATTTTGACGATGAGAAGCAACTGCAATTTAGCTATAACTACTTTAGCTCTCAACAAAAAACCGATTTAGGTGACGTAGTTGGTAACCTAAACGATGGCGAAAAAACCTATGCCATTCATGTACCTAAAGAGCTGCAAAAGAAAGGTAAACCACAAGGCCCAGATGGTAACGAAAACATTACCTTAAAATACACAGACTATGCCCTGTTTACTAATACCCAAATGACGCTCGATCTTTACATGCAAGACATTGAGAACGTGTTTTTCTTTTCTACCAACCTAGCTAACCCAGACGAAGGCTACGAAGGCGGCCAATCAATTATTCGCTCTGAAAAGAAAGGGGCGCGCGCTACCTTTAATACCCTTGTAGATTTTGACAATGTTGAAGCTACCTTCATTTATGGCCTAGATGCACTGAATGATGTGACGTCTCAGCCACTTGTAGATGGCCGTGTTTGGGTACCAGAAATGGATATGGAAAGCCTTGCTGGCTTTTTACAAACAAAATGGGTTATCAATAATGATTTAGTTATTAAAGCGGGTGTGCGCCAAGAGAGCATTGATTTAACCGTTGATGACTATGAAACCTTAAAGCTTTGCCGCTCAGAAACACAGTGCTCAGTGCCGCTTAGTGTAAAGGGTGACACCATAGATTATGATGCAACCACTTATAATGTAGGTGTGAAATACAATTTACTTGAGGCCTTCAGCCCGTTTGCCAATTATTCACAAGGCTCTGATATCTCAGATATTGGCCGCCTATTACGTGCAGCAACGGTAAATGATATTGGCTTAATTCAAACAGAAGCATCAATCATCGATAACTATGAAATTGGTTTTACCTCACAGTTTGATGACTTACGTTTTGAATTTGCAGCCTATCGCAGTACATCAGAATTTGGCACCACGAATAGCTTTAATGAAGTAACTGGTGTGTATGAGCCGGTACGTGCACCGCAAGAGATTTGGGGTTACGAAACATTAGTTGATTATAAAATTAATCCAACTCTAAAACTGGTTGCAACTTACAGCTATGTTGAAGGTAAAAACACCGAAGACGACATTTACTTAGGTTCGCGCCAAATAAGCCCACCAAAAGGCACTGCTAACTTAAACTGGCAGCCTAATGATGAATTATCACTGACGGTGAGTTATTTATATGTGGGTTCACGCAAACGCTTTGAACCAAATACAGACGGCGATTATGTTGGCGACCAAGGGCCAATTAGCAGTTACAACCTGTTCAACCTAAGCGGCCGTTATAACTTTAGCGATAACTGGCAAGCGTTTATGGGTGTAGAAAATCTATTTAACAATGATTACTACCCTGCCCGTGCCCAGTCATACACCTACGGTGGCTATAACATTAAAGGTTTAGGTACCACTGTGACACTTGGTGCAACCTATAGTTTCTAAATTAAACTTTGTTTAGAACAACAAGCCCTTCTTAGTAAGGGCTTTTTTCATTTAAAAATAGAAACGATAAACTGTTCATTTATCAACCATTAACGCAAACTTAAACGAGAATCACAATCAATAGTAAACAACTGATTTACAAAGGAAAAAGTTTGCAATCTTGTTTTTATATACTACAATTACCGCAACTTGGAATTTGAGGACAGCATTATGAAAGGTAACCAAAAAGTCATAGATAGTTTTAACAAACTACTCGCAAACGAATTAGCTGCTATAGATCAATACTTTATTCATTCTCGTATGTATGACGATTGGGGCCTAAATAAGCTGTATGAGCGCCTTAACCACGAAATGGAAGAAGAAAAAGATCACGCTGATTGGTTGATCAAACGTATTCTGTTCTTAGAAGGCGTACCAAACATGACTAAGCGTCGTGACCTATTAATTGGCTCAGACGTAAAGAGCATGATGCAAAATGATTTAACACTTGAACTAGAAGTGGTTGACTGTGTTAAAGAAGCCATTGCTATCTGTGAACAAGAAAAAGACTATCAATCACGCGAAGTCCTTGAAAAGCTATTGTTTGATACAGAAGAAGATCATGTTTACTGGTTAGAACAACAGCTTGGTCTAATCGACAAAATTGGTAGCCAAAACTACCATCAATCTCAAATGGGCGAATAGAGGCTAATTGTATGAAAGGTGATAAAAGCGTCATTGCTGCACTTAATAAAGTATTAGCGAATGAATTAGTAGGTATTAACCAATACTTTTTACACGCTCGTATGTTTAAAGATTTTGGATTTTCAAAACTAGACAAAGCTGATTACAAAGTATCTATTCAAAAAATGAAAAACGCCGACCGTTTAATTGAGCGTATTTTGTTTTTAGAAGGTTTACCAAACTTACAAGATTTAGGCCGCCTACGTATAGGTGAAAACTCTGAAGAAATGATCGAAGCGAATATGAGCTTTGAACTTGATTCATTACCTGATCTGAAAGCGGCAATTAAACTTGCTGAAGAGAAAAAAGATTACATCAGCCGTGAAGCGCTAGATAACATCTTAAATGAGCAAGAAGAACAGATTGATTGGCTTGAAACACAGCAGCAGTTAATCAAAACCGCAGGGCTTGAGAATTACCTGCAATCTCAAATGTAATTTGCTAAAACTTAAAAAAGCAGCCTAGGCTGCTTTTTTTATGGCTGAAATTTGTGATTAATCGTCTTCGCGATCAATGATTGACACTTTATTACTTAAAATCAAAGAATTAGGAATTAAATGCACCGCTCCCTCGCCTTTAATTGTGATATAGCGCAAATTAAGGTCAATCACTGTGCCCTTTGAATTACTCACTTCAATGTAATTACCAAGCTTAATGGGTTTATAAAGCACAATCATGACACCTGCTACTAGGTTTGAAATAGCATCCTTCAACGCAAAACCCAAAGCAAAGCCTGTTAGGCCTAAACCGGCAACTAACGCGGCTACGTCAAAACCCAGTTTCGATAATGCCAGCACAATACCAATGAATAATAAAATAGCGCGCTGCGAGTTAGAAATCAGCCGGAAAGTTTCAAGAGCGGTTGAATCAAAGCGACGTTGAAACTGTTTAATAGCGCGGTCAATAATAAGGCTTGCTATATAAAAAGCAGCAAGCACTAAAAATGCTTGAATAAATTGGCTAGTCATAGAATTATCAGTTAAAAAATAAAGCCATCATAGGCTTAAAATTGTATGAGGCAAACTATTATTGCTTTTCAAACACACAAGACACGTCAGGTTTACTCAGTGTATAAGTGATAATGCCATTATCTTTAAAACGCAAATCTTCAGTTGTTGAACCGTTGTCGTCCTCATTATCACAGCGAAAGTAGCGCTTAGTTCTAACAATGCCATTTACAAAGTATTTTAACTTCGAACTGACAACACAATAGTTAGGAATTTTCTTCACCTGGGTTCCGTTATGTAAGTCACTAAAGTCGATCAATGTTCCTAACCTAAAGCCTTGCGTAGGCTCTTTTATCAATGCAAAGGATGCGTTTTGGCAAACCGCATCGCTATCCTCTTTTACTTTATAATTGCCTTGTTTATCTTTTATCAAAGCCAAAAACTGCGTTTTATTGCTTGGCTTTACATCAAGCAAAGCACTTGCATAAGACGATGTTGAAAACAAAAAAAACACTAAACAAAAGTAATATCTCATTGAAAATCCATAAACTTATAGACACTTAACTAGCATAGCATGCTGATTATGGTTGGTGAATTAATTACCTACTAGTTAATACGACTAAAACATGAAATTAGTTCTGTGATTTAACTTCTCATAGGAAACGAAGCTGTTTATATGCTATAAATTTTAAAGTGACATCTTTGGAGGGAATCTTATGAAATTAATCAAACTAATTACCTTAACGACATTTCTTGCTTTAACAAGCATGCAAAGCCTGGCGAGTGATGGCGAATGGAAATCGATTGCCGAGAAAAAGGTAAGCTACAAAAGCGAAACCGATACTGTTAACCCAATCACTAGCAGTCGTTACAGCCATATTAAAATTAAATGTACTCATGGCACAGTGAATCTTAAGAAAATTAAAGTTATTATGAATACCGGTGAAGAAAAGGTGTTTGATAACCTTGGTGTTTTAACCAAAGGAATGTCATCACGTAGCTTAAGTTTACCTGACAAAAACGACGCCAAACTCGATAAAATCAAACTTGAATATGAATCGGTAGGCAGCACAGCCCTGAGTATGGCAGGTGTAACCGAAAAAGCCGAAGTCGAAATTCTCGCGAAAAAAGCTAAGAAAGATGATTAAAGTTGCGAGTCAATGATGTTTGAGACCATGCACCTTAAGTAGCAGCAGCTTTATACTGCTACTTTTTAAATACAAACGCGCGAAACACGTTTCACGCCTACGAGTGCCCTTGTAGGTCGTCATTTATGGCGACAAAAACCGTGGAAATTTTCACATAGAATCGGCTTCAGCCGTGAACCTTTAGTGTTCAGCGTAAAAACGCCTCCCAAACGATGCGCTATTTAATAATTTTTGGCAATAAAAAAGGCCATGTTGCGCTTACAACATGGCCTTTTTGCATTGACACAACTTAGAAATCTAAGTTTGATAAAACTTCATCATCAACGTTATTAGACAAGGTCACTTTAAGCTTAGGGGTACGAGCCATTTCACGTTTAATCGCAAAATTAGCTTCTTCGTTACGCGCCCAACTACGACGAGCAATACCGTTGTTTACATCAAATAAGAGCATAGATTTCAAACGACGCTCGGCAGCTTCACTACCATCGAGTAGCATACCAAAACCGCCGTTGATCACTTCGCCCCAGCCAACACCGCCACCGTTGTGGATAGATACCCAAGTAGCACCGCGGAAACCATCACCAATTACATTGTGAATCGCCATATCTGCTGTGAAGCGGCTACCATCATAAATGTTTGATGTTTCACGGAAAGGTGAATCAGTACCACTTACATCATGGTGGTCACGCCCAAGAACAACCGGACCAATTTCGCCACGATTAATGGCATCATTAAACGCTTTAGCGATTTCAGCGCGGCCTTGTGCGTCTGCATAAA
Organism: Pseudoalteromonas sp. Cn5-37; assembly: GCF_021532495.1. Lineage (NCBI taxonomy): Bacteria > Pseudomonadati > Pseudomonadota > Gammaproteobacteria > Alteromonadales > Pseudoalteromonadaceae > Pseudoalteromonas > Pseudoalteromonas sp. Cn5-37. The sequence goes on along the minus strand of NZ_JAKGBA010000018.1, from coordinate 49,558 downwards.
GAATACGAGCTTGCGAACCAACTACGAGCTTGTTCTGCTTCGCATCTTTGATCCACGTGATGTTGTCTTGCATTTGCTGTTGGATCTCTTCAGGCGAGTCTGCCATGATTTTATTTAAAACGTCTGCAGCAATCGCATCTGTTTTATCAAGATCTTCAGGTTTACCTGACGTACATACCCAGCGGAATGGGCCAAAACCGTAGTCAAAACACATTGGGCCAAGAATATCTTGTACATATGATGGGTATTTAAAATCAATACCGTTTTCAGCCATTACATCGCCACCAGCGCGTGATGCCTCTAGCAAGAACGCATTACCGTAATCAAAGAAGTAAGTTCCTTTTGCCGTGTGCTTGTTAACAGCATCGGCATGGCGCTTAAGCGTCGCTTGTACTTTTTCTTTAAATACTTCTGGCTCTTCACGAATTAAACGATTTGACTCTTCATAGCTGATATCAACCGGGTAGTAACCGCCTGACCAAGGGTTATGAAGTGAAGTTTGGTCTGAACCTAAGTGAATGAAAATATCTTCTGCTAAGAAGCTTTCCCATACATCAACCACGTTACCGATAAAGGCAATTGAAACCACTTCTTCATTTTGCTGTGCCGTACGTACACGCTCAACAAGCTCTGGCATGTTATCAATTAGCTCATCAACCCAACCTTGTTGATGACGCTTAATAGCCGCCTTAGGGTTAACCTCAGCACATACGGTGATACAGTTAGCAATGTTACCCGCTTTAGGCTGAGCACCACTCATACCGCCTAAACCAGCAGTTAAGAAGATCTTACCTTTTGGTGATTCGCCTTTTTCGAGCACTTTACGGAACGCATTCATTACCGTAATGGTTGTACCGTGAACAATACCTTGTGGGCCAATGTACATAAATGAACCCGCAGTCATTTGACCGTATTGGGTTACACCCAGTGCATTGAATTTTTCCCAGTCATCCGGCTTCGAATAGTTCGGGATCATCATACCGTTCGTTACAACCACGCGCGGTGCTTCAACTGATGATGGAAATAACCCCATAGGGTGACCCGAGTACATGTGTAGCGTTTGGTCTTCTTCCATTTCGCTTAAGTACTTCATAGTTAATAAGTACTGCGCCCAGTTTTGGAATACCGCACCGTTACCACCGTAAGTGATTAGCTCTTCAGGATGCTGTGCTACTGCAGGATCAAGGTTATTGTCGATCATTAACATGATCGCGGCAGCTTGTTCGCATTTAGCCGGGTAATCGCTAATTGAGCGCGCTTTAAGTTCATAGTTAGGCTTAAAGCGATACATGTAAATACGGCCAAATTGCTTAAGCTCAGCGGCAAATTCAGCGGCTAATTCTTTGTGCCATTCTTTAGGGAAATAACGCAATGCGTTACGAATAGCTAATTGCTTTTCGTCAGCCGATAAAATGTCTTTACGTTTTGGAGCACGGTTTGCATCACTTGGATACGGTTTTGGCTCTGGCAATACACTCGGGATACCTTGCTTAATTTGTTCTTGAAAAGTCATTGTTTGCTCCCTTAGTTAACTTTAAACGCTTGCGATTTAACAAGTTCTACCATGGCATCAATGTCTGGCTTCAGTAAGCGGTCTTCTTCTAGTTTGGCAACTTTGCTGCGAATGAGCGCAAAGTTTTCTTCGATGATGTCTGAACACTTGTTAGGACGTCTAAATTCGATTGCTTGCGCTGCATACATCAGCTCAATAGCAAAGATTTTATCAAGGTTACCTAAAATCTGGTTTAACTTACGACCAGAGATACTACCCATAGATACGTGATCTTCTTGCCCCATTGATGTTGGTACGCTGTCTGCTGATGGTGGGAAACACAATGATTTATTTTCTGTTACCAATGCCGCAGTCACATACTGCGGGATCATCATGCCAGAGTTTAAGCCACCCGATGTCGTTAACAAACGTGGTAAGCCGTGTAAGCCCTCAAGCAGTAAGTAACAACGACGATCAGCAATGTTACCAAGCTCTGCCGCTGCGATTGATGCGTAATCTAATACCATAGCAAGTGGTTGACCGTGGAAACCACCACCCGAAATGGCTTCTTCTTCGCTGATCACAATTGGGTTATCTGTTACAGAGTTCATTTCTGTTTCAGCAAGCTCTTTTAAATGGTAGTACGCGTTACGCGATGCACCATGAACTTGTGGAATACAACGTAATGAGTAAGGGTCTTGAACACGGTCACAATCAGTGTGTGAAGCCATGTTTTCAGAGCCTGCAAAAAAGCTACGCATACGTGCTGCAACTTCAACATTACCTTTAAAAGCACGAATTGCATGTAACTCCTCACGGAACGGTGATTCGCTACCTTGCATACCTTCAATGCTCATAGCACCTGCGATATCTGCAAGGTCTAATAAGTAACGCATTTTAGTAAGCGCAGTAATGGCATGCGATAAAATAAACTGAGTACCGTTAATTAATGCTAGGCCTTCTTTAGCATGTAAATCTAAAGGCGCTAAACCATGCTCTTTTAATACCTCTGCTGCTGGCTTGATTGTGTCGTTTACCCAAAACTCACCTTCACCTAAAAGAGGTAAGAATAAGTGTGATAACGGTGCTAAGTCGCCTGATGCGCCTACTGAGCCTTGCTCTGGAACAACTGGGATAATATCAAGTTCAATAAACTTAAGCATACGCTCAACAACGGTTAAACGAATACCTGAAAAACCTTGGCTTAATGCATGTACTTTGGTGATTAGCATCAGCTTTGAAATAGGTTTAGCGATTGGCTCACCCACACCAACAGCGTGTGTGATCAATAAGTTCTTTTGTAAAAGGTTAGTTTCTTCTGGAGAAATTTGTGTATCACATAATGGGCCAAAGCCCGTATTGATACCATAAATGGCTTTATCTGAGGCAGCCATTTTGTCTACGTTTTGGCGGCTTTTATTAATTTTATCAATTGCTTCTTGGCAAAGCTCTGCCTGTAACGTACCGGCTGCAATAGCATTAACGCTGTCTAACGTTAATTGGTCAACACCATACTTAAATGTCATTTATAACTCCTAAAGAACAGGATTAAGTTTTATTTAGTTGGAGTCTAGCTTGCTCTAGTTGTTTTACAAATGCATAATTATCGTTATTCATTCCAGATTTATCGAACTTAAAGAAGAGCTATGCAAGTTCATGACGTAGACCTGCGCTTATTGCGCGTTTTTGTAGCAATTGTTGAGTGTGGCGGGCTTTCAGCCGCAGAGTCACGTTTGAATATTGGCCGCTCCACCATCAGTGCGCATTTATCAGATTTAGAAGTAAGGCTTGGTATTAAATTATGTAAACGTGGCCGCAGTGGTTTTGAAATTACAGACGCTGGCGCCATCACTTATCAGGCATCGATAGAACTGCTTCAGCAATGCGAAGCCTTTGCTAATACCGTAGCAAGCTCTAAAAACGAGTTATCGGGACGTTTAAGTATTGCCATGATAGATACCATGGTCAGCGACCCGCGTTGTGCCATTCCCCGCGCGATAGCAAGATTAAAAGGCAAAGGTAAAAACATTCAGTTCGATATTAATGTGTGCGAGGCACGAGAGGTAGAAACCGCAGTAGCCAATGGCCGCTCGTTGGTGGGGATTGGTGTTAGCCGCCATCATATTCGCGGACTTAATTACACAGCCCTACATAACGAAACTAACTTTTTGTATTGCGCAGTCGGTCACCCATTATTTGAGTGTGAAGACAAACAAATAGATAAGCTCATTAAAGAAGCCGAAGTCATTACCAGTAACTACATGCGTGATAAAGAAAGCCGAAACGACGGTTTAAACTATCAAAATAGTGCTGTTGCTTATCATGATGAAGGTATTGCACATTTAATTTTATCGGGTGAGTTTATTGGTTATTTACCCGATCACTACGCACAGTTCTGGGTCGATAAAGGTATTTTTAAAGCTATTCAACCGAGTAAATATCACTACGATATTCCTGTGGTATTGATCACCTCAAAAACAAATGCCAGCTCGCCTTTAGCAAATGCCATGATTGACGAAATTAAGCGTTGTTACTCGGTCTAGTGTTTTTGTTTAAAGCTTTTTGCTCATTTATTAGCACAAGGCTAAACGCGATCATGGCAATGTTTGTAGTTACAGGGTTAAACGCTTCGATTAAAAGTGCGGGTTGTAAAACGGCAACAAACAGCGCTAGCCCAACTAAAGCAGCAATGTTGAGAATATTGATTAACATTGATCGATAAAAAATAAAAAACAGCACGGCAAATATAATTTCACCTATGCCAGCTGCTCGGGTGATGAGCGTTGAGATTTCAGCATTGAAGCCAAAACTGGCCGTCATTTTTAATTCAAGAGGAGCAATATGAATTAGTTTTGGCATCAGCCCATGATAAAGCCAACTAAAGCTGATAATAAATCTAGCTATTTGAATCGTTGTTAAATGCTTCATTAGACACGTTTGTTTTGTGTGCTCTGATATTCAGAGCACACAGTAAAGCTTATAAGCTAGTAGGTTTACCGAAACGGTTCTCAGCTTCATCACCTGCTAAAAAGCCATTTTCGATTAACGCCCAAATACCGCCAATCAGTGGAACTAAGCCAATCAGTACCCACCAACCTGATTTATTACGGTCGTGCCAGCGTTTAACTTGAACCGCAAGCGAAACCCACATAAGAGGGATATAAAAGATTAGTGTGATTACAGAGATTGCTGTTTCATTACCACCTGTTAATAATGCAACTACGAACATAAAAACAAATGAAGCTACAATAATACCTAAGAAAGAATACCAATAAGTCTTACGAGGAATACGTCCTTTAAAAGAAAATAAGATTTCTTTCATGCTTAAGGTAGTTGTTTCTGTTGACGCTGTAGCAAGGTTTGCTTCTGGCGCTTGATATACGTTTTCTGACACTGTCATTTCCTTTGATATGTGTTAAGCAAACTAATTAAACTTAGCTTGCTGATTTATATTGTTAAATTAGCTGAATATAGCGTGAATAAGATACCACAAAATGATTAAATATAGGTACTAAAAATTTCTGAAAGCTATAGAAAAGTAAGTGTTAGCGCATAAAAAAGCACCCTTAGGTGCTTTTAATTAGTTCGGTTGTTGCCAATATTTGGCGTATAAATTTGGATAGGTTTGCTTTAAAAACTTGGCCTTATCTTTAAAGCGTTTACCTTTTGGTTGCTCAAGGCCAGATGGTACAAAGGGTAATTCGTCATCATTACGCTCTTCGTAAAGCATACCGGCAATTAAATCGTACTCATCTAAATACGGGTAAGGCTGTTCGTTTAAATGATAAACAGGCGTACACTCAGCAATTGAATCTGGGTTTTCAAGCGCTTTCAAAAAAGCCTGTTCACCACGTGAAATAAGCCAACATAAAAACTCAGAAAAACCATAATCGTCGTTACATCCGGCCATCACATATGCAGCGCCAAATAAATCCCAGGTATAAGCTTTACGCATACGTAGGTTAAACTGCTTATCGAACTCCATCAGCTGTTGGTCAGATAAATCAGTAAGCTTTGCTTTTAATGCGTTACAAGCAGACTCAGGCTCGGCAGTTTTATCTTCGGCAGTCACGAGTTGCCAAAATTCACTTTCGCTTAAAACACTCATGATAAAATCTCTTTCACGCGCCCTACTTGACCATCATCAAGCTGTACTTTAATACCATGCGGGTGATTTGGTGATTTAGTTAAAATACGGGATACCACACCTTGAGTTAACTGACCTGTTCGTTGATCTTGTTTTAATACAATGTTGACTTCGCAGCCAATTGAAATTTGTGAACGCGTAGGCACTGCCATTGCTATATCTCTTTCAATAATTTTTGCCGATTATAGCCATTTGCAGCTGGCTTACCAAATTAAACCTGTTTGATTGGGCTGTTTTTAAGCAGCGCCTTTGGCAATATCTCATTTAAACGTTCAGTGATGGCTTCAGCTTTACCTTTTATTTGAAAGTCATAACCTTGGCCGTTGCCATCTAATATGACGGCTAAATAGTTATCAGCAACTTTCAGTTGCGTAATACGGCTTAATTCAAGAGTCTTTTCTTGCTCGCCATAATAAACCTGCTTAACCGTTAAGCTCGTGTCTGTTGTCGTGAGTGTTTTACTCAGGGCTGTTTTGGCTGCAAATTTTTCTGTTGAGCGATAGGCTTGCACCATAAAAGCAATTGCAAATATAAAACCGGTAAAACTTGAAATAGGTAATGAATCTGATTGCAAGCTGTACACACCAACACAAATAAATAACACAGCAAGAGCCAGGTTTAATCTAACCATCTGTTTAGGGTCTAAATTTAAGTACATTATTATTCCTTTAAAAATGAAATTGCTTTTACATTGATAGCTAAATCTTTTGCACTCAATTCTTTGATAATTAGACTGCTAATTAACTGGGTTTGCTCAGCAGTTATCGGCAGCTCTTTACAATAACAACTGACTTTTAGTGATTGCGGTAGCTTTTTTAGATCAGCAGTATGCGTTAACCATGAAAATTCGTGTACGTGCTCTTTTGCTAGTTCGCACGCTTGCGTTAAAGCAACTCGAATAACCTTATCTAGACGCTTTTCTGTTTTAGTCATGTTCTGCTTGTTGTTTTTTAAATTCTTCGTAACTGTCTTGCTGGCGTTTAACACACTCATGGTATTCTTTATCTGCCAAATAATTGCATTCACTTAAACGTGCTGATTGAATTTCATGATAACGGGCATCAGAGCTACACGCTGATAAAACCACAGCAAGCGTTGCAATCACGGCTAATTTTAAAGCGTTAAAAAACATTAAATTTCCTTCATGTAGTTATACATTGGTGCTGCAATTTCCTGTATATTGCGTGGGTTTAAATATTACAACCAAAGGGTTCTATATGATGTTGTCGCAGTTACAACAGCTGTTTCAGCGTATCGATAAAAGTAAAATTTTTCAATCATTTGTTATTGCTGTCATTGTTATTTCAGCACTAACTGTGGGGGCACACACCTATTCGTTACATCCAACAGTTGAGCTTGCCTTACATTGGATGGACTTAGGTATCACGGTATTCTTTTTAGTTGAACTGGTGATCCGCTTTATCGCAAGCCGAGGCTTTAAAGACTTTTTCAGCAAAGGCTGGAATATCTTCGATTTTATAATCGTGGTGGGCAGCCTTTACCCTGCTGCTGGCTCAACAATTTTTATCGCTCGATTACTGCGTATTTTCCGCGTGTTGCGACTTGTATCTATGATCCCAGAGCTTAGACTGCTGGTTAACTCGCTTTTAAAAGCCATTCCACAAATGGGCTATATTGCCCTGCTCATGTTCGTGATCTTCTATATTTATGCCGCCATGGGTAGCATGCTGTTTGCTGACATCAACCCAGTACTGTGGGGCGATGTGTCTATTTCGATGCTCACCCTATTCAGGATTGCCACGTTTGAGGATTGGACCGATGTTATGTATGAAACGATGGCTGTATATGAGCTCAGCTGGATTTTTTATCTAACCTTCATCTTTTTAACAGCCTTTGTATTTTTAAACATGATGGTTGGTGCGATTTTAGAAGTTATGTCTGAAGAGCATCGTAACGCCCGTGAAGAGCAAACATCTGAAGCCGACATGCCCGCAACCAAAGGGCAAATAGCTCAGCTGCAAGCTGAAATGGCTGAACTAAAACAACTACTGAAAGAAAAGCAGTAAGGTTTTTAGATAATAGTTTTTAGCTATTAGGCGCTAGGACCTAGACCCTAGCGCCTCTACTTAAATTTATAAAAATGAAGCAGCTTTTTGCAATCGAACTCAACCTGAATATTTACGATCCAACTCGATAATCTCTTCTTTTATAGCTTTCACTTGTTCTTGAGCAGCTGGATGCTCTAGCAAACCCAATTCAATAATGCCTGTGCATTTATTTATAAATGTTATCTAGCCCACCATTTAACCTCAAAGCACTTGTTTAAATTCATGGATTACTCTCAAAATAAGCTTGATATCTGGCCTTCTGCTATTTTTGTATGACATATAAACAATTCAATAGGCATACCAATATACATACCTTGATGAGCAGATGAATCCAACACTTCTATAAATATATCAGCAGTTTCTCCATCAAAGAACTCTTTACCCTCTTCAAAAATAAGTCTACAGCTGGTATCAACACGGTTCAAATACGAAATTCGAGTGTAACAACCACTTCCAGTATATCTAAATGCATGAGGGGGGCGATCTAAGAATAAGAATGTAACTTTTGCTGTAATATTCATTACATATCATCCTCTCTTTTCTACCTTCCATGGTGGGTCTAAGCGGTTTTCTCCCGCCCAATACAATTTAATTTTATTCCCTGATGGGTCTTTTAGAATTGCTTCCGTCCATAAATAACGCTGGGCAGTAGGTGGCTGTTCAAAGCGAATGCCTTTTTCAACAAGGCTTGCATAGAGCTCATCGAGCTGCTCATGTTCAAAATATATTACCGCACTATTACTAAATTCTTCAGTTTCTAATGACAGCGAAAATGTGGCACCACCATCTGGGCATTGAAAGCGTGCGTAATGCGGGGTATCTACAATCTGAATCATTCCCAGTGTTAAGTAAAAAGCCACCGCTTCATTCATATCCTTTACAGGTAACGTCACCTGATTGAGATTCATTTGCTACTCCCATGTAATGTTTTATTCGCTGCTTCAGCATATCGTGTTCATTAAATTAAGCAAAAGATAAGTGACGAAAGTAAAGTTAACGAGTTTCAAGGGTAAAGTTTGCGAGATACAAGTTTGTAGGAGGCGTTTCAACGCCGAACATCTAAATTCACGGCTGAAGCCGTTCCTACACGAGTTCCATGTGCAATATTGGAAATGGTTTGCCCATATCATCTAAGGGCGAGCGTGAGGCAATTTTAAAGCCCCTATGTTGATAAAATCCAACCGCAAGTGGGTTTTGCTCATTAACATCCACTTTGTTGGCAGCTAATTGCTCAACTGCATAGTTGAGTAGTGCTTTACCTATGCCCTTACCTCTTGCGGCATCTAAAATGAACAACATTTCTATTTTGCATTCATGTACGCCTATAAAGCCTAAAATTGCCTGATGCTCATCCTTAATGCACTTTAAAGTCACATTCGGAAACGCTTGCTCGATAATAATTGGCTTAAAAAAAGCGATGTCGTCTTCTGTTATAAAATCATGGGTTGCTCGAACTGAGTTTTCCCATACAGCAAGTAGCTCTGGGTAATCTTCAGCGTTCACACTATCTATTTTCATTATTTGCCATTTTATAGGATTTTTGTGCCTTGTGTTTTCTAATCAAATAACAAAATGATTCGTTACACGCTTTAGTTATTTATTCCATTAAAGCATGCAAAGTATATGAAACAAAGAGTATTTTACACTTTAAACTTACCCACTAAATCATTTAGAGTTTTCGATAACAGGTTTAGTTTGTCACCATTGCCTCTGGCACTATGGGCAATTTCGCTTACATCATCAGCCGCATTTTTTATTTCAACAACATTGCGGTTAATGTCTTCTGCTACATGCTGTTGCTCTTCAGCTGCAGTGGCAATCTGTGTATTTAAATCGCTGATATTGACGATAGACGCAGTTATTTCGCTAAATTGTTGCTGTGCTGAATGGGCTAACTCCACTGTTTTGTTTGTGCGATCTAAGCTGGTTGTCATCTCTTTTGACACTTGATCAGACATCTTGCGCAACGTATCTAACTGGCTTGCTATTTCTTCTGTCGATTCTGAGGTTCTTTGTGATAACGCACGCACCTCATCTGCGACAACTGCAAAACCTCGACCATGCTCACCCGCCCTCGCCGCTTCAATTGCTGCATTTAAAGCTAACAAATTGGTTTGCTCTGCGATGCCTCTTATCACGCTTAAAATCGACATGATATTTTCACTTTCAGCATCGAGTTGGTTTATATCTTTAGTTGCTTTGGTGATCACCTTAGATAGAGATACAACGCTATCAACCGTTTTAGATATAACACTTTGTCCAAGCTCAGAGGCCTGTTGTGTTTGCGATGCAAGTTCGGCTGCATTGGCACAACTGGCAGAGACTTCATTGGCTGTCGCTGCCATTTCATTAATCGCTGTGGCCGCCATTTCGAGGGCTTGTTGTTGCTGAGATGTTGAGCCAGATAATTGCGCTGCTTGTGATGACGTTTGCGCCGAGGTATCACTCACATTTTGCGCACACTCATTAATTTGCGTGACTAAATCAGAAATCAAATTCAAAAATAAATTAAAGCTGTTAGCCAGTTTGGCCGTTTCATCGCGTGTTTTAATCACTAACCGCTTTGTTAAGTCACCACCACCTTGCGATATTTCAGTTAGACCATCACTCACTTCAACAATAGGTGCAGAAATTAATTTAGAAATATAGCTAGCTACAAGAATGAATACAGCAATCAAGATTGCACTGATGACTAAAATAGTAATCGTCATTGCATTTGCGCCACTCATTACTTCAGATTTTTCTACTAAGCCTATAAATTTCCAGCCTAGTTTTTGCGAGGTGTAAATATTCGCTAAGTAATCTTTGCCATTAATGTCAATTTCAAATTGACCCTGATTATTTTCAGCGAGCTGTTTGTATTTTCCGTTATTGACTTGTGCTAGCTGCTTAAACCTGTAATCAGCATTTTTAACGTCAACGAGTACATTGCCACTATCTTCAATCAACATTAAATAGCCAGTTTCACCAAGTTTAATGTTCGCAATAATATCGGTAAGGCCCTGCAAGGATACATCCATGCCCTGTACACCAATAAGCTCCCCCGCTTCCTTAATCGCTTTAACAGTAGAAACAATTACCATGTCATCTGCTGCCCAATAATAGGCATTGGTTCTTACCGTTTTACCATTTGCTGCTTTGCCAGTTTCGTACCAAGGCCTTACTCTTGGGTCATAATTCGCTGTAACTTCACCCTCTGGCCATTGAATATAACCACCTTGCTCATTCCCCATATAGATATAAGCAAGTCCCGGGTGGGTGGCACCAAAGTGATCAAATAAACGAAAGGCGTTTTTTTCGATGTCACTACCACTTAGATGATCAAGCTTTTCTGCACTAGGTGATTGCATATGGGTTTTAACACCTTGCTTGGCGTCTAAGATAGCGGAATGGGATGCAAGATAATTGACGTTTTTCTCTATTTCAGCAAAAAACATACTGATACCGTTATCAACTTGTTTCGCTTCTCTTTGACTAAGCTCAGCGAAACTATCGAGGGCTTGTTGTCTTGTTTGTGTAATTACAAGCACAGCAATAATGATCAACGGCAGCGCAATTGCTGACGCAAAGGCGAGTTTTAATTTTTTTGAAATGTTCATAGCCAACTTCCAACTAAGCACTTAAGAAAATATAGTGAGACCTCGGAAGTTCAGCAAATAATTAAGTGTTTATTTTTATGGGGCAAAGCAAGCTTGACCACATAAAGTTAACGTGAAATTTATACCCCTTATGCTTGCTTTTACTCAAAACTTACCTGTTAAAAATATGACATTTAGTTGACAGACACGTGGAATGTACTAACTTTAGTTTTAGTAATTAACATGCTTTTAACAAAGTGTTGCTAGATACTTTCCAACCAATTGGCAGCATTTGCTGGATGCAAATTAGCTGCCTATTCCTACTTCATGTTTAAGCATATAGCAAAGTAAAGCTTGGGCATCAGGGTGTTTATCTGCTTTTAACCCTGTTAAAACACCTTGTTGATCCGCCGCCGACTTATGCTGGCCTAACTTCTCTTTTGCCTGAATTGAGTCAAGTTCGATTTTAATACCCACTATGCCACGCAGTAATTTGGCTTGATAATCAGCTGGCAACAAACTGGTGTCGTTTAAAATACTTGGCTCGTATTGGCTAATTAACTCATTTAGGCAGGCTAAGGTGTTGTCATCATCAAGGTATTCTACTATGCCTTGGGCATGCACCGCAGCGTAGTTCCAGGTCGATACAGCTGGCTTCTCACTATACCAAGTGGGTGAAATATAACTATGTGGGCCATTAAAAACCACTAATACACGGGTATCTTGCAAGCTTTTGCCATGACGATTAGCCCGTGACACATGACCATATAAGGTACCAAACTCGCCCTCATCGGGTTTATACACTAATGGTAGATGGGTTGCCTCAAACTCACTATCAACCATTAATGCAAAGCTGTAGGTTTTGATAAACTGCGATACTCGCTCTGGTGTCATTTTCCACTTGTTGGGTGTGTGCATGCTTTTCTCAATTTATTAAAAATTGCTCCGATTGCTTGAATCTAACATTGTAATTGATCAAGAGTTTTCTACTAGCCTTTAGCCACGACTTAAATCACAAATAATGTTATGTCCTTTAACCAATTCGAAAAAACTAACAAATCAAAAGGCCTTTTAACTGCACACTTAATAAATGATAATAATTTAAATTACCATTTATTAAGTGGTATATTCCCATTAATCGGTACAGAGTGTTGCGGATTTTAATTAATTGGAGACTGAAGAAAAACTCTTCTTGTCTCTTGGTTACTAAATCAATGTTAAAGGATATACACAATGGAAATTTTTAAACTACCGCAATATCTATGGATTAATGATTCCAACTATCTAAAAAGAAAAATCTCCGTTTTGCTGGGGATATCATAAGCCCACTCCATGATTTTCCACTCGTCATGACTTTCAACATGACACAACAATAGCCTAAGCATAGGCCTCACTATTTAAAGACGTAATAGGACTACGGATAAAAAATGACAAAGACTAACTACTTTAAACTCACGCCTGTCGCACTTTCTTGTTTAGCGATATTTAGTCAATCTTTACAGGCTGAGCAAAAAAAGCATCACGATATGGAAGTACTCACAGTCGTGGGTGAACAAAACAATGCTCAAAGCTATAAAGTTGAGCAAATGAGTACCGCAACGGGTTTAGAGTTATCATTTCTTGAAACACCACAATCAACCACAGTCGTGAATGAGCAAGCGATAAAAGATCAACAACTAAACTCTGTTATTGAAGTGATGAACAGCGTAGCGGGGATTAATACCCGCCCTTCTGACAACGACCGATACTCAATCAGTGCCCGCGGTATTGGCGTAAGTAGTATTTTGTATGACGGTGTGGCGACAACCTACGATACACGCTTTAACTATGGTGACAACTTAATGGATAGCGCAATTTATCAGCGCATAGAAGTTGTTCGCGGAGCAACTGGTTTGATGTTAGGTGCGGGCAGTCCATCGGCAGCTATCAATTTAGTGCGTAAGCGTCCGACAGAACAATTTCAAGCAAACGTAAGCCTAAGTATTGGTTCATGGCAACAGTTACGCGGTATTGTTGACTTATCGGGAGGTTTGAATCAAGACGCAAGCGTTCGAGGTCGAGTCGTCATAGCATATCAAGATCGCGAAAGTTATCAGCATCGTTACGAGCAACAAAGACAAACCCTTTACGGTATTATTGAAGCAGATTTAGGTCGTGACACATTACTAACCTTAGGAACTGATTATCAAGATACCAAGCCTGAAGGCTCAATGTCTGGTGGATTACCGCTATTTGACAACCAAGGTAATAGAACTAATTACAGTCACCACACATCAACTGCTCCTCGCTGGGCATCATCTAAAACCAAAGCGTTGAACAGCTTTGCCACGATTGAACATAACTTTAGTGATGACTGGCAAGTTAAAGCCAGCTACATCTATGGCGATAACGATTTAGAATATGATGTGTTATGGCCAACGGGTAACCCAGACCCAATAACCAATGAAGGAATGATACCTGGCTCACTTTCATTTATTGATGGCAATCGCACTCAACATACATACGACTTAAAATTATCGGGCCGTTTTATGTTACTCGATCGTTCTCAACAAGTTCTAATTGGTGTAAATCAGCAGAAACAAGAGTTTGCCAACCCATATTATGGCTCTTTAAATGAAGCACCGCCTTTGGGTGATTTTAGAGATAAAAACTTTACTTATCCCACCCCTCAATGGAGTGATGAAATCTTGTATGGCTCATGGGGAGAAACAAAGCAACAAGCAATATATCTTGCTTCTGATATTGAAGTAACTGACGCGCTTTCAATGGTTATAGGAGGACGGATTGATAATTGGGAAACTGAGCAAGACAATTTCGGAACCGTTCATAATTACGAAGTTGATAATGAATTTACCAGTTACATTGGCGCTACCTATACTGTTGGGCAAAATGTATCTTTGTATGCTAACTACACCGATATTTTCACACCACAAAGTAGAGTTCAATCCGATGGCAGCTACCTAGATCCTGTTAAGGGAAAAAACTACGAAGCAGGTGTTAAAGCAAGCCTATTTGAAGAAGCGCTAGACACCTCATTTTCAGTGTTTGAGATCCGTCAAGATAATGTTGGCGAAGCAACAGGAGAAACATTACCTGGTACTACTGTGCCTATTTACCGTGGTATTGATGGCACCAAAACGCAAGGATTCGAATTTGAAGCAAATGGTTCAATTAATGAGCATTGGAATGTTTATTTTGGATATAGCCAATTTGAAACAAAAGACCCTGATGGAGAAAAGATAACGACCACGAGCCCAAAACACCAAGTAAAGCTTTTCAGTACTTATGAATTAAATAATATACTAAGTGGTCTACAACTGGGAGCTGGTTTTAATTGGCAAAGTGAAATCAATAGAAATGTCACTAAGCCTGATAGAAGTTCAGTTGAGGTTAGTCAGCAAAGTTATGCGCTTTTTCGACTAATGGCAAGATACAACGTAAACGAACAACTTACATTGCGCGCTAATTTAGAGAACGCATTTGATAAACGTTATTACAGCCAAATTGGGTTTTATAACCAGTATCAATATGGCGCACCGAGAAACTTTAGTATCACTGCTCAATATCGTTTTTAATAACATACACGAGTATTAACTAAATTCGCCTCTATATACGAGGCGAATTTAGAAACAGAGTAAAAATCAGCTGAGTTTTCAACAGAAGCTCTGAGTTAGTTGAATAAGGTTTTTTTACCCAAGTAAAACCAGTTCTAGCCATCGACAATAATACGTAACATGCGACGCAGTGGCTCAGCAGCACCCCATAACAGTTGGTCACCAACCGTAAACGCACTGATATACTCTGGGCCCATCGCTAATTTACGAATACGACCTACCGGAATAGACAGCGTGCCAGTTACTTTTACAGGCGTTAAATCTGTAGCGGTAATGTCGCGATCATTCGGGATCACTTTGACCCACTCATTGTGAGAAGCCAGAATTTCTTCAATTTGCTCAACGCTAATGTCTTTGCGCAGCTTAATTGTCATTGCTTGTGAGTGACAGCGCATTGCACCAATGCGAACACATAAGCCATCAACAGGGATAGGTTGTTCGCTGCTGCCTAAAATTTTGTTCGCTTCAACTTGCGCTTTCCACTCTTCTTTACTTTGACCACTTGGCATTGGTACATCAATCCAAGGAATAAGGCTACCTGCTAGAGGCACACCAAACTGGTCTTGTGGTAAATCGCTTGAGGCAATTTTTTCGGTGACTAACTTATCAATCTCAAGAATCGCAGCATTTGGATCTGCAAGTTTGTCAGCAACAGTTTCGTGAATTGCACCCATTTGCGCAATTAACTCTTTCATGTTGCGAGCGCCTGCACCAGAAGCCGCTTGATATGTCATTGGGCTTACCCATTCAATCAAGTCTTGCTCAAATAAACCGCCTAGCGCTAATAGCATTAGTGATACGGTACAGTTACCGCCCACATAGGTTTTAACACCTTGCTCTAAACCCGCACTGATAACGTCTTTGTTTACTGGGTCAAGCACAATAATACTGTCGTCACTCATACGCAGTGCCGATGCCGCATCAATCCAGTAACCTTGCCAACCTGATTCACGTAATTGCGGGTAAACGGCTTTGGTATAGTCACCGCCTTGGCAAGTAACAACAATATCCATCTTCGCAAGCTCAGAGATATCATTGGCATCTAAAAGCGGTTTAGCAGGACCCGCAAGATCAGGACCTAATTGACCGGTTTGTGAGGTGGTGAAAAAAGTCGTGTCGATATTAGAAAAATCATTTTCTTGCTGCATACGTTCTAATAACACAGAGCCAACCATGCCCCGCCAACCGACTAATCCTACTTTTTTCATTGTTTGTTCCACTGTTTGATTCATTCAAATTACCTAAACTGTTAAAAATTAAAGTCCATTGCGTGAGAATTTAATTTTTACAGAAGTAATCTAGCATTGCGGTCTTAGCAAAACCAGCGTAAACCGAGTAACATCAAAATTTTTCATCTTAGCATCGGACAAGCGTCTGGTAGTACCATGTTTAGCGCGCCAGCATGCACTTTAAAATGCTGTTGCTTTGAGCTGATTGGCTCGCCATCTAAGTTTATTGGCATTTCTGTTTGTGTTTGCCATTCAAGCCAAGGCACTTGAAAGCGTTTTACCCACTGTTGTGAAGAGTTAGGGTAATTACTGAGCTCTTCAATAACCGCTGGTACATCTGAGATTGCAAATGATGTAAACGCCACTAAATCAACCAAGCCATCATTTATGTACGCATGTGGCGCAAGTAATTGGCCACCGCCCGCTTGGCGGCCATTACATACGGCAGCGGCAATAATATCGCCCGAAGTACGTTCACCATCAGGCAGCGTTAACTCGCCACTGTAAGGTACAAAACTCAGCGCTTGTACAAGACCAGCCAAGGTATACGCGCCACCACCGAGTAAGTTTTTCAGTGCAGGCGGTGTGGTTGCGGTAATTTTTGCCCCAAAGCCAGCACTGGCTACATTTACGAAATAACGCTTATCAACCTCTACCGTATCAATTGCATGCGACTGACCTTGTGCGGCAAGCTTCAGTGCTGGCAAGTACCCGTGAGGAATATTAGCGGCTATAGCAAAGTCATTTGCTGTGCCCATAGGTAAAATTGCAAGCTCTAAACGTTGTGACTTTTCCAGTTTCATTAATGCATTAACGGCTTCATTAACGGTGCCATCACCACCAGCTACGACAATACGTTTTACACCCTCTGCGACGGCTTCATTAATAAAACGCTCAATGTCACCGCCTTCATAGGTAACACGCACCGCAAGTGGCTGACGAGTTCGAAATTGACCGATGGCGTCACGAAGCTGCTCATCAGCCGCTTTTTTGCCATTTATAATTAACCGTAAGTCCATTTTTAATCCCTGTTTTAACACTTAGAACTACCATAACACGCAATGGTTTAATATACCCAAACTACCTCAAGATGCGAGTTTCAGTTGGAATTAAAAGCGATTTAGGCAAGGCATTGATTGCAAGTAATAGTGGTTCTATTGTTAAAATCAATAACGCAGTATAAATCGCTTTTAAACCAACCCTTTGGGCGCTTCACAGGCACTTACTCTCATCGTTGTTACTTCTTAAAAGGGACTGCCATTCTTGCAAAGTAACGCCTTGATATTAAGCACCTGTGAAACGCTGAATTCTGCATCTTGAGGTGGTTTGGGTATAGAAAAAAGCCCTGCTAGTGCAGGGCTAAATCAACGTTAGGATTTATTATTGTATCCTTCCTTGGTCAGAGTATTAGAACTGGTATTTGTACTCAATTGAGAACTCAGTGCCTTTCTCTTTAGAGCGAGTTAAAGTTCCCGCTGACTCTATTTCAGATTTTGCGCCCAAGATATTCGTCACTTTGAACTTCAAGCTTGAGTTGAAATCAGGGAAATAGGTGTAGTTAAAGTCTAGAGAGTGGAAAGGTTGCTCCATCCAATCTTCTTGACCTTCAATGCCAGGAATAATAATTCGCTCACCAAATACGTTATAGATTAGCGTTGAAGCATGCTGCCCACTAGGTGCGTCATAGCCTAACTGCATATTCACAACATATTTTGAATGGCCCGTCATGCGACGTGTTGTATTTGTAACCGCTGCAGAAACCCCTGTTTGTTCAACAATCGCCTGACGGTCCATGTTGATTTCTGAGTCACTTAACGTCACGTTACCTGTCATGAACACGTCTTGCCAGAATCCACCTAAGAAAGCAAAATCTTTCAGGTATTCAAATTCAACACCCGCAACATAACCATCTTCTGCATTAGCAATACGTACCAATGGTGGACCATCTTGTGCAGGTGATTGAACAGACTCAATTGGGTCAACCATGTCTTTATAGAACACACCGACAGAGAAGTTCTCGCCCGTATCAAAATAGTTTTCCCAGCGGAAATCATAGTTTTTGATTTGCGTTGTACGTAAACCAGGCGTACCACCTACAGGGTATTCAGTAAGCGGATCGATGTAAGTTGCATCAGAAATCTCACGTAAATCTGGGCGAACAACAGTTTCACCATAGCTTAAGCGCCATTGCGTTTCGTCGTTTTGCACATAAGTTAAAGCAAGTGCACTATAAACGTCGTCTTCACGGAATGCGAGCTGATCTAACTCATCATAATCAATTGAAGATGCAAGGCCACCAGTAAATGGGTCAAGAGGAACAGATACTTGACGGAAATCTTCCCAACGTAAACCACCGGTAATACGCCATGTATTATTGAAGAAGAAATCTGCTTCGAAGTAATAGGCATCCACTTTCTGCGCTGACTTATAGTCATCGCCTGAAACCGTTGTGTCGTTCAAGATTGGTTGCGTTAGTGTCGCGTTCGAGAGTACATCATCAGACAAAATAGTGTTTAACTCATTTCCGTTTAAGTCAACATCTGAGAATGCACGTGTATTGATATCAAAACGACGGTTAGTTGCTGAACGCTCTTTAGAGATAAAGTCAGCACCTGATTTAAGCTCAACATCCACGCCATCTAGCATAATAGGCAACGTAAAGTTAAAACCGTAGTTCTCTACTTCATCATCCAAATCTTGGAAAGTGTAACGTGCAGCTGTTGTTGCATTGGTTAATGCGCTTTCGTTTACTGTATCGTAAAACCCATCTTCGTTAGCATCAGTAACAATGAAACGAGTTTCCATGTTACCTGGTGCGTAACGGTTTGAGCGACCAATTGAATACTTCCAGTCAAAACCCGCGTAATTCAACCAATCAAAAGTATGCATACCTTTTAATTGATTAACGATCAACTCACGCTCTTCATAACGAACATCATACGAACGTACACGCTTGTTATCAGAGGTATTGTTGTTTTGGTCAATACCTAAACGATCTGAAATTTTATCTTCAGTATCACGTAGGATTAAAGCTGTGTAGTCAACTTTATGCGCTTTGTCATACTCAACACCAACAGTAACCATACCTGATGTTTTAACCGTGTGTTCAGTACTTAGTACTTGGTCATAACCACGGATCATGGTTGTTGAGTTTTCACCAATCAAGAAGCCTTGACCTTGATACTCATCTGCAACAACGTGCTTATTATCGTAGCTAAGCGACGATAAGAAACCGTAGCGCCATTTATCTGATTCGAAGCTATTACCTAATGTGGCAGTGAACTTCGTATTCGGATCAACCTTTGCTGATTTTGGATCATAATCGCGATTTAACGACAGTGCTAAAGCACGGCTTTGCTCAGGTGTTAAATCATCAAGCGATTGACCACTTTGGTATACATCAAGGATAGGACGTGGAATTTCGCGTGTGCCATCATCAACACCGTACCAATCGTCCGAACCACCGTTGTATTCAAGGCCATCATCAAAGTTATTGGTGTTGTAACCAAGCTGACCCGACACATCAAATACAAATTGATCAGGAATTGATTTCAAACGAATATCAACGTTACCACCACCAAAAGACGCTGGCATTGACGGTGAATACGATTTTTGTACTGATAAACTTTCGATAATACCTGATGGAAATAAATCCAGTGGTAATACAGAACGCGTTGGATCTGGGCTTGGTACAGCAGAATTATTTAACTGTGTACTTGAATATCGCTCACCTAAACCACGAACATAAATAAACTTACCATCAACAAGTGTTAAACCTGTTACACGGCGTAGCGCTGCAGCAGCGTCACTATCACCACTTCGTGAAATTTGCTCTGCACCCATAATATCAGCAACGAATGCTTGCTGTTTACGCTCTTCTAGAACAGCTGTTGCAGTGCCTTTTAAACGACTTGCACTAACAACAACTTCTTCAAGAACAGCTTCTTCGTCTGCTTCAGCTGCGTGTGCTGAGACACTCAAGCCGCATAAGATAGCTGCGCTTAGTGCTGTTAAGCTGAACTGTTTTGAATATTGTTTCATGTTTACCTCTATCTGAAATAAGTTACAGAAAGTTGTTTAAAGGTGCTAAAAACGTTGTTTAGCACCTCGCTTACTGTGTTATTCCAGACCTACCGTCCAACCTTCAGTCCAGTTGTTATCAGCAGATACTGCACCAATGTGCGTTGTTGTATCGAAGAAACCGTCGATTGCTTTCACGTCTGTCGCTGTTGTTGTATCGATAGTAAAGATACCATTTACAACTTGCGTTTGACCTGTAGCAACTAAGTTACCTAATGTGTTTGTCCACCAGTTTTCAACGCTGAAATCTACACCACTTGGGTCTTTGAAGTTTTCAGAACATGCAATCACTGATGATTTAATCATTAAGGTACCATCTTGGGCATTGTTCACTGTTTCACTTTCACCAGAAGCTGCACCTTCAATCTCAAGACATTCGCCCATGCCTTCAGGGCCCGTTACGATTGTGTTATAGATTTGCGCACCCGTACCTTCACGGAAGTACATACCTTCTGAGTCATCTTCACCGTCAAAGGTATTACCAATGATTGTTAAGTTAGCAATTGTTGGGTTTGACTTAGGCGTTTTAGACGGTGTAGTACCATCGTTGTCTGCTTCAATACCACGGTTCGCGTCTGAGTTATCAGCTGCTTGCTTAACAAGAATATGCTGCATTTTACCTTGGAAACCATTGTCCCAGTCGATGCTGTCATCTTGAATGCTTGTTAGTACTAAGTACTTCGCTTGTACGTTACCACCGAAGAATTCAACACCGTCATCCGCGTTTTGGTGAACTTGCACATACTCAACAGTAGTACCAGAACCAACACCACCGAACGTAATACCGTTTAATTCGTTATCTGGTGCGATTTCGTAACCACCATTCATCACACGAACATAACGCAGCGTACCTGAGTTGTCCGTTGTATCAGTACCACCGAACACGGCACCTGACTCCACACCTTCAACTTGAAGTGCACAATCGCCTTCTGCTGGACACTTGTTCGATGGCGCATTACCAAGAAGAACTAAACCACCCCATTGGCCCGCAGCTGTAGTACCGCCCATAACATCTTGGCTTGAAGTGAACGAGATTGGCTCATCTTTAGTACCGTTAGCATTAATTTTTGAACCACGGCTAATTACTAAGTAATCATCACCTGTACGGCCATATACTGTTACGCCTGGCTCGATTGTTAAAGTAGCTGAATCTGCATTATCATCACCTACAAATACTGCACCGCTTAATGCGTAGTAGTTACCCGCAGTTAGTGTTAAATCTGCAGTAATGCGACCAGACACTTCACATGTTGTTGTGCTGCCATCAACTGGAGAGATTGACGTTGTACCAGATGGACAACCTGCTACAGCTGGTGGTGCCGTGACTTCACCGCCACCGTAACCAAATGCCCAACCTTCACGCCAGTCATCTGAGTCATTTAATGCACCAACAAAGTCAACTGTATCGAAGAACGCATCAACAGTATTTGCTACATCTTGGCCAGCACCTAGTAATGGCGAGCCTGCAATTGGTTGACCGTTTGCACCAAGCATTGGCTTGTCATTGATTACGTTACCAGATTGTGCTGTAAACCATGTTTCAAGCTCAAGTAACGTGTTGCCGCTACCATCAACTGGATTTTTGAAGTTTTCGCCATTAGTACACGACATAAACGTGTTTTGCATTAAGATAGTGCCATCGTTAGCGTTATTTACTGTTTCGCTAGCACCGTCTTCTGCACCTTCAATCTCTAAACACTCACCCATTTCATCAGAGCCAGTGATCACTGAGTTATAAAGGTGTAAACCTGTACCTTCACGAAGGTAGATACCTTCAGCATCATCTTCACCATCAAAGTTGTTACCGATGATTGTTAAGTTAGAGATGATTGGTAATGATTTTGGTTCTTTAGAAGGTGTGCTACCGTCGTTATCTGCTTCGATACCACGGTTTGCATCTGTTGAATCAGGATCTTGTTCAACATAAACGAATTGCATTTTACCTTGGTAACCATTGTCCCAGTCGATGCTATCGTCATCGATGCTTGTTAATACAACGTGCTTAAGGTTTACTGCACCACCGAAGAATTCAACACCATCATCTGAATTATTGTGAACTTGTAAGTATTCAACTGTAGTACCAGAACCAACAGCACCAAACGTAATACCATTTAGTTCGTTGTCTGGTGCAATTTCATAACCAGCGTTTTTAACAACAACATATTTTAATGTACCTGAATTATCTGTGTTATCCGTACCGCCAAATACAGCACCTGATTCAACACCTTCAACTTGAAGAGCACAATCGCCTTCAGCAGGACACTTATTAGAAATACCATTACCAAGAAGCACCATACCGCCCCATTGGCCTGCAGATGTTTCATCACCCACTACATCTTGCTTAGAAGTAAAGATGATAGGGTCGTTTTTAGTACCTGTAGCTTCAATTTTAGAGTCACGGCTAACAACTAGGTAATCAGAGCCGCTGTTACCGAATACTACCGCACCTGCTTCAATTGTTAATGTTGCACTGTCTGCTTTATCGTTACCAACAAATACTGCACCATCAAGTGCCCAGAATGCGTCTGTTGATAATGTTGTATCTTCTGTAATTACGCCTGAAAGAACTTGAACTGTTACATCACGACCTAATGCAGCAGATACTTCATTCGAAAGGCTTTGGCTGTATACACCTGGTAACTCTTCAGTTGTTGGTGGTGTAGTTGGGTTAGTAGGTGTAGTTGGTTGCTCAACTGTTTCGTCCACGTTGATGTTGATGTCACCACCGCCACAACCTGCTAAAGAGATTGCTGTAGCTACAAGACTAACCTTGAATAAGCCAGATAATTTCATTGTTCACTCCGTTAAGATAGATATTTAATTATTGTGTTAGCGCATAAACTCAAGTCACCGAAAAAGCACTAAAACTTAATGCTTTTGGGTCACTTGAGTTTTAAACTGCGACTACCTTACGGGAGCTGTATGACAAACTAGTTACACTTTAATAAACATAAAATGACAATATTAATTATTTAAAAAAGAGTAAGTTAGTAAATTTTAGGAACGGAAAAAAGCCGCCCGAAGGCAGCTTTGGTGTTGCGATTATAAATTAGTTCTTTTGTACGCTTACCTGTTGAATACGATTTAGAGTAAAGCGGTACGTAATGTTTCGGCGTGCACTTTTTCACGCTTCACATACTTGATCCATTGCTCAGCTAAACGCTGCGACTTTTTGTGTTTTTCCGCTTGCTCAAACGCTAAAATCGAGGCATCAAAGTTTTGTAAATTGTACTGCGCCATACCTAAGGCAACATACACATTTGATTCAAACTCTAAGCCGCCTTTATCTAGGGCTTTACGTGCTGCATCCGCTGCTTCTTCATATTTTTCAAGGTTAATGCTTACCTCTGCAATACGTTGTTCGTACTGACCATGCGACACTAAATCAGCGGCTTTTGCAAAATAAGCAAGTGACTTTTCACCCTCTTTTGCTTGTACCATTGCTTCTGCAACAAAGGCATAGTTTTTCGCTGATTTTTCAGCGACACCGTCTTGCATAGCTTTACTCATCACGTTCGCCGCTTTAAAAGCCAGGCCGTTGTATAAATACACTTGTGATAATTGACGTAAATCTGATTTAGATTTCATGAAACCTTGTTGATATGCCGCTTCTAAAATCGCTAATTGTTTTTTCTCTGCGCCCGTTTCACCGTACATGCCACCTAACTGAACCCAGTACTCTGGCTTGTTGTAAAGCTTAACTAAACGCTCAAGTACCTCTACCACCTTGTCAGACTGATTAAGTGAGTAGTACATTGCACGTTGTAAGATTAACCAGTTTTCTTTTGGCATTTCACCTTTGCTGTCGGCTTCAGCGATAGCTAGGTTAATGTTCTCAATGCCTTTTTGGTAATCTTTAAGCTGATAATACGCTTGAGATTTTAATACGTAATAAGCATCTGTTTTCGGCTTGTCGTTAATCACATCCCACTGTGCTAAATATTTGATTACCTTTTCGTAATCGCTATTAGCCATGGCAAGTTGCGCTAAGCTAAAGGTGGTGCTTACACGTAATGTTTCTGGAATCGCATCTTCGTTTACTACTTTTTCAAACGAGGCAATTGCTTTATCTAAGTCGTTTTCGTTGTAGTAAATAAAACCGTAGAAATTATGCATCATGGCAATTTCATACGAGTTCATGCTTGAAGAGCGCTCTTGAATACTATCAAGTGCTTCTAGCCCTGCTTTTGCATCACCATCATCAGCCAGCTTTTGTGCTCGTGCTAATTGGCTATACACTTTTTCACGCAGTGCAGGTACTCGTTTGGTTTTTTGCTCCTCAGCGTAAGCTGTTGCAAGTGTCACACCTGGTAACATGCTAACAACGCTTGGGACTACAAGGCTGCTTGTGAAAGCAGCCGCGCAAATCACGGCAACTTTTAAAGGTTTCATAATCGCATTCCTCTTTTCTAACCGTTAATTTGGAAAGAAATTTTGTTCTGTACGCCCGCTACTTCAACAGCTTCACCGTTAACAACGCGCGGTTTATATTTAAATTTAAGTGCTGCATCCATCGCAGCGCGGTCAAACAGTGATTCTGGTTCAGCTTTAATCACTTTCGGGTCACGAACTGTGCCTTGCTTGGTTACTGTAAACTCCACAATCACATAGCCTTCGATACCACGCGATAAAGCTCGGCGTGGATAAACAGGCGCTACTTTTACAATCGGAAGGTATTCACCATCGCTTGATTCGAGGGCTAAGCCGCCAGCTAAGTTAACGTCGGCTTCAACACTGGCACCAAAGTCAAAGTTGGCATTACTCGCGTTAGGATCACTGTTTTGCATTTGCGGTGATTCCATTGGCGGAGGTGGCTCTTTTGGCGTTGGTGGCTTTTGCGGTTTACGTTCTTTCTTTTGCACTGTCTCTTCTTTTTTCAGACGAACAAAATCAAGTACGTTTCCTTTTACGGGCTCAGACATGGCCCCTTCACCACCGGTGATCAGTGCCTGCATGCCTAAAAACAGCATAACAGTCACGATACCAGCGATGATTAATGCAACTATATAACGCATTGCTCACATTCCTTATGATGCTTCTTGCGCAGCAATCGACACATCAAATGCGCCTGCAGCACGCGATGCATCCATTACTTTAATAAGTACATCGGTTGTGGCTTTCTTATCAGCTTGAATAACCACGCTACCTTGTGGGTTTTCAGCTTTTAAGCGCTCGATATTTGCTTGAACTGCACGAACATCTACTTGGCGTTTGTTGATCCAAATTTCACCTTTGTCAGAAATAGCAACTAAGATGTTGGCACGCTCTTTTTTCACTGCTGTTGCTGCTTCAGGGCGGTTTACATCAATACCGGCTTCTTTTACGAATGATGCAGTTACGATAAAGAAGATAAGCATGATGAAAACAACGTCTAGCATTGGCGTCATGTTGATTTCTTCAGCGTCGTCTTCTTGAAATAAGTTACCTAGTGGCGCTCTCATTATTAGTCTCCTAGTGGGTGATGCTCACATCACCCTAAAATTCGTTTAGTGGTCTAAGACCATGTTGTCTTCAAGTAATTGCACTTCGCGTTTTGCACGACGTTGTAAGAACGTTGATGCGAAAACCCCTGAAAGTGCACCCACCATGCCGGCCATTGTTGGAATAGTGGCTTTAGACACCCCTGATGCCATCGAACGTGCACTGCCTGTGCCTGTGATTGCCATTACATCAAATACTTCGATCATGCCAGTTACGGTACCTAACAGACCTAAAAGTGGACATAACGCAACCATTACGTTGATTAGCGCAAGGTTATTATTTAGTTGCATGCCAGCGCGTGAAATCATCGCTTGGCGAATTTGCTCTGCGTTCCAGCTGTTACGCTCTGCTCTATTGCTCCAAGTGCTTTTTACGTCTTTCTTGTAGCGTTTAAAGCCACCAAAAAAATACATAAAACGCTCAAGTATCAATAACCACATCGCGAAGATGAGGACCCCGATGACCAAGAGAACTTGGCCACCTGTGTCGAGGAAATCACGTAGAGCATTGATTGCATCAATCAATAGCACCATGATTTATGCTCCTTTCTCGCTTCGCTCTGCGATGATACCTGCGCTTTGCTCTTGTAAAATCAACAGCATGTTTTTAGAGCGCGTGTTAAGAAGTGTGTATAAGAATACTGTAGGGATAGCCACAACCAGACCAAGTACCGTTGTTACAAGTGCCTGAGAAATACCACCCGCCATTAGTTTAGGGTCACCTGTACCAAACAAGGTAATTGCTTGGAAGGTGTTAATCATACCGGTTACCGTACCTAGTAGACCAAGTAGTGGTGCTACCACAGAGATAATCTTAATTAGCGTCAGGTTACGAGTAATTTTTGGCATTTCACGAATGATTGCTTCGCTTAATTTAAGCTCAAGCGTGTCGTACGCTACATCTGGGTACTGATCTTTCACTTTCATTACGCGACCAAGAGGGTTGTCATCACGTGCCACTGTGTCTTTAAGCTGACGACGGATTTTGCTACCCATAATCATCAGAGATACAAAGCGCTCAAGTGCAATTAGTAAAGCGATTAAGCCAATACCTAAGATAATGTAACCAACTGTACCACCTTGATGAACTTGCTCCTCAGTATCTGGTGCTTGAACTAAAAGACCTAAAATTGAACCGCCAGTTGGGTCAAGTGCAAACGGTACAACACCTGAGTTTGCTTGTTGTAAATCAGCAGCCGTTGCTGTGTAACGGCTGCTAGGCTGACGCGTAAGCTGGCTGATTGTATTTGTAGCTGGTGTGTACTCTAGGTATTTACCATCAGCGATTAAGTTAAATGCACCAACGCGCACCACTTCTTTTTGTGCTTTGCTGCCACCTTCGACGATAACATCTGTTGTAAAGCGAGATACTTTACCTTGCTCAGTCATTTCGCGCTGTAATTCAAACCATACTTTTTCGATATCATCGATAGAAGCAAGCTTTGACGTTGAACCCATTTTTTGTGCCAGCTCATCCATGAAGTTACTACGACCAGGAAGCTCTGCAGAAACAACTGACGTCATGAATTTATTGCTTGAATCACCCGCTACTTGTTGTAACACACCGAATAGCTCTTTAAGTGAACCCATGCGGTTTGAAAGCGTGTCTGTTAAGTTAGCTAGCTTTACTTCGTTTTCTTCAAACTGAGTTTCTAAGCGCTCCGACTCGTTAAGCATTGCAGTACGTTTTGCTTGTGTATCTTTGAGCATTTGTACTTGTTCGTTTTGACGCGCCATGAACTCTTGTTCACGTTGTTTATTTTCAGCGCTTTGCTGTGCTTTACCTTGCTCTAATGTTTTTAGTAATGAGTCTAAATCCATTGGCTCAGCTGCTAGGCTGCTACCAGCAAAACCAAGGCCAGCTGCAAACACGGCCATTTTTGTCATTTTCGTTAATAATTTCATCTCAAACCTCTTATTCAGCAGCGTGGACTGGCAGTGTTAACATATCTGGGGCAAGTTGCTTACGTGCAATGCGTAAACCTTTGTTGATTTGGCTGATTGCAGAATCTGGTAATTCAACAAACGATTTTGTTTGTGTATCCCAGCTACCTGCTTTTTTGCCGTCGCGTGTTAAATAAATAAGTTCTAAACGACCGATGCGTAAGAAATCCACTTCGCGCTCTTGACCATCTACGTTAAGTAATGCTGTGTACGCTTCGATAGTGCGACCGTAATCTACTTCTACTTGGTAAGCTTCAAGTAAGCGGCGGAATTTTTCACTTGAAGTAATGTCTGCGCGGTCCATCATTTCTTTTAATGATGCAATACGGTTGCTACGTTCTTCAGTTAAGAAAGGCACGTCTAGTGCAACGAATTGCTCAAGACCTGTGATCATACGCATCATTAACGGCGTAATTTGACGCTCAATAACTGATACCTGATCCATTGACTCGTTTAACGCGTCCATTTCTGCAATTTGGTTGTTTAATTGCTTAGTAAGTTGCGCGTTATAAACAGTTAAGCCGTCAATTTCTTTATTAAGGGCTTTGAATTGTTGTAAACGACCTTGCATTGAATCTGCAATCTTGTCGATTTTAGTTTGTGATTGCGCTGCAGATTTGTTTATCTCGCTGCTTTTATCAATTACTTTATCTAGATCGTTTGCATGTACTGCTGCAGATGCCGCTACAATACCTGCTAAAATCAGTGGTTTAACGCCTTTCATCGCATACACCTTTACTCGTTAAGTTAGCTTAATTTGCTAGTTGGGTTGTTTTATTGTGCGAAAGGATAACGATGAAAAATGACAAGCATGTTGCGCAAAAAATACAAAAATATGACAGCTGTAACAATTAGTTTATATTGCGCAAAGATAAGTCAAAAGTTGCAGGGTTTCGGGAACTAAATATGAGATGTTATTTGCTGATAAGTACTTTGCCAGTCTTGATAATTAACAGGGACAGCAGCATAGAGCCCTTTATTTTCAAGGACTAAAGACGGAAAGCCTTGAATTGGTAAGTTTCTCGCTTGGTTTATTTCGTCCATAAGTAATGAATTTATTTTTTCACTTTCTATTTCTTTAAGGAATGCGTTTTTTTCTAACCCTATTTGCTCAGCAAGGCTTGCAAGGGTGCTGATGTCAGATGGATTCTGTGCATCTAGGTAGTAGGCTTTTTGAATGGCATAAAGCATCTCTTGCTCTTTATTTTGCTGCCTTGCGACAAGCACTGCACGGCATGCTGGGTAAGTAGAACGGCGCGGTTGCGCGGTATGCCAAAACTCATGATTAAATGGTGTGCCAAGTTGCTGCTCAATGCGCTGCCATGTTTGCTGTAAAAACTGCTGCATTTCTTTTCGCATTGGCTCATCTGAATCAGGCGCAAGGCCACCCACTTTATATTCAATAGCAAGTTTGTCGCCAATGGCTGCTTGAAGCTTTAACCAAGTTTCTCTGAAGCCCCAGCACCAACTACACATTGGGTCATAAACATAAATTAGCTTTGCCATTTAATTAACCTCACTTAAACCTGATACAACTAGATTGCGCCCTTTTGCTTTGGCCTTATACAAGTTTTCATCAGCATGCTTAATTGCTTTACTAAATTGGCTTCCCCTTTCGAGGCTGGCAATACCAATACTGCAAGTTATAGATATAGATTGCCCAACATCATAGGGGATCTGTTTTTGAGCAACAAAAGCGCGCAACTTTTCAGCTACAGAGTGTGCAATTGTTAGCCCTGTTTTAGGTAGCAAAATAATAAACTCTTCGCCGCCATAGCGTGCTTTTATATCGGTTCCTCGCAGTTTATCGTGCAACATAGAAGTAAATGCAATAAGTACTTGATCACCAAAATCATGGCCATAACTATCGTTGAGTGACTTAAAATTATCTAAATCAATTAATAATACCGACATAGGTAAGTAGTTTGCCGCTTCAGCTTCAAGGCGGGGTTGAATATGTTCATAAATATAACGACGATTAGCAAGGCCAGTAAGTGGGTCGGTTAATGCATCGCGCTTTTCTATTAAGGTAATACCAGCAATTTTTTGATGGCTTTTTTGTCTAAAGTATTCGCTAATCGCAGCGAACAAAATTACTAAACTAAAGGACGCTAAAAAGCGTGAAGTTTCAACTTGCCCATAGTGTGCTTGACCAAAATTAGGGCTAAACAGCAGTGCAACTGCACTAGCATACATAATCCCAACCAATACACTGCCCACTTTTAACCCTAAGGTGACATAAGCCACAATGGGGTAAAACATTAGCCAATATAAAGCAGTATTCTCTTTACCGCCGGTGTACACTAAGGCCATACAAAGCAATAAGATAATAGATAAAATAATGCAGCTAACAGGCACCAGAGCACCTGTGCGAAAGTAATACAGCATGCACAGCACGATGGTTACGTCACTCACAACCAACATAATAGTTAATGGTAAAGCGTAAATTTGATAGTTAGATAACACCAACGAAGTGATTAAAACAATGGCAAAAAAAGCCATGGTAAATAAGGTGAAGGCACGGCGCTGTTTATCCGCCGTGTCGACACTGTTTAAAGTAATGGCATTAAGCCAGTTTTGATCCAAAATTGCAGTCTCTTAACAACTAAACTTTAAATTTGAGCACTAATTTTTCGAGCTCATAAAACTGTGCTTTTAATTTTGTACACTCGTTTAAGGTGTTATTCAGATTGCTCTGGCCTTGATTAGAAAGCTCGCTAATTGAGTGTATGTCACTGTCTAAACTTTGAATGACTTGGTTTTGCTCAGTCGTGGCATTTGCAACACTGTGGTTCACCTCATCAATTGACTCAATGGCACGAGTTACTTCAGCCATTTTATCGCCTGCTACATATGCTTGTTCAACACTCTTTTCGCTATCACGAATACTTGCCGTCATTACTTCAACCGCAGACGCAGAGCCTTGTTGTAACTGAGAAATTGTGTCTTCGATTTCTTGCGTTGATTGCTGTGTACGATGCGCAAGTTGGCGTACTTCGTCGGCGACAACCGCAAAGCCTCGACCCGCTTCACCCGCACGGGCAGCTTCGATTGCGGCATTAAGGGCTAGTAAATTAGTTTGCTCACTAACCCCTTTGATCACTTCAAGCACTTGGCCGATGCTTACGGTGTGTGCATCTAAACTATTAATGGTTTTTTGCGCCTGCTCCATATTACGAGATAAAGCATTAATTGCCGTTAAATTATCAGCTAATGCAGATTGGCTTTGTAATGATTGGCTGTTAGCACTGGTTGCTAAGGTTGACGCATTACTTGCACTATTTGAGATTTCTACCGCACTCGATGTCAGTTCATTGATTGCAGTTGCTACGTTATCTGTACGCTTTGTTTGGTCAGCATACATGTCGAGCGTGCCTTGCGTTTGATTAACTAAACTCTCAACTAAGCGCTCAAGCTCAACGGTGGTATTTTTAACTTGCTCGATTGATGTATGAATCTTCTCGATGAACGCATTAAAGTAATGGCTCAACTCACCAAACTCGTCATTATTTTCAACTTCAAGACGACGGGTTAAATCCCCCTCGCCTTGTGCAATATCCTTAATTGCATCGTTCAAGCGCTGCATTGGGCGCATTAAGTAACGAAGTAAAAACTGCATCATCAGTACAATCGCGACAATACCTAACAGCATATAAATAGCTGCCATATTTCTAAATGAGGCAACCGATGAATAAGCTATTTCCTCGTTAATAACTACACCTAAATACCAATCAACGTTTTGAATACCTTTAACCTTGGTAAACGATACTAATTTGTCTGAGTCATCAATTTGAACTTCAACGAACTCAGATTGAAGCGATAAGTCTTTGCCAAATAAGTCACGCATGTTTTTATCGATAAACTTCGTTTCTGGGTGGCTTAAAATATGCCCTTCGCTATCAAGTAAAAAGCCATAACCAAACCCTAAAAAGTCAATTTCGTTGACGATTTTGGTAATCGTTTTCATGTCGATGTCGGCACCCGCAACACCACTAAACACACCGTTTGCTTGCATTGGCGCTACAGCAGAAATAGTTAGTTCATTGGTAGTTACATCAATATAAGGGGCTGTAAACGCAGTACTGCTTTTATTTTCAACAAGTTTGTACCATGGACGTTTGGTAGCATCGTAATCAGGTGGTAAAACAACCGATTGATCATTCAATACAAAAGTGCCATCAGTGATACCAATATAGGTATTTTTAAAATCACCTGCTTTGTCGGCTGTGTTTAGTTGTTTAAGTGTTAACTCTTTACTATCACCTAGCTGATAGGTGTCTGCGACAGACGAAACAATCGCTAATTTAGCGTTTAACCAGTTAGCTATATTTTGCGATACTGATTGAGAAATCTCTTGCAGAACAAGCGAAAGTTGTTCCTGTGTTTGACTGCGCATAGAGACGAAGTTATTGACGGTAAATAATCCGAGCACAATCACTAAAACCAGTGATGCAGCCGCAGTTACCTTGGTGGTAAATTTCAAAGTGCTTTTGGAGCTTTGCATGACAAACCTATTTGTTATTTTTTTCGTTGTTAGCACTTTTATATTTAACAAATTTAAAGCCATTTGTCTTATAAAATTAAGCTAAAACTAGGAAATCGTTACTTATAATTAAAGTACGCTTTCTTTATAAATCAATTACTTTATTAGCGGCAGCACATTCAACTTATAAAGCCACATTAATAAAAAGCAGCAAAACACCCCTTGGAACGTTCCTATAAATTACCGCTTTAATCACCCCTGAATACGTATTCATTAAATCATTCTGTCATCTAATTTTATTGGCTAAAGCAAAAAATGGCACAAAAAAAACCCGCAACTCTGTGCGGGGTTTTTATTAATAGTTATTTTTAGCTGATGCGTTTTTTCCAGCTATCTGCTAAACGTACAACGTTTAAGCCATACCAAGCGATAAAAGCATAACAAATCACAGGTACAAAGAAGCTTTGTTGAATGTTTACTGTATCAGCTACCACACCTTGTACTAATGGTACTAAGGCGCCACCAACGATTGCTAAACATAACCAACCCGAACCTTTACTTGTGAGTGAACCTAGGCCTTCAATAGCAACAGAGAAAATAGTCGGGAACATGATTGAATTGAATAAACCAATCGCAAGTACTGAATAAAGCGCCACATCACCTTCAGTGAATATAGTCACTAACAGCAATACAATAACCATCATGGCATTAAAGAATAACGCTTTTGAAGGCGCAATCTTTTGCAATACTGCAGAGCCAATGAAACGACCCACCATTGCACCGCCCCAATAATAAGCAATTAGGCTTGCCGCCGCATGCTCTTCAAGGCCAGCAATGTGCGCTTCGCCAAAGTAGTTTACTAAGAAGCTACCAATTGAAACCTCAGCACCGACGTAACAGAAGATACCTACAACACCCATCATTAAATGAGGTGCTTCAGCTAGGCTGTGGCCTTTCGCTTTGCAGTCTTGCTCTTCTGTGTGCTCTGCAATCACGGGTAATTTAAAGAAGGCAAATACTACAGCAATGGTCAGTAGTGCAGCTGCAAGCATAAGGTAAGGCACTTTGACAGATTCAGCGGTGGCCGCGTTTGCAGCTAGTGTGCCTGCTGTACCAAAGAATAAAATACCACCCACATATGGACCAACTGTGGTACCGAGTGAGTTAAGTGCTTGAGCTAAATTTAAACGTGACGACGCCGTTTTTTCAGGACCTAACGCCACAACGTACGGGTTAGCAGATACCTGTAATACGGTAATACCTGCCGCTAATACAAATAACGCACCTAAAAATAACCAGTACTCATGTACTACAACCGCTGGGTAAAATAACATACAGCCAATTGATGCTACGACTAAGCCAGTTAGTACACCATTTTTGTAGCCCATTTTTTTAACCAACATACCCGCTGGTAGCGACACAATAAAGTAAGCACCAAAGAAACAAAACTGAACCAGCATTGCTTCTGTGTAGGTTAAATCGAATACCCCTTTTAAGCGCGGGATCAACACGTCATTTAAAACTGTAATAAAACCCCATAAAAAGAACAGGGTTGTCATTGCTGTCAGTGGTAGCAGGTAGTTTTTATTTTGCTGCGAACCATCGGCGACAAACGATTGGTTTGTATTTATTTCACTCACGTGGTTTTCACTCCGTTAACAAGTTACCTTTGATTCTACACATTGAAGTAAAAATAGCACAAAGATTTACTAGGAACGTTCCAATATTTTTATTTCCTGCTATAGTTGCAAGATGTACACAGATTTATTAATAACGCATGGCCACAGTTAACTTTAAAAGCCCTGATTTTCTTAAGCAGCATATTCAAGATACCCTTGCTTTTTATCACCCCCATTGTGTTGATCATTCAGCCCATGGCTTAGCTGGCTTTTATCAGTTTTTTAAAAATAATGGCGCGATCTACGATAAACACACTCGCCATTTAGTCTCGAGCACCCGCTTTGTTTTTAACTATGCAATGGCGTACATAGAGTTTAAAGAGCCAGAATATTTAAGCCTCACTAAACATGGTTTAGCTCACCTTGAACATGCGCATAAACAAGCATCTGGTGGTTATGCTTGGCTTATTGAGCAAGATGATAACGGCAAAGTAACCGTGTTAGACGACACCAATCATTGCTACGGGCTTGCCTTTGTTATGCTTGCAAACGCAGTAGCCTTAAAAGCAGGGGTAAACGACTGCAAAAATACCCTTTCGCAAGTTTGGGATTTATTAGAGCAGCACTACTTTGAACCCCAGCATAATGCCTATTTAGATGAGCAAAATGCCGATTTTAGCTGTGCAGATGACTATCGCGGCCAAAATGCCAATATGCATTTATGCGAAGCCTTACTGATGTGTTTTGAAGCAACCAACGAGACCCGTTATTTAAAACGTGCTAAACAACTTGCCGAAACTTTCACAGTAAAACTGGCTGCACAGAGCCAACAGTTTGTCTGGGAACACTATTCTAAAAATTGGCAACTCGATTTAGATTACAACAAAGATGACCCGCAGCATTTATTTAGACCTTGGGGATTTCAACCAGGTCATCAAACTGAGTGGGCAAAACTGTTACTTATTTTAAACCGCCATATTGATGAACCTTGGCTGGTAACGCGCGCTAAAAGCCTGTTTGATGAAACCCTTAGGATTGCATGGGATCAGCAACATGGGGGCATTTTCTATGGCTTTGCACCAGATAAACAAATTTGTGATAGCGATAAATACTTTTGGGTGCAGGCCGAATCATTAGCCGCAGCAGCCCTACTCGCTGATGCCACAAATGACGAAAGCTATTGGCAATGGTACGAAAAAATTTGGCAATACAGTTGGCAACATATGGTAGATCACCAATATGGTGCGTGGTATCGCATTTTATCAGCACAAAACCAACCCTACAGTGACGAAAAATCGCCAGCAGGCAAAACCGACTACCATACTATGGGTGCCTGCTACGAAGTATTAAGAACCTTAACCTTGAGGAATGCATAATGAGTTTAGTGTGTTTTGGCGAAGCATTAATCGACTTTTTATCAGATGGTAAACAACCAGAGTCATTTACCAAATACGCAGGTGGCGCACCTGCCAATGTGGCTGTTGCAGCAGCAAAACTAGGCCTAAACACCAGCTTTTGCGGTATGCTAGGCGATGATATGTTCGGTCACTTTATTAAACAAGAGCTTGAGCAGCATGCGGTAAACACTGATTACTGTACATTCACCGATGCGGCTAAAACAGCAATGGCGTTTGTATCACTCGATGAAAATGGCGAACGCTCGTTTAGTTTTTATCGCCCACCAGCTGCCGATTTACTGTATCGAGTGGACGACTTTGAGCATGCAATGTTTGCAAATCACGCCATCATGCACGTATGCAGCAACAGTTTAACTGAGCACAATATCTATCAAACAACAATTTATGGTTTAACGCAGGCGAAAAAAGCAGGTGCAATTTGTAGCTTTGATATGAATCTGCGCGAAAACCTGTGGCCAAGTATGCGCCATACGCTTGATAGAATGTGGCATGTTATTTCTCTGGCAGATATCGTTAAACTCTCATTTGAAGAGCTTGAGTTTTTAAATCAAAGAAGCCATCAAGAAATGCCACTTGAGCATACTATTGATGCCATTTTAAAGGCCGGTGTAACCTGTTTGCTAGTTACCAATGGCGGCGAAGCAATCAGCTTTTATCACG
Source organism: Pseudoalteromonas sp. Cn5-37 (assembly GCF_021532495.1). Lineage (NCBI taxonomy): Bacteria > Pseudomonadati > Pseudomonadota > Gammaproteobacteria > Alteromonadales > Pseudoalteromonadaceae > Pseudoalteromonas > Pseudoalteromonas sp. Cn5-37. The sequence goes on along the minus strand of NZ_JAKGBA010000018.1, from coordinate 13,745 downwards.
CAGACTTTAAAGGTCAAGTTAGCCCACCAGCTACAAAAGTAGTTGATACCACAGCCGCAGGCGATGCGTTTATTGGCGGCATGCTGTCAAAGATTGGCCAGCACTGTGAAAACAAACAAAGTTTTAAAGCGTTTTGTCAAACCCCAGCTAACATCGAACAAACCATTGCTTATGCAGCTAAAGCTGGCGCTTTTGCTGTAAGCCGTTATGGTGCATTTGCGTCTTTACCAAGCGCAGCCGATTTAGCCTAGAACTTTGTTTAGGTTGAGTAATAAGCCCAGTATAAAGTAGTTTATGCTGGGCTTCTTCGCTATTGGTCAGTTTTACATTTATCGATCATTGGTAAATACCTAAACACCTTCATGTTTGGATCGATCACCACATGATCCCCCGCTTTTAAAGCAATGCTAATCTCGCCATTTTCAACATAATAAGTTTGCAACGAACCGTTTATTTGCACCGGAACTGGCATAGGGAATGGCTTATCTTGCAAAGAGTTTTTGTTCCATTTCAGCGTTAAGCTGTTAGCTGATTGAATAACATCAAGTTCAGGTAATTGAGCCTGTTTTAAATACACATCAAACAGCCAGCTATAATCTTTCGCCGTTAAGCGGTTAACAATAGCAATAAACTCATCGGTATTTCGATATCGCGGTGAAATTGGGTAAGCTAATTGCTTGGTGTCGTTCACCCCATAAAGCAGCTCACGGGTGGCTTGCCAAAATAACTCATCACCAATTAACCAGCGTAAGGTATGTAAAGTCCAACTGCCTTTGCCATAAATATCAGGGTTGAATGCTTGATCTGAGGTTATGTCGCCATCAAGTACAATGGCCTGACAGTTTTTAAGCCCTAAATACGACTTATACATGCTGTGGTTATAGGCCGCTTCACCGAATTTATACAAGCTATAACTTGGCTGCATGTAACTGCCAAAGCCTTCGTGTAGCCATGCATCGTTGAGTTTTTCATGGGTCATTAAATTACCAAACCACTCATGAGCTAACTCATGCTGTAATAACCAATCATAACCGCCAGCATCACGCTTATATTTTTTACCATAAGCATTGATCGTTTGATGTTCCATACCTAAATGCGGTGTTTCAACAAAGCCCAGTTTGTCATTCCCCCATGGGTAAGGCCCTAAAAAGCGCTCAAAAAACGCGACTTGAGAACGCAAATCCTGCTCTATTAGCATCGACGCTTGCTGTGTGTGTTTAGCAAGTGCCCAAAATTCAATCGGAACCTCAGTGCCATTAATACTAGTATAACTACGCTCAATACGTTGATACGGGCCTATGTTCAGGGCAATGTTATAGTCGCTTGCAGGCACAGATAGCAGCCAATCAAATTGTTGTTTGTTTGCTCCGACTGGTTTTACGCTTTGCAATACCCCGTTGGTTACTGCACTTAAGCCATTTGGTACCGTGAGCCTTATGCGCATGCTATCGGCTTTGTCAGCAAAATGATCTTTACAAGGCCAGAATAAATCACAACCTTCGCCCTGCACTGCGGTAGCTATCCACGGCTCGCCGCTTTCTGTTTCAGCAAATACAAACCCGCCATCCCAAGGCGCGTTTTTAGCAATATGGGGGTTGCCCTCATAGGCCACAGCAACACTTACTGTGCTACCCGCAGGGTATTGCTTAACTAAATCAATGTTTAGCACACCTGCATTGCGGGTATAGTTAAGTGTTTTATCGTCTGAGGTAATTGCAGTGATTAAAAACCGGCTATCAAGTTTTAGTTCAACAAATTGGCTTGCAGATAGCATTTTAAACTGCGTTTTCGACACCCCTTTAATGCGTTTATCATCAGGAAACACTTCAAGTGATAAGTCGTAAAATTGCACATCGCTTTTCAGTGCAACTGCCGATAATGGCTGACCGGTATCACCAACTCTTGGCTCAAGTGGCAAAGGTTTAACACTACAGCTCGCTAGAATGGCGGTCATAGCAACGGCTGACACGCTTTTAAATAATTGAGTTACCTGCAAAACATCTACTCCATGTTGTTATTTGTATTATTAAAATATGACATAGGTTAAAAGTTAAAACTGTGCTTTGCGGTGAATAACTTGTTACAAAAATTCAATCCGTTTAATACAGCAACATTGGTCAGAAAACGGCTTTCATGGTATGTTTTCTCCTAATTTTAGAAAAAGGAATTCATGCTATGAATAATAAGCTTCTTGCTGGGGGCGCAATTGCGATTGTTGCAGGTGCGTTGTTGTACTCACAAAATAAAGCCAGTGTTGATGTAGATTTACCTGAGCTTGCCTACGTACCTGCCGATACGGCAGTTTTTTATGGTCAACTTAAACCGTTTCCGTACAGCAAATACTTTGCGCTTATGCCAGATGCAATGAAAGGCACGAGCGATTTAACGCCCATTATTGCTGAGCTTAAAACAGTTGATGATAAGAATGCCCTATTCCTTGCATCACTGATGGAAAAATACCAGCAATCATTGAGCTCTTACGATGCCTTCAAATCGATATGGGGCTTTGGTGATGACTACAAAGGCATGATGTATGCGCAAGGTTTAATGCCGATTGTGCGTTTTCAGGTCGCTGATCAAAGCAGCATTATCAATAGCATTAAACAATCTGCTGATGAAGCCGGTATTGCTTATACTACGGAAAGCCTTGAAGGCGTAAGTTACACGCGCTTTGCGATTGAGCTTGAAGGCTTAGATAACTTCAACCTAATTGCATCAACTCACAATAATTGGGCTACCTTAACGCTGACCACTGCGCTTTCTAATGACCAAGACTTACGTATAGCCCTTGGCGTAGAAAAACCGGCTCAATCACTGGCTGAAACTAAAAAACTACCTGAGCTTATTAAAACTTTCTCACTTGATGGCAATTCGGTTGGCTTTGTTGATCATCAACGTATAGCCAATGCTGTGACAGGCAAAGAAGACTCTCGCTTACACCAGATGCTCAAAGAACTACTTGATAGAGCCCAGCAAGCAAATGCGTTAGCAATGATTTCAACACCTGAGTGTCAAGATGATATAGCAGCCATAGCCGCTAAATGGCCTGCAACAGTATCAGGCACAACAAGAACACGTATTACCGCCGACTACGCCGATTTTGACGTAAAAGCAGTATTGCAAAGCACAGATCAAGACTTACTAAATACCCTACAAGCTGTGCGTGGTTTTGTACCAAAACATACCACCGGGCTTGACGGGCAAATGATGAGTGTTGCCTATGGTATTGATGTTGCAAAAGTACTGCCACTGGCCAATACACTAACCGGTGCAATTAAGTCAGCTGAGTTTAACTGTGGCCCAATTGTCGCACTACAAAATGAAATGCAAGAAGTGAGCACTGCTGGCCTTGCTATGATGTCGGGCTTTGCTAATGGCGTACAAGGTATGAGTGTCAGCGTTCAAGACGCTGCACTTACTATCGATGACTACAACGGCCCACAAATAGACAAGCTTGATGCCATCGTTACCCTATCGGCGACTGATGCCCATGGCTTGTATTCAATTGCGCAAGGTTTTGTACCGCCCCTTGCTAACATAAAACTACCAGCCAATGGTGATGCAGTACTGATCAATGAATACATTCCATCGCCTGTGCCACTTAACTTTGATATAAAAATGGCACTTAAAGGCAATAATATTGTGATTTTCACGGGTGATAAGTCAGCACAAATCGCCGAAACCTTAGAGTCGCAAAGTGTCACTAAAAATGGCTTTGTGAACATGGCATTCGACGTACAAAAAATCTTATTACCTTTACTTGATACAATTGCATCAACGGGTCAATTAAGTGATGAAGAAATGGCTGAGCTTGACTCCCTTCGCGACCAACCTGTCGGTGTTTATTTTGCCACAGACATTACCGATAACGGCATCGGCCTTGAGAGTAACGTACAAATTACTAAAAAGTAATTTTGAGTTTGAATCTAAAAAGAGCGCTATTTAGCGCTCTTTTTTTGTTGCCATTTAAGTGAGTTGTTGGTGTCTCGACTATTACAGATGGTGTCGTTAGAACTCTCAATACCACCGAGTTTGGCAAGTCGGTCGTACAGCACAACATTGCAGGTTGCAGCTAGGTTCATACAACCTATGGTTGGTACATAAACCACTTCATCACACCATTTCAGCACGTCTTTACTCACCGAGCCATCTTCAGGGCCAAACACATAAAATGCGTTTTCAGGGTGCTTAAATTCAGGCAGCGGCGTTGCACCTTCAACAAGCTCAATCACCACCGTTGTGGCACCTTCAGGCTTTGCTTGCTCTAGGGTTTCAACTTGCGTGAGCGGAATATGCTCAAGCACATTTTTAGTATCGGTATGGTACTTATTAGCGCGTAAATAGCGGCTACCAGTAAAAAACACCTGCTTGGCGTTGTAACAACCCGCAGCACGTAGTACGCCACCCACATTGGTTGGGCTTTTTGGGTTTAACAGGCCAATGATTGCTTTAAGGGCGCTCATTAATCAATGTCTCTGGTTGGCCATTCGGCCACGTAAAGGTCAAAGTCATCAAGGTCTACGTCGCAGTCTTTCACTGTTTTGTCACGCACAGAAATACCCAGCTCATGCATCATGTCTTTGCTGCCACCGTTCAGTAACGGGTGCCAAGACGCAAGGCCACGGCCTTCGTAAAGGCGACGGTAGCTACAGCTTTGCGGCATAAAAAAGATATCTTTTAGGTTTTCTTTAGTGAGCTTTACACATGAAGGCACCAAAGTTTGGCGGTTCGCATATTCGCTACACCCACAGGTGTCGTTGTCTAGGTATTGGCAAACGATATTAGTGAAAATGAGTTCTTCACCCTCGCGAAGTTGATCCGTTGCGGTAAATTCATCTTCGTCTTCGCTGTCGATAAACGTGTTTAAACAACATTTACCACAGCCGTCACAAATGGCTTCCCATTCGGGTTGTGACATTTGCTCAAGCGAGCGCTTAAGCCAAAATTGATCTTCTAACATGGTATTACTCAAAGCCCCTAAACAGCGCGCATTCTAGCGTAAAGCCAGCATGCGCGCAAAGTTTAGCGAGTTTGAGCGATTACTTTTGCTCGTTAACCCAACGCTTAATTTTCTCTTCAAGAATTGGCATCGGTAATGCGCCATCAATCAGCACTTGCGTATGGAAAGCTTTAATATCGAACTTATCGCCCAGTTCTTTGCTCGCGTAGTCACGTAGTTCTTGAATTTTGAACTGACCTAACTTGTACGACGGCGCTTGGCCCGGCCATGCAATGTAACGCTCAACTTCGGCAATAATGTCGCTTTCGGCCATAGATGAGTTCGCCAACATGTAATCAATACCTTGTTGACGTGTCCAGCCTTTTGCGTGGAAACCAGTATCAAGCACTAAGCGCATTGCACGTAATTGCTCATCTGATAAACGGCCGTACCACATGTAAGGGTCGGTGAATAAGCCAAGCTCTTTACCTAAACTTTCTGCATACAATGCCCAACCTTCTGCAAATACCGTGTAGCCACCGAATTTACGAAACAGCGGTAGTCCTTCAATTTCTTGTTGCAAGGCAATTTGAAAGTGGTGACCCGGTGCGGCTTCGTGGATAGACAAGGTTTCAAGCAAAAACTTAGGCTGTGCTTTTAGGTTAAAGGTATTGATATAGAAAATACCTGGGCGTGAGCCATCTGGCGCTGGCGACTGGTAAGATGCACCCGCAGCAGATTCAGCGCGGAAATCTTCAACTGCTTTTACAACGTATGGCGCTTTTGGCGCAATATCGAACATTTGCGGCAGCTTAGCATCAATCTTTTCTTTTACAGCTTCGTACGCGGCAATTAACTCTTCTGGCGTATCGTAGTAAAACTCATCTGAGGTTCTTAGGTGTTCAAAAAACGCTTTTAAATCGCCTTCAAAACCAACAGTCTCTTTGACTTTTTTCATCTCAGATAAAATACGCGATACTTCGCTTAAGCCAATGTCATGAATTTCATCGGCGTTTAGGCTAAGCGTTGTATGCTGTTTAATTTGATACTCATACCATGCTTTACCATTTGGTAGGTCGCTGTAACCAATGCTTTCACGGGCATTTGGAATATATTCATTCGCTAAAAAGTCAGCCATTTTTTGATACGCAGGAACTAAACGCTCGCTGATCATCGCCGTGTACGCGCTTGTTAGCTGTGCTTTTTGCTCGTCGCTGAAAGACTCAGGTAACTGAGCAATTGGCCCCCAGAATAATGACTCTTCTGGTTTTTCTACAATATGAGTTTGAAATTGCGGTAATAGTTTTTCAGCAAGCGGCTTAGGAAGAACCACTTTGTCTTTCATGCCTTGGCGCATTGATTGCTCAACACTGCCTAACCACGCGATGAAACCATCAGCACGTTTTTCAAATGCTTGATAATCTTCCACCGTGTTAAAAGGTTGTGCACTTTGCCCAGAGCCTAACGCAGCAAAGGTATTATGTGCCCCGCCCATTTGGTTAATTGGCATTAAGTAACTTGGAAATTGAGCACCTTCAATCGCAAGGTCTAAATCGCGTGCTAGAATTTCGTAGCTCAATAATGACTGACCCTTTAATTGCGCTTTGTCGATAATTGCTAATTTATTTTGGTATTCTTTAACAAAATTAAGCCGCTCGTCGCGGTTGGCTTTACTAATGGGTGCAATAAATTGATCGTTAAATTCACTACGGCCAATGTAAGTGCCGCTAACAGGGCTAAACTTTAAGCCTGCTTCAAAGTAATCTGCTAGTAATGTATCAAGTTGCTCTGTGGCTGACGTTGCGCTTGGTGCTTGTTTGCTTACTGCCTGCGTTGTTTTTTCGTTGCTTGGCGTTGATTCATTACAACCAAGTAATGCAAACATCACTGCCGAACTAAGTAGTGCTAGTTTTACGTTTTTCATTCTTTCCCTGCCCTTATATTAAGTACGCGTAAATTATGAGGGTTTAGTTCCCTATTTAGCAAGTATCGCTGCAACTTATCGCAGTTTATTTACACTTTGTAAGCTGATTGCTAGAGTGGCGGCTCGACTTACCAATTTTGAATAAAAATGAAAAAGACAGCTCTTGCTATTAGCCTAGGCCTAGCTTGCCTAACCTCTTTAAATACCTACGCAACAACCTACTTATCGGCAAAAGCCATGGTAGATGTAAATTCAGGTAAACTGATTAAATCACCACTTATTAGTATAGATAATGGTCAAATTACAGCTGTGCAAAGCAATAAACAGCCAAACTTAAAAGACGGCGATAAGCACATTCAATTACCAGAACTGACTTTGCTGCCGGGTTTAATGGATATGCATGTGCATTTAACGAGCGATCCTACCGTGCCGCGCACTGAGCGAATTGGTCAATCGATTCCGCGTAAAGCAATTAAAGCGGCACACTTTGCCGAAAAAACACTGTATGCAGGTTTTACAACGCTGCGTAACTTAGGCGCAGAAGGCTACAGCGTGATTGCAGTACGCGATGGCATTAATGCAGGCGATATTATTGGCCCGCGTATTTGGGCGGCTGGCCCGTCTTTAGGTGTTACTGGCGGTCACTGTGATAACAACCGTTTACCACCAGAAATGAAATACACCGCCGAAGGTGTTGCTGATGGCCCATGGGCAGTGCGCGCTAAAGTACGGGAAAACATTAAGTACGGTGCTAATGCTATTAAGTTTTGCGCTACAGGCGGGGTATTTTCAAAAGGCACAAAAGTCGGTATTCAACAATATAGCCAAGATGAAATGAACGCCATTGTTGACGAAGCTCATTTACGTGGCCTAACCGTTGCAGCCCATGCGCACGGTACCAGTGGTATTAAAGCGGCCATTGTTGCCGGCGTAGACAGTGTTGAGCACGTTAGCTTTGTCGATGACGAAGCCATTAAACTTGCGAAAAAACACGGCACTTGGTTCTCAATGGATATTTACAACACTGAGTACACCCTTGCCTTTGGTGAACAAAATGGGGTTGCAGAAGAAAACCTCAATAAAGAACGCCAAGTATCTAAAAAGCAACGTGATAGCTTTAGCCGCGCAGTAAAAGCAGGTGTAAACATGGTATTTGGTACCGATGCAGCGATTTACCCTCATGGCGATAACGCAAAGCAGTTTTCGCGTATGGTTGAATTTGGTATGACACCGCTGCAAGCATTGCAGTCTGCCACCATCAATAGTGCCAAACTAATTAAAGCTGATAATCAACTTGGGCAAATCAAAAGCGGTTTTTTAGCCGATATTATTGCCGTTAAAGGCAACCCGCTTGAAAACATTGCAGTACTTGAAGATGTACAATTTGTAATGAAAGACGGTAAAGTTTTTAAATAAGCGACAATGTTGGCTTTGCACTTGCAAAGCCAACCACACCTCATGTAACCATTTTGAAAACAAATTTACCAACAAAAAACACACCCGTTAAAAAAATGTATCTAGGTTAAAAAAATACTCATAATGGTTAAATAAAACTTGAAATGAAAATGTCTCGCATTATCATTGCCGAAAAATTTCGACAATTACCTATAATCATGACATATAAATATTCAATTTTAGCCCTAGCCTGCTTAAGCGCATTCAATGCAAACGCCAACGATTTAGACTCAGTTGAACGTATTACCGTTTACGACAAACAAAACCGTGTGGTACTTGAATCTGGCCTTGCCACAAAGTCAAATATGACCCTAATGGAAACACCTGCACCTGTTGTAGTTGTTGATCAAGAGCTTATCAACTCGCAAGGCGCAACTAACTTACAAGACTTAGTGCGTAACATCAGTGGTGTAACCCAAGCCGGTAACAACTATGGTATTGGCGATAACTTAGTGATCCGCGGTTTAGGCGCTAACTATACTTACGATGGCATGTATGGCGGTGCAGGCCTAGGTAACACCTTTAACCCTACACGCTCAATGACCAATGTTGAATCTGTAGAAGTACTTAAAGGCCCTGCAACAGGTTTATATGGTATGGGTAGCGCAGGTGGTGTTATCAACCTTATTGAAAAGAAACCACAATTTACTGAAAAACACACGGTAAATGCAGAACTTGGTCAATGGGATAGCTACTCATTAGGCTTTGATAGCACAGCAGCATTAACCGACAACCTTGCTTATCGCGTTAACGCAAAAACCGCTCGCAGCGATGGCTACCGCGACTTAAAAGACGACCGTGATGAAATTTATGGCGCGTTAAAATACGTATTAAGCGACAAACAAGACATCATGATTTCTGCCGCTTATATTAAAGATGCCATTGCCGTTGACTCAATTGGCCACCCTATTCGTATTTTTAACAGCGACTCAGTGAATGGCAAAACCGCAGGTGAAGTAACCGCCGCCGATTTAATTAACGACGCAACTGCACAAGGCCTGCAACTAACCGAACAGCAACGCCAACAATTAGCTGACTCACTGGCAGCAAATGATGGCCTAACACCTTACACTTTTGGTCATAACGGTATCATCTCGCCAATGGCGAATGACAACGAAGGCGAAGAGCTGCGCTTTAAGTTAACCCATAACTACTTTATTACTGATAATTTATTTTTAAATCAGCAACTTCAATACCGTAATTACGAATCGAGCTTTGCCCGCCAAACGGGTGCTTATAACTATGTTTATTGGAACCGTAATGGCGTAATCAATGCCGACCCGCGCGCTCCTTTAGTGGTTGATGACGTACTTTACCCATTTGCAGCGCGTCGCCAAGAATACCGCCAAGTAGAGGCTGACGAAAAATCATGGCAATACTTTGCTGACTTACGTTATGACTTTAGCTTTGCCGGAATCGATAACGAACTACTTGTAAACGCCAACTACGAAGACCGCGATATTCGTTTTAAACAATACTCAATTTACGATGCCGACAAGGTCATTAAAAACAAAGATGGAGAGGTAATTTACCAAGGTCAATTACCTTACATTTTTGATATTCGTAACCCGAACTGGGGCGAAGGCAGCTTTTACGACTACGATCCGCTAAATACCAGCGATTACAACAAAAAGGTTCAAGCTTGGGGTGTGGGTATTCAACATGTTGCCTATATTCACGACACTTTCACAACCCGTGTAGGTGTTGCGTTTAACCGTATTAAACAAAGCTACGAACACTTTGGTGTTGATGCGCGCTACCGTGCTAGTGCCGCCGAGCCAACGCCAGAAGCAGATACATCAGACAGCGGTATGACCTATAACCTAGGTGCAACTTATAAACTTAGCGATGATATTTCGTTCTTTGTAAACCACTCTAAAGGCCGCACAGCCTACAGTGTACTTGGTAGTGTGTCAGGTAACGAAGCGGACCGAGATGACGCCGAGTCAGTCAGTAACGACATTGGTATGCGTGTAAAAGCATTTGACGATCAACTACTGGCCTCACTTGTGGTATTTGATAGTGCTCGTACCAACCTTGAGTATGCCAACCCAGAGTACGAAGCCGGTGTATCTGATGCCTCAGTACCAAAAAGCTTTTACGATGGGGAAGAGCAAACCAAAGGTGTTGAGCTTGATTTAAATGCCGATTTAAACGAGCAGTGGAAACTTAATGTAAACGCGGTGTATCAAGACGCCCGCGATAAGAAAAACCCTAACTCATCATCTTTCGATACTCGTCAAAAAGGTGTGCCTTATGTAACAGCAAGCAGCTGGTTAAGCTATGACGCTAAATGGTTTGATTTAGCCGAGCCACTGACAATTAGCGCAGGCGTACAATATGTTGATGACCGCAGCACAAACTCAACCTCGTTTGGTATACCTGATGGCTACGTACCAAGCTACACGGTTTACGACGCCGCCATTCAATACCAAACAGATGATTGGAAACTACAGTTAAACCTAAATAACTTGTTTAACAAAACCTATTACTCAAAAGCAATGTTCTTAGGCGGAATGCCAGGTGAAGAGCGTAATGCTAAATTAACTTTTAGCTACACACTGTAGTTGTGAATTGATTGCAAAAAGCGCGGCTTAGTTAAGCCGCGCTTTTTTGTTTGGATTTTTGATATTAAACATAAGATGATAGATTATAAATGACAGATAATTTTGAGGGATTTTGTGAATTTTAAGGCAATTTTTCTAGTTGCAATGCTAGTTTCATTTAAAGGAATCACAATGGAAAACACATACTTCACATGGGCGGAGTTCTCTAAAAATTATAACGATGAAATTAATAGTGCAGATTCTGTTAATGCACTACTAGCGGAATACTGCAGGAGTTAGATAGGCTTTCAGTAATTTGCTTCAGTGCTTCCATGGATAGCTCTCTCCTAATTAATAATAAATTTATAGTTCGCTGGCACTGTTGAACATGGTGAAAACAGCCAACTATGAATTTACCCTCTTTATTACCTTGTTATATACCTTTTACTTATGTGTCCCTATTTTAGGAAGCTGTATTTGTAATATCACAAATGCAGGAATCAACGGTAAAAATGCCAACCAAGATAATGGAGTAACAACCCAAAAACAGATAAACCAAGCTTCTGCGATAATTAAAAGAAGTAATTTATTAACGCGCTTGAAAAGCATGCAGTCACCGATAGCTAATAAAGGTAAACCAAAACATAACGAGCCAAATAAGACTATAAATGGCTGCGGAGCCTCAATTTGAATGTTTTTTATCACAGAAAAGTAAAATTCGTTGCCATAGCTAAATAACAATGGGCTCATTAGTAAAAGCGCCCAAACTGCGCTCCAGTTAGCATTACGCTGATGCTTAGAGTGGATTTTATTTTTTTCTTGAAGCTTGCTCAATGCATCCATTTAACTCAGGCTCTCTCTAAGTAGATAACGAAAAACTGTCTGCTACTATGTTTGGTTAAAATTAGTCACGAGAGCGCACGCCAAGGTTTTGCGTCCCAACGAGCGGTAGCGAGTGCCATAATTTGTTTGTTATAAGGCACTACTAACTACCAGACAAATCACAATAAAGAGGATTACCACGAAAGCTTGCTTTAGATCTGACTTCGCTTTTTTAATATAAGGGTCTAGTTCTGGTCGATAAATGCTATAATTATCTGGTTTTCCGAAAATCAAACCCCAAAACTGGTCAAAGTATTTCAATTGGTTCTCGATTTGCTTAACAAGTCCCTCTTCTCCAAGAGCTTTATTAAACAACTGACCTAAACTTATACTAGCCCTTATCCAAAGCCCAAATCCAATGCTAAAAAATAGAAAGAAAAGAATAATTTCCAAATCATTGTTCCTTATAGCACATTAGTAAGGAGCTGAAAATTCTTGGCTAAAAATCAGCGACGAAGGAGCACAAGCCAAGCTTTAGACGTCCCATAAATGATTGCTTTGTTATGTTTCGTGCATATTTTCACAAAAACTCTCAGTATATTTAAACCCTTTACTTACTTGAGCTGAATCACCTAACGTAAATAACGCACCATCTTCAATGATTACATCAAATTTTATAGTTAAGTTTTGAGCTAAGGTAACACCTAAATTTTTTGCCCGCTTCCTTATTTGAGCGAAATCAGCTTTAAAATGGCAAGTTAACTCACCACAGCAGTATATATGATTTTTTAAAAAGCTTAATTTCACCGTTACCAGAGAGTTTAAATTACTTAATGAAGTAACTTGCACCCCATAATTATTTTCGAAATCTTTGCCAGTAAAATAGTTTACGAATAAGTCATTAATGGTTGCGACTTCAGGTTGCATAATTTTTTCAAGAAAAATAACGCTCGCATTTGCGGCTGGTTTGGAGCGCAGCGGAAAACCAGTCCGACAACATGCGCTTGTTATGAAAGTACTACAAAAAAGCTGCTAACTGAGCCAGCAAGCCACTTGCTATCATGCTGCCAGCGATACCTTCCAACAAAGATCTAACCGTTTTTAAAGATTCCTTTACAATCACTGGTTTTGGTTTAGGTGAAGCAATCTGATGTTCAATTGTTGCGATTTCGGCGCACAGCTCGTCTTTTTCTGCTGAATTTAACTGTAATCCATCTACCTGCCCTTTAAGTGCTTCGATAAAACCAGCCAACTGCTTCAAATCCATGTTTACCGTTAGGGTCTGAGTAGCATTCGGTGAATCTTGTTGCAATTGAGAGTTTTGCATACTACCAATATTATTAGTTACATGATATGTAACGGTATGTGCTGACTGTTTCTCTTTTTCTGTGAAGTTCATCCCTTCTCCCAATACTCCTTGCGTTTCAAGTTGCAATGCCCAGTCGAGCACTTTATTTCTAACAGCATCCAAGATTCCAATGACCTCAGTATGAGGCACTAATAGTGAAGGCTGCAAAGGAACATTCATGCGCTCCATTAGCCAGTTAATTATGTGTTGAGGGTAAGGCATATATAACCCCCCTGACGCATCCTTCGCTACCAGTTCATCTAACTCACCAATAGCTTGAGAGTTCTTTCGGCTGGATAATTGGTCGGCCATCTTTGGGTCACCGAAATTCAATGGTTGCCAACCATGGTATGGGTTCCAAATCTTTGGAGTTCCGTAAATCATTCTGTAGTCAGGAATTATATCCTCTTCACGAGGGTATCCATTTAATTCATAATTAATCCACTCTTGTATCTCCGAGATATTTAGCTTTCGAGATATGACAAACGCCTTTCTTAGTAAGTCGCTTACCCTTACATTGCGATCGAGAGCATCTCTTTGTAGTTCCAAGACCAGTCCAGTCACTCAGTATTTCTCCTGATTTCATAACATTTTAGTATTTATGCGACACGCAGTTTGTGTTGCATAATCGCTTGTTGGACTGAGCCGCTACCTACTCGGTGTGTCAGAGTTGGTGTTGTTTATGCTATGGGAATTTGCTTTTTCTGGCCT